>JASGMV010000020.1 GCA_030156255.1 Desulfovibrionales bacterium
AGGGAGGGGGACGTCCCCCTCCCTGAACCTGGTGAGGATCGTGTGAATGTGTTACCTATGTCCCCGGTCTAAACTGTTACCCATGTCCCCGGTCACACACAGGAGATGCACGGGGCGGAAGCTCTTGCGAATTTCCGTCCCGCACTCCCCTCTCTAGTATTATGTTACAGTTAGGATATACCTATTGGATGCAAGTGTAAATAGAAAAAACAGCTTCAGGCGAATCCTACGCTCTTTTGGGAAGCGCCCTCTAGAGAATCTGGCTTAGGAAAAGCTTGGTGCGTTTGTGCTCCGGGTTCTTGAAAAAGTGCTCCGGCGTGCCGGTTTCGATGATGCGGCCGGAGTCCATGAACAAAACGCGGTCGGCCACTTCGCGGGCGAACCCCATTTCGTGCGTCACCACGACCATGGTCATGCCTTCTCTGGCCAAAGACTTCATGACCTCCAGCACCTCTCCGACCATCTCGGGGTCCAGGGCGCTGGTGGGTTCGTCGAAAAGCATGACCTTGGGCTCCATGGCCAGCGCTCGCGCAATGGCCACGCGCTGCATTTGGCCGCCGGAAAGATTATCCGGATAGGCGCTGGCCTTGTCCGCAAGGCCCACGCGGGCCAACAGCGTTTCGGCTTTCTCCCGCGCGGTCTTGAAGCTCCGCTTGCGCACCACCGTCTGGCCGATGGTGATGTTTTCCAGCACGGTCTTGTGCGGAAAAAGATTGAAGTTCTGGAAGACCATCCCCATCTCGGCGCGGGCCTTGTGGATGTTGGTCTTGCGGCTCAGGATGTCCACGCCCTCCACGAGGATTTCTCCTGCGTCGGCGTGCTCCAGGCGGTTGAGGCAGCGCAGGAAGGTGGATTTGCCCGAGCCCGACGGCCCGATGATCACCACCACTTCTCCGCGTTCGATGTCCACGGAGACGCTTTTGAGCGCCTCCAGCTTTTCCGGGACGTAGAAGATTTTGCTGACGTTGCGCGCGTTGATCATTATTGCACCAACTTACGTTCCATGTATTGGGTCAGGGCGGAAAGGCTGAAGGTGATCGCCAGGTAGAGCAGGGCGCAGACGAACCACAGCTCGTAGGGCTGCAGGCTTGTGGTGACGACCTCCCGGGTGGCCTTGGTGAGTTCGCGGATGGCGATGATCCCAAGCAGCGACGAGTCCTTGATGAGGCTGATGAATTGTCCGGCCAGGGGCGGGAGAATGCGCCGGAACGCCTGGGGCAACACGATGTGCCGCATGGACTGGAAGGGCGTCATGCCCAGGGATTTGGCCGCCTCCATTTGTCCCCGGTGAATGGACTGGATGCCCGCCCGTACGATCTCGGCCACGTAGGCGCCGGCGAAAATGGCCAGGGAGGCCACGCCGAACCACAGGCCCGGTATCTCCGGGAGTCCGCGCAAGGTGAGCATCTTGTTGATCAGGGTGCCGAACACGAAGTACCAGAGAAAAATCTGGACCAGCAGCGGCGAACCGCGGATCAGTTCGATGTAGGTGATGGCGAGCCACTTGAAGCACGGGTTGTCGGATATTCGGGCCAGACCGGAGACCAAGCCGATGAGGATGCCGAAAATAATGCCGATGATGCTGACCTTGATGGTCATCCAGAGGCCCTGGAGCAGGATGCCGGGGCGGGAGACCCGATAGTCTCCGAGGACGTCCCCGGAAAAGATGAAGTCGCCTTTGGCGACCTTGAGCCCGGCGGTCGGGACGGTGTAGGTTTCCGAACCGTCGTCTCCGGTGACGGTGACGATTCGCGTTTTATCTCCGGACGATTCGATGCTCGCCACCGTTCCCGAGATTTCGGCCCGGATATCAATTTTTTCCTTGGTCCAGAAATATTGCGGGACGCGATACCAGCGCCAGATATAGTCGGCCTTTTGCGCAGCGTGATAAATGCCGAGCATGCTGGCGATGATAATGATGAAATAAACGGCCTTCCATATCCGATAGTAGTTGGGGCTATGTTGTAATCGGCTCATGTCGCAAGAAGGGCGGGGTCTTTCGACCCCGCCCTGAGATTTTTGGAGAAAGCTACTCCTGAATGTCCTTCATCCAGGCGGTCCCTTTGATCCACTTGTTGTAAATGGCGTCGTAGCGACCGTCGTTCTTAAGCTGGCTCAGGAAGTTGTTGAGCCAGTTCATGAAGTCCGGATCACCCTTGTTGATGGCCCAGGCCAGGGGCTCGTAGGTGAAGGGCTTGTCCAGGAACACAACTTTGCCCTCGCCCTGCTGGGCGTACTGGTACACGCAGTTCGGCAGGTCGTAGACATAGGCGTCGGCTTTGCCGTTCAGCACTTCGAGGAAGGCTTCGGTCTCGGTCTCGAAGGATTTGTACGTGGCTTTGGGAATCATGCGCTTGACGGCCTGCTCGCCGGTGGTGCCGAGCTTGGAGGTGACGACGTATTTGGGGTCGTTCAAATCTTTGTAGGACTTGACCGTCTTCTCAAGCTTCTTGTTCAGCAAAATGGTCTGGCCCACAATGATGTACGGAGCGGCGAAGTTGATTTTGAGGTTGCGCTCCTGGGTCACGGTCATGCCGGAGATCAATACGTCGAACTTTTTGGACATCAATGCGGGGATGATGCCGTCCCATTGCGTGTTCACCGGGACGAATTTCACGCCCATCGCTTTGGCCATTTCTTTGGCCACGTCGATGTCGAAGCCCACGAAATTACCGTTCTTGTCGGTCATTTCAAAAGGAATGTAGCCGGCCTCGAAGCCCACGCGCAGTTCGCCGGAGCGGAGAATCTGTTCGAGGGTGGATTCCCGGACGAAGTCCATGCGGACGCCTTCCCCTCCGCCGGACAATCTCTGCTCCAGCTGGTCGACCCTGTTCTTCAGCGCGGAAACATCGCCTCCGCCTCCACCGGCTTCCTGTTTGCAGCCGGCCACGGCCAACAACAAACCAAGTCCCAGCACCAGAGCAAAAATATTTCGCATCCGCCGCATAATCCTTCCTCCTGGCTTGTGTGCGCGCTGCAGGCCAATGCCTGAAGCGTCAGTATGACTTGCCTTCAGTCAAAACCTCTTTGACCAACATCTGTACTTTACATATAGGGCATTTGGGGATGTCCTCCTTGGGCCGATACACAATTTCCGTACGGCGGCAACGGGGACATATTACTTCAATGGCCTCCACAGGCTCCGAACCTTTCTCTCGCCCCATAGACGACCTCCTTGCCCGTTTGGTTACATAGCTGTTTCAGACATGGAAAACAAGACTTCAGTGCGCATTTCTCGTGTTACAGAACGCTGTCGGTTGTTGGGTTGTCCGTTTCGGGGCGCACTTTGTTGAGCAGCCACAGGCCCGTTAAAAAGAAAACGGCCATGACCGGCGCCGCCGGGCGGGCGCTGCCGAAAACAAAAGCGGCTCCGGCGAAGACGAGGGGGCCGAGTATCGCGGAAAGCTTGGAGACCACGGAAAAGTATCCGAAGTACTGGGCCGTTTCGTTCGCAGGAACGAGGGAGGCGAAGAAAGAGCGGCTCAGCGCTTGCGTGGCGCCCAGCACAAGTCCCACGCCGCAGCCCAGCGCCATGTATTGTCCGGCGGTATGGATGAAAGCGGCCCAGGCCGCTATGGCGCACCACAAAACCAGTGAGAGCGAAAGGGCGCGCTTGGCGCCCGTCCTGCCGGCCACACGGCCGAAGATCAGCGCTCCGGCCATGGCCACGGCCTGCACCAGAAGCAGCGTGGTCATGAGGGCCGTCTCCGGCAGCGCCAGTTCTTCCTTGCCGTAAATGGCGGCCATGGCGATGACGGTTTGCACGCCGTCGTTGAAGAGCAGATAGGCCAACAGAAAACGGGAGGCCGGCGTCCCTTGGAGCAGCGCTTTCAAGGTTCGCACGGCCTGGAGCAGGCCGAGCCGCAGGGCGCGCCGGGCCGAGACCGCCCCGCCGGGACCCGGCGTCGGGGCTTTGCTTTCGTCGATCCACAGGAAGGCGGGAATGGAAAAGACGATCCACCACGCCGCGGCCGAGACCATGGACAAGCGCACCGCCTGCGCCTTGTCCAGGCCCACTGCCTGGTGAAACGCCACCAGGACGAGGCACAAGGCGAAGTGCAGCCCCCCGCCCACGTAGCCCCAGGCGAAGCCCTGGCCGGAAAGCGCGTCCCATCGGTCGGCGGGGGCGAGCTCCGGGAGAAAGGCGTCGTAAAAGACATTGGCGCCGGCGAAGCAGACCTGGGCCGCGACGAACAACCCCAGGCATTGCCAGACGTCTCCGCGGCCGGGCAGGCCCAGCAGCGCTGCGAACAGACATCCCCCGGCGCAAAGAGCCGCCCAGAATTTTTTTTTGCTCCGCTGCATGTCCGCCACGGCTCCGAGAACCGGCGCCAACGCAAAAACGACAGCCGCCGCTGCGCTCACGGCCAGGCCCCAGAGGGTCGAGGCCGAAAAGCGGACGCCGAAGGCCTCGACACCCAAGGGGCCCGCCACGACGGAGGCGAACCAGGCCGGCAGTAGCGCCGTCGCTATTGTCAATATGTAGGCGGAGTTGGCGAAATCGTAGAGCTTCCATCCGATGAGGCTTTTGTTCGTCATGGCGTTGCCCCGGCAGTCCTTGTGTTTCGGTGCGGATTTTTACGCGCTAGGACGTTTTGTGCGTTGAAAAATTCGTCGGCCGACTGCGGTGCGAGAGGTGAACGATGGGCGTCCGATTATCTTGGCGCCCTTGACCTGGGGGTTCTATTTTCATACATTTTCCGCCTAAAACAGGATAAAACTTTAGTAACGCAATTTTAGCTTTGAATTTCAATTGGAGTATGCCATGAAGTTGACTACAAGGAGCCGATACGGCGCCAGAATGGTGTTGGATATCGCCATGCACGGAGTCAATGGGCCGGTGCGGATTCCAGATATTGCAGCGAGGCAAGGGTTGTCCGTAAAATATTTGGAAAAGCTTGTCCGCGAGTTGAAAGCCGCCGGATGCATTAAAAGCCGCCGCGGCCCCAAGGGCGGGCACATGCTGGCGAAGCCGGCCGAAGAAATTACCCTCGGGGAAATCGTTCGGGTTCTTGAAGGCGATCTACACTTGACCGAGTGTGGCAAAGGAGACGGCGTTTGTCCACGGGCGAATTCCTGCTTGACCAGGCAGGCGTGGCTGGACGCCGGAAAAGCTCTTTTCGACAAGCTGGATTCGTTGACAATGGCGGAATTGGCGCAACAAGGGGAATTATGCCCGGTTCCGCGAAATGATTTTTGACGAGCTTCCAGGCGGCGTTCACGCGTTTTGATATTCACTGTTAAGGAGAAGCGTTCATGAAGAATATGACCATGGCCAAGAAACTGACACTCGGTTTCGGACTCGTTCTCGTATTGCTGCTGGTGGTCGGGGGAATAGGCTTCTATTCGTTGGGGTCGGCGTCCAACAGCTTTGACCGCTATCGGAAGTTGGCGGCCGACTCGGTGGCCGCCAGCAAACTCCAGTCGAACATGCTCATGATGCGCATCAGCGTGCTTGGTTTCATGCGTCATGGCGAAGAAAAATACGTCTCGTCTTTTCAGGAATACTTGACCGACATGGGGAAGGATCTGGCCGACGCTCTCGATCGAATCAAAAGCCCTCAACGCGTGGCCTTGCTCCAGGCGTCCGAAGGCAATTTGAGGAAGTATGAGGAAGGCGTCCAAACGCTTGTCGACGCCTACCGGAAAAGGACCAAGATTTTGAACGAGACGTTGAACGTCGCCGGGCCGGAGATGGAAAAGAAATTGTTGCAGATCATTGCTTCCGCAGATCGGGACAATGCTTCGCAGGAGTCGACTCTGGCCAACCAAGCCGTACGCGATTTGTTGCTGGTGCGCATCTATCTCATGAAATATTTGCAGGACGAAAATCCGGCCAACTTGGAGCGCGCGGCGAAAGAGGCGGCTACGTTGAAGAAAGATCTCGGCGCCGTGGACCGGGCCATGAACTCCCCGGAGCGGCGCAGACTGCTGGTTGAAGTCGCGGACCTTCAGATCGCTTACGCGCAAGGCGTCGGTGACATTGCGCAGGCCATCCAGGAGCGGAACACGGTGTTCACGGAGAGCCTGAATGTCATCGGTCCCCAATTCGCGAAGGACGTTCAGGAGATCGTGTACTCCCTGGAGGAGGAGCAGCGGGCGCTCGGCAATCAGGTGCAAGCCGACAACGCCAGGGCCATCACGCTGATCATCATCCTCGTGAGCGCAGCCATCGTGCTGGGCGTGTTCGCCGCGTGGTTCATCATCCGCGCCGTGCTGCGCCAGCTGGGCAAGGACCCCGGCGTCATCGTGGAAGTCACCCAGCGCATCGCGGAAGGCGATCTCGGCGTCGAATTCGACACGAAGAACATCATGGGCGTCTACTCCGACATGAAAAACATGACGGATCAGCTCGTTCGCGTGGTCACGGACGTGAAAAACGCCTCGGAGAACGTGGCCTCCGGCTCCGAGGAGTTGTCGGCCTCGGCGGAGTCCCTGTCCCAGGGCGCCACGGAGCAGGCCGCCAACCTTGAGGAGGTTTCGTCCTCCATGGAGGAGATGGCCTCCAACATTCGCCAGAACGCGGAAAACGCTGAGGAGACGGAGCGTATCGCCATCCAGGCCGCCAAGGACACGGAAAAGGGCGGCGCCGCGGTGACCCGCACCGTCTCGGCCATGAAGGACATCGCCGAGAAGATTTCCATCATCGAAGAAATCGCTCGGCAGACCAACCTGCTGGCTTTGAACGCGGCCATCGAGGCGGCTCGGGCCGGCGAGCACGGCAAGGGGTTCGCCGTGGTGGCGGCCGAGGTGCGCAAGCTGGCCGAGCGCAGCGGCGCCGCGGCGGGGGAAATATCGGAGCTTTCGTCCACCAGCGTAGCGGTGGCCGAAGAGGCCGGCCAGATGCTGGGCAAGATCGTGCCGGACATTCAGAGAACCGCCGAACTGGTGCAGGAGATCGCCGCCTCCACCCATGAGCAGAACTCCGGCGCCGAGCAGATCAACAAGGCCATTCAGCAACTGGATCAGGTGGTGCAGCAGAACGCTTCGGCCGCCGAGGAGATGGCCTCCACCTCCGAGGAGCTGTCCAGCCAGGCCCAACAGCTTCAGGCCACCATGGCCTTCTTCCAGCTCAACCAGGGCCGCAGCCGGAGGTCGGTGAGACCGGCGGCCAAGGCGCTGCCCGGCCCCAGCCGCGACGGCGGCCGGAGCGGCAACGGAACGGCGCGAACCCCGTCGGCCCAGTCCGGGGCGGGGTTCTCTCTGAACATGGACGACGAAACCGACACCGAATTCGAGCGCTTCTGATGCGAACCGTGAAATGGAGATGCAAGGGAGCGGCTCATGAGTGATGCGGCCACGAACCAGTTTTTGACCTTCATGCTGCACAAGGACATCTACGCCCTGGAGATCAGCTCCGTTCGGGAAGTTTTGGAGATGGCTCCCATCACCAAGATCCCGCGGACGCCGAAATACATGCGCGGGGTGGTCAACGTGCGCGGCTACGCCGCTCCGGTGATGGATCTGTGCATGAAGCTCGGCATGGGACGGGTCCAAGAGAGCGTGGAGACGTGCATCATCATGGTGGAAGCGGACTTCGAGGGGGATACGACCCTCATAGGAGCCTTGGTGGACTCCGTTCGCGAGGTCTACGAAATGGCTCCGGAGGACATAGAGCCCGCCCCCAAAATGGGAACGGACATCGATAGCGAATACATCAAAGGCATTGGGCGGCAACAGGACGATTTCATCATCATCCTGGAGAACTCCAAGATTTTTTCGGCCGAAGAGTTGGCCGCGGCCAGGAGTCTGGTCGAGGCGGCCGGGGGAGATCCACAGGCGCTAAGCAGGGACGCCGGGGAGGACGGGGACTTGGTCTTGTAACCTTCGGTCCTGCGCCGATTCAGGAAAAAACGGGAGGCCGGCCTGCTTTGAGCAGCGCCGGCCTCTCTTGTTCGTCGTCCCTTTCTTCGGTTCCGCCTACTGTTCGGCGAGTTGGATTTCCACACGGCGGTTGGTTTGCTTGTTTTCCGCCGTGGAGTTCGGCGCGAGAGGCTTGTTTTCCCCGTAAGCCTCCACCTGGATCAGGTCCGGGGCGATGGAGAAATGGTCTGCCAGGTATTTTCGAACGGCCTCGGCGCGTTGCATGGAAAGTTTCTTGTTGTAGTCCGCGGCCCCGTCCGAATCCGTGTGTCCTGTGATGACGATTTCGCGGCCGGCCAGCTCGGGACCGGTCAGCGCATGGCCCAGCTTGTCGAGATCCGGATAGGAGGATTGGCGGATGGACGCCTTGTCGTAGTCGAATTCAACCTTGAGCCGGAGGACGTTCCGTTGTCCGTCTTCCTTGCCGACAAGTTGGCGCTCCATGGAGGCCGCGTCGTGGGCTTGCTGCAGCTGCTGGGGCGCATAGCTGAAGAGTCCTTCCTGCAAAGGCGCCGGTTCAAAGGAGCTCGGCGCGACGGGTTGCGTCAAAGCGCTGACTTGCCGGCGGTCCTCGTCTGCGGCTTGCCGGCCAGGCTGCTGGTTTGCATAGGCTCCGCCGCTCCAGGCTTTGACCGGCAGCGCCATGTCCTCCGCGATGGTGGACACGGCGACGTAAATCGGGGAGTCCGGCAGACGGGTCTTGCGGATCCAGAAGATATAGTCGTCCTGGAGAACGTTCTCCAGGCGGGCCGATTCATCCAGGGAGATGAGCGTCTCGCCGCTGCGGGCGTCAAGAATTTTGAGCTGGATGCTTACGGCCGAGTCTCCGGCCGTTCCACCCGCCAGGAGGTACGGCACGGAGCCGATCACCGCCAGGTCGGCGCCGCGCCTCCGCGCCTCCGCCGCGGCGTAGCGGGGGCTGCGCATGAACAAGTCTTCGTCATAGGCCAGCGTGCGGAAGACTTCCTTGGAGGTCCATACCTGCCACATCAGCTTGCCGCATTGCCGCCCTAAGAAATTCGTGTCCTGGGTGTCCTGGGTCACGCGCAACGGGAAGAACAGGGCGCTCAACGGACGGTTGTGGCGCGACTGGGGTTTGACGTAGATCATCAGGTTGGAGCGCTGGACCGGCGCGTCCATATGCCAGGTGGACTGGTTGACGACTCGCGAGTGCAGGTTTCCGCAACCGACGAACAATGCGGCTCCCAGGACGGCCGCCGCGGCGAAGATGACGTGCTTCATGGTGTTGCACCCAAAGTTTTGACCGCCGGCTGCCTGACGGCGATCCGGTCTTTGGATGTGCTTATGCACATTGCGTGCCGATTTTTACTGGAGCAGTTTCGTGGGGGAGGGGGCGGTGCGCACAGACTTTTGGAGCTGGTCGAGGGATTCGGACAGGCTTTTTCGCAGTTCGAGTTTGCGCTCCAAAGACAGCCGGCGGAACTCCGGGTTTGCTGTGATGCGCTCCAACTCGTCCATTTCGGCTTTGATGCGCTCGACGCGGTTCATGAGCAATTCCTGCTCGCAGCAGACCTGCTCGGCGATGCGGGCCAGTTCACGCAGTTCGGCGGCCATGGCCTGAAACTCCCGGGGGCCGGTGACTTTATTCAGCCTCCGGCGGCTGTTCAGCTCCTTCCATTTCCTTTTGAACCAACGGATCATGGCCGCTTTCCTTCGCGCTGGGCCGCGCCGGGTCAGGCGGAGCCCAACGGGGCCTGCAGCATGAAATACAAGAAGAGGAACCATGCCGCAATCGGCAGCACGTAAGCCAGGAGGGCCTTGCCGACTCCGATTTGATGCAGCCGCATGAGCCCGATGATGGTGTAGACGACGCTCATGAGTCCGCCGACAATGAGACCGGCCACCGGAAACACGGCCAATACATAGGGGGTCGCCCCGTAGGCGAAGGCCCGGAAGGTTCCTTCGAAGCCGCCTTTGGATTTGCCGAGCAGCATGAGCGTCAGATGCGTCACGGCGGTGCGGACGTAGAGGCTCACCACCGCCACCAGGGGGTAGATCACCAAAGAGAGCGGGTCGTTGTTCATGGAAGAGAGCTGGGCCAGCATCCCGGAGGTCTCGCCGCCTTCGAGGCCTCGCACCACGGCGAGCCCCACGGCCATCCAGACGAACATGATGATGGCCAGCAATTCGCTCGTGATGACGTAATAGAGCAGCGGCCGGATCATGCCTCTCGGCAAGGGCATGGTCGAGAAGAAAAGCCTGGGATGCAGCAGCACCCGGCGTATGGTGGCGATCAGGCCCGCGAAAAAGGAGAAGTTGTCCGCGTCCTCGAAAGGAATTTCTATGGACAAAGACTCCAGGTCGGGGGGAGGGGACGAGAAGGAGTCTTCAAACCCTTCGCGGTTGGCGCTCGACTGTTTCTTGAATTCCCGCGCCGGGTCGAAGGGCTCCTCGTCATGTGGGGCTTCCGGATTCTCCGGAGCCAGGGCCTCCAGCTTGTCCCAAAAGTCTTCGTCGTCTTCGGATTTCGACTGGCGCGGCTCTTCGGCCGCAGGCTTCTCGTCCGGCGCCGGCTCATCCGGTTTCAGGGGAGCCGACGCCGCAGGTTTCCCTTCAGGCCCGTAAGCCTGCGGGGTTTTCATCGGCGCCGCCGGAGGTTGCGGCGATTGCGCAGCGGTTTCCTCGTGGGGAAGCTCCTCGGGCTCCAACTCGCGGAATTGGAATTTGAACTTGCACTTCGGGCAAGTGGCGAGCTTGGCTCGGGGCGGGATTTTGTCCAGGTCCACGTTGCTTTCGAAACCGCATTGGGGGCAAATGATGCGCATGGAGTGCTCTGATGCTGATCGTTGATGTTTTTTCGATACCCTTGATCGTAGCCGCTGCGGGCCGGCAAATCAAGACGCAGGGAGCTTCGGAGCTCCCTGCGTCCTGGATTCGCGTTACAGCAGGGCCTTGAGGGCGCGAAGAGGGATGATGGGTTGCCCGCGGGACGTTCTCAGACACTGGTCCAAGACGGCGCAGGCCTTCTCCATGCGAAACGTGGTGAGTATGATTTCAAGATGTTCGTCCGACTCGGGCATGAACGGCGCGTCTCCGGCGGCGTTCACATAGCCCCGCAGGAACGTGGCGCTGGTCAGGAAGTTCCAGAGTTCACTGAACGGAGCGAGCGCGTCCCTGTCTTCGGGCCGAAGCTGCGCCGTGTCCAGCAGCGCCGTATAGGCTGCGTAATGAATGGAGCGGGTCATGTCCGCAACGTCCCGGAAGGGCGAGCGTTTGAGTCGACGGGCGGACAGGCTTTTGTCCGCCTTGCCCTCGAAATCCACCAGCAGGAAGTCCTTGCCGGTGAACAAGACGTGGTGAAGCTGCAGGTCGCCGTGGACGCGGATTTTCAGGCTCCGGATGGAAGTGTCCCGGAACGCCTTGAGTTTTTCCAGCAGCGCCTTGCTTCCCTTGATGACCGGCTCGGCCTCGGCGGCCAGGACTTCGGGCAGGCCGGGCAGGTCGCGCTCCAACCGCTGCAGCGTCCGTTTGATGCGGCTCTGGGCCTCCTGGTAGACGCTTCGCCGGTAGAGCTTGTCGAACGGCTCCGGCGTGAAGTCCGGGTGGCCGTAGTCCTTGGACAGGGCCATGTGCAGTTCGGCCGCCCGGCGGCCCAAAAGCTCCATCAGCGCGATGTGGTGTTCGCTCAGGTAGCCGTGCAGCCTGTCGGGAATCTCCTCCCGCATCAGCTGCGTCAGGGAATAGGGCGGACCAGGCGCCAAGGCCCAATCCATGGGCTCGGCCATCAGCCGCTCCAGGTAGAGCCTTTTGGCGCTCAAGGCCAGTTCGAACCCCGTGGACTCGGCGTGGACGTATTCCTTGAGAACGGCCACGGAAACGGGCGATCCGCCCCTTGGAACGTATTCGACGGTTCCAAGGTAGCGGGGGGTGTGCTCGAAGTGCGACTTTTCGGTAAGCCAACGCGGCAGCTCCACGTCGGGATTGACGCCTTCGTCGGTGAACCTGAAGAGTTTGAGCAGGATTTGCTTGTTGTAGATGGCCAGGGTGTTCTGCGGTTCGGGCGTCACCATCGACGGCCCGTCGCTGAGCACGGCGGTTTCCCGCAGCACCCGGCCCAGGCGGCCCGGAAGGACGCGGATCTCTCCGAATCTGCCCCGTATGGACTGGCGGCGGGAGCACAGCGAAAGCAGCCCCGAACAGAAGCTGCGGTCCTGTACGCCCTCGACCAGGGCCAGAGGTTTGTCCTGATCGGGGTTCACGCACAGGATGTTGTGGGGACGCTCCTCCTGGATTTTCATGCCCAGCCCGCCCGCGACGAAGGTCAGCAGCAGGTTCATGCTCATGGTGGAGCCCGCGACGGTGGTCGCCTGGAGCAAAAGAAGCCAGGACGGCCTCTCGGTGTCGCCCACGGGCAGCGCCTCCAGGATCGAAAGAGACTTGACGGGTCCGCCGGAGGCCGGCAGCCAGCCCCGCCTGCGGAGGTAGGCCGGCAGCAGGCGGGAGGTCAGCTCATCCTTGGCCGTCTGATCCAGGAACAGGCCTTCGCCGATATCGGAGCAGATCGCCGGAACGTGGGGGTGGGCGTCGTCGGACTCCTCCTCGGGAACGAGCTCGAAGATGTAGTAGCCGTGCGGGCCCAAGGAAAGGGCGTAGGCTCCCTTGCGGATGGTCGGAAAGGGATTGCTGCTGAAAACGTCCACCGGCACGGAGCCGGACAAGTGGGCGGCGTCGAATTGGACGGCCTGGGCGAATCTGGACAGGTTGACGACGATCAGCAGCGTTTCCTGGTCATGGCGACGCAAAAACGCCAGAATTTTGGGATTGTCCGGGTAGAGGAACTCCAGCGTTCCGTGCCCGAACGCCTTGTAGCGCCGGCGCATGGCCAGGAAATTTTTCATCCACCACAAGAGCGAGGAGCCGTTGCGTTGCTGGTTCTCCACGTTGACCGCTTCATAATGGTATTCCGGGTCGATGATCACCGGCAGGTAGAGCCGCTGGGGATTGGCCCGTGAAAATCCGGCGTTGCGGTCCGCGGACCACTGCATGGGCGTGCGGACGCCGTCGCGGTCGCCGAGATAGTAGTTGTCGCCCATGCCCAGTTCGTCTCCATAATAGATGACCGGTGAGCCGGGCATGGACATGAGCAGTACGTTCATCAGTTCGATCTTGCGGCGGTCGTTGTCCAGAAGCGGGGCCAGTCGGCGGCGGATGCCGAGGTTGATGCGCGCCCTGGGGTCCCGGGCGTACATGCGGTACATGTAGTCGCGCTCCTCGTCCGTGACCATTTCCAGGGTCAGCTCGTCGTGGTTGCGCAGGAACACCGCCCATTGGCAATTTTCGGGAATCTCGGGGGTCTGCTCCAGAATGTCGATGATCGGGTAGCGGTCCTCCTGGTTCAGGGCCATGAACATGCGCGGCATGAGGGGAAAGTGAAAGCACATGTGGCAGGAGTCCCCGGCGCCGAAGTATTGGGCTGCGTCCTCGGGCCACTGGTTGGCCTCGGCCAGCAACATGCGCCCCGTATATTTTTTGTCGATGTGCTTCCGGAGCGTTCGGAGCATGGCGTGGGTTTCGGAAAGGTTTTCGCAGTTGGTGCCTTCGCGTTCGAAGAGGTAGGGCACGGCGTCGAGCCTGAGCCCGTCCACGCCCATGTCCAGCCAGTAGTCCAGAACCTTGATGATCTCCTTGACCACGCGGGGATTGTCGTAGTTGAGGTCTGGCTGGTGATGGTAGAACCTGTGCCAATAGTAGGACTGGGCCACGGGGTCCCAGGTCCAGTTGGACGTCTCGAAATCCTTGAAGATGATCCGGGCGTCTTTGTAGCGGCGCGGGTTGTCGCTCCAGACGTAGAAGTCGCGGTAGACCGAACCGGGCTTGGCTTTGCGGGCCCTTTGGAACCAGGGGTGCGCGTCCGAGGTGTGGTTGACCACCAGTTCGGTGATGACCTTGAGCCCTCGCCGGTGGGCTTCGCGCAGAAAGACCTTGAAGTGGCGCAACGTCCCGTAGTCGGGGTGGATGTCCAGGTAGTCCGCGATGTCGTACCCGTCGTCGCGCAACGGCGAGGGGTAGAACGGCAGCAGCCACAAGGCGGTGACGCCCAGATCGGCCAGGTAGTCCAACTTGGAGGTCAGGCCGCGGAAATCGCCGACGCCGTTGCCGTCTTCGTCGGCGAAAGCCTTGATGTGCACTTCGTAGATGACGGCGTCTTTGTACCAACGTTCGTCTTCGTTGCTCATGTCCTACTCTCGGCTCAGCATTGAAAAGCCAGCGGAGCTGGCGGCCGTCGCATCGGTTGGCGCGCTGCCCGCCGCAGTCCGCCCGGCCGTGAAAACATGGAAAGGGAGTCCATCAAGGATTGAAGAAAAAGGCAAGTAGAGAAAAGGGGCGATAAATGGGATGTGAGCGTTTTCTTGCGGGGATATCCGGGGGAGAGTCCGCCGCCCTGGTCCCGCTCCCCTCGGCGAAGGAGAACGGGACCAAGTGGACGGTTTTGGAGGAAGGACCAGGGCGCAGGCGCTTTGGACGCTGTTCACGCGGCTCGGCGAAGCCGGTGGACGAGTTTTCGGGGGTCGTCCTCGGCGCGTTCCCTCAGTCCTCGGGGTTGGGAAATATCGTCAAGCGTTTTCGAAAGGCGTCCTCCAGTGATCCGTGACGCCGACGCTGGCCTGATTCATGTCGGGCAATTCCTCCAGCTCCTGCCGGGCTCTCCGGGCCGCCAGTTCATCCCGGACGGTGGATGCGTCCACCATGACGCACAACTCGCCGTTGCTGGCCGTGGCCATGGCGTTGGGAAAAACGGACAGGAGCCGGGCCTCGGCCTGGGCCTCCAGGGCCATGTCGCGAACGTACTGCTGCAAGCTTGCCCCGTCGTCCTTGCCGGAGATGCGCGCGGAACTGACGATGACCTCCACGGCGGCCTCCGCGCTCAAATGCGCCAGATTGACGTGGATGTCGCACGACTCGGACTCGTTGAAGCCCTTGCCCCGCAACTGCTCGGTCCAGGCCCTGCGCCATTCGTCTCCCTGCTGGATGCGGCTCTGGGCCTCCCTCCGGCTCCAGCCTTCCCTGCGCATGGCCTCGAAAATGCGGTCCTCGGCCGGCGCCGAAACGCGGACGTGGAGAACGCTCGGGGCGCCCGCCAAAAAGACGTGCCCGGCCAACCCGTAATACACCAGGTCGCCAAGCTTCATGCATTCATAGAAGGCGGCTCTGTACAAGGCGGCGGAGCGTTCGCGCTCCTGCGAGAACAACTCCAGCAGCCTGGGCGCGCGCCCGGCCTCCGCTTTGTTCTGCAGGGAAAGCTCCATGCAGGCCTGGGCCACCATCTGGGGCCCGACGCATTCGTACCCGAGTTGACGGGCTACGCGCCGGGCGATTTCTCCAGCGCGCGAGTAGGGATTTCTGGCAATGGTGACAATCGGCATACATTATGCGGCCGGTAAGGCCATGTTGTAACAAACAACGGTTTTGCCGTTATGTATGCAGATATCGCGCCAACGATGAGCATTTTCTTAATATGCTTAATTTTAAGGGGAAATATCTGGATGAGACTTTCTTCTTGAGAAGTTGTTGTGCTGAATTATGCAACACTGAATGCGAGGAAACGCTCATTTTGAATGAAAAAAGCGGGCCGCCGCGGATGTGTTGCAAAAAGATGCGCTATTGCAGTTTTCGTCAGTCCTGGTCTTCCTCCAGCCGCTTCAGCTTCCGCCAGAGAGAGGCCCTGTTGATGCCCAGAACCTTGGCGGCTTCGCTTTTGTTGCCGTGGGTCGCCTCCAGCACTTCTTGAATGTACTGGGTTTCCAGCTCGGCCAGGGTCACGAATCCGGTGCGGTTTCGCTCCTGTCTGGCCGGAATGCGGCCGGTGCGGAACCGCTCCGGCAGATGGCGTTTCCGGACGGTTCTCCCCTCGCAGAGGATGACGGCGCGCTCCACGACGTTTTCCAGTTCGCGGACGTTGCCGGGGAAGGGGTATCTCTGGAGCAGGTCCATGACTTCGGCGTCGAACTGCTCCACGCGTTTATCGAAGTCGCGGTTGTATTTTTGGAGGAAGTAGCTGCACAGGGCGGGGATATCCTCCCGTCGCTCGCGCAGGGGAGGGATGCGCAGAGTGAAGGCGTTGAGTCGGTAGTAGAGGTCTTCGCGGAAGGAGAGGTCTTCAAGCTTGGATTTGAGGCTCTGGTTGGTGGCGGCGATGACGCGGACATCCACCGGGATCTCCTCGGAGCCGCCCACGCGAATGATGGTTTTTTCCTGAAGCACGCGCAGGAGCTGCACCTGCATGGCTTTGGGCGTGTCGCCGATTTCGTCCAGGAGGATGGTGCCGCCGTGGGTGGCCTCGAAAATACCTTTTTTGGTGTGCTGGGCGCCGGTGAACGCCTCTTTTTCGTGTCCGAACAGCTCGTTGCTCAGCAGTTCGTGGCTGAGGGAGGCGCAGTTGACGGCGAAGAAACGATTGTTGGCCCGGGGGCTTGCGCGGTGGATGAGCTTGGCCACGAGCTCCTTGCCGGAGCCGGTCTCGCCGCGCAGCAAGACAGTGCAGTCCAAGGCGCCGACTTTGGAGATGGTCTCCTTGAGCTCCTGCATGACGTTGGTCTCGCCGATGAGCTTCGGCCCCGATTCGGACTGGACCGACCGCTCTTCGCGGATTCTGCTGCGTTCGAAGGAGCGGCTGGCGGCCATGGCCTCCAACTCGTCGAGCCGGCCGTTGTCGTCCGCTTCGCTGGGGGGCGACAGGATGATGACGCCGCTTTCGCTTTTGATCCGGCGCAGGAAGTCCCAGAAGGAGCGCATGTCCTGCTTTTCGAAATAGGCCGAGTCCAGGGCTTCGGACGCCTGGTGGATTTTGTCGCCGCCGTGTCCGGTCAGCAGAACGGTGCGCATCCCCGGCCGCAGTTCCTTGAGTTTGGTGATGGTCACCAATCCGTCCATGTCGGGCATCTTCTGGTCGACAATGGCCAGCTCCACGCGGTGCGTGCGCGCCTGGACCAGAGCTTCGCGCCCGCTGGCCGCGGTGATGGGGTCAAAGCCCTTGAGACGGATGCGTTCGGCCAGGGTGGAGAGAAATTCGGGCTCGTCGTCCACGAGCAGAACAAAAGGCGCTTCTTGAGTCATACAATGGTTACCGGCGGCTGAGGCGTTCTTCGTGCAACATCCAACAGGGCCGGGCCGCCGGAATTTGCGGCGGCCCGGCCCGACGGTCGCGGTCGGGCGAAGTCGGCGTCGCGGCGTAGGATGCTCAGTCGTCTTCCTCGCTGAGTTTTTCGGCGTCCTCGATATCGCCATGGGTGGCCAGGCCGGCCGCCGCCATGGTGTTTTCGAGGCGTTGGGTGGCGCGTTTGAGGAAGTCCCAGAACGAGCCCATGTTCTGCTTTTCGAAGTAGTCCGAATTCAAGGCCTCGGTGGCTTCCTTGACCTTGTCCCCGCCGTAGGCGGTGAGCAGAACGCTTTTGATTTTGGGCTGCATCTCTTTGATCTTGGTGATGCAGACCAGTCCGCTCATGTCCGGCATCTTGAGGTCCACAACGGCCAGATCGATGCGCTCTTTCTTGGCGATCTCGATGGCTTCGCCGCCGTTTTGGGCGGTGAGCGTGGCGTAGCCCCGCAGTTCGAATCGCTCCTGGATGCTCTTCAGAAATTCCGGCTCGTCGTCCACGAGCAGAACGGTCGGCTTTTTGGGAGTCATTTCGTTGCTCCTTGCGTTTGTTTGGTTCGAGCGGTTCAGCTTTGAAAAGTTGCGCCGCTCTGCAAGGATTTGCTCGCAAATCCTTGCCGCGAAATGCTGCAGGCGGGCTGCGCTCGCCGTCGCGCAGGCATTTCAGGCGTAAAATGCTCTCAGAGGCCGTTAATGTCCGCCGGATCCGAGGACGCCGGAGGCGGCCACGCCCAAAACCAACACCTCAAGAATGCAAATCGTGAAGTAGGTCCAGTCTCTGCGGCGAAAGTATCCAGGCAGCAATGTCAGATAGCAAACTATCGTCAACAGCGCCAGAAGCGCAAGGCCGATGAAGTTCAGGTAGTCGCCGGAATGCAGCAGCCCTATCCACTCCCATCCCATGGGCGAGCCGGTGACTTGGTGGAAATGGTGCGCGCTCTGGCCCCAATTGGCGACGACCGCCTCCATGGAGGCGTGCGGCGGCAGAATGCCGGTCGCGTAGATGAAATAGGTGATGAACAACAAGAGAATGCCGCACCAAGCGCCCAAAAACAGCAGGTTCGCGTAGGTGATTTGCTCGCGCATCGGTTTGGCGGCGTTGTTTTCCATAGTGTTCTGGGTCATAGTATACCTCCTGGCGATCTAACCGAGCAGGCCGATGCCGAGGCCCTTGTCGATGGCCTTCAGTCCGGCGAAGAACAGAACCACGATGACCATGATGCGGATGAACTTGGGCTTGGCGATGCTGAGCAGCCTGACGCCGACGAAGGAGCCGAACATCAGCCCGATGATCGACGGCACCGCCATCAACGGGATGACGCAGCCCTTGTTCATGTAAATCCACGCCGCCGAGGTGTCGGTGATGGACAGCAGGAATTTACTGGTCGCCACGGAAATTTTCAGCGGCGCCCCCATGAGCAGGTTCAAGACCGGAACGTTGGCCCAGCCTGCGCCCAAGCCGAACATGCCGGCCAACACGCCGATGAAGATGAAGAGGATCAGGCCCAAAAGGGTGCGGTGCGTTTTCCACTCCACCATCTCCTGGGTGGCTGCGTCGAAGTACGTCCCGTGCAGGCCCAAGGCCATGCCGAGGGCGTCCTGCTTGGTCACCACGGGCTTCGTCGTGTTCTTGGACGCCAGCAGCAGGATGGCGATGCCCACGATGGTCACGCCCAGGCAGACCTGGACGATGTCCGGGTTGAGTTTGGACAGGTACAGCCCCAGCATGGCGCCCCCTATGGAGCAGGTCGATGCGATCAGCGCCACGGGAAGGGCCAGCCTCAGGCTGGCTAGGTTTCTTCTGAGCAAGCCCGGCCCTGCGGCCAGGGCGCCGGCCAGGGCCACCATCAGCCCCGCGCCGCGGACAAAGTCGATATGGAACGGGAAAAAGCCGCTGACCAGCGGGACGTACAGCACGCCCCCGCCGACGCCGGCCAGCACGGCGATGATCCCGAGAACGAAACAAAACACGAGCAGAATCAACGGCCAGAACCACCACGGGTGCGCCATTTCCGGCGGAACTGCTGCTTCCTGGGCTGCCCATACGACCATCGGATGGGCCAATATTGTCGCGACAGCCGGCGCCCCGATCAGACCCAGCTTTTTGTGTGAGATCGGCAACATTGCTCCCCCTTTCTTTGCGTTTTGAAACTTGTTGTTGCCAAATGAAACGATACGATCTATAAGCAAGGACAGCAATTGATGTCAAGTTCATCACATGGGGTTTCAAGATGAAACAGTTACGGCTGCTCATTGTGGACGACGAGCGCCACTTCGCCGACGCTCTGGCCGAGAGGCTGGAGTTGCGGGGGTTCAAGGCTCAAACCGCTTACGACGCGGCCCAGGCCTTGGAGGCCCTTGGAAGTGCGGAGTTCGACCTGGTTTTGTTGGATTTGCGGTTGCCGGATCGTCCCGGAACCGACGTGTTGCGGGAGATGCCGGGATTGGGCGCCGAAGCGCGGGTGGTGGTGCTGACCGGGCACGGCTCGGATGCGGATTATAAGGAATGCATGGGGCTTGGCGCCAAGGATTTCCTTCATAAACCCATCGCCATTCGCGAGTTGTCCGAAATCCTGCTCCGCGTGCACAAGGAGGAGTCGTGAACCGGCTAACCGCTTTGCTGGTCCAGGCGGTGCGGCCGCGGTTCCTCAATCCGCCCGACATGGCCTACAGGGGCGTGCGCGATTACCGCCGGGTCTGGTTCCTGTCCATCGCCGGCCTGGCCGCGGTGTCGTTGATTCCCTTGTTGATTCTGACGCTCACCGACTACCAACTGACCCGCAAGGCCCTGCAGTTGGAAAATACGCTGCGGCTGGTGCGAATTGCATCAAATACCCGGCGGACAGTGACCCACTTTTTGGAGGAGCGCATCTCCGCGTTGCATTTTGTACTGGAGGAGGAGACCTACGACCGGTTGCGGTCTCCCGGGCATCTGGAGGCGGTGCTCAAGAATCTGAAGGTGGGGTTCGGCGGCGTGGTGGACTTGGGTTTGATCAACGCCGACGGGGTCCAGGCGGCCTACGCCGGGCCTTTCGAGTTGATCGGGAAGAATTATGTGGGGCAGCCGTGGCTTCAGGAGGTCCGGGCCAAGGGCGCCTACGTCAGCGACATGTTCCTGGGATTTCGCGGCGCGCCGCACATCGTGGCGGCCGTGGCCTCGGACGCCGCAAAGGGGCGGGGGTACTTTTTGCGGAGCACGCTGGACATGGAGCGCCTGATCAACCTGCTTTCCATTCTGGACCTGGGCGCCAGCGGGGACGCCTTCTTGATCAACAGACAAGGGGTGCTGCAGACGCCGTCCAAGTTTTTCGGAAAAGTGCTGGACAACTCCACGCTGAAGGTCCCGCCGTATTCGGAGCACACCCAGTCCGCAGTGGTCGAGGACCCCGAGCGGGGGCCGATCCTCGTGGGCTACGCCTACATCAAGGATTCGCCGTTCATCCTGATGGTCACCCGGCAGCAGGCCGAGACCATGCGGGCCTGGATGGACATCCGGCTGGACCTGATATGGTTTTTGGTGGCGAGCATCACGGTGTTGTTGTTCGCCATTTACGCCATTTCCACTTATATGGGCAACAGCCTGTACGAGGCGGACGTGAAGCAGGCCACGGCCATGTCGCACATGGAGTCCACCAACCGCCTGGCGTCGTTGGGCCGCTTGTCCGCCGGAGTCGCCCACGAGATCAACAACCCCCTGGCGGTGATCAACGAAAAGGCCGGACTCATCAAGGATTTGCTGGAGCTCGACCCCAAGTACAACGCCGACGAGCGGTTGATCGGCCATCTGGATTCGGTGCTGGACTCCGTGGACCGCTGCGGGAGGATCACCAAGCAAATGCTGGGATTCGCTCGCGAGGGCAGCGTGGAAATTCAGCCGTTCAGCCTGGACAAAGTCGTGCGGGACGTTCTGAGCTTTTTTGAGAAGGAGGCCGTGTACCGCTCCATCGACGTCAACGTGGCGGTGGCCCCGTCCTTGCCCGACATTCGCTCCGACCGGGGCAAGCTGATGCAGGTGTTGCTGAATATTGTGGGCAACGCCTTCCAGGCCATGCGCAATGGTGATAGCCTGAACGTTACGGCCGAACCGCACGGCGAAGACCGGGTGAAGATTCGGATTCAGGATACGGGGGCCGGCATCAGCAAGGAGAACATGAAACAAATCTTCGAGCCGTTTTTCACCACCAAATCCGGGAAAGGCGGTTCGGGGTTGGGCTTGTCCATCACCTACGGTCTGGTGCGCAAGCTTCAGGGCGCCATCGACGTGCAAAGCGAGGAAGGAGCGGGCGCCGCCTTCACCATCGATCTGCCCTTGACCATACGCGAGGTGCGAAATGACGAGAGTGCTGCTGGTTGACGACGAGAAGGAATTTGTTTCGGCTTTGGCGGAACGCTTGGCGTTGCGGGGCTACGCGGCCGATTGGAGCGTGACCGCCGAAGACGCTTTGGCCAAGGTCAAGGCCAAGGAATACGATGTCTGCCTGCTGGACATGAGGATGCCGCGGCTCAGCGGGTTGGAGCTCAAGCAGGAGATCAAGAAGACGGCGCCGTGCATGCGGTTCATTTTTCTCACCGGCCACGGCTCCGAGCAGTGGTTCGAGGAAGCCTCGTCCGAAGGCGAGTTTTGTCTCATCAAACCGGTAAGGGTGGAGCAGATCATGGAGACCATTGCAGAGGTCATAAAAGAGGGCAAGGGAGGCGCGGCATGAGCGCAGGGAGCAATCCGGGCTGGGATTCGCTGGCCTTTTGCGGCCGGATGAACGCGCATATTTCCCATAAAATCCGCAATATTCTCGCCACGGTGTCCGAGACGGCCGGCCTGTTGGACGATCTTGTCGAGATGGCCGAGGAGCAGGACGGCGCGGGAAACTGCGGCAGGCTGCGCGAACTCTCCGGCCGCATCGTGGAGCAGATCGACCGCGGACAGAAGGTGGTGCAGCGGATGAACCAGTTCGCGCACAGCGTGGACACGGCCTGGGCCGAGGTGGACATCAACGACGCCGCCGGCCTCATGGCGAGCCTATCCTCTAATATGCCCTATCCCAGGGCCGTGGACTACCGGCCCGCGGACGGGACCATTACCGTGAACACGAGTCCGTTCTTGCTGGAGCAGCTTTTGTACGTCCTGCTGCGCTTCGCCTTCGACGGCTTGACGCCCGAACAGGGCCTGACCTTGGCCACCCGCTCCACGGACCGCGGCGGCGCCGTCGAATTTTCCGGCGTTGCGGGCCTGTCCGGCAGGCGGCTGCCCGACGAGGCCTTGAAGCTGGCCGGCGCCCTGGACCTTGACCTGGAGCTGCGCGCCGACCAAGGGATCATTCTTGTTGAACTGGATCACAATTTGGCCGATTGAGGCCGGCTTCTTGAACACCCCCATCGATCCGGAGCATAGTACGCTTGAAATGTTTGCTTCACGGCGGGCGCAGCCCGTCCGCAAGCATTTCGCGGCAAGGAGTTAGCCGGTAGCCTCCCATGTCCGACGTGGCGCATCTGCTCTTGTGCGACGCCTGCTGCGACGCCGGCGGCGTTCTGAAGGAAGCCAGGAAAACCGGCGGCTGCACCTGCGACGTGTGCGGGTTCGCCTGCGCCTGCTGCGGCGATCCGGACCACCAGTACATCAACCGCATCGCTGTGCGGAACATCCCCGGCGAGGCTTGGCCCGTGCTGCAGCGCCGCAATCAACGCTCGCTGGCGTCCGTCGATTGGGAGCGGATTTTCCTGATGGGCCGCGAATGACCTGTTGGATCTGTGGGAAGTTCTTTCAACCGCGCGCCAAGGTTGCATGTGCGGAACGAATGCTCCGGTTCGCGACGATCTGGCGCAAGCGCACCTCGGTGCGGCCACGAGTGCGGCGACCGCTGGAGTGGAAGAATCCTGCGCCTGAGGCGGACATGCAGAATCCAAGGCCGCCGGACGTTTCCATACTGGTGGAGGCCATGACCGCTGCCGTTCGAAGTCAAATCCAGGATTTCGTTTGGACTCAAGCAGTTAGCGCCACCCCGTGAGCGCGCGCCAAAGCGACATTTAAAACCGCTATGGCGCGTTTGGTTCTTTTCAACAAATATTCATATGAAATTGACGAAATTATGGAATTTATACTTGCTAAATCCGTTTGCGTTTGGCATATTCCGCCAAGCCTCTGGGGACAGGTGCGTCGTGCGGCTGTTTCTCGGGGTGAGGTTGGCTGAGGTGTTGGTTCTCAGTATCTGAATTTTTTTATTTTCAAGGAGAACTGTATGAAACGGTTTACAGTCATCGGCCTGCTGGCGGCGATGCTGGTCCTGGGCGCCTCGTTCGCCCAGGCCGCGGATGTTCCGCCTTCGGCTTTGAGCAACCAGTCTTGGGCCGTGGTCGGCATGGGATTTTCGGGCAACGTGACGGCGGGTGTTTCATCCGCTGTTCCTTACAAGTATGTGGTGTATAACTCGACGACGTTGCATACGCCGTTTGGAGCCTTCTTCTTCAATGCGAGTGCCTCCAACAACGTGCTGAGAATGAACGGTACGTTGGGTGCCTACAATGGCTCGTCTATTGGGACGCTTAACTTTTTTCAAGAAGACTATGTCTTGAATAATATGGGGCCGAAAAAAGGCGTTCCTGGCTTGATTCGCGCCGAGGCGAACTTCACGAATGGAACGGTATTTGGATTTGGTACTTCCCCCGACTACTTGTATATCTTTGCCGCTCCGGACTACTCCCTGATGGTCGGCATCGCCAACGTGACTGCGGGCAACTGGTCGAAGAGTGGCGGTGCGAAATCCCGCAACGGTACCTCGCTTTTGGCCATGGTGCAGCGCAACCCGGCTGCTACGGTGTCGGCGGCGAGTAAAGGTCTGGGCGGCACGTGGTCTCTCTTCTCTCTGCAGATGGATAAGGACAATAAGACCGCTTACCGTGCAGGCGAACTGACTATTGCATCCACCGGCCCCGGCGCCACCTGGAAAGGTTATGACAGCAAACAGGCCGTCAGCAACGCCTCGGTCTCGTATAATGTTGACACCGACGGCCGCTTGTTCCGTGTGGTCAACAGCTCCTCCATCTCCAAGCCGGGCGCCGTCATCGTGAACAATGCGACGATGGACGCCTACAACAAGACCTTCATCGGTTTTGAGTACTCGGGCGATAACCCGAGCATGACGGTCGCCACCAAGGGCGGCGTGATCGGCGACGCCTCCGACTTCCAGAACGTCTATTTGAAGCTCGTCGCCGCCGGCACCGGCAAGGCCAGCGCCAGCGCCGCCGCCGGCAACGGCACCGCCACTCTGATGCAGATGTACCTGGACGGTAACGCCAAAGTGGACGGCGCCGGCAACATGACCACGTTGAACGCGGGTCCCTTGGCTCGCGGCGGCCACACCTCCACCGCATCCATCGATGGCTACACGTTGAACCTGGGCACCCGTACTATCGGTGGCGTCCAGTTCCGTAACTTCACGATTCTGAACAGCACCGGCAGCGGCACGGGCATCGAAGTGTTCGGTCGTTGGAATGCGGAAAAGACCTACTTTGTGGGTATTTGGAACAAGTCCGGCGACTCCTACCAGTTGGCCTTCGCCTTCCCCACTGCGTCCGCCAGCTCCAACTTCACCAAGGCCACCAACACGGCGGCCTACTGGGACAACGCTACGTTGGCCAACACCTTCACCGTGAACAGCGGTTACAACGGCGAGAAGACGGTGCAGGCTTCCACGCTGATTAGCGATTATAGCCTTGACTCCTCCTTCACTCCGGTGACCGGCGTGAAGTACTTCAACGCTTCGTCCACCGTCAGCCCGAGCGCCAAAAACACCATCTACTTCACCGGCACCTACGACATTAGCGGCATCGGCGGCAAGCTGAATACCTATCGCCTGTACAAGCTGGTCAACAAGACCTCGACCTTGTCCAACCGCGTGTTCAACCAGAAGAGCGTTCGTTCTCCTGCCGTTGACGGCGCTTGGTGGCTTGAGCAGAGCGGCACGGTTCTCGACTCCGGCTCCACCCTGGATCCGAGCGTGACCTACTCGCTCTACTTCGTGATCAAGGACGGCGGCGACTACGATCTGTCCAAGACCTCGACCACCACTGTTCAGATTCAGGACCCGCAGGTTCTGGGCACCATCACCCCCACTTCCAGCTCTTCCTCCAGCTCCTCCTCCGGTTGCGTGTTCAACCCCGCCGCCGGCTTTGGTCTGGAGTGGTTGCTGCTGCTGCTGGCCCCGGCCATCGGCATCATCCGCAGCCGGTTCAAGAAGTAGCTGACCGACGAATCCAGCCAACCTCATGCATCTCAGGCCGGCCCTTCGGGGCCGGCCTTTTTCTTTGGAAAATAGGGATCGTTTTTCGAAGGCGTGATCCTGATTTTGTATTCCAGCCTGATATCTTGGTCGGCGCTCACCTCGGAACAAACAGCGCGCATCTGGTTCGGACCCAAAGATGAAGGGCTCTTGCAGGTTGCGTCCGCCCGCGGATTAAGCCGTGCGATTCCAATTTGGCGCCGTCGTGCTCCAAAGTTCAGAGTGAAAGTTGGTGGACGCGCGTCGCGGTGTTGACCTATGCAACGAAAAAACGGTGCATGCGTGCGAGGGGAACCGTGCGTGATGCTCTTGGAATGGGCAGCGCCCGGCGGACACGAAGCCCATCGAGAATCAATGCTTATATGCGAGGCCCCGGGAACGCAGAGAGTTTTCCTTGGCGCCCTGAATTGCAAGCAATGCTGGCATGGGGAAGATAGGTGTAGGGGGCGTTCGTTTCGCCTTGGCGTTACGCCGCGTGCGCAAAAGATGTTCGCGTTCGTCCATTCCGCCGCGGGCGCGGCTGCGGGGTGGTTCGGAAGGGCGGGATTGAGGTATTGCGGAGAGCCGTTCAAGCGCCGGAGGAAAGGCTGTAGGGGGCTGGCGCGGTAAACCCGGAGATGTCGCCAGCCGTCTATTTTTGATGCATGGCGGCCTGGTAGCGGGGCAGAACTTCCTCCGGAGGGCCGAACTGCTGGATAACGCCGTCTTCGAGCCAGGCGATCATGTCGCAGTTTTCGACGGTCGTCAGGCGGTGGGCGATGATGACCATGGTCGCCGTGTTCTTGAAGCTGTAGATCGTTTGCATGATCGCGTCTTCGCTCTTGCCGTCCAGGGAGCTCGTCGCTTCGTCGAACACGAGGATTTTGGGCTGGCGGTACAGCGCGCGGGCGATGGCCACCCGTTGGCGCTGGCCGCCGGAAAGCATCACTCCTCGCTCGCCGATCATGCTGTCCACGCCCAAGGGCATGTCGGCGATGTAATCCATGGCCGCCATTCTGGCGCATTCCAGCACCCGTTCCCGATCGATTTCATCCTTGGCGACGCCCAAGGCGATATTCTCCGCAATCGATCCATCCAGGATATACGGCGTTTGCGGCACGTAGCCGACGTCGCTCAGCCACTGGCGGCGCACCCCTCCTTGGAGCGGGAGTCCGTCGATCGCGACCTCGCCTCCCGTGGGCTGCAGCAATCCGATGAGGATGTCGGCGAAGGTGCTTTTGCCGGCGCCGGACGGCCCGATGACACCTACGGTTTGCCCGCATTGGATGGCCAATTGGACGCCCCGCAGCACCTCGGTTTCGCTGGAGGCGAAGGTGAAGCGAACCTGCTGGAATTCGATGGAGTTGTTGAAGCAAAATCCTTCCGGGGCGGATGGTGGATTCTCCGCTGCCTGCACTGCGGGCCGCATTTCATCGACATACCGCAGCTCCGATTCGATCATGGGCCGCGCATTTCGGAAGGCGATGATGTAGTTCAAAATCCGGTTGACGGCCGGAAGAACACGCCACGCCGTCACCGCCAGCAGGGAGACCGTCCCGGTGACTCTCGCCGTGGAGAAATCCAGGTAAAAGGAAATGAGGCAAATGCTGCCGGCCAACATGAAAAAGCCGAAGGTCTCCAGGACGCCCAGGGGAAGCTTGCTTATCACCTGAACCATGCCCTGGTCCCTGGCCAGGGGAACGGCTTTGTCCATGAAAGCTTGCAGAAAAAATTTGGTGCGGTTCAGGATGATGAGGTCCTTGAACGCGTGGATGGCCGTGGTCGTCTTCAAGTTCAAATATTGTTCGTAGTCGCGGCATCTGCCGGCGACGCGCGCCTGATAAGGCCGGACTTGTCTGGAAAGGAGGCAGGCGGTGCCTCCTAC
This sequence comes from Desulfovibrionales bacterium, assembly GCA_030156255.1. Lineage (GTDB taxonomy): Bacteria > Desulfobacterota > Desulfovibrionia > Desulfovibrionales > Desulfovibrionaceae > JASGMV01. Next base: position 27,116 of record JASGMV010000020.1, read on the forward strand.
GAAAACGAGGACGATGCCCGAGACAAGCGGGGAGGCGATGATCAAGGCCGAAAGCATGCAGAGGACCAAAAGAAGATCGCAAAGAAACAGCATCCCCGGCAGAACGGCGCCGCGCCCCATATGTATGCGCCATTGAACGGCGAGCACCATGTCCGCTGAATTTTTGTTCAAATGCCATTCATAGGGCATGTTCAGAAATCCGTTCAACAAAACACCGCCATAGTAGCTTTCCACTTTGGAGCTGAACTTTGCGATGCGGTAATTGACGAAAACTTGCAGCAGATTTTTGAAAGCAATCAATAAAACAACAAAGATGCTCAAGCTGATGATGAACGATTTCGTGTCGGCGAAAACAGCAGGAGGTAGGAATTGAGAGGCCATTTGCGTGTAAGATGAATGGAGCGCCGTTTCCGGATTGGCGATCACGGAAACATAAAACGCGATGGACCCGAGAGACGCGGTCTCAAACAACGCGACGACCGCCATGGCGGCGAAGAGGATGTAGAAGGTCTTTCGCCACGATTTTGGCAAATTGGATAAAATTTTTCCAAACAGTGCGGTAACGCTGAGAGACGCCAGATTGCTGCTCATAAAAAATAATAGAGAAAGGTTTGGGTCAGGCGTTTGGGGGAGCGCATTCGCCTTCGCTATGTAATTCCGGGACAAGAATTTTCAATATCCTGCGGACTTCCGCCTGATCGTAGCGCTTGGCGGCGGCGGTCAATTCGTCAAGGCGATCCTGTAGCCGCTGGATGAATGCTTCGTTGCCCGCGCAATGGGAGCAATCTCCGAGCACCATGATTTTTTCATGCTCGGTGCGCAAGATGTTTTCGCCCTCGGTAATCAGCTCTTCATAGAGCTTTTCCCCCTCCCGCAGGCCCGTGAAGACGATTTCGATGTCCCGTCCCGGTTCTTTGCCGGACAGCCGAATCAAATCCGCGGCCATGTCCGCGATTTTTACCGGCTCCCCCATTTCCAGCACAAAAACTTCCTGCCCTTTGCCCATGGCGCCGGCTTGGAGAATGAGCTGGGCGGCTTCGGCGATGGACATGAAGTAGCGCGTGACCTCCGGGTGCGTCACGGTCACGGGGCCGCCGTGTTCGATCTGGCGGCGGAAAAGCGGCACCACCGATCCGGAAGACCCCAACACGTTGCCGAAGCGGACGGCCATGAACTTGGCGCCGCCGCCGTCGTAGCGCCGCATCAGCAGCTCGGTCACCCGCTTGCTGGCGCCCATGACGTTGGTCGGTCGCACGGCCTTGTCCGTGGATACCACCACGAATCGCTGGACTCCGGTCGCCACCGCGGTGTCCATAATCGTTTTGGTGCCCAGGATGTTGTTGGTCACGGCCTGCCAGGGGTTGCACTCCAGCATGGGCACATGCTTGTAGGCCGCCGCGTGAAACACCATGGACGGACGGTGCCGTTCGAATGTCCGCCGCATGAGCGCAGCGTCGCAAATGGACCCCAGCACGGTGGCGTAGTTGTTGAACCCCAACTCGTGCTTCAGCGCCATTTCTATTTGATACAGGGAGAATTCCGAGGCGTCCACAAGCACCAGCAAGGCGGGCTTGAAGCGAACGATCTGTCGAACCAGCTCGGAGCCGATGGACCCTCCCGCACCGGTGACCAGAACGGTTCGCCCTTGGAGAACGTCTTGTATGCCCTGCGTATCCAGTTCGACCTGAGAACGGCCGAGCAAGTCCAGGTAGTTCACTTGGCGCAGGGCCTTGACGCTGACCTGCCCGTCGAAAATTTCCGCGGTGCTTGGCAGTATCTTGTGCGCTGTTCCGCTTTGCTTGCACATATCCACGATGCGGCGCATTTGCTCGCCCGAAGCCTCGGTGATGGTGATCAGCAGTTCGTCCACGCGGCGTTTGGCGATGATCTCCGGGATCGCTTCCATGGTCCCCAAGACCTGCTTGCCGTGGATCGCCCGGCCGAGCTTTTGGGGGTCGTCGTCCACAAAGCCCACAACTTCATATCCCAGGGCGGGGTTGTCCCGGACGTCGCGGGCGACTTTTTCGCCGGCGCGCCCGGCGCCGGCCAGGAGAACTCGCTTGCGTTGGCGTCCGTTGGGGGGGGTGGAGCGGTTGTCCCGCAACGTGAAGGCCGAGCGGATCAGGATGCGCAAGCCCCCGGTCAGCACGAACGTCAATCCCCAGTCGATGACGAACACTCCGCGCGAAAAGCCCGGAAAACCGAATTTGTAGAAGATGATCGTGACCAGAATGACCGACTGCAACAACGTCGCTTCGAGAATTTTCCAAGAATCAGAGAGGCTTGTGTAGCGCCACATGCCCCGGTACATGCCCAGGCCGAAAAAGACCGTCACCTTGATGGACAGGACGTATTTGAGCATTCCCAAGTACTGGTCGATTTGCGCTTCGTTTAAAGCGAAGTCGAACCGCAACAAGTATGCTCCGAGAAAAGCCGCGGCGAACAGGAGCAGGTCCGCCGCAATCATCACGTAAAACTTGGGATTCTTGAAATTATGCCACATGAATCAATTCCGGGAAGCTCTACGTACTATGGCGATGACGCGTTGTAAATCCCGGTCATCCATGCTGGTCCCGGACGGCAGGCACAGGCCTTGCTCGAACAAGCCCGCGGCCACGTCCCCGCCGACGCAGCCGTAGCCCATGCGCCGAAATACGGGCTGCAGGTGCATCGGCTTCCAGACCGGACGGGATTCGATGTTCTCCGCCTCAAGGGCCAGGCGGATCTCTTCGGGCGTTGCGCCGAAAGTTACCGGATCGAAAAGGCCCACCGTGAGCCAGCGGCTGTGCGTCCCGTAAGCCGCTTCGGGCATGAGGCGAACTCCCGGCGTCTCTCCCAGGGCTTCCTGGTAGATGTTGCATATCTCCCGCTTGCGGCGCACCCGCTCCGGGAGGACTTGCAATTGCCCGAGTCCGATGGCGGCTACGATGTTGCTCATGCGATAGTTGTAGCCGATCTCTTCATGCTCGTAATACGGCGCGTCTTCCCGGGCCTGCTGGGACAGTTTGCGGCAGTGGGCGATAAGCTCCTCGTCTTCGGAGGCCAGCATTCCACCGCCCGAGGTGGTAATGATCTTGTTGCCGTTGAAGGAGAACACGGCGGCGCGTCCGGCTCGGCCCGCAGACCGGCCCTTGTACAAGGCGCCCAAGGATTCGGCCGCATCCGTCACCATCGGGACGCCATATTCTTGGCAGATGGCCTCGATGGCGTCGTAGTCGGCGCATTGGCCGTAGATGTCCGTGGGAATCACCGCTGCGGGCTTGCGTCCCTGGCGCAAGCAGGTCTTCACGGCCTCTTCGAGCCGGGCCGGGTCCATGTTCCAGCTTTCCGGGACGCAGTCCACGAAAACCAGCTCGGCGCCGAGGAAGTGGGCCGGGCTGACGCTGCCCATGAAGGTCAGGGTCGAGGCCAGGACGATGTCGCCGGGACCGACTCCGAGATGGCGCAGCGCCAGATGCATGGCCGCCGTGCCGCTGGACACGGCCAGGCAGTGGGGAATGCCCGTGGCATCGGCGAAGGCCTGTTCGAACGCTTGGAGTTGCGGTCCGGCCGGCGCCACGTAGTTGGACGCAAAGGCCTGCCGGATGCAATCCAATTCGGCGCCGCCCATGTGGGGCGGCGAGAGAAAGATGCGTTTGTTCAATGGTTGAGTCCTTGAAGATGAAGAAAAACAAAAATTATTTCATAGTACGATCCCGGCCCAAGGGCAAGGCGATCAATGGTCGCCTTCGCGTTCCGACCCCATGAATTCCTTGGCCGTCGCCTCTCCCGGAGCGCTGATCCCTTCGCGTTTCAGGACCGTTTTCAAGGTTCGCCAGAGGATTGCCATGTCGAGCCGGAAGGAGCGGTGTTCGACGTACCAGACGTCCAATTCGAATTTTTCCTCCCAGGAGATGGCGTTGCGGCCCTGGATTTGGGCCCAACCGGTGATTCCCGGACGGACTTCGTGGCGTTTGGCTTGGCGGGGGGTGTACCGGTCGAGGTACTGCATGAGCAACGGCCTTGGCCCCACCATGCTCATTTCTCCCTTGAGCACGTTCCACAGCTCGGGCAGTTCGTCCAGCGAGGAGGCGCGGAGGAACGCCCCCAGTCTGGTGAGTCGTTCGGCGTCGGGCAGCGGGCGGCCGTCCTTGCCCTCGGCGTCGCGCATGGTGCGAAATTTGAGGATGGTGAAAGGCTCGCCGCGCAGGCCGGGTCTCACTTGGCGAAAGAGCACAGGCGCGCCCATGCTGCGGCGGATCACGAACGCCAGGGCCAGCAGCAGCGGCGAGCACGCCAACAGCAGCAAGGCGCCGGCGAAAATGTCGAACAACCGCTTCACAGCTCCAGGGCCTCCAGGATGATGGCGTTGACCTTGCGCACGTCGAACAGGGCCTCGCAATAGGCGCGCCCGGCAAGCCCCATGGCCGGGATCAGCCCGGGCGCTTCCAGAAATTTCTCCATGGCGCAGGCCAAGGCTTCGGGATTCCTCGCCGGGACGAGCAGTCCCGTCTCCCCCGGCAGGACCGTCTGCCGACAGCCGGGAACGTTGGTGGTCACCACCGGCCGGCCCACGGCCATGGCCTCCAGCACCGAGCGCGGCGTTCCCTCGCGGTAGGAGGGCAACACGTAGACGCTCGCCTCCCGCAGATGGGGCCGGACGTCCTCGCACGGACCCGGCCATTCCAAAAATCCTTCGCGCACCCAGTCGTCCACCACGCTTTTGTCGATGGCGTCCGGACCCGGATCGAAGGGCCCCACTAGGCGGAAACGGGCCTCCGGACGGCGGGCCTTCAGGATTCTCGCCCCCTCGGCGAACTCCCGCACGCCTTTTTCCTTCAGCAACCGGGAGATGCATAGGAACAACGGAGGGCCTTCCGGCGCTGCCGCCAGGGAAAAATGGTCCACGTCAACGCCCGAACCGTGCGTGATGCGCGTTGTTTTATCTGGAGAAACGATGTGCAGCTCCCTGAACAGGTCCCGGTCGTCCCTGTTTTGGAACAGGACCGAACGGTTCAGGGCCAGCGCCAGCCGGTACAGATTCACGGCGACGAACTTGATGGCGCCGCGGCCTTGTCCGAAGGCGTAACCCAGCCCGGTGATCATGGAGTGGATGCGGCGCACTCCGGCTATCCTGGCGGCCATGGAGCCGTAGACCACCGGCTTGATGGTGTAGGAAAACAGCACGTCCGGCCGAAGTCTGCGGAACTGGGCGGTTAACCGGAGGAGGCTTGCGGCGTCGCGCAGGGGATTGAGCCCGGTGCGGTGGAGCCCGACCTCTACGGGAGATGCGCCGATGCGGCGCAGAGCCCGGGCCGTGTCGTCCGATATGTCCGGCGCCATGGCCAAAACTTCGTGGCCCCTTTGGACCATGGCCTGGAGCATGGCCCCGCGGAAGTTGATGAGCGAGGGGGCGTAGCCGCCGAGCACCGCAACCCTCACATCCACCTCGTAAGCCAAGCCTGGAGCATGAGCACGCTCCACAGCCTGTACTGATGGTCTCTTTTTCCGGCGAGGTGCTCGCGCCATGCGGCCTGGATCGGCGCCGGTTTCAGCAGCGACCAGCGCTTCAGGCTCTCCGTGGAGAGCAGGTCCTCGGCCCAGGGGCGAAGCGGACCCCGCAGCCATTGATCCAGAGGGACGCCGAATCCCATTTTGGGCCGCTCGATCAGCTTGGCCGGAACATAGCGCGACAAAAGCCGGCGCAGCAGCCGCTTGCCCTTGCCGTTGCGGACGCGCAGCTCCAAGGGCAGGCTGAAACCGAAGCGGACGATCCGATGGTCCAGAAACGGCGCCCGCGTCTCCAGGCTGACGGCCATGGAAGCCCGGTCCACCTTGGCCATGATGTCGTCCGGCAGATAGGTCGCCGCGTCCATGGCCTGCATCCACAGGGTGAGGTCGCCGCCGGTATCGGGCAAGGCCGGCGTGCGCCAAGCCGTCCCTCCGTCCGGTTGGGATAGCAGCAGGCCGTCGGGCTCGGGCCAGTTGGTCACGGCGCCGGCGTACACGTCCTGAAAATTCCGGGCGGACATCAAGCCCGCGACTTTGGCCAGCTTGTCGGCCGGCAACCGCATGCGCAGGCGTTCGGGCAGCAGGGGCTCCAGGACGCGATACGCCTTGTCCGCCATGGGGGGAGGGATGCGCCCGAGCAGGAAGCCAGCGGATTTTCGCGCTCCGGCCGGCAGCCGGGACATGTTTCGCCACAGTCCGGGGCCGACCGCGTGGCGGTTGTAGCCCGCGAAGATTTCGTCTCCGCCGTCGCCGGACAAGCTCACCGTGACGTGCTCCCTGGTCAGCTTGGAGACCAGATAGGTCGGGATTTGCGAGGCGTCGGAAAAAGGTTCGTCGTAGATGTCCGGCAGTCGCTCCACGACTTCGAGGGCCTGGGCGGGAGATGCCGTGAGCGTGGTGTGATTGGTTCCCAGGTGTTTCGCAACCTTGGCTGCATCTTCCGCCTCGTCCCATCCCGGTTCGTTGAACCCTATGGTGAACGTTCGCACCGGATTCGTCGAGACCTGCTGCATCACGGCCGTGATCAGCGAGGAGTCGATTCCGCCGGAGAGAAACGCGCCCAGCGGAGCGTCGGAGATCATCTGGTTGCGAACCACGTCGCGCAGCAGGGCGTCCAAGGCGTCCAGGGCCTCGTCCTCGGAGCCTTGGAAGCGGGCGGCCATGGCCTCGGCGAGGGTCTCGGACAAGCTCCAGTAGGGTTCGGGCTCGCCGACGTTCGGGCCGGAGACGGCCAGCATGGTCCCCGGCGGTAGTTTCCGGACGTTTTGATAAATGGATAGCGGCGCCGGCGTGTAGTGCCGGCGGAGGAACCAGGACAGGGCTTCCGGGTCCAGGCGGGCCTCGAAGTTCGGATGGGCGCGCAGGGCCTTGAGTTCGGACCCGAAGAGCAGGCATCCTCCCATTACGCCGTAATACAGAGGTTTTTCGCCTATGCGGTCCCGGGCGAGAACGAGACGGCGCTCCCGGGCGTCCCACAACGCCAGGGCGAACATGCCGACGCTGTCGGCGAGGGTCCGGCGCACGCCGAACAGGGAGAAGCAGGCCAGCAACGCCTCGGTGTCGGAATGGGAGGCAAAGGCGTAGCCGTGGTCTTCAGCCCTGCGCCGTAGCGCGTGAAAGTTGTAGATTTCGCCGTTGAAGACGATGGTGTAGCGCCCGTCGGGCGTGGACATGGGCTGCGCCCCGCAGTCGGTGAGATCGATGATGGCCAGACGGCGATGGGCCAGTCCCAGGCCTGCGGAAGCGTCGGCGAACTCGCCGCGGCCGTCGGGGCCTCGATGGCGCACGGCGTCGCCCATGGCTTTGGCCTGGGCCAGCAACGCCTGGCGGGAGGCGCTTGCCTTGAAATCGAAGAATCCGGCGATGCCGCACATATTTGGTCTCTCCGCCCGGAATGTTTCAGAAATCGGAGTGGAGGGCAAGGTGAAAGCTGTTGCCGGAAGGGCCGCGGCAGGATACCCTCGTGGAAAAGGATTGATTTCCATGCGGATAAAGATGCTTGTTGCGTTTTTTCTTGTGGTGGCGGCGCACGGGTGCGCCGCCACCGCTCCGACGGTCCAGAGGGCGAAGCCGGTGCCGGCTTCGGGCCGTCCCTCCGCCGTTATGGAGGTTCTGGAGCATAGCGGACCCAATCGGAGCGAGCTGGAGTCGTTCCTGGACGCTTACGCGGATCAGCCGGAGAAGCTTGCGGCCGCCAGGTTTCTGGCGACCAACCTGCCGCCCGCCGACCGGGTTTCGCTTTCGGCCGAGATGCTGAAGGAGAATCTGGACTACGCCTTTTTGGCCCGCGAAAGTTTTCCCTGGGCGCGACGGCTGCCGTGGGACATCTTTCTGCAGTACGTGCTGCCGCATCGTTTGAGCCAGGAGCCGGCCGAATCCGTCCGCGCGGAGTTGTTCAAGGAGCTTGCGCCCAAGGTTGCGGGCAAGGACGAACGTTTCGCGCTGGAGACGGTCAACGCTTGGCTGGTGGGCCAGATGGGCTTCCGGACAACCGAGCGTTGGGATCTGGGGCCGAAGGAGCTTATGCGTCGGGGATTCGGCCGATGCGAAGAGGCGGTGATTCTGTTTGCGGCCGCGGCCCGGGCCGTGGGGTTGCCGGTGCGCGAAGCCGTGGCGCCCGCGTGGCAGCACGTCGACGACAACCACGCCTGGGCCGAAGTTTGGTCCGACGGCGCCTGGATTCCCGTGGACCCGGGCCGGCATGGGCTTTCCCATACCGGCAACGCGGCGCGCGCTCCGTTTGTGCTCGCTTTGGCCTACGGGAGCGTGAATCGTACCGACGAGGCGGTTTACCGGCGTCTGCCGGGTATCACGCTGTTGAACGTCACCCCCGCGTATGCGCCGGTTTTCGAGGCGCGGGTGCAGGTGGTGGACCAGGCCGGGCGACCGGTCCCCAACGCCACCGTCTTTGCGGGCGTCTATAATTATGGATCGTTCAAACCCGTGGCCCGAATTCTGACGGACGACCAGGGCCACGGGCGGGCCGTTCTGGGCGCGGGAACGTTTCTGCTTTCCTGCAGACGGGGGAACGACGCGGCCTTTGATTTTATTTCCTGGCTGCCGAACTCCGTTGAGACCAAGACGTCGTCCTGGCTGACGCTTTCGAACGCGACGCGCTTGAGCGGGACGTTCGTGCTTTCCGTTCCGGACTCGGGCCAGGCGGAGAGCGTCGAACCTTTGGGCCGGAGCCAGGAAATCCGCTTGGAGGAAAATCGCCTGGAGCAGGTCCGGAAGGAGCGGTTCGAAGGTTTTCGGCGTTTGAACAAGGCCTATGCGGAGCAGGCCGGGGTCAATGCGACCATGGTCGAGGCGTTGGATTCCGCAAGAGGCAATGCTCCCGAGATGTTGCGGACGCTTCAGGCGGCCCCTGCGGGAGATGTGGCCTCCTATTATCTGGATATGGACGAAAAGGATCGCGTTGCGGCCTCATCCCGGAACGTCCTGGAGTCTTTGGCGCTTTCCCGGGCGGCGCGCGCCAATGCGTCCGGCCTGGGCGTGGTCTACGACAATGCGACATACCAGGCGTTCGTGGCCAAGGACCGGCTTTTGTATGAACCCTTTTCCTTGTGGCGATCCGCGCTTGCAAAGCCCGTCCGCGAGATGTTCGCCTCCGGCCTGCGGCAAGGGCTCAATCGGACGGCCCGGCGCATTGCGGGCCTCGGCCAGGGACCTCCCTTTATCTTCGGCCCCAACCCTCGTCCCCAAGACCTCCTGGCCCTGGGTTCGGCTTTCAAGAAGTCCGACCGATGCATGCTTGGCGCGGCGTTGCTGCGGGCGGCCGGAATCCCGGCGGATTGCCGGGACGCATGGGGCTTCATCAACTATTATGATGGGAAAACGTGGCTCCCCATGTTTTGGGACGCTCCGGACCTGCTGGGGCGCGCCAACGCTACGGCAAGGTCCCGAGCCTTTTTCGGCGCCCCCGCCGGCGTGCTGGTCCGATTTTTCCGCGACGGAGAAAACGTTTCGGAGCAGATGCGTTATTTTCGCGACTTCAGTCTGTCGCGTTTCAACAACGCCGGATATTTCCAAGCGTTGGAGAAAACCATCGACGCGCAATACCTACCCGACGAGCGCGCTCTGCTGTTGAGCGTCCCTGAAGGCCCGTATTGGCTTATGGCCGGAACCCGGAAAGACGGCGGCGTGCGGGTCGGCATTTACCCCGTCGAGGCCAAAAACGGGCTGACGGCGGGGCCGGTGGATGTGTATCTCGCCGACTGGTGAGAATCCCTGTGCGGGTCTGCATCGAGACGGAATTGTTGCACATTGCATTTTCATGTTTCGTGTTTCTTCTACGCAAAGGCAAGGTTTGAAACTGTTGGCGCCTACATTGCGCCTGTAGACATAGGCGCGGCGTTCGGCGGATCGTCGACGGCAAGCAGGCGCCGGCGCATGACCATCAAATTTCCAAAGAAGCATTTTTTACTTTGGTTTGCTATTGCCGCGCATTGAAGATGCGTGGATTGCTGTTTTTATTTTTTGTTTTTTTTACTGTAATACATAATGCTCTTTGGCGTGCATAATGGTTTGGAGTCACCGCGCTTGATGCGGGTATACAGCATAAATCAACACTGCTGTTGTTATAGGATTTTTTGGACAGTCGTTGTTGTCGGGTAATGATTGGGTTGACTCCCTGTGGGTGATTTGATATATCTATCTGAATGTATTTGTAATTTTTTTAATATGTTGCGCCCATGGTGCATATTTGAAAAGAGTCGGATCTCCCTGCTGTGGAGGCGACCGGCCGCTTGGCGCTTGAAGGCCAGGACGGAGCACGGGGATCGACGGAGAAATCGCAACGGAGAAACCATGAAGGGTAGCGAGAGAAAGCTTTATTGCACCGAGGATCTTGCGCACGGCGAATTTTATCTTGAGACCACGGTGACAAAATCCTATCGGTTTGACGCAAAAAAAAATGTCGTTGATGAAACCGAGTACGAGGATGATCCGGATTTGTCCGGCGACATCCGTTGTTTCGTTTGCGGAGCGCCCGTGGTGGACTGGAGCCGCTCCAAAGGGTTGCGGGAGCGTCTGGTGCAATTGCTTTACAATCTGCTCAAAAAGGACGCCTCGTACGCCAAGGACCCGGAAGTCCGCAACATGGTGCAGGAGTTTTTGCTCAAGCTGGTGGACCACGGGTTGTTTCTGAAACGCTCCATCAATGAAAAGATTCCCATGAAGGCGCTGCTGACGAAATACGGCCTGACCCGCGCGGTGGTGGATTACTGCAAGACCCACGAACGCCAGGGCAAGGAAGAGGCCAAGGAGCAGCAGGCCGGGTCGGAGAAACAGGCCGAAGGGTTGTGACGCCGTCGTCGTCCAGACTTCCTGCGTGCGCAGGGCGTCCTCCGTCGGGCGCCTTGGTCCGCGTTCCATGCGAATGACGCGCGGCGGGCCGGGAATGTCTTGCCAGGGCCTTTTGCAACGTTTGGAGTTTCCCGCGCTATTTTTCAATCGAAAATCACGTCCTGCGGCTTTGCCTCTGGTTCTGATCGAGTACGCAAAGCAGCACCGTGGTATTGCGTTGTGCGGCGAAATGCTTCGCATTTCGAGCACGCCTTTCCGGCGCGAGTCCCATTCGCTTCAGGGCGCGGTTTTTTTGAAATGGACTCGCGTTGCAACGTTGACACCACGGTGAAACAAAGGTTTCAGTTTTGGAACGATCTCTCGTTTCAGTTCACGCCAAAGACCGTATTTCGCTCTTCGCATTGCTTCCGCGTGCATGTCCCAACGGCCGGCGCCTGTTCGTTTTTTTGAGGATGGACGGCCGCCGATCCTTGTTTTCCCTCCTTCTTGGGAAATGTTTCTTCACAAAAGATTCGTTTGGGCGCGTTTCTTGCTTAAGTTTTCCCCAAAGCGTCCGATAGGTGACGTAAGAGGGAAACGCCATGAGGTCTTTCAGGAACGCCATTCAACATCACCTGAATCCGCTGCACATCTATTGCCGCTTGCGGTGCGCGGGGTTTACCGGGCCCACGGCCCAGAAAATCAGCGCGTTCTACGAGCGTTTTTTCTATCGTTACACCATGACATTGTAAGGTTTTCAGCGGAATTCGATCTTCGCCCGGCGCGGCGTCCCGCCTTGCCGCCGGGACGTATTCCCTCTTCCCTTGCGTCCGCCGAGGGGCTACACTCTCCCGCAATTGAGCTTTATCCAACATGGCTTCGATGGAGGAGGATGTATGACCATTGAACGCATGGTGCGCGGTCTGGCCGGTTTTATGGTGTTGTTGTCTCTTGTTCTGGGCCAGTTCGTGTCCCGCTGGTGGCTGCTTTTGGCCTTGTTTGTATCCTTGAACCTGTTGCAGTCCGCCTTCAGCAACACCTGTCCGGCGATGTCGCTCCTGCGGAGGATGGGCTTCAAGCGTTGCGTGAGTCCGGACGCGGGCAAGGGAGGCGGACGTGGATAAACACACCGCTCCGAATTTCGACGCCTGCGCTCTGATAAGCATCGATATGCAAGTCGATTTTGCGGACAACGGACGGGTTGCGGCCAAGCCGTTGGCCTCGTTGATGGAGTCCTTTCGCCGCGCGGGCCGGCTGATCGTCCATGTGGTGCGCCTTTACGACCCGGACACGGCGGACGTGGATTTGGTGCGGCGCAGCCGGGTCCTGGCCGGAGAGCCGTTGATTGTTCCTGGAAGCCCGGGGGTGGAGTTGATGCCGGAGATTCGGCCCGAGGGCGCGGCGTTGGACGCCGACCTCTTGCTGTCCGGCCGCCCGCAAGAGTTGTCGGATAACGAAATCATCCTCTTCAAGCCTCGCTGGGGCTCGTTTTACCGCACGCGCCTGGAGGAGATACTGCGCAGCCGCGGTTTGGATACGGTGGTGATAGCGGGAACTTTTTTCCCAAATTGCGTTCGGGCCACCATTTACGAGGCCAACTCCATGGATTTTCGGGTCGCCGTGGCCCGGGACGCAGTCGCCGGACTGGACGAACCCGGATGCGAGTGGCTGGAGACGATCGGCTGCATCTGCATGTCGGCCGAGGAGGCGGCGCGGGAAGTGGAGAAAAGCGGAAACCCGCCCACGGCGGCGTGAGAGAGCATCGGCCGCGTTTGGTCGGGTAGGCGAGAATTCCGGCGTGCACACCGTGGCGGCGTCGGAGCGCCGCCTTGTGCGCAGGCTGCGCTCTGACGGAATTGCTCTTCCGGGAAAGCCAAACCGGGTTCGCTTTCCGGCCTCAGATCAGAAAACACTCCATCTCGCCGTTGCGGCATAGCTGGCACGGAGCCCCGAGGCGCTGCATGCGCTCCTTGACCGCCATGGGCGCATCGCCCAGGCGCTGGATGGTTTTGCCGCGGCGCTGGAAGGTAACGTGCGCCCGGCACAGAGCCTCCAGGACGTGCAGGTAGGAGTCCTGATGCATCGCCGTGAAGTCCAGCTTCAGGCGTTCGCAATGGTTCAAGGCCTCCAGCAGGGCTTCGTGCAGCGATGCATGGTCCTTGGCGTCCACCGCCGCGGGCATGCGCAGCAGCCCGTCTCCCTCTTCTCCGGCCAGCTTGAAGGGACCGAAACTTTTTTCCCAAACTTCGCCCCCGGGGGACTCGGCGGGCTCCGCGACTTCCTCCAGCGTTACGGGCTTGACCTTGTTCTCGTCCAGCTTGCACAGGGTGGAGGTGTATTGGGCGTCGAGGATGGTCGCGTAGAGCACGTAAAACGGGATGGCGCTGGTAAGTTCGGAATCAAGGTCGCCCACCGAGGCGATGTCCACCCGGCAGTCGATGATTTCTCCGGTGTCCTGGAGATCCTTGATGACTTGCAGCGGCGTCCTGTCGCGACGCTGGATGTCGTGAATAAGGTCGTATTCGAGGATGTAGAGGTACTTGCCGCCCTTGAGGGAAAGCTGGAGCCCCAGGGAGTCCACCACGAAGAGCTTTCTGCCGTCCACCGAGGCTTCCGTGGTGGCGTCCACGGAGGTTTTTTCCTCGTCGGGCAGGGCGTCGTGCATGATGGTCGAAAGCTTGGAGTTCATGGACTCCACGTCGAACGATGCATCGCTCCCGATGGACTGAATCATTTTGGTGAGCATGTCGAAGCCCTGGAGCAGGGTGGACACCACTTGCTCCAGGGGCGCGAGCTCCCTGTTGCGCACCATGTGCAGGGCGTTTTCCAGTTTGTGGGCCAGGCTCTTGATGTCGTCCAGGCCGAGCATGCCGGCGCCGCCTTTGATGGAATGGGCGGCTCGGAAGATGCTGTTGACCAGGTCTTCGTTGATGGGGGCTTCCGGAGAAGATATTTCCATGTCCATCAGGTCGGACTCGATGGCGTCCAGATGCTCCATCGAGTCCTCCACGAAGGACTGCATGATTTCGTCGTTCATAAGCTCCATGGCGGCTAATTTCCGGGTTCGGCGTGGTTGGCGGATTGAATGTCGATATGCGTGTTCAGACGCATGGAGACCAGGAGATCGTATACTTCCGCGCTGGTGTTGACCAGTCGGAGCGCCCCGCCGACTTTGAGCAGCGAATTGTGGGCCGCGATGACCAGGCCCACGCCCAGCGAGTCCACCATTTCCACACGCCGGCAGTCGATGGTCAGATGTTTGACCCCGCTGTTGATCAACTCGCGCAGGTCGTCCTTGAACCGGGCGGCCTCGGAAGAGAGAATGTCGGTCTGCGGGGTAATGACGGCGTTTTCCCCGTCGCGATCAATGATGCTCATGGCTGTTCCCCGAATCGCTTGTACAGTTCAATGGCGTTGCCGGTCTCGTTGAATTTGATGCGGTCGGCGTTGGAGCAAAGAACGAAGAGGCCCCTGCCGGATTCCGCTTTCGCCGGAGGGACGTCGTAGGAAGCCCGCCGCCAATCGAAGCCCGGGCCCGAGTCCCGGACGAAGATGGCGCCCCTTTTTCCTCCCAAACGATCCGCGCCTGCTCCACGGAGCCTTCCGCCCCTTGAAGTCCGTGCAGGGCCGCATTGAGCGCCGCTTCACGGAAAAGAAGGAGGATGCTCAAGGCTCTGCTCCCTGCGCCCCGTGTATGAAGAAACGTTCGTAGCTTTCGGGTGGCTTCGTCCACCTCGGCCACTCGGGCGCCGAAAGTCAGCTGCAGGCTGTCGACGTTTGCGTCCGCGGACATGGGGCTCCAGTCTGGGTCGAATACGATCGTTCGTCACAAACGTAGCAGGTCCAGCCATTGTTGCCAAGTATGTCGGGCGTTGCGGCGTGTTATGATTTCCTGCGAATTTTTGTTGAGGCAGGGAGAATGACGCCCACCGCCACGCCGGCCAGGGCGGTTATTCCTCCGGCGACAGCCAGCAGCCGCGGCCATTCGTCCAAAAATAGCCAGCCCAGCAGCATGGTCACGGCCGGCATGCAGAACTGTGTCGCCGCAACCTTCGACGCCGGAGCGCGTTGGAGGGCGTAGGCCCACGTGGCGTAAGCGACGGCGGCCGGACCGATTCCCATATAGACGGCGGCGAAGGTGGCCGAAGCCGGCGCTTCCCGGACGGCCTCCCACAGCCCCGGCGACCAGGGCGCCATGAGGATCGTCCCGGCGAAGACGGTCCAGGTCACGTATTCCGTGGGCGCGTAGCGTGATAAAAGCGGCTTCTGCAAAACGATGAACAGGCTTTCGGAGAATGCGGCCAGCAGGATCAGGACTGCGCCGTAGTTGACGCCCAAGCCGCCGTTTTCGCCCATGGCGATAAGCGCGACGCCCGCCATGGAGACGGCGATGCCCAGTATGAGCCGGCCTCCCAGGCGTTCCTTGAGCAGAAAACCGGCCAGCAGGGCGGTGAAGATGGGAATGGCCCCGATGAGGAAACAGGCCGAGGCGGCGCTTACCGTGCGTTCGCCGTAATTGAGGAGCAGATGGTAGGCCGTGAACCCCAAGAACCCGTGCACGGCCAGGATGGGCAGGTCCCGAGCCCGTGGAAGCTTCGGCCGGCGGATGAGAGCGAAGGCCCCGAGGGCTGCGCTGGCCGTGATGAACCGCAGCACAGCCAGATGCCCTGGAGCGTAGCCTCGAAGCCCGACCCGGATGGCCACGAAGGCTGAAGCCCATAAGAACAGGGTCGTTCCAAGCGCCGCCCAGGTGAGCGCCTGGCGCGACGCGTCCCCTTGAACCTCAGGCGCCGAGATAAAGAGCTCCTTCCCGCCAGCTTTCGGCGGCGGACTCCAGTTTTTTCAGTCCTTGGATGCTCAGGCCTTTGGACCGGGGAACGCAGAGCATGTTGATGCAAACGAGCTTGCCGAACACGTTTTCCGAGACCTTGGCGGCGTTTTCAGGGTTGAAGAACATGGGCAGGTGCCAGTAGCAGTCGCAGCCGAAATCGAACAGCGTCTGGACCAGGTCCGCGGAGCGCGCCTCCTCGCTGTTCTCTATATAGATGAACGGCTGGTGCGTTTTGATGATGCGCTCGGCGCCCAGCAGCGCCTCAAGCTCCATGCCCTCCACGTCGATCTTGATCAATTGGCAGTTCGGCAGCTTGAGCTGGTCCAGACAGACGACGGGGATTTCCTCTCCCTGCTGGCTGTCGGACAACCTGGCTGCGCCGAAATTCTGGGGTGCGGAGAGGTCGAGGTTCGGCATGAAGCCGACGCCTTGCGCCGCGCCCAAGGCGTTATTGAAGGTGTGGACATTGCCGAGTCCGTTGAGGGCGAGGTTTGCGCACAGCATCTGGTGCAAGGCCCGTTGCGGTTCGAAGGACGCGACCCTGCCTTCCGGGCCCACGGCCGCGGCGAAGCATTGGGTGTGCACGCCGATGTTGGCGCCCGCGTCCACAACCACGCCGCCGGGTTTGATCAATTGCAGCAGCAAACCGAGTTCGTTTTCCTGGGCTTCGTGGTACAATTCCAGGGAGCGGCCGATGAAGAGGTCGTTGACGTTGTACAAGGTCAGGCCTCGTCGGCAGGGCCGAAGCCGCAACGGGCCGTTTTCAACGAGAAACTGCATGGAAGGCCTCCTGGTTTTCGAGCGCCGCGGAAGGGGGCTTGGCCGCATGCGCGGGCGGCGTTGGAATCTTGCGTTGGCCGCGCCCCCATCGTATAATTCGCGCAAAAGCGCGAGTAAAGGGGGCGTTGTGGACGACGTTCGCGTTTATGGCGACGTGTACGGCCTGTCGGCCGAGGGTTTCGAGCGTTTGCGGGGGGAGATTCCCTTCGAGCAGATAGCCTACGCCGACGGCGTGTTGCGCGTGGACCACGAGGGCAAGTACATCGACGTGGAGGGGTTCATCGAGGCCGTGCAGCGCGAGATGGATCCGGACGGCTGGGCGCACGTGGATTTCATCGACCACGTGGACTGGCTGGTCCATCGGTATGCGATCGGCAAGGAAGCTGTGCGGGTCAAGACGGTCAGCCCCAACGAGGTGCTGGAGCCCGGCAAGGATGAATTCGGGGCGTGATCAGCCTTCCATGATCTCAACGTTGGCGGCCTTTTTGCCGGCGTCGTCATCCATGGGGTCAAATCGAACGCGTTCGCCGACATTCAGGGTTTTGAATCCCTTGCGATGGATTTCCGTGTAATGCACAAAAAAATCCTCGCCGGACTCGGACTGGATGAACCCGAATCCTTTTCTTTCGCTGAACCAGACAACAACGCCTTCGGACTTCATGGATTGACGTCTCCGGCGGCGGGTCGTTGCGTTGTGGTCCGCCGGCCGGGGCGGCTAACGGAGCCGGTAGGTGATTCGTCCGCGGGTCAGGTCGTAAGGGGACAACTCCACCTTGACCTTGTCGCCCGGTAAAATGCGAATGTAGTGCTTGCGCATTTTGCCCGAGATATGCCCTAAGACGTTGTGGCCATTCTGCAACTCAACGCGGAACATCGCGTTGGGAAGGGCTTCCTGAATGACCCCCTCGACCTCAATGGCGTCTTCTTTGGCCATTGCTTCTCTCCCGCCTCATAAAGAAATCGGACACGTGCCTCTATATACGCTTGGGCGACGCCTGTAAATAGCCGCAAGCAGCCGGGCTGCAAAGTTTTGCGCAGCCGGCGTTTTTTTACCGGGAAATCGACTCCTCCTCGCTTCACTCGGACGGCCAAACGCATTACAGTAGGCGCAAGCCCCGGTATGAGCGTATGCGCCGGGGCGGAGCGTCGGAGGAGCCATGTCTCAAGGATTGGAGCGGATTATGATCGTGGACGACGACGAGGGCGTGCGTCGCATGCTCAACGCCTTCGTGCGCCGCGAAGGCTTTGTCGCCAGGGATTTTCATCGGCCCAGCCAGGCGTTGCGGGCCCTTGAGTCCGAGGCTTTCGATTTGGCGTTCGTTGACATCCACCTTCCGGAAATGGATGGCCTGGAGCTGGCCAAAAGGCTGCGCGAAAGGCTCCCGGAGCTGACCATCGTCTTCGTCACCGGTTTCGAATCCCTGGAAAGCGCTGTGGGCGCTATCCGGTTGGGCGCATACGACTATATCAAGAAACCCTTCGACCAGAGCGAGTTGACCTTCACTCTGGAACGCTACCGGCTGCGGCGGCGGCTCCGGCAACGGGCGGCCACGGCCGAACGGCGCCACTCTCTGTTGTTGCAGCACGTTCCGGTGCTTATTTTTTTGCTGAAGCCGGACTTGGAGCTCGCCTACATCAATAACGCCTGCGCCTCCATGCTCGGTTATGAACGCTCCGAGGCCGTGGAGTCCAGGCAATGGCTCATGGAGCGCATCCACCCCGACGACAGGGAGAAAATGCGACGGCTTTTTTTGGCGTCCGTGGACCGCTACACTCCCTTTTCCGCGGAGTTCCGCATTCTGCACAAAGAGGGCTTCGTCATTCACGCCATCGCCAAAAGCATTCCCCGCCAGGACTTTGGCGATCCCGAGGAAGGAGAGGATGGCGGAGACCATTTGCTGGAGTGCGCCTTGATGGACATCACCGACCGCGTGCTGCTGGAGCAGCGGCTGGTGCAGGACGAAAAGCTCAAAACTTTGGGCGCCATTGCGGCCGAGGTCGCCCACGAGATACGCAACCCGTTGATGGCCATCGGCGGCTTCGCCCGCCGGCTTCAGAAAAAGGCGTCGGGTTTGGCCGAATCCGAAATCATCCTGCGCGAGGCCGAGCGGCTGGAGAGTCTTCTGGATCGCATCAACAACTATTTGACTCCGGTGAACCTGCGCCGGGACGTTTGCCAGGCGGGGGACGCGTTGGTCGAGGCCTTGGAGCTGCTGGCCTCTCGTATCGAGGAGCGGGGCGTGAAGCCGCGCCTCAAACTGGCCAAGGGCCTGCCCGACGTGTACGCGGACGCCGGAGTGTTGCGCCAGATATTCGTCAACGCCGTGCTGAACGCGGTGAAAGTGTGCAAACCCGGAGGCGAACTCACCGTGCGGGCCATGTTGCGCGGCGACCACATCCACGTGGAGATTACCGCCGAGCTTCCGGGCAATACGGGGGTGGACCCCGAGCTGCTGCTGGCGCCGTTCAGCGAAACGGATGGACACATCGGGCTCGCCTTGAGCCGCCGGTTGGTCAAGCACATGGGGGGATTGCTTACCGTCGAGGGCGACGGTGCGTCGGTCTCCTTCCGCATTACCCTGCCGCGCCATGACCGGGTGGAGCTTCTTGAAGGATCCCTGGTCAGCGGTGAATCCTCCGCGGAAACAGCGCCGGAGGAATCGTTTGGCCTGAAGGAGCCTGGCGCGTTTCACGACCTCTTTCATAAGGAATGGCGGAGGCAGGCCCGGGAAATGAAGCCGTTGAGCTTGGCTATGGTCGGCCTGGACCATTTCGAAGTTTACCGGGAGCGGCGCGGCGAGCGGGAAGCGCAACGCGTCATGGACGCGGTGGGCGGCGCCGTGGGCGCGCGCCTTCGACGGCCGGCCGATTTCGCGGCCCTGTTCACCGACGGTTGTTTCGCCATGGTGCTGCCCGGCGTCGGACCGGAGGGCGCGGCCAAGATCGGCTGGGACACGGTGGAGACCGTGGCTGGCCTTTGTCTTCCCAGCGGAGTAGAGTCCGGCCTGCGTTACCTGACGGTGTCCGTAGGAACGGCCACCTGCGCCCCCGGCCCCGACCTGACCCCGGAAGACCTCATTTGCGAGGCCGCCCAGGCCCTCAAGTTGGCCCGGGCCAAGGGATCGGGCCAACTGGTGCAGGCGGGCCTCTAACCCCACGATTTTCCGCGGGGCTTTTTTTGCGCTCCGCGAATCCCGCAAGGAGGGATAATGCCGGCCTATCGAATCGAGACCGACAGTCTTGGCGAGGTGAAAACGCCTTCGGACAAGCTGTGGGGCGCCCAGACCCAGCGGGCGCTCGAACATTTTCGGATTGGAAACGACCCCATGCCGCGGGAGATGATCCAAGCCTACGCCGTGTTGAAAAAGGCCGCGGCCCTGGCCAACCATCAATGCGGCCGGCTCGCGCTTGAATTGCGGGACCTTATCGTCCAGGCGTGCGATGAAATGCTGGCGGGCGACCTCGACGAGCATTTTCCCCTGGGCGTTTGGATGTCCGGCAGCGGGACCCAGTTCAACATGAACGTCAATGAGGTCGTCTCCAACCGCTGCAGCCAGTTGGCCGGCATGGAGCCGGGGAGTAAGAAGCCGGTGCATCCCAACGACCACGTCAATATGTCCCAGTCCACCAACGACAGTTTTCCCTCGGCCATGTGCATCGCCGCGGCCAAGGCGACGAAAGAACTCTTGATTCCTTCTGTCGATGCACTGCGCGCCGCGCTTGCGGCCAAGGCCGACGAGTGGGGCGACATCGTCAAGGTCGGCCGGACGCACCTGCAGGACGCAACCCCCATGACCTTGGGCCAGGAGTTTTCCGGCTATGCGGCCATGGTCGGCGACGGCGTCGTTCGGCTGGAGCAGGCCCTGGAGGCGGTGTATCCATTGACATTGGGCGGGACGGCCATCGGAACCGGCGTCAACGCGGCCCCCGGATTCGCCCGGGCCGCCACGGCCAGCATCGCCGAGTTGTCCGGCCTGCCGTTCACGCCCGTGCGCAACAGGTTCGCCGCCCAGGGCTCGCACGACGCGCTGGTCCATCTGAGCGCGATCGTGAAGACTTTGGCCGGCTCCCTGTACAAGATCGCAAACGACATTCGGCTGCTGGCTTGCGGGCCGCGTTGCGGAATCGGCGAACTTGTTCTGCCTTCCAATGAACCTGGTTCGTCCATCATGCCCGGCAAGGTCAATCCGACCCAGTGCGAAGTGCTGGCCATGGTCGCCGTCCAGGCGATGGCCAACGACACGGCCGTAGCCTTGGGAGGCGCTTCCGGCTATCTGGAAATGAACGTCTACAAGCCGCTGATCATACGCAATCTGCTGCACTCCGTTCATCTGCTGGCCGACGGTTGCCGCGGCTTCCGCGTCCATCTGGTCGAAGGGATGGCCCCGGACCGCAAGCGCATCGAGTCCTACGTGGAGCGCTGTTTGATGCTGGCCACGGCCTTGAACCCCGTCATCGGCTACGACAAGGCTTCGGAGACGGCGCATTACGCCTTGGAGCGCGATCTTTCTCTGAAGGAGGCCGCCCTGCGGTTGGGCGTGGTTTCGGCCGAGGAGTTCGACAGGGTCGCCGATCCGCGCCGAATGGCCGGGCTGGACGCTCCTCCCGATTCGGCCGATTGACGCCGGATCGCGCCTGGAGCCTTTCGCGGCGAGGAGCTGCGAACAAATTTTCGCCGAGCGGATGAAGTTTGAAACAATCCATGAGACGGAAAGATTCGTTTTCCGGTTCATGGATTGTCCCGTATAAAAGTTTTGGAGGTTCTTAAGCCGCCGGAGGCGTTCTTCTCTTACTGTGCATCAATGCGCTTCGCCCCAGTTTTCGCCCGTTCCGGCGTCCACCTTGAGGGGGACGCGCAGGCTCGCCACCCCGGCCATGTGCGCCACGAGCAGGTTCTTGGCCTGTTCGGCGTTTTCGGCCGGCGCCTCGACCACCAGTTCGTCGTGCACCTGAAGCACCAGTTCGGCGGACAGGCCGGCCAGTTCCGGATCGGCGTGAACGCGCAGCATGGCCCGCTTGATGATGTCCGCGGCGCTGCCCTGAATGACCGTGTTCACGGCCTGCCGCCGGGCCTGGGCCGCGAGATTCTGGTTGCGGGATGACAGCTCGGGCAGAAGCCGGCGGCGGCCGGCCCAGGTGGTGACGTACCCGTTGGATTCCGCTTCGTGGATGAGCCCGTCGTAGAAGGATTTCAGGGTGGCCAGCTTCTCGAAATAGCGTTCGATGAACTCCTTGGCCTCCTTGAGGGGAATGGACAGCTCCCTGGCCAACTTCTGGGGCCCCATGCCGTAGATGAGCCCGAAGTTGATGGTCTTGGCCTGCCGGCGCATGTCCGGCGCCACGTCCCCCGCCGCGACGTCGAACAGCAGCGCCGCGGTGGCGCTGTGGATGTCCTCGTCGTTGGCGAAGGCCGCAAGCAAGGCCGGGTCCTGGGAGAAATGCGCCAGCACGCGCAGTTCGATCTGTGAATAGTCCGCCGCGACCAGCAGGTTGCCGGGCGCCGAGGTGAAGCAGGCGCGCATCCGCTTGCCGTGGGGGCCGCGGATGGGGATGTTCTGGAGGTTGGGGTTGGACGAGGAAAGCCGGCCCGTGGCCGTGGCGGTCTGGTTGAACGTGGTGTGGATGCGCCCGTCTTTTCCGGTCAGCTTGGGAAAGGGCGCAAGGTAGGTGGAGCGCAGCTTCTCCAGCCTTCGGTACTCCAAAATCAGCTCGATGACGGGATGGGCGCCGCGCAGCTTCTCCAGGGCGTCCACAGAGGTGGACAACGCGCCCCCGGCCGTTTTGCCGGCCGGCTTGAGGCCCAGCTTGCCGAACAGGACCTCTCCCATCTGCTGGCTTGAGCGGATGTTGAACTCTCCTCCGGCCTGATCGTATATCTCGCGGGTCAGCCGGTCCAGTTCTCCGCTGACTTCCTGAAGGTAATCGGCGAAGGCCTTCTGATCGATATGCACGCCGGCGCGCTCCATGTCCGCAAGGACCACGGTCAAAGGCGTCTCCAAATCGCGCAGAAGCTCCAGCAATCCGGCGTCGCGCAGCCGCCGGCGCAAGGCCTCGTACACGGCCCCGGCGCCGAGTCCGGGCCGCCCGCGCGGCGGCGGGTCGGTCTCGGGGTCGCTGTCCAGGGCCATGATCAACCGCTCCAGGGAATAATTGCGCTCCTCGGGAGCGAGCAGATAGGCGGCCAGCCCCAGATCGAAAAGCTTGTCCAGGGCCAGATCGCGAGCCGACGGCGCCAGCCGGAACAGGTCCTTGAGGTCGGGCGACGCAATGACCCGGGCTTTCGCCAGAGCGGGAATCAGCGTTTCCGGCCGGCCCGCCCAGAAAATTTCTTCTCCGTCAACGCCCAGATACAGGCCCTTGTCCTTCGGGACCAGGCCGGCGACCCGCCCTTCCAGAGCCGGCAAAGACTTCGCCTCCGCGACGGATTTGATCTCCGGAGCCGGAGCAGCCTCGCTTTTCGGCTCGGCGAACAAGGAGGCCTGCTGTTGGCCGCGCGGGGTCCGTTTCTCGGGCTTGGGGGTTGGCGCGGCGGAGTATTGGCCGGTCATGGCCTTGAACTCCCGGGCCAGCGAACGAAATTCGAATTCGGACAGGAACTCGGCCATCGGACCGGGATCGAGAGGCTTTCGCTCGAAGTCCTCCAGCCGGCGCTCCAGGCTCCAGTCGGTCTTGAGGCGCGTCAGCTTCCGGTAGACGAAGGCGTCCTCGATGTGGGGCTCGATCTTTTTTTTCGCGGCCTTGGGCAGCTGGTCGAGGTTGTCGCGGATGGCCTCCAGGGTCGGAAAGTCCTTCATGACGCTGAGAGCGGTCTTGGGACCCACGCCGGGCACGCCGGGAATATTGTCCGCGGAGTCGCCGATGAGCGCCTGGTAGTCCGGCCAGTTGCCCGGTGCGAGCCCGGTCTCCTCCTCGAATGATCGCAGGTCGATGAGCTTTTCGTTCTTGGCGCCCGGGTCCCAGATGTAGACGCGTTCGTCCAGGCATTGCTTGAGGTCTTTGTCCGGCCCCAGAATGACGACGGGCCGTTCGCTCTTGAAGCGATCGGCCATGGAGGCGATGGCGTCGTCGGCCTCCACTTCCCGGGTGGTCTCCTCGAACAGGCCAAGCAGGGAGACGGCCCGCTTGAGCGGCTCCACCTGCTGAATCAGAGGCTCCGGCGTCGCCGGACGATTGGCCTTGTATTCGGGATACAGCCCGGATCGAAAAGTCGGCCCCTTGCCGTCGAGAAAAAACGCGACGTAGCGGGGATTTTCCTCGCGCAGCAGCTTGAGAAGGATGCGCAGAATGATGAACAGGGCGTTGGTGGGAAAGCCGTCCGAACGCTTGAGGTCGGGGAAGGCGTAAAATCCACGATAAAAATAAGCGGTCCCGTCGATGAGGTACAGGGGCTCTTCGTCAAGCCCGAGGCGTTCTTTGAGGGTCATGGTTGTCCGGGGTCAGACGTTGTTGGCGCGGCCTTTGCGTTTGCCTTTGGTGAGCTTTTTGACCACACAGGTTTCCGGGTCCTTGCCCTCCAGCTTCTCAAGGTCCACTTCGGCCCGGGCCGCGCCGCGGTGCCCGCCCGCCGAGCCGATGTCGCCGAATAGGGACTTGGCGAACTTGCCCATATCCTTGCGTTGGCCGTCGCCGCGGAAAATGGCGATAAGTTTGTCGTCGAACTCCCCGCTGATGACGTTCCACGGCACCCCGTGCACGCGCATGAAGAAGTCGGCTAGAATGACCAGAATGTCCGGGTTCTCCACCACGCCCATGTGTGCGTACAATCCCCCGCCGATCTGGCGCAGGTTGTAGAAAGCCCGGGAGAAGTAGCGCAGCCAGTCCAGATGAAACTCGCTGCGCGCGATGCGCTTGAGCAGCAGTTGGTCGGCGTGTTTGGACAAAAAGCGGAAGGCCTTGATGTCCGCGTCCACGAAGGCGCGCTCGAAACTCTGGGTGTCGGCTTTGACGCCGTAAAGCAGCGCCGTGGCCAGGAGTTTACCGGGTCGGATATCGAGGTTGTAGAGGTACTCGGTGAGAATGGTGCAGGTGGCGCCGTATTCGGGTTTGATTTCTACGTAGGGAGCGACGACCGGATGTTCCGGGAGGATGGGATGGTGGTCGATGACGATGGAGAAGTCCAGTTTGGCGAATTCCGGGTTGTGATGCGGTTGCGAGTCCACCAATGCGAACTTATCATACTGCGCCACGAGGTTGGGAATGCATTTTCTTGTCGGTATTCGCAGGTACCGGATCATGGCCAAATTATCGGGCCGTTTGATCTCGTTGATCTGGGTAATGCCCACGTCGGCGACCTTGCGCGCTAGAATGCGCTTGAGCCCCATGGCGGCTCCCAGCGCGTCGGGATCGGCGTTGATGACGATGAGCCACCGATCATCCTTGCACAGGAGCTTGAGCATACCCTGCAACTGTTCTTCAAGCTGTCGAAAATACGCCATATTCGCCCTTTCAGAATGCGGGTCCCTTGAGATGCAGCGGCAGGCCGGCGGCCACGAAGGTTACCTGGTCGGCCGCATGGGCCACGGCCCGGTTCAATCCGCCAAGCTCCCGCACAAAGGCCCGGCTCGCGGCCTCTCCCGGACTCAGACCGAGCCCCGTCTCCTGCGACACCAAAATCAGGTCCGCAGGCCTGTGCGCTTCCGAACCGGCCTCGTCCCAGTGGGACAACACCTCCAGAAACGCCTCCCGTTGCTCTCGGACAACGCCCAGCTCCCGGCAGGTGAACAACCAGAAGTCCAGGCTGTCGACCAGGATCGCCGACCATCGGCCGCGCTCCCGCTCCAGCGACGCAGCCAGCTCGGCCGCGACCTCCAGCACATCGATCCCCGCCGAACGCGAGCGGCGATGGGCCAGGATTTGCTCCCGGAAGGCCAGATCCCGGGCGCGGCCCGTCGCCACAAAAAGCTTTTCTCCCGCATGAGATCCCAGCAGGTCGAGCGCGACATCGGACTTGCCCGAGGCTTGTCCGCCCAACACCAGAGTTCTCATTCCAAATTTCAACGACATGCAGAGCCAGTATCTCTCAGCAGAAGGCTTCGGTGTCAAGCTTCGGGGCGCAAAGCAGCCCCTCAAGAACAACGGCCGACTCGCGATAGCCTTCCGGGTCAAAAACTTCAATCATTTTCACGGCGTCCTCTTTGGCCTGAGCCAGGACGCCGGCTGTAACATTTTGTCCTCTCTCGCTTAATTGGAGCATGGATGCGTGAGAAAATTGTGCTCCGGCGCCATGCAAATGCAGCATCCGTGTATGCCTGAAAAGGCCTGGAAGCGCCAGTGCGGCGTCCTGCCCATACTTGAGCGCGTGCCCCACGTCCAGGCAGACGCCGAAGCCAAGCCGTGAAATTTGCGGCCAAATTTCGGTCAGGTCGCAATCTTTAACATTTTCTATCAACACGCGCCCGGGAGCCCAGCCGGCCGCCTCGAAAGCGCGAGCCGCGGCCGCAAGCATGTCCGGCGGAGGAGGGTGCAGCACCGCGGCCCAGGGCGACAGGCGAGCGCATTTTTCCAACAATTTGCGGATTACCGCGAAACCGGCGTCAAAGCCCCTTTCCCAAGGCAAATCCAAGGGTAAGTGGAGATGAAATCGTAAGCCCGTCTCCGGCAGCCATGCCGGCAAGTCCGCCTCGCCATAGGCCAGGCAGGCCTCGGATTCAAACAGGCACACGCCGACCTCGGAGACCTCGGGCAGCCTCTGCGCGATCCATCGGCAGTTTTCGGCCACGGTTCCGGGCCAAAGAAACGAAGGCGCCGCCAGGTTCGAAACGGACATGCGAGGCTCCGGCCCGCTAATCCAGCAGGCTCACCGGTTTTTCGCTGATCACTTTGCGGGCCACCAGGGCCGAGCGGGTCCAATCGGTCTGCGGCAACTCGCGAATGAACCGCGAGGGAGACAACATCAGGTGTTTTCCGAAAAGTCGACGTTTGGCCGAGGAGCTCAGGTACAAAAGACGGCGGGCGCGCGTCAAACCCACATACAGCAGCCGGCGCTCTTCCTCCAGGTTGAACGACCGGCCCACGCCGCCCTCCGGCACCTTGCCCGTCAGCACGTCCACCCCGGCGAAGGGGAGCAAGCCCTCCTCCAGAGCCGGCAGGAAGACGGCCTCGAACTCCAGGCCCTTGGCCGCGTGCAAGGTCAGAATCTGCACCTTCTCGGCTCGGCGGGAGACCAGCTCCAGCTCGTTCTGCAGATTGATCCAGTTGATAAGCCCGGTCCAAGTTTGATGCTCGTCAAAGGCCTTGCACAGCCGGTGAAAGGGTCTGCTTTCCCAGAACAGGTGGTCGAAAGGCTGGATGTCCGACAGGTAGGCGGCCAACCCCAACGGACCCTGGGCCAATATTTTTTCGGGCAGCGCCAACACATCTTCGGACTCGTCGTCCGCCAAACCGACCATCCGCCCGGCCGCGCGCAGAATGGTCGCCACGCGGGGCTCCGTCCAGAAGGCCTCCTCCTCGGGCGCGCTCACCGGAACGCCTTGCCGGGACAGCGCCTTCTCCAACGGGCCGATCAACGCCCGGAACCGGACCAGCACGGCCACGTCGCCCGGAGCCAGTTCTCCTTCGCCGCCGGCGTCGACCAGCGTGTGGCTGGTGGCGCCGATAAGCCGGCGGATGCGTTCGGCGATCCAGGATGCCTCGCGCTCGGGACCGGGCGCCTGGAAGAAATGAATTTCCGCGTTCGAAGGCTGCATAGCCTTGAGCTTGGCCGACTGCGGCGTCAATCCGTGGGCCGTGTCCAGAATGGCTTGGCGGGATCGATAGTTCTCCGCCAGCTCCACCACCGTCAGGTCCGGCCAACGCCCGCGCAAAACGCCTTCCGGATCGGAAACCGCGCCGCGAAAGCCATAGATGGACTGGTTTGGGTCGCCGATGGCGAAAAAGCCCTCCCCGTCCTTCCCGGCCAGGGAGCAGCACAGTTCGAGCTGCAGCGGGGTGAGGTCCTGCACCTCGTCCACCATGATCTGGGTGTAGGGATTGGCGTAGTTGCCGGCCCGAATCTGCTCCAGCCAGTAGACGAGCAAATCCGTATAATCGGCCAAATCCCAGGTCTGCTTCTGCCGTTCGTAGCGCTGCAAAGCCTCGGCCAGCTCCGGGGGCGCCGCCGCGTCGCCTTCGAGCGAGGCGTCCTGCGGGACATGGCGCTCGCGCGCGAGCATCAGTTCGGTATAGGCGCGCTTCAGACGAGCTCCGGACAGCTCCGGATTGACCCGGGCGAAGACGCGACGGGAGGTCTCCTCGTTCATGAGCACCGGGGGTTCGCCCCGGGACTCGGTCCAGTGTTCGAAAGCCAGGGCGTGCAGCGTGTCGGCCCGCGGCAAAACTTCGTTCTCTCCCCGCAGGCGCGCCAACCGCGCCCGCAGTTCGGCCGCGGCCCGCCGGGTGAAGGTCACCGCCAGAATGGACCGGGGATTGCCGCCTTCCTCCATCAGCCGGTTGACGCGGCCCATGAGCGTCTGGGTTTTGCCCGTGCCGGGTCCGGCCTTGACCAGCACCGGACCGGGGCCGGCCCCCAGCGCCGCCTTCTGCGCCGCATTGTACTCCAAAGGTCCGGTCGGCGCGCTCTCCAAGGGCAGTTCCCCCTCGGGGTCGGCCCTTTTCACCGGGTCCGGCGCCGCGACCTCCCGAACCTGGATCAGCGTTCCTCCGGAGTGGATTTCCCGGCGCTCCTTGTCCGTGAACACGGAAATGACGCCGTACTGGCCGTCGAATCCCGGCGTACGGATGACCTCGCTGCGCCGCATGCGGCCCAACCCCTCGGCCAACGGTTTGGAGTACTTGCCGAGCTCCTCCACCGGTGTTTCCTGCAGGATGTCCAGCTCCGAGCCGAACGCACGGAGCAGTTTGGCGTAAAAACTGGAGACCTTTTTGCTTCCGGCTCCCACGCCCAGCACCTCGGAGAGAATCTCCTTGAGCGGCACAAGGGACACGAAACCGGGACGGTTGTGCGGCTTGACCGGCTCGTCGCGGTCGGCCAGGTCCAGCACCCGGCTCAAGACTCCGGTGGTGAGCGGTTTCCCGCACACCGGGCAGATTCCGCGATGCTCGTGGGCCTCCCGCGGCTCCATGACCACCCCGCATTTGCGGTGCCCGTCCAGATGGTACTTCCCTTCCTCGGGGAAAAACTCCACGGTGCCCAGAAATTTGTGGCCCAGGCTTTCGCCGCGCAAGGCGTGGTACACGCCGTCGTAGGAAGGCTCGCCCTGGAACAGGTTGGCCTCCCGGGCGAGTTTTTCTCCGGAGTGCGCGTCGGAGTTGGACACCAGCCGAAACCGATCCAGTTTCGACCACATCCAGTTCATCTCCGGGTCCGACGACAGCCCGGTCTCCAAGGCGAAAATCTCGGAGGCCAGCTCGCCGTAGCACTCTTCAATGGAGTCGAATCCGGATTTTGAGCCGAACAAGGAAAACCACGGGGTCCAGATGTGCGCCGGGATGAGAAAGGCCCGCGGATGGCTCTCCAGCACCATCTCCAACAAATGGCGCGAGTCCAGGCCAAGAATGGGCCGGCCGTCCGAGGCCAGATTGCCCACTTGCGCCAGCTTGGCGTTGATGCGGCGCACGGCGTCGAAGTCCGGGGCGTAGATCAGGTTGTGCACCTTGCGCACGCGGCCGCCGCGCTTGTAGATAGAGGAAATCTCGGCTTGGAGCATGAACCGCACCCGTCCGGAGGGTTCGGCGCCCAGCCAGGGAAGCTCCTTCAGCAGACCGGAGGTGTTGCGGAGTTTGAAGAATCCCGTCCCGTCGGGCTCCAGTTGCTCCTCCAACTCAGCCAGCCACTCCGGATGAGTGAAATCCCCCGTGCCGACGACGTCAATGCCCTTGACCATGGCCCACGCGGCCAGAAGCCGCGGTCCCAAAGACTTGCTGGTGGCCCGGGAAAACCTGGAATGAATGTGCAAATCGGCCGTAAACCGCTCCATGGAGCCCCCTTGAAAGGTAACGGTGCATGACGTTTTTAGACCCTCCATCCGGGGAATGCAACCGCGTCTGCAGTTGAGCCGCGGCGGCCATCGAGGACAATGTTGGCGCCAAATCCGCCCCCATCGGCAAATCGGCGGGAGGATATCCTTGCCTGACGTTGTAATTTTCTTCTGGCGCCTTTTCTGCTAGACCGCTTTCGATGAACGAATCGGACAACCTGCAACACACCCAAGATTTGCGGCGTACGCCACCGGCGTGAGCGCGTCGTCGTCCACATCCATTCCAACCATCCAAGGAGCCTGAACCATGAAAAAATCGACCCTCCTGCTGATCGCGGCCGCCTTGCTCTTCGCAACGCCCGCCCTGGCCGACTGGCGCAGCGACGCCCCCAAGTCGATCGGCCAGTGCGTCAGCATGGGAGGATGCGGCGCATCCTCGTCGAAAACAGTGAAGACAAGCGGCCCCGGAGGCTCCAGCACGAGCACGGAATCCACAGCGATGACGTGCCTTCAGTACGTCCGCACGGGGAAAGCTCCCGCCATGATCGTCATAAAGACCACGGATGAGGTGAACTTCGAACTGCTGGAGCAGAAGATGGGCGGCGCCAGCCAGTCGATCGGCTCCGGCCTCTCGCTCGACAGGGCTTTTGATCTCGCCAAAACCAAGTGCTCGGAGTGATGGCGGCGTCCCTCACTCGTTCGTGACGGGGCGGAGATTCGTCGGACCTGTGTGCGG
>JASGMV010000071.1 GCA_030156255.1 Desulfovibrionales bacterium
CAAATGGGGTTTTCCCCTTCCCCCAGACCCCCATCCCTTTTCCCTCAAACTTTATTATGGGGCGGTTCAACTGTGAAAAAGTTGAACCGCCCCAAGTAATAAAAGGTTTTGCAGAGGGGGTTCGGGGGAGAAACTTTTTTCCAAAAAGTTTCTACCCCGAAAAAAAACTGCTCCCATTTCCGACCTACTCACGCTCCGCAGGCTGGCCGATAAGGGCAGAAGTCGCAGTGTCGGCCTTCGCGGGCCGGGTAGGTTGGCGTTTCGGCCATGTGCCGGGCGATCAATCCCAGCAGCAGCGGCGTCTGTTCCTGATAGGCGCGTCGGACGTCCTCCGGGTCGGCGTTGTCCGGGAACAGCGGCAGTTCTTCGCTTTGGCCGGCCAGTTTGACGTAGGCGGCGTTGGCCGCCGCGGGCCGGCCGCCTGCGGCCTGCAGGACCATATACAGGGGGAGTTGCAGGCTGGGGGCCGAATCCGCGGCCGCGGACAACAGACCGAAGTCGATGCGCCCTTCCTCCGCGGTCTCCCGGGCCGCGCTCCAGAACTCCGTCTCGTCCCAGAAACCGGCTGTCGGTTTCGGCGGCGCCTTGCCCGTCTTGTAGTCCAGTACGAGGATGTCTCCGTCGCGTTCGTCCAGGCGGTCCAGCACGCCGAACAGGGGGACGGCGCCGCACGGCGTGTCGATGGTCGCGCGAAGCCGCTGCTCCAGAGCCAGGACCTTGGTGGCGGGGAAGTTCTTCACCATCTGGCGCAGCCGCACGCCGCCGGCCTTGCTCAATCCCAGGCGAAGATCAAAGGGCATGCGTTTGAAAAACGGCGCCAGGGCGAGGCGTCGGTTGTATTCGTCGACCAGGGCCTCGGCGTCCAGGTCGTCCGGGTCGATGGCGCGTCCGACCAAGGGGGTGAATTCGTCGCTTAACAGTTCGTGGACGAGGTTGCCGAACTCGGCGGCGTCGCCTTCCTCTCCCGGCTCCTCCGACGCGCGCACGCCCGTGACGCCGGCCAGCAGGCTTTGTTTCGGGCAGCGCAGAAATCGGTCCACGGCCGATGGCGACAACCCGCGGGCGACGAGTCGCCGCATGGCCGAAGCCAGGGCGTTCGTGGCGGGAAGGTCGCGGCCTTTGGCCGTGTACGGGGTGAACTCCATGCGCACCGCCCGCAGGGGGCCGTCGGCCGTGGGCGTGATGATTGCGCTCTTTTCCTGCTCCATGTCCCAGAGCAGCTGCTCCACGAACCGGCTGCGCACGGTCTTGGAGTCCAGCACGCCGGGCTGGGTCCCGGCCTGGTACACGGCCACGGCCCGGTTCGCGCCCAGCAGAAGGCGATGGATGTTGTAGGCGGCCACCATGTCCCGATGGCCTGCGTCCGGCAGGGAGAGCAGATGGCGCAAGGCGTCGGGCAGCAGGGGGTCGAAGGATTCGCCGCCCGGCAGTTTGTCTTCGGTCGCGTCCAGGATGATGACGGTCTCGAAGTGCAGCAGCCGCGCCTCCAGAGGGCCTAAAATCTGAAGTCCGGTGAGCGGCTCCGGCTCGAAGGCCACGCGTTCTTCGGCCAGCAGCCGTCGGAACACGGTGAACAAGGTTCGCGGACTGAACGGCTTGCGGCCGAGTTGGCCGCCGGCGAGCGCGGACGGCAGGCCCGTGCGGAGCCGGTGGATGCATTCCGCATCCAGAGGCCGCGAGGCCTCGACGTCCGCGCGCAGGTACAGCAGCTCCAGAGCCCTCTCCATGGCCCGGGCCAGTTGCTCCAGAGTGGAGAGGTCCTCGAATCCGGTGATGAAGACCGCTAGGATTTCGTCCAGCAGGCCTGCCGCTCCTGGAGCTTCGGACAGGCCGGGATCGGGCAGGTTCGCCCGGACCGGGGCGAAACGCTCCCCCTGGGCCAGCTTTTCCGCCCAGACGCGGGACAACACAGGCATGGGACTGGCCGCGTCCGGGTCAGTCTTGAAGGCCCGCAGCAGAGGGCTGCGGACCAGCCGCTGCATGTCGCGCCAGTAGTAGCCCGATTCCGAGCGGCCTTCCTGCAGGGCCATGATGGTTTCCAACAACTGGGCCGTAGGAGTGCGCGCCAGGGGATAGCCCATGGACACGTTGACCGGAACGTCCGGCAGGTGATGCAGCACGGGCATGAGCCGACCGGTGTCCGGCAGGACCACGGCCGTGCTGGAAAGATCGCCTCCGGCCAGCTCGGTCTCCAGGGCCTTGAGCTGCGAATGGAAGTCGAACGCCTCGTAGATGCGGACCTCCGGACGCGGATGCTCCGGCGCATCGACCAGCTCCAGCCGGGCTCGCCAGCGGCGCTGCCAGGCGCGGTGCTCGGCCGCGCAAGGGTGGTCCGGAACGCCCGGATCGATCAGGCCGGGATCGGTGTGCCAGTAGACCTCCGCGCCGGCCTCGGCCCAGAGGAAGCGCAACAGCTTGTCGTGTCCGCCCGAAGGGGCGTGGAATCCCGCCAGCAGAATGCGCCGATCCGCCAGGCGTTCGGCGACCTCGGGCAGGCGTGTGAGCAGTCGCCGCAACTCCAGCCCCGGCGTTGTCAGGCCTTGTTCTTTCAACGCTGTGAGATAGGCGTCGTACAGGACGTCCAGCTCCGCCAGCAGGGCCGCGGCCTCGTCGGCCACTTCGCCTTCCATGTGGGGCATGCGCACGGCGGGCAGGTCGTGGCGCAGCAGTTCCTCGAAGAGTGCGGCCAAGCGTAGGCCCCAGGGAAGAAAGCGGTCCGGATCGGCCGGTAGTTTGGACAGCAGCCCGGAGGAGTGTTGGGCGAGTGTGGGGACGAGGTCCATGAGCAGGCCGGCGCGGTCCAGCTCCGACGCCTGGCGAAGGGAGGGGGCGTTGGCAGGGAGGGTCCAGGCCGTGAGTTGCTCCATAAGGTCGTCCATGGACCGGATGTCCGGCGGCAGGCAAGGCCGGGGGACGTCCGGGCGTTCGGCCAGGGCCTTGCGCAGATAGCGCGCCGGCCGGCCGTGGGGGAAGACCACCAGAGCCCGGCTCATGTCCGCGCCTTGCGAGGCCGCCAGAAGATCGGCCAGTGCGGCGATGAAATCGCTCTTCCAGGAGATGATGCGTATGGGCTCCATGGCGCCGCCTCAGTCCAGCGCGACGGATTGCGTCCGCCGCAGGTCCAGATATACGAGCAGTCCCCGGCAGCTTCGGCCCCGGCAGGCTTTCACTGTTCGGAGATAGGCCTGGATCTGCCGTTCGTGGGCCGGCTCGGGCCGGCCGGTCTTGTACTCCAGCACCACGTCTTCGCGCTCCAGGGCGGCGAAGAGGTCGGCCCGCAGCAGCCCGCCGTTTTCGTCGATGATTTCCGCCTCGGGCCGCCCCGCGGCCAATACTTCGGGTAGGCCGTCCACCGAGCGCAGCCAGCTCAACATGTCGGCCAGATCCTTCTCCAGGCCGGGGACGTCCTCCTCGGGAACGGGAACCTGCCTGCGCGCCAAGGCGACGGCCCTGGCGGCCGCCACGGCGGGGTCGTCCTGGATACGCGCCAGCTCCAGGCCCTTGTGCAGCAGCTCTCCCCTGCGCCTGGCCGTCAGGCTTTCCTCGCCCGCGAGATGGCGCATGACGCGCAGCCGGGGCGCCCAGGCGCCGGGAATAAAAGGTTCGTCCTCGAAGGCGCATTCGATCGGGGGAGGCTTCGGCTCCACCGGCGGAGGAGGTTCGGGACTTGGCGCCTCGGCGTCGGGCGCTTCCGGTTGGCGGCCGAACTCCAGGGTTTGCGGGGCGTCCACGGGACCGCCGAGCATGGAGGCGAGCAGAACGCCCATGGCTTGGCGCATGGGACGGGCGCGGCCCTGGCCCGGCAGGACGTGCACGGCGTACAATTCGTCCCTGGCCCGGGTGAAGCAGACGTACAGCAGGTGCAGGGCTTCGCGGCTGGGGCCGAGCAGGGCCGTTTCATAGGCCTCGCCGGCCGAAGCCCGCATGGGGCCGATAATCCGGTACGGCCCGAGGCGCATGTCCGCAAACTCGCCGTTTGCCCGGATGCTCCAGTCCAGGAACGGAGCGACGACCACGGGAAATTCGAGCCCCTTGGCCTTGTGGATGGTCATGATGCGCACCGCGTCCAGAGTCTCCGGCAGGGGGACCTTGACGCCCTCGGATTCGTTGTAGATCAACTCCAGAAACGAGGCGGGGGACAACCGGCCCTGCTCTTCGGCCAAGTGGGCGATCTCCAGCAGCCGGCTCATGACCAACTCGAAGCCGGGCCAGCGTTGCTTGACCCGGAACAACCTGCCGATTTCGTGGATGCGTTCGTAGGGAGTGGCCGACGGGGAGTTGAACAAGGGCGCCAGCCACTGGCCGTACGTCTCCGGGAAAGCTTCGGCGAAGGCCGCAAGCAGCCCGGTTTGCGGCTCGCGGGGCGCAGCCAGAAAGTCGAGGACGCCGGTTTCCTCGAAACCTGGGCCGCGGGGAATCAGATGCTCTCCCAGCAACACGGCCAGACAGGAGACGTCGTCGCCCGGGTCGTCCAGCAACGCCAGCAGGGCCAGAATCTCCCGAACCAGCGGGTGGCCGATCAACTCCAGGCTGTTCTCCGTGACCACGGACAGACCCATTTCCAGCAGGGTTTCGCTGGCCAGCCTGGCCGAAGCTCCGTCGCGCACCAATACGCAGACGTCGCGGGCCGGACGCCGGGCCAGAACGTCGCGCATGAGTTCTTGCAGGACCTTCCGCGCAGCCTCGTGTCCTTGGTCCACGGACGCGCCTTCAACGGCCTCGATGCGCACGTAGCCGCCCCGGGCCGTGGAGTTCGGCGGCATGGCCTGCTCCGATCCGGCGAAGGCGCGAGCGATGCCGGCGGCCAGTTGCGAGGCCAGGCGGGACTGATTGGACGGCAGCAGCGCTTCGGCCGCGTCCAGGGCGCCGTCCGGCGTTTCAAGCGAGGCGAACAGGCGGTTGTTGAAAGCGACCACCTCGGGCAGGCTGCGCCAGTTGTAGGGCAAGACGATGCGTTCGCAGTCGCACAGGGCATCGATGTCCGGCTCCTGGGCCGCTTCTTCGAACAAGGCGGGCTCCCCGCCGCGCCAGCCGTAGATGGATTGCTTGACGTCGCCCACGTAGACCAGCCCGCCGGCCTTGGACAGGCACTCCACGGCCATGGGCGCAAGCGCCCGCCACTGGTCGCGGCTGGTGTCCTGGAATTCGTCCACGAGCAGGTGGTGGATGCTCGCGCCGAGCCGGCACCAGGCGTCGGGCACGGCCGAGCCGTCCTGCAGCAGCTGGGCGGCGCGGTAGGGGATCAAATCGCCCAGGACGACGCCGTGTTCTCGTTCGTAGTCCAGCGCCGCCTCGGCCGAGCTGCGCGCCAGGTCCGCGGTCGGCGCCAGGGCCATGGGGCCGGCCAGCATGCCGTGCAGCGCCGCATACTCGGCGTGGGCGGCCTTGAGTTCTCGGTAGATGTTCTCGCACGCCTCGTCGATGCGGTCGCGGGAGGCTTTGAGCGCGCACT
The DNA here is from genome assembly GCA_030156255.1 of Desulfovibrionales bacterium. Classification (GTDB taxonomy): domain Bacteria; phylum Desulfobacterota; class Desulfovibrionia; order Desulfovibrionales; family Desulfovibrionaceae; genus JASGMV01. Next base: position 5,453 of record JASGMV010000071.1, read on the forward strand.
CGGCGAGTCCGTCTTTGGCCGCGTAGGCGGAGGCCGGAGGTCCGTCCCGCAGGGAGGCGTCTTGGATGTTCCGAAGGAATTTGTCGAAATTTTTGCTTGCCGCAACGCCGGCCTGATCCATGGCGCGGGCCAGGGCTTCGGCCGCGGAGACGAGTTTCGCTTGGGCTGGGAGGAGCATGGCGCGCATGGCGTCCTGGTCCGTGAGCAGCTCGGGGCCTGGCCGCAGCAGTTGTTTGGTCAGTTTGATGAGCCGTTCGCGCAGCACGCCGCCGATCCAGAAGCCGTCGACGCGTTCGAAGCCCAACAGGGAGTCGAAGGCCCGGCGCAGGCCGGCCTCGGCCGCAGAGCCTTCGGCCTCGTTCATGACCCGCTCCAGAACCTCGTCCAGAACGCGGCGTTGCTCGAAGGCGATGTCGAAGTCGGCCGGCAAACCGCACTCCAGCGCGAAGAGCCGGAGAATGGCCGCCAGCAGGCTGTCGATGGTGCGGATGTTGATCTCGTTGAAGCGCAGCAGCAGATCGTCCACTACGGCCTTGGCCTGCTCTTGGCTGAAGGCGGCGGCCGGGCCGGCCTCGAGTCCGAGAGCCCGGCGCTTCAAGGCCGTAGCGACCCGGCTTTTCATCTCGGCCGCGGCCTTGATGGTGAAGGTGATGGCTACGACCTCGGGGCGCGACCACCAGTTGCGCGGCCGGCGGCTGCAGCTCAGATGCGGCAGCCGCCTGGAGGCGGCTTGGAGCAGGTCCAGATAGATGCGGCTCAGGGCGTAGGTTTTGCCGGAGCCGGCCGAGGCCTTGATCTGCTTGAGCATGCAGATGGTGTAGCCGAGACGGCCGGATTTTGGAAGGACGCCGTGTCGCGGGCTACTCGGTCCTGGTCTTCAACCGGGGGGAGCTTTGGCGTCTCGCGTCGCGCACCGTGAGCAGCACGGCCGCCAGGATGAGCGCGCTGCCCGCGTAGCCCAGGGGGGTGAACGTCTCGTCCCACCAGAAGTAGGCCAGGACCGCGGCCACGACCGGTTCGATGGTGGCCGCCACCGCGGCTCGCGTGGCCTCCAGCCGCTTTAGCCCCGCGTAATACAGGGAGTAGGCGCCGTAGGTGGAGAGCACGGCCAGGAAGAACAGTCCGATCCAGGCCTGGGGCGTCTTGTGGTGAAAATCCACCAGGGGGATCATCAACGCCGCGCCCACGGGCAGGGCGTACAGGAACAACGTGGGGGTGGCGTAGCGGATCAGAAAGCGTTTGCCGAAAATGTAGTACAGCGCGTAGGTCAGTCCGGCCGTAAGGCCCAGGGCCACGCTCCAGACCGAAATGCTGGTCGCGGCGTGTTGCGCGGAAAAAGAGGAGTCCAGGCTGACGCCGGCCACGCCGGCGACGGTCAGGGCCACGCAAAAGACTTTCATGGGGCTCAAGGCTTCGCCCAGAAAGAGGCGGGCCATCACCGCCACCCAGGCCGGCGCGGTGTACAGCAGCACCGAGGCCAGGGCCGCTCCGAGATGCCGGATGGCCAGTTGGTAGGACCCGTAGAACACGCTGACGCAAATGGCGCCGAACAGCAGGACCGCCGGCAGGTCGCGGGCCGCGACTTTGACCTGTCTCTGCTGCACGGCGTGGGCCGCGAACAGCAGCCAAGCCAGCGCCGCCCGCCAAAAGGCCGTTTCCATGGGAGAGACGCCTTGGCTGAAGATGTACTTGGACAGCGGCCCCAGACAGCCCCATAAAGAAGCCGCCGAAAGCACGAGGAGATAGCCGCGGATCATGGGCGTTTTGGCGCAGGCGACGATCCTACGCCCGGGGGCGGGATTCGCGGATTTTGAGTTGCTGGGACAAAGCCGGGATGTAGTGCTTGAGCACGGCCTTTCCCGTCTTTTTGGCTTTGAGCTCCTCGAAATTGTCGAAAATGAATCTGGCCCATGCGTTGGTCATAATGGAGAAATGCTTTTCTTCAAAGCGCTCCGATTGGGGGCCGTTCAACTGGACGAGCGCGGTGTTGACGTTGTCGATGAATTTCTCCTGCTTGATTTCGTCCATGAACACCCTGAGGTTGTTCAAAAGATAGCCCATCAGAAAAAGTTTGATGCGCGGCTCGTCGAACATCTGCGCGCAATCCTCGCGGGTGAAGTCTTCCGTGCCGGCGGCTTGGCTCACGTATTTGACGAACTGGGCGTTTGCGTGGCGGTATTTGTCCGTGCCGATGAGATAGGATTTGGCGACAAACAGGACGGGGCCGCAAAAACTGCGCGGGAAGGTCGGCTTTTTCGGAATGCTGGGATTCTGGTCCGGATCGCAGACTTGAAAATAAAGGTCCAGAGGATAGAGCAGACCGCGGCCAAAGATGTCGAGAATTTTCGGGTTGCAGGTGAGAACGCTCTCCTCCTGGAGCAGTTCCTGCTCCGTTAACTCCTCCGGGACGGGGGCGCGCTGCGTCTCGGTTTCGGATGATTCACCCGCCGGCTCCGTTTTTTCCGTTACGCACTCCACCCCGGCGGACAGCGCGAACAGCTCCAATATCTTCGCAGTGTGTTGCATGGAGCGTTGATAGGCGTCCTGGCGAAAGGTTTCTATCAGCGCCTCCAATCCGTCTTCCGCCGGCGCCGTCAGCCCCGGGACGCTGGCGCTGACAAAAGAGTGGAACATCTTGGCCAGGCGATGGGTGAAGGCGTGTGTGATCTTTTGGGATAAAACCGCGCCAGGGGAGGCCTTGCCGCGGGCGCGCATGGCCCGGCAGATGTCCTTGCGCGAAGCAACCAGTTTGGACACATAATATTCGAACTGGCAGGCTTTGATTTGAGGCAGAAATTCTTTACAGTTTTCTCGCACTTGATCGGCGGACAGCGAAATTTTGTGATTCGATGCGAAGTCGTGCAAATGGCCACGGAAACTCTTGATCGTCTTTTCGCTGAACGACTCCTGCGCTTTTGTGATGTCGGCGCGGATGCGTTGGATGCGCGATGCATCGGTCTCAGCGTCGCGATTCATGGAACCCATAGCTTGTGTCGTTTTTGCGAAAAAGGTTGCTGTTTCACCATTGTTCCGTAAGGAATTCACGTAGCAGCCTTCCTTCTTGGCCGTCAAGAAAATGCAGGTGACAAGACTGCGTCAGAAAGGATGGAGAACGTTGCGCGCACGATTGTGCGTCGACTCCTGCGCTGGCGCCGTATTCTTGACGCAAGAGGTGGGAAATGGTGCTCCCTCCATAAGGACGAAGGCGCCCTTCTCATCGGCCGCTTGGGCCGTATCCGCCTGCGGGCAGAGGTGTTGATCACCGATGGATGACGTGCATAATTTTTTTCGTGTCACAGAGGAGATGGCGGGTCTCCGGTTGGACAAAGCCTTGATCTCCCTGTGGCCGGGGTCCAGTTTGCGTCGGCGTCGCCGGGCCTTTGACGTCGGAGCCGTGCTGGTGGATGGAACGCCCAGGCGTCCCGGATTTCGCGTGCAGGCCGGGCAGGAGGTCTGCGTTGTGGAGTCTCGGAAGGAATGCTGCGCCGCGTTGCAAGACCTCACGGTGCTTGCGGAGATGGAGCTGTTTGCGGCCGTCAACAAGCCGGCCGGCGTGCATAGCGCCATGGTGGCCGGCTCTCCCGAACCGAGCGTGGAAGCGTTGCTGCCGGGGTTGTTCCCCGACCGCTCGCCGTTGCTGGCCAATCGCCTGGACAGGGCCACCTCCGGAATCCTCGTGGTCGCTTTCGGCCGCGAAGCCTTGGATATGCATCGCCGGTGGGAGGCGCAGGGCCTGCTGGAGAAGCGGTATCTCGCCTGGGTGCGCGGCGTTCTTGAAGGCGAGCTTCTTGTGGACCGGGAGCTGGACACCGCCGGCGGACGCCGTGTCCGGGTTCTGGACAAGCCGGCTGCGGATCCTCTGCGCTCCACTCAGGTTGCTCCCGTAAGACGCCGACCCGGCGAAACGCTCGTTTCCGTGCTGATCCGCAAGGGGGCCCGGCACCAGATTCGGGCGCATCTGGCTTGGGCCGGACTGCCCATTGTGGGAGACGAACTCTATGGAGAGGCCTCGCCGGGGGGGCTGATGCTGCATCACTGCGAGCTATCCTCCCCGGGACTGACGGTTGCGCTCCCTCCGGCCTGGGACGCGGCGTGGACGGTCGGCGAAGCCTGAAAGCCGGCGGTCCTATGGGGGCGCCGCAAAGCGTCAACTTGCAACGGAGTTGTAGCGAGGTGTTGTTTTTTGTGCTGAGGCGGTGTATAGATTTATAATATTTTTTGCCGACAATATAGTTTTTTACTTCTGGCTGCCGATAGATGTTGGGTGGTGCCGAGCAGTTTGGGAGGGCGTTTCCTTCTGCATTCGGATAAAGCGCAGGTGAAGTCGTGGAGAATAAAAGGCGAGGCGTGGATCGTGCAGGGGGAACGGCCGAAGCTTGCTCCAGGATTGCATCTCTGGAGGAGGGCCTGCGGACGGCGCAAAGGGAAGCTGCCTTTTACCGGAATTTTTTCTGCTGCTGCCAGGAAGGCTTTTACCGGTCGACGCTTGACGGACATTTGGTCAAGGCCAATCCCGGGCTGGCCTTCATGCTGGGATACGAATCCGTTGAGGATCTGTTTGTCCGCATCCGTTCCGACGTCCAGCGACTCTACGTTGATTCTTTGGATCGCGAGTCGATCATAGCGGAACTGCGGGCGAACGGCTCGGCCCAGCGGGCTGTGCGCATGCTGCGCAAAGATAGCGCCGTGCTGCAATTGCTGGAGCGCTGCCTGCTGGTCGGCGGCGAGCAGGGCGAGCCTGATTGCATCGATAGCATACTCCTCGACATGACGGACCAGCTTCGAGCCGCCGAGGCCTTGAACCAAAAGGACCAGCTGTTCAAAATACTGGTGGAGAATGCGCCGGTCGCCATCTTAATCAAGACGCGGGACGGAAAGATCGTCGAAGCCAACTTGGCGGCGCGCCGCATGACCGGCTACAGCCGGGAAGAGCTTTTGAACATGCGGGTGTCGGACCTGCGCGCTGAAGAGCACCTCCTCAACCTTCCAAAATTCAACCGAGTTGAATCCTCGGAGGGGCGGATTCTCCAGGCCGTGAATCGCCGCAAAAACGGCGTCCGTTACCATGTGGACATCCAGGAGCAGACGTTCGAGTTCGGAGGCCGCGACCTCGCGTTGTGCATCGTGCGCGATGTGACGGATAGAAGGCTGGGAGAGCGAGAGCTGCTCAGGGCCAAGGAGGAAGCCGAAGCCGCCAACCTCGCCAAAAGCAGGTTTTTGGCGAACATGAGCCATGAGGTGCGCACACCGCTGAACGGGATCATGGGCATGCTGCAATTGCTCCAGGACACGGAGCTGTCTGTGGATCAGCAGGAGTGCATACGCACCGCCATGGGATCCAGTTCGAGCTTGCTGCGTATTCTGTCCGATATCTTGGAACTCTCGCAGGTCGAGGCGGGGGCGGCTGCTCTCGCCATGGAAACGTTTACTCTTCGGGATGTGTGGGATCCCGTGCTGAAGGCCTTCCGGGACGACGCGGAAGCCAAAGGCCTGAGACTGTCCGCGGTCATTGACGCCAGCTCCCTTCCCCTGTTGATGGGGGATCCGGCGCAGCTGCGGCGAATTTTGTTCAACCTGACGGGCAACGCCATTCGTTACACCGACTGCGGCGAGGTGCGCCTGGAGGCCTACCCGCTGCCATGCGGCCGAGCCCCGGATGAAGTTTCCATGCATTTTGTCGTCGCCGACACGGGAATCGGCATTCCGGACAACTTGCTGGACCAGGTGTTCGAGCCTTTCACCCAGGCCGACAGCTCCAGCACGCGCCGTTTCGGCGGGGCGGGGCTGGGTTTGACCATCGTCAAACGCCTGATTGAACGTATGCAAGGATCGTTGGTGGTGGACTCCACTCCCGGCGAGGGGACGGAAGTTCACTTCACTCTTCCCTTCAAACTCCCGGAGTCTCCCCAGGCGACAGCAGAATCTTCCGAGGACCGCTTGTTCCGGGTGCTGGCGAGCCGGAGCGGACCGTTGCGAATTTTGGTGGTGGAGGATGATCGCATCAATTTGATGACCGCCACGAGTTTCTTGAAACGGTTGGGCCATTTCCCCACGGAGGCCTGCAACGGCGAGCAGGCGCTGACCAAACTCTCCAGTCGGGAATTCGATCTGGTGCTCATGGACATACAGATGCCGCGCATGGACGGGCTGGAGGCCACGAGGCGCATTCGGGCGGGAGAGGCGTCGGCCGCCAACAAGGATATTCCCATTGTCGCGTTGACAGCCCATGCGTTGCATGGGGACAAGGAGTCCTTTCTGGAGGCCGGCATGGACGCCTACCTGCCCAAACCGTTGGACATGAAAAGGCTGAAGTCTTTGTTGGACGGCTCGTTGGGCGCGGTGGGCTGAGAAGGGGCGGCCAACGGGGCGGGCTGATTCAGGCGCGTCTAGCGTTGTCTTGTTGCCTCCGTATCGCTCGTTGCGCTACGTTGGATCCGAAATGGGTTCTCCGGTTTGGAGCGTCCGCATTGCCGCGATCCGGCGGCGATTTTTCACACATAAGGAGACGGCATGTCCGTGAGAAACGTTTTTTGGGGCGCGCTGGCGTTTTTGCTGGCGGCTTCCATGGCTTGGGCCGGCGTCGCGGGAAATCAGAAATCCGGGGCCGACGCTTTGGCGATGCTCAAGGAAGGCAACGCCCGGTTTGTTGCGGGCAAAGCCGTGCATCCGCGGGCCGCGTCCGACAGGCTGGCCGCTACCACGTCCGGCCAGCATCCTTTCGCCACGGTGCTGACCTGCTCCGATTCCCGGGTGCCCCCTGAGATTCTTTTCGACCAGGGAGTGGGAGATCTGTTCGTCGTGCGGGTGGCGGGCAACGTCATCGGCCAGGACGTCCAGGCCTCCATCGAGTACGGCGTAGAGCACCTGCACACGCCTTTGCTGCTCATCCTCGGGCACACCCATTGCGGCGCCGTGACCGCGGCGGTGCAGGCGGCCGAGGCCGAAGGGGCCATTCCCGCTCTGTTGTGGAAGATTCAACCTGCGGCGCGTTGGGCCAAAGCTCACGGCGAAGGCGACGTGGTGGAGCGGGCCATCGAGCGCAACGTGCAGTTGTCCCTTCAGGAAATTCAGTTCGCAAGCCCCGTTACCCGGACACTGATGGAGCAGGGCAAGCTGAAAGCCGTGGGAGCGATTTACGATCTGGCCTCCGGCAAGGTGCGTTGGCTGAATTTTTGACGTTGCCGATTGATCTGCTTTTCCGCGCCGGCCCATTTTTCTCGCCGGCGCGGGAAAACGGTTGAAAATTCACGGAGCGGGCTTCACTCGGATTCGAAGGGCTCCACCTTTCCTTTGCGGATGACGAAGAGAAAGGTTTGATCCAGTCCTTGGTGGTCCAGAGGGCCGAAGCTCAGATCAAGCCCTCCGATATGAAAGGTCCCCAGACCCTCCAGAGCCGTCATGAAGCTCGTCCTGGTCGGATCGAGGCCGGCCGATGCGGCCGCTTTCAGGAAGACTCGTCCAGCGATGTAGCCCTCCAGGCTGGCGGCCCCCGGAATCGCCGCGGGCTGGCGGCTCCGCATGGCTTGGAGGTATTCCTTGATCAAGGGCGTGGACCGGTTCAACGGGTAGGGCGTCACCTGGGATAAGACGACGCCTTCGCCGGCGTCTCCGAGTTCGGGCGCCAGTTGGACGGCGCCCGCGAACGACAGGGCGCAGAACTCCACTTTGTCCATGCCGAGCTTTTTCGCCAGCCGGATGAATAAGGCGCTCGGACGCAGGGCGCTGGCGAGAATCACGGCCTGGGGCTTGGATCTCAGCACGGACAATACGGCGCTTTTCACCGCGAGGGTTTCGCGTTCGTACACGCCTGATCCGGCCAGGGCGAGCCCGCGCTTGGAAAGAATATCCTCCAGGTCCTTCACGCACGAGCGCCCAAAGCTGTCGCTTTGATAAAAGCAGGCGATGCGCGTGAATTTTCGCTGGTCGACCAGATGCTCCACCAGTTTTTCAATCTCGGCGCGGTATCCCGCCCGGATGTTTACGACCAGGGGGCGGAGGGGCGCGCGCAGGAAAGCTGCGCCGGTGGCCGGCGCCAGAAAAGGAACGCCGGCCTTTTCGGCCACGGACAACGCGGCGTAGGAGGTGGGCGTGCCAACCTCCCCGATGAGGGCGAAAACGCCGTATTCCTCGATGAGCCGCCTGGTGTTCAAAACGGCGCGTTCCGGGTCGTAGCCGTCGTCCAGGCTGATCAACCGGACGCTTCGCCCGTGGACGCCGCCCGAGGCGTTGGCCTGTTGGAATGCGGCGAGAAGCCCGGCGCGAATTCCCTCCCCGCGGTCCTTGGCCGGCCCGCCCAAATCGCACGACTGGCCGAGCAGAATTTCGTTAGGAAACACTCCAGGCGCGGACCATGCCGGCGCCGCGCAAAAGCAGACGATGAGCAAAGCGCAGTTTAAGAAACGAAACACGCGCCATCCTTCGTTGAAGACGATCCTCTTATGTCTCTATATGGCGCATTTTCAGGGAATGCGTCAAGGCGCGGTGAAGAATGCAGCGAAGCCGTCTTGCGCGCAGCGCTTATATCTCGATGTCCACCCCGCCTTCTTTGTTCGCAAGCGCGCTCGCACCGCTGGCTGTTGCGGACTCGCGGTGGGGCGTCCAGGTCTGGATATGCAATTGCGAGGTGTCCGAGCTCCCCACGGCGACCGATTCGACGGCTATCACATTGTCGCCGGCGCCGCCGGACACGTTGACCTGCGCGCGGCCTTCAAGGAAGACGCCGACGGCGTCGGCGTAGAGGCTGTCGTCGCCGTCGCCCATGTCCACATCGAGTTGGGAGTCGTCGTGGGAAGCCGCGCCGAGCAACTGCGTCCGGACGAGATCGTTCCCGTCGCCCATGGAGACCACCTTTGCGTTTCCCGCGAGAAAGGAGCCGAGCGCATCGGCGCTGATCGTGTCGTCGCCGTCGCCTGTTTCGACGTTGCTCCGAGAGCGCCCGTAGTTTCCTGATGCGACGCCGTAAGATGTTACTCTGTCATCGCCGCCGCCGGTTGAGATGTTGCTTTGGGAGCTTCCGTAGTTGAAGGATCCCATCCAAGTGGAGCTTACCTTGTCGTCGCCGCTCCCGGTGGAGACGTTGACCTGGGCTTTTCCATAGTTTTCCAGGCCAATCCAGCCGCTGCTCACCTTATCGTCGCCGTCTCCGGTGGAGACGTTGATTTGGGCGTTTCCGTAATTGGAGGCTCCGATTCCCGTGGAGTTTGCTATCTTGTCGTCGCCGCTTCCCGTGGAAAAGTTGACCTGGGAGCGGCCGTAGTTGTGCGTCCCGATATCGTAGGACGCCACGTTGTCGTCGCCGTCGCCGGTGGAGATGTCGACCTGGGCGTTTCCGTAGTTGGATGACCCCATCTTCCAGGAGGTTGTGATCGTATCGTCGCCGCTTCCCATGGAGAGATTGACTTTTGAGTCGCCGTCGTTGTCCGATCCAAACAGCTCGGCGTTTATTCGATCGTTTCCGTTTCCGGTGGAGATGTTGACCTGCGAGTCTCCTGCGCCGCCTGTCGCTACCCACTCGGCGTCTATCGCGTCGTCGCCGTCGCCGGTGTCGATGTCGAGGGCTTGGCCACCGCTCAACTGCGTCGCGATTCTCTTGGCGGAGATGGCGTCGTCGCCGCCTCCGGTCGTGATGGTTCCGGAATGCAGTTCGCCGGCCGCCTTTATCTGGTCGTCGCCGTCGCCCGTATCGATGTTCACCTCGGCGGCGGTTTGGGCGGCGATGATGACGGTGTCGTCGCCGGCTCCGCTGTTGACGTTGGCCTTGGATCCGACGGCGATAATGATGTCATCGCCGGAGGTGTCGCTGGTTTGGGTATAGGCCCGCACCTGCAAGTTTCCGTTTTCGTCCTCGTTGGCGATGGTGTCGCCGTTGAGCAGGTAGCGTTGCTCCTCCTCGCCTTCGAGCCCGGAAACCACCATCATGTAGCCGGAAGTTTCGGAGCCGTTTTCTTCGAGAGCGGTGTAGGCGTTGACGGTGATGCGCCGGCCTGACTTGGTCGAGGCCTCGCCGACGGATTCCAGGGATCCGAACTGTCGGTCTGCGTCCACGGCCACGGGGCCAGAGACAGCCGCGCTGTTCTCCACCGTCCCGGATTCGTATGCGTCGGCCAGAGATTGGGCTTCCTCGGAAAAGGCTATCGTGTCCTCGTCTGGAGTGGTCGGCTCATCCTGGAGGACTCCCGCGGGGGAGAGGGCGGACGCTTCGGCGTGTTGCTGCACGGCTGCGGTATAGAGCGCATCCAACTCCGCCGGCGTGATTCCTGTCATGGTATATATTTTTCTCTGTTGCGGATTGTAATCTGAAACTGAACAGCGCGGGGAAGGGGGCGTTAGACCTCGACGTTGACGCGGGCCGCGGCTGAAGCCGTTTCGCCCGAAGCGGCGCCGGCCAATGATCCGTCGTCTTCGTTGGCGACGATGTCCACCCGGGCGTTGCCCGAGGCGCCGAAGCCTTTCGTCCCGTAGGATACGGCGTCGTGGCCGTCGCCCGTCTCGATGTTCGTCCGGGAGGCGCCGCCCGAGAACGCGCCGAGGGAGTTCGCCGTCACATGGTCGTGGCCGTCGCCCGTGGAGACGTTCACCTGCGCGTTGCCCCCTTGGAAAACGCCGACGTTGCCCAGGTTGAGGGTGTCGTTCCCGTCGCCGGAGTCGATATTCGTCCGGGAATTGCCGCCCGAGAATACGCCGGTCCAACTGGAGTTTATGATGTCGTTGCCAAGCCCGGTGTTTATGTTCACCTGAGCGTTTTCCGACATGAATGCGCCGATCCAACTGGAAACGATCTGATCGGCTCCTCGGCCCGTGTCGATGTTCGTCTGGGCGTTGCCATGCGACATGGCGCCGATCCAGCTTGCGGAGACGCGATCGTCTCCGTCGCCGGTGGAAATGTCGATCCGGGCGTTGTCGCCGTTGCCGGCTCCCAGCCAACTGGCGGACACGGCGTCATCGCCGTTTCCCGTGTCCACGCGCGCTTGGCTGTTGTCTGAACCGAATGCTCCCATCCAACTGGCGTGCACCTTGTCGTCGCCGTCGCCCGTAGCGAGGTTGAACTCGGCGTTGCCGGCGCCGAACGATCCCATCCAGCTGGCGTGCACTTTGTCGTCGCCGTCGCCGGTGGAAAGATTGAACTCGGCGTTGCCGGAGTTGAATGCTCCCATCCAACTGGCGTCGATCTTGTCGTCGCCCCCTCCCATGGACACGTTGACCTGGCTATTGCCGTGATTGCCCATGCC
>JASGMV010000072.1 GCA_030156255.1 Desulfovibrionales bacterium
CTTGCCCATCGTGGCGCAATACCCCTTCCAGATGATCGTCGGACTACGGGACATCGCCAACGCCTACTTCAGCGGCTACGGCTACGAGATCACGCCGGCGCAGTCCGCCCCGGAATCCGTCATCCTCTGGTTCAACGCCGTGAACAAGGCCCTGGAGGAAGAGGACCCCGAACGCCTCATCAAACCGACCATCGAGGCCGCAGGCTATCTCTTCGCCCTGCCCATGAACCAGGCCATCATCACCGCCGGCGGCGTCTGGGACTTTATGACCGGAGACCCTGACGCCGAGGTGCGGGACTTGTTCTTCAGGACGCGGCGGTAGAGAGAACCGCCAGGAGTAGAACGAGAAAGGCCCGGTTTATGCTGGGCCTTTTTCTTTGGGGCCTTTGGGGGTGGGCCTAAAAGCGATGGGTTTCAGGGCAACCTGCTATGATGATTGGCTTCTGTGCTGGGCCTAATACTGCCCTGGGGGTGGGCAGGGGCAGGCAACGGAGCGCCCCGTTCTGCCACCCCGACGAGGGCGTGGGGAACGCTCCCACCCCGCCGAGAACACCAAGGCAAAGATATCCACCATAGGCAGGGGAGGCAAGAGGGGGCGAAAATTTAGGTCCGCACCGAGTTGCTACTTTTCTGGCAGAAGCGCCTTGCGTTCCTGGAGGTCAGGCAGTTTTTCCCTCTGAGTTTGCGCGAGGGTGGGTGCACTTCCAGCCGGAGCACGCTTTGGGCGTGGTTCCGGTCATGCTGATGGTGCGGTTGGTGATCAGGACGCCGTATTCATCATATCGCCAGACCTACCGGCGCGACGTTGAAGCGCTTGGCGGGAGAGCATGGACAACGTCTACTCTGGCTGTGTTTTTCTAAAAACAGGGGACAGATGGGGGACTGGAGCGGGACAGCGTTCTCTTTTTACAAGCATAGGTCGACCAGATTTGCTACGTAACCTATTGAATTTTTATGGTGCCCGGGGCGGGAATCGAACCCGCACGATGCTAGGCATCAAGGGATTTTAAGTCCCTTTTGCCTTGAAAAAAATCAAGTAAATCAAGTGGAATAGAGTCTTTGCAAGACTCTGCCCCGAGTAATCGCGTGACAAGTTGCGTGACTTGGTGTGTGCGGTAGATTGTAATATATGCAAATCCCTAGAATACACTTGTTATGATTTTTTTCGTCCCGCGGATGATGTCTTCAATTTCGTCGTCTACGGGTTCTCGATCTGCTTTATGCCCACATAAATTTCTAATGTCAGCAAGCCGTTGGATGTGTCGCCACGTTGGAACGTCAATAACGTCTTTCTGCTTTAACCCTTCATAGAAGTCTGACAAGGTAGGTTTCTTCTTTTTGAATTTGATCTCATGCTTAGTACATATTGATTTAAGATGGCCTTCCAAAACGACTCCTGCAACGATGCCTGCTGCTCGGAGGTGTTTCTTCTTGAGTAATTCTTCAGCGGTATCTAGTTCAGTGTCGAACAGGTCGGCTTGGATGGTGTCACTGATTGATTCAGCGATGTAGTCGAAAGATTCGAGAGCTGACTTTAGGATCAAGATTTGTTGTTGAAAGCGGGTAAAGAATGAATTGTCTTTGTCAAAGATCGGTCTGCCACCTAAATTTATAGTCAGTCCAATCATCCAATCTTCGATTTTATATTTTTCATAGGTGATCTCCTTACGCTTTTTGTCAGCATAATAGTGATCGATGAAGTCGGCATGGCGATCTGGCGAAAAGCCTTTTAGTAAGGCTGAGGTGGCAGCGAACCAATTTTGGTAGGCGCTTTCGATTGATGTGGGCTTAACTTTTTTGGGTTCTGGGTAATTATTCTTTTTGGCTTGATCTGGATAGAACGTCCAATAGATAGCAACTAATATTTGATGGGAGTCATTAATGAGATTTTTTAGTTTGCCCTTTAAGACTTCTTTTTGCATATGCGGCTCCTTAAAGGTGGTGCCGGAGGCGGGATTTGAACCCGCACGATCTTGCGATCTTCGGATTTTAAGTCCGATGTGTCTGCCATTCCACCACTCCGGCACGATTAAAAACGATCCGCCAAATTCTCCCCAAATTAGCTAGTCACGGTGACTAAACGCGTGACTAGCTGCTTTTTTAGATTTGCCTAGTGTAAGCCTTGCATAAGTGAGTATCCAAGATTTCCCATAACTACTTTCAATAATACGCCTATGACAGTCTCACTTTGTCAAGGCTTACAGCTAGACAACAGAGACTTTTGTCTATTTTAAGTCCCTGGCGTCTACCAATTCCGCCACCCGGGCATGCAGGGGGACCTACGGCCTTCCCCCGTGATCTGTCAATGGTTCATGCGATGCGCGGCGGTTATTCTTCGTCGCCTATCTCGCGCGCCTTTTCGATGACCACCAGGCGCACCGGCAGCTTCGGGAACTCTCCTTTTTTCCAGATCGCAATCTTTTCGATGCGGTCCACGACCTTCTCGCCTTGCACCACGCGGCCGAAGACCGCGTAGCCTTCCTCGCCCTGCCGATCGCTTTGGTAGTCCAGGTTCGGGTTGTCAGCCAGATTGATGAAGAATTGCGATGTGGCCGAGTTCGGGTCGGACGTGCGGGCCATGGCGACGGTGTAGTGCGCATTGTGGAGCCCGTTGTTCGCCTCGTTTTCCACGGGCATCCATGTTTGTTTTTCCTTCAGGTCGACATCGTAGCCGCCTCCCTGGAGGGCGAAGTTTTTCTCCACCCGGTGGAAGATGGTCCCGTCATAAAATCCTTCATGCACGTAGCGCAGAAAATTTTTGACGGTTTTCGGGGCGTGCTCCGGATACAGCTCGATGACGATGACGCCTTCGTTGGTGGTCAATTTGACTTGCGGCCGCTGCGGGTTGATCATGTTGGCGGCTTCGGCCGGAAGTACTGCGAACACGGTCGCGAGGGCCAGAATGGCGAGCAGAACGCCTGCTGCGCAAGCTTTCATTGCGGTGCTCCTTGAGTATGGGATGCAGGCTGATTTATCAAATTCCCCGCGCCGGGGCAAACGCCTTCTGGACGCGGGATCGAGCAGTTGAACTTTGAAAAAGTTCAAGCGTAAGATGCTCTATGGGGCAACCGCATCCGGGGAGAGCCCTTTCTTCGAAATAACGTTGCACGAGAAGGAGGCCTGCGCATGCACGGCTGGATCGGACGGGCGGCTCGCGTGGACCTTGGGCGCGGACGCGTCGAGGCGGCGGACATCGCCAGGGAGGACCTGGAGGCGGACCTCGGCGGTCGGGGTTTGGCCGGCCGTTTTTTGGAAAACCGCATCAAATCGGCCTGGGACGATCCCGAGTCCTGGATCGCCCTGTGCGCCGGCCCGCTCGCCGGGACGGCGGCGCCGGGCGCGGGTTTGCTGGTCGCCGGATTTCGGTCGCCGTTGACCGGCGCCTGGGGCGACGCCGCGCTGGGCGGCCGGCTGGGCGCCCAGCTGAAGCGTTCTGGCTTCGATGCGTTGTTTATCACCGGCCGGAGCTCGGAGTGGACGGCGCTGGTCGTGCAAGACGGCGAGGTCCGCCTGGAGCCGGCCGAGGATCTGGCCGGTCTGGACGGCGAGCGAATCGCCTCCAAAGTCGGGGCGTCCGCGGGCTGGGTCGCCGTCGGTCCCGCGGCCGAGGCAGGCGTCCGGTTCGCCTCGCTGGTCACGGACGCAGGCGTCGCCGCGGGGCGTTGCGGCGTCGGCTTGGCTCTCGCCGCCAAAGGCGTCAAGATCATCATGGCGCGGGGCGCCGGGGCCGTACCGGTCCACGATCCTGTCGGGTTGCAGGAGGCGCGGGAGGCCATGGTCCGATTGACCAACGCATCGCCCGCTCTCCGGGGGCGGCACGGCTTTGGCGGCTACGGCGAGGCGGCGCTTTTCGATCTCATGGACGCCCGGCGCATGACGCCTACCTGCAACTTCCGGGCGACGCGCTTCGATCACGCCGCCCGGGTCAACGCGGCGACCCTCAAG
This sequence comes from Desulfovibrionales bacterium, assembly GCA_030156255.1. Lineage (GTDB taxonomy): Bacteria > Desulfobacterota > Desulfovibrionia > Desulfovibrionales > Desulfovibrionaceae > JASGMV01. The sequence goes on from JASGMV010000072.1 coordinate 3,946, forward strand.
CGGCGTTTCGATCCCGTGGCTTCGCCATGTCCCGGTTGCCATGGGGCATGCGTCCAGACCTCCCGGACCGGGGAGGCGCTGCCCGGTTTCGACGCGCTTTCCCACTTCACCGCCTTGCTGGGCAACGCCGATTTGCCGGCGGCCGTCCAGGCCAACACGTTGTGCAATCGTTTGGGGATGGACCCGATTTCGGCCGCCTCCGTGTTGGCCTGCCATCAGGAGGCGACGGGAGAGGACATGACGCCGGAGCGGATTTTGAGCCTGTTGCGCGCCATGGGGGACCAGGATTCAAAGCTTGGCCGGTCCCTGGGCCAGGGAGGGCTCGCCTACGCCTCCGATCTGGGACGGCCCGAAATCTCCATGTCCGTCAAGGGGCTGGACCTCCCGGCTTGCGACCCCCGCGGCGCCTACGGACTAGCTCTGGGCTACGCCGTTTCCTCCATCGGCGGGTGCCGTCTCCGGGCCAACACTCTGGGCCACGAGATTTTACGCAAGCCCGTGGCCACGGACAGGTTCAGCTTCAGCGGCAAGGCGCGCATCGTGAAGCTCGGAGAGGACGCCAAGGCCGCGACGGACTCCCTGTCGGCGTGCGGGAACATCTTTCTCGCCGCATCTCTGGAGGAGTACGCCAAGGCCCTGCAGGCGGTCACGGGGTCGCCTTTCACGGCGCAACGGCTTATGGCCGCGGGGGAGCGCATCTGCTACCGGGAGCGGATCATGAACGCGAAGCTCGGATTCAACGCCGGCCGGGACGACCTGCCGGAGCGGTTTTTCATCCAACCCGGGTCGGGCGGGCCGGAGCTGGACGTCCCGGCGATCGACCGGCAGGCCTTCCTGGAGGCCAGGGCGCGGTATTACCGCGTTCGCGGATTGGACGAATCCGGCCGTCCCACGGCCGAGACGGCCGGGCGCCTCGGGCTGGATTGGCGGCCGTGAGGTTCAGTCTGCGAGTTGCAGTTTGACCACGATTTCCACGTGGGGCGAATGGGGGAAGAGGTCCACGGGCTGGGCTGAATCCAGGCGGTACGCGCCCAGGAGCGGCTGGAGGTCCCGGGCCATGGTGGGCGGGTTGCAGGACACGTACAGGATGGTGCGGGGCCGCTCCGTGAGCAGTTCGCGCAGTAGATTTTCGTGCATGCCGGCCCGGGGCGGGTCCGTGATCACGGCGTCCGGAGGCGGAAGCTGCGAAAAAGCCCGCCGGGCGTTTTTGAGGTCGACGGCCAGAAACGGGCAGTTGCTGATGCTGTTGAAGGCGGCGTTTTCGCGGGCCGCGACCACGGCGTCCTCCAGAATTTCAACGCCGGCGGCCTGGCGGACGGTCCTGGCCAGGGGCAGGGTCAGGGCGCCCACGCCGCAATAGAGGTCGTAGGCGGTTTCCGACCCGTTGAAGTCCGCGGCGTCGAGCAGAGCCTTGCACAAAACCTCGGCGCCCAGGGTGTTGGTCTGGAAAAAGGCGTTGGGGGTGATGCGCAGCCGGCAGCCCGCCAAGCGCTCCTCGATGAAGCGCTCGCCCAGATGCATGACCTCGCGTTCTCCCAGGGCGATGTCCTTGGCGTTGTTGCGCGTAGAGTGGACGCAGGAGGAAACCTGCGGGTGCGCGGATCGGATCGCCTCCAGAAATTTTTTCGCTTCCGGGAAAAATTGGGGCAGATTGGTGGTGATGAGGTGGACCATGATCCGGCCGGTCGCCTGGGACTGCCGGATGACGAGTCTGCGCCAGAATCCTCGTTTGGCCTCGGCGTCGAACGCGGACCCGGACAGGCTGCGGGCGATGTCCGAGGCGGTGGCGACCGCCGCCATGGTCTCGGGAGGCGGCAACTGGCAGTGCGGAACCTCCATGACGGCGCGGCCGTCGTCCCGTTTGCGCAGGCCGATGATCACCCCGCCGCCTTCGCGGTTTTGGAACGAGAACTCCATCTTGTTGCGGAATCCTTGCGTCCGGGGCGAGGGGAGAACCTGATGCACGTCCACGTCCTGGGCGCGGGCCAGACGGGTCAGGGCGTCCGCGGCGTGGATGCGTTTCCAGTGCAATTGGGCGGCGTAGTCCAGGTCGCGAAAGGCGCAGCCGCCGCATTGGTCGAAGTGCGGGCACCCCGGGTCCGTCTCAAGAGGAGAATGCTCCACCGTGTGGAGCGCGCGGGCGAAGGCGTGGCGCTTTTTTGTCCGCGTGACCTCCGCTTCCACGGTCTGCCCCGGCAGGCCGCGCTCCACGAAAAGAACCATGCCCTCGTGGCGCGCGACGCCTGCGCCTCCAAAGGCGAGGGCGTCGATCTTGAGACGCAATTGCTGGCCAGGGTGAACGGGCATATATTTTCTTTATACCAGAAATCGCGCGGTGGGAACCCGTAAACAATGAAGGATTCCGGGAGGGTTGCATACTTCTTTGAGGAGTTCCGGTCGGCGCAGAGCGGTTTTCGAAGCTGCAAGACATGCTTCCGCAACCAGAGATCGTCGCCGGAAAGCTTTCGAACTTCCGGCACCAAGGCCTTGTAAAGCGGTTTGGGGGGCATTATCCTGGCTCATGCGTAAATTGAGAGGTGCAGCGACCCTCGCCTTGGTCGGTTTGGCTGCGCTGGCGGCCGGGGCCGTGGGCGCCGGCGGCGCCCATTTCGTTGACATCGACGAACCCAAATACGCCGCCGCGGGCCTGGAGATGCTCGTGAGCGGCGACTGGCTCCGCCCCATGGTCAACGGCTTTCCGCGGTTGGAGAAGCCGCCGCTGGTCTATTGGCTGATGCAACCGGCCTTCAAGGCCGCCATGGCTTTGGGCGGGCCCGCCGCAGCGACGCCCCTCGTCGCCCGAACACCCAGTCTGTTGGCCGCGGCCTTGGTCGCGATTTTTACGGCGATCATGGGCCGGCGTTTGCTAGGGGCCCGGGCCGGACTGGCCGCCGGGTTGATCCTTCCGGCTTCGGCCGTGTTTCACGTTTTGAGCCACATCCTCAAGGTGGATATGGTGTTTGCGGCCGCGATGGCGGCCGCGTCCTGCGGATTCGTTCTCCGATTGAAGGGCGAGGCGAAGGGATGGAGCCTTGCGTTGATTGTGGCCGGCTTGGGAATGGGCGGTTTGGCCAAAGGACCGTTCATCTTCGTTTCGCTGGCGGCCTACGCCGCGGCCCTGGCAAGCCTCGGGCTGTTTGCGCCGGACGCCGGCTGGTCGGAGCGTTTGCGCGCCGCGGGGCGAAACCTCCGGGTCGAACAATGGTTGTTCGTGGGAGGGATCGCGGCAGGCGCTGCGCCCTTGGCCGCATGGCTGGCCGGGGCCTGGTGGGTGGGCGGCGTGGACTACGCCTCGGCTTTTGCGGACCAGTTCGTTTCCAACTCCAGCGCCGGGGCGGGCTTGAAGCCTTGGCGCGTGCTGGTCAATCCGGCCTTTTATCTCGGATTCAGCGCTATGCTGGGCCTCTTTCCCTGGGGCGGGTGGCTGCCCGGAGGCGCCGTGCGGCTGCTTCGCCACGTGCGCGAACGCGACGGCGCCTGGATTTTTCTGGCTTGGCTGGCGGTTCTCCACGTGCTGCTGGGCGTGTTCGTGTTTCGGTTGCGGGCGCATCGCTACCTGCTGCCGGCCTTTCCGGTTTTCGCTTTGATGATCGCCGACTTTCTCTTCAGTCCGGAGCGAAGCCGATTGCGGCGCATGTTGTTCTGGGCGGGGGCCGGCCTGGGGCTGGCGACGGCCGTGGTTTTCGCCTTACGCTTCGTTGCGGCCGGCACCGCGTCCATCAATCTGTGGGAAGGCTACCCCGTGGATTGGTCCTCCGGCCCGGCGGTTCTTCTGATTTCCGGCGGCGTGCTGCTGGCGGCGGCCATGGCCTGGGCTTGCCGCATACAGAGCAAGCGGCCTTTGCTGCACGCGGCGGTGCTTGCAGCGTCTTTTATCGTCGGGGCGGGGTTGTACGCCAACCTCTTCCCGAACGCGGCCGCTCCGGAGGATCGACGCCCCATGCTGGCCGGTCGCGCCGTGGAGCTTTTGAGGACCCTCGCCCCCGGCATGCTGGTCGTCCACACCGATTCGCTGGCGGCCTATTATCCCGATCTGCACTACGAGCTCGCTTTGGACAGGGCCGCGGGCCGCATCGTATACACGGCGCCGCCTCCCCGAGTAGTTGAAGGCGCGCAACGCCTGGCCATGGCCTTGCTGCGGCCGCAGCAGACCGCCGGGCTTGCCGCGTCGAGCCGCGGGCCGGGCTGTTTTCCCGCGACCAGATATTTCAAGAGCCGAAGATTTCGGGAAACGGCCTTGCTGTTGACGGGGCAGGAGCGCATGGAGCTGACGCCCTGGCTTCAATGGATGGAGGCGGCGCTTCCCGTGAGGGTGGAAAGCAACTGTTTCACGGGCTACAGTTTGAAATGGGTGGAGGATTCCATGTGCCTGGTGCGACTGCATCCTCGGTGAGGCGCTTGGGCGACGAAAACCGGAAGGGAGGAGCTGGAGGCGTTGAAAATCTTTTGGGGAACGGGGATGGGGAACCGGGAGGAAAGGGAAAGAAAATTGCGCTATTCCGAGGACCTGAGCGTCTCCACCGCCTGGGCCTGATCGTGCTTGCCTTGGGCCTCCAGGGCGCGTTTGAGCATCTCCCAGTATTCTTCGCGGTCCGGACGCAGGGCCGCGCTTTGGCGGGCCAGGGTTTCGGCGATCTCCGGGTCCTCTCCGCTGTCCAGGTAGAGCTTGGCCAGCAGATGCAGGCACATGGCGTCCTTGTGGTTGTGGATCAACGCCAGGTGCAGCAGCTCCCGGCCTTGCTCCTTGTCCCCCTTGGCGATGGCCAGGCGGGCCAGGTGGCGCATGGTGGGGCCTTCGCCGCCGGGGAGGGCGCGGGCCTGTTCGTAAAACCGCACGGCTTCGTCGAGTTCGCCGGCCTCTTCGGCCAGGGCGCCGAGGCGAAGCAGGCTGAAGACATGCTTCGGATCCTGGGCCAGAATCGCGGAGAACGCCTCGCGGGCGCTTTGGACTTCGCCCAGCCTGTGGCGGGTGCGGCCCAGATTGTACAGGGCGTTGATGTCCTTGGGATCGTACTCGACCGCTTTTTCGAAATGGCGTTTGGCCTGTTCGAGTTTGCCCAACCGGGCCAGGGCCACGCCCAGGGAGTTGCGGGCCACGGTGTTGGTTTCGTCGGCCAAAAGCGAGAGCTTGTACTCCTCCACGGCGTTGTAGACGTCTCCGGCCGAAAAGAGCCGGTCCGCGGAGATGTTCAGGGAAATGGAGTCGAACAGGGCCGCTTTGGGCTCCGGCAGCAGCAGGGCGTGGTCCAGGGCCTTGCGGCAATTGTCCAGGGCGTCGGATTTTTGGAAGGACAAGAACGGGTGCGCCGCAACGCCGACGGCCAGCTCCGCGTCCTGCGCCGCGGCCTGCCGCATCAGGTCCTCGGCCGCCCGTAGAACTTCCTGAGGGTCCGCCTCGGGCAGATAGTACACCAGGGAGTTGAGGCTGAAGCGGGCGCCGAAGGCGTCCGGAGCTTCAAGAAACCCGGACATGCGCTCCCGGACCAGCTCGGAGGTCTTGGCGGCCAGGGCGTCCATGCGCCCGGTCAGGGGGACGCCGTGATCCTTGGACCGGCTTGTGACGCGCAGCATGACCAGGCAGAAGCGTTCGGCGCGCTGGCGCCTGGCCGCGAACAAGGGAAGCAGGTCCTTGCGGTCGTAGAGGTCGGTCAATAAGTCCTTTTGGCGTCCAGCCTGCGGAGGCGCCGCCGCGGACGGGCTTTCTTCGTCCCGGATCAGGGTCAGTCGGTCCCCGGGTTGTATGGGCCAGGCGGGGTCTCCCAGATACAGAATCTCGGCCACAGAGCATTTCTCCCGGACCTCGCCTAAGACCAGTTCTCCTTTATAAGGAGGACGGCCGACCTGCGTTTCCTCCTTCGCCTCGGGCGGGCGGACCAGGAAGCGTTGGCCTTCGTGGGCTCCGATGAGCCTCCCGATGCTGACCATCGCACGCTCCATGGGCAGGGTCTCGAGAACTCTGCCGCCGTGGGGCAGAAGATCATTGAAGGACAGGCTGCGGTCGTGTCCCAGATTCCGGGCCGTGCGCAACGCCAGTTGCGCTTTGCGCTCCAGGATGCGGGCGATTTCTCCGGGTTGCCGGCCCAGCTGTTGGCCATTGGCGTTTTGCGGGTACGTCACCGCGCCCAGGCTGGCCGTGAGGCGCACCGGCTCGTCCAAAAGTTCGTTGTGAAACGTCTCGGCCTTGATTTTTTCACGCAGGAGCTCGGCGAGTTGGCGCAGGGCCTGCGGCTTGGCGCCCGGGACCAGCACGGCGAACACGTCGTCGTCCATGCGCGCCGGCTGCGCCTCGGCCGGCAGGACCTTCTGGAGCATCTCGCCTATTCTGACCAGCGCCTTGTCGCCGAAGGCGTATCCGCAGGACTCGTTGATCCGGCTCAATTGGTCCACCTTCAGCAGAAGCACTCCCAAGCAGCCCGAGAAGCTGGTCAGATTTTCGTCCATGGACGAGGCCTGGTCCGACGCCAGAGAACTTTGGATGAGGTCGATCTCGCGAGCCAACGCGTCCAGAAAGGCCTGGCGGTGCAGCAATCCTGTCAGCCGGTCGGTGAGGGATGCTTTGTACAGCAGCAGCCTTTCAAGACTTGCGGCGGCCAGGGCCGTGAGATATCGTGGGGCGGTTTTCGGGGCGCGCAAGCGCACGCCCTTGGCCACGAAATAGCCCAGCAGCTCTCCCCGCAACACGAGGGGGAGCAGGAGTTTCCCTTCGTCGCTCAGGTACGTCGGCTTGAGGCCTGCGGCGTCGTAGGCGGCGTCCCTGGGCAGTGACTGGGGGAAATAGAGGCTGTAGGTTTTGAAGGGAAGAAAGTCGTGGATGGCGTCTTTCAGGGCGTGTTCGAAATCCACAAGATCACGGCGGGTCAACTGTGCGCCCACATGGCTGAAAATGTCCTTGACCGCCCTCATGGAAGTTGCAGCATACTCTCAAGGTTTGAAATCGTAAATAGTCGAGGACATACCTAGCGGCCTGGACAGCTGCTGTCAAATTATATATGGAGGACCCCTTTGCAATGGAAATACTCACGGACCCCAAACTGCTTCAAGAAAGATGTTTTTCCTGGCGATGCAAGAGCCTGAGCATCGCTCTTGTCCCGACCATGGGCAGTTTTCACGACGGCCATTTTTCCTTGATGGATTACGGCCGCGCCGAAGCGGACAAGTTGATCGTCAGCCTGTTCGTGAATCCGACGCAGTTTGGTCCGCAGGAAGATTTGGACGCCTACCCCAGGAATTTCGAACGGGACGCCCAGGCGGCCCGGGAGCACGGCGTCGATCTTTTGTTCGCTCCGAGGCCTGAGGCCATGTATCATCCGGACCACGCCACATGGGTGGAGGTTCCGGACTTGGCGCGCAACCTGTGCGGGAAGTCCCGGCCGATCCATTTTCGCGGCGTGGCCACGGTGGTGGCCAAGCTTTTTATTCTGGCTCAGCCGACATTGGCGGTGTTCGGAGAAAAGGACTTTCAGCAGTTGGCCATACTCCGGCGCATGGTCCGCGATTTGGGGCTGCCCGTGGAGGTTGTGGGCCGCCCTACGGTGCGCGAAGCCGACGGGCTGGCCATGAGTTCCCGCAATGTTTATCTTGAAGCCGAGGAGCGCAGCTCGGCCCCGGCGATCCGGCAGGGGCTCAAGGCCGCGCGGGAATGGGTCGCGGAAGGCGAGCGCTCTGCGGCTGAAATCAAACGGCGTCTGGAGCTGTTCTGGGCCGACCGGTTGTCCAAAGGCCGGATCGATTACGTCGAAGTCGTGGACCCGGAGTCCATGGCGCCTCTTGAAACCATCGCCGATCGGGCTCTCGTGGCCGCGGCGGTGCGTATCGGATCGACCAGACTTATCGACAACATTCTTATCACTGTGTAGGGGGTAGACCCGTGCGCTGTTTTTTACAGGCGAAAATTCATCGCGCCGTTGTCACCGGCGCGGAAGTGGACTATGAAGGCAGCCTGGCCGTTGGGCCGGAATTGCTGGAGGCGGCGGGCATTCGCCCCTTCGAGCGCATAGAGATATACAACTTGGACAATGGCGAGCGGTTCGCCACGTACGCCATTCTGGGAAAGCCCGGAGAGATTTGTCTCAACGGGGCGGCGGCTCGTAAAGGAAGGCCCGGCCAACGCGTGATCATCGCGGCGTACGCCTGGCTGGAGGACAGCCAGATCCCGGAGCATCGTCCAACATGTGTTTTCGTCGGACCCGATAACGCTATCAAATCGGTGGAGCAAAAATCCGTTCTGCCGGAGCACACCCCTTAACGATCCTGGAGGACTGGAATGATTCCCAACAAAGGTAAGTATTTGTTTACTTCCGAGTCCGTGACCGAAGGCCATCCCGATAAGGTCGCCGACCAGATTTCCGACGCCGTTCTTGATGAAATTCTGCGGCAAGACCCCAATGGACGCGTGGCTTGCGAGACGTTGGTCACCACAGGCCTAGCTTTCATCGCCGGTGAAATCACCACCTCGGCCTACGCCGACCTGCCGGCCATCGTACGCGAGACGGTCAAGGAAATTGGATATTCCAGTTCTGAGATGGGTTTCGACTGGGAAACGTGCTCCGTGATTTCCTCCATTGACAAGCAGTCTTCGGACATCGCCATGGGCGTTGACCGCCAGAAGCCCGAAGATCAGGGCGCCGGCGACCAGGGCATGATGTTCGGATACGCATGCGACGAGACGCAGACCTTGATGCCTGCGCCTATCTATTGGTCGCACAAACTGTCCCGCCGGCTGGCCTACGCCCGCAAGTCCGGCCTGCTGCCGTTTTTGCGGCCCGACGGCAAGACCGAGGTCACCTTCGAATACGTGGACGGCAAGCCCGTGCGTATCCGCGACGTGGTCATCGCCGCCCAGCATGATGAGGACGTGGCGTACCAGGACCTGTACGACGGCATCGTCGAGCACGTGATCGTTCCCACGCTGCCCGAGGATATGGTGGACAAGGACATGCGCACCTTCATCAACACCACGGGCCGGTTCGTCGTGGGAGGCCCCATGGGCGACTGCGGCCTCACCGGGCGCAAGATCATCCAGGACACCTACGGCGGCATGGGCGCGCACGGCGGCGGAGCCTTCTCCGGCAAGGACCCGTCCAAGGTGGACCGCTCCGGCGCCTACATGGGGCGCTACATCGCCAAGAATATCGTGGCGGCCGGCTTGGCCGACAAGTGCTCGGTGCAGGTGGCCTACGTCATCGGCGTGGCCGAGCCCGTCTCCGTGCTGGCTACCTCCCTCGGCGGGGGCCAGGTGGACGACGAGACCCTGACCAAGGCCGTCAAGGAGGTCTTCGACCTGCGGCCGTATTACATCAACCAGCGGCTGGACCTGCGCCGGCCCATCTACAAGGCCACGGCCTGCTACGGGCACTTCGGCCGCGAGCGGCCCGAGTTCACCTGGGAGGCCACGGACGCAGCCGCCGATTTGCGTACGGCCTGCAAAATCTAGTTCGCCTTTATGAACGTAAAAGCCCTCGAAGCTGCGGTTTCGAGGGCTTTTTTATTTGTTTTTCGGGGCAATTCCTCCAACGCCTTTTGTAAAAAATTTCATAGGCGTTGATCCAGGACAATGCGGCGGCTGGAAAAAGGATTTATCAGTCTTTTTTCTTCCGGTATCAATAAGCGAATTTTGATCAAAGGAGCATGCGATGCCTTCAAAACGTATTGTGGTGATCGGCGGGTCCGCCGCAGGACCCAAGGCGGCTGCGCGCGCCAAGCGCATGAACCAGGACGCCGAAGTCGTCCTCATCCAGAGGGCGCCGGAGCTGTCCATGGCGTCTTGCGCATATCCCTATTATATCAAAGGCGAAGTGAAAGAACGCAACCTGCTCCTCTCCACGCCCACCGGCGTGGTGCGGGACCCCGGCTATTTCGGCGGGAGCAAGGGGGTGACGGCCTACGTCAAAACCGAGGTCGAGGCCGTCGACCGCAAGGCGAAGAAGATCAAGGCCAGAAACCTTGACGACAACGCCCCGCTGGAATTCGACTACGACAAACTCATCCTGTGCACGGGCGCCAGACCCCGCATGCCTCCTATTCCGGGCTCGGACCTCAAGGGAATCACGCCGCTGCACGCCCTGAAGGATGCGGACTACCTGGCGGCCCTGCGCGAGAACCCGGACGTCCAGCGGGTGGCCATCATCGGCGGCGGACTGATCGGCATCGAGACCTGCGAAGCCTTGAAACACATCGGCAAGCACGTCACCGTGGTCGAGATGCTGCCCCAGATTCTGGTGTTTCTGGACTGGGAGTTCGCAAAGCTTTTGGAAAACCACGTGCGGTCCAGCGGCGTGGACGTCATTCTCGAAAACGGCGTCAGCTCCTTTTTGGGGAAAGACGGCGCCGTGTCCGGCGTCAAGCTCAACAACGGCACCGAGATTCCCTGCGACCTGGCCGTGGTCTCCATCGGCGTGGCCCCCAACGTGGACCTGGCCAAGGACGCCGGTCTGGCCATCGGGGCGTCCGGGGGTATTGAGGTCAACGCCCACATGCGGACCTCGGACCCGGACATCTACGCGGCCGGCGACTGCACGGAGAAGGTGAACCGCATCACGGGCAAGAAGTGTCTGGCCCCGTACGGCGACATCGCCAACCTCGAAGGCCGGGTAGCGGGCGAGAACGCGGCCATCGGCGACACCGCCGAGTTCCCCGGCGTGGTGCACAGCGGGATCTGCAAGGTGTTCGACTTCGCCGCGGGCTCCACGGGCCTGTCGGAGAGGCTGGCCAGGCAGGAAGGCTACGACGTTCTCACCGCGGTCAACGCCAGCCCGGACAAACCCGGGTTCATGGGCGCCAAGATGGTCTTCTCCAAGATAGTGGTGGACAAGGACACCCGGCGGGTTCTCGGCTTCCAGTGCGTGGGGCCCGGCAACGTGAACCGGGAGCTCTCCGAGGCCGCGGCGGCCGTCAACATGGGCGCCAAGCTGGATGACTTCGTGAACATGGACCTTCCGTACGCCCCGCCGTTTTCCCTGGCGCTGGACCACATCATCGCCACGGCGCACATTGCCCAGAACAAGCTGCGCGGACTGATGGATGGCGTTTCCGCGAGCTATACGCTCGAAGCCTCCCGCAAAGACGCTCCTCCGTATCTGTTGGATGTCCGGTCTCCGCAGGAGTACGAGGAGATGCGCCTGGGAATCGGCGAGACGCTGATTCCCCTCGGCAAACTGCGCGACCGCCTGGGCGAACTGCCCCAGGACAAGGACGCCGAGATCATCTGCTGGTGCAAGATATCCATGCGCGGCTACGAGGCGGCGCGCGTTCTCGAAGCCCACGGCTGGACCAACGTGAAGGTGATGGAGGGCGGTGTCATGGCCTGGCCCTATCCCCGCGAGAAATAGCTTCCCGGTCGTTTTCGTTTGATGCAAGCCGGGGGAAGGGTTTTTCCCTTCCCCCGGCTCCTCTTTTTTCCCGAAACATTACGTAGGGACGATCCGCAACCCGAAAAAAGCTCCGTTGGGGCGCTTCGGCGGGAAACGGCTCTATCGAAGGATCAGGACGGACGAAAGCGCGTTGCCCACCAGCGGCGCCACCTTGGCGCTGGGGAAAAGGCGCTGGAGTATGGACTTCGCCCCCATCCACAAGGCCACGAGGTCGGTTCTGGCGCTTGCGGAGATGAATGCGTCCAGAGAGCTTGCGTCCACGACCTTGACCAGGGTGCGCACGCCTCTCTCCACGTAGTAGTCCAGGACCTCGCGCATTTTGCGCTCCACGTTTTCCTTCAACTCTCCGTGGTTCATGACGCCGACGATTTCAAGGTCCACGCCGTAGAGGGTGACCAACTGGTTGATCATCTCCAGCGACTGCTGGCTGACGTTGTCGTGGTCCAGGCAACAGGAGACCTTGGCCGGCCGGCGGGCTTCCTTGACCACCAGCACGGAGCAGTCGGCAAGTTCGGCCACCTTGCCGGGCGCTTCGGGGTCCTGCTCCCAGGCGCCGTCGCCCTGGCCGCAACCTATGACCACGAGGTCGCACCGGTCTTCCCTGGATTCCGTCAAAATGGCCTTGTAGGGGCGGTCCTTGCGCAACTTCAGCGTGAAGGCCTTGCGGCCCCCGGGAGATGCTTCCTCCAGCACTCCCGGCGCCGGAGCGCTCAGGGCGTCGGGCGATGGAGGGGAGCCGTAGACGGCGAGGTCGCGGTCCATGCGGGCCAAAAAGTCGTCCCGGTACTTGCGCAGGGCCGTGATTTTGGGATGGGCCTGGTCCATCGGTCGGTCCTCGCTGTCTACGGCGAGAAGGGTGACGTCGGGCCAAGTGTTGGCGGCTAGGCGGGCCGCTTCGCCCACCGCATAACGGCTGTACACGTTTCCATCCACGGCTACGAGAATCTTCATATAAGCACCTCCCCGGCGGCGATCGCCAAGCCCGCCAGCCCCCAAAAAAATTTCGCTCCGTTGCGTTCGGCCGCCATGCTCCGATGCTGGCGTCCCGAATCCTGCGGTTGGGGCGCGGCCCGTGATCGGGGACGGTCCGCCGCCAGCTTAAGATTGCCAGAACAACAACAGAGGGCTCGGCGTCCGTGCAAGGGCCTCCATGAGCGGGGACTTCCGGCTGGACCTGCGGTCCACGACGGCGGCGACCAAGCCGTAACGTCCCAGCTCTTCGCCCGAGTCTTCCGGGCGCTCCTCCAGCACAAGCGTCTGGTTCGGA
>JASGMV010000021.1 GCA_030156255.1 Desulfovibrionales bacterium
CCGGGCGGCGAAAGACGCCGCCCGGCCTGCCCGTTCGCAAGTTGGGACCTAAAAAATACAAAAACAAATAGAAGTTTTTAAAGAGGGAGTCCGGGGGAGCAACTTCTTTCAAAAAGTTTCTCCCCCGGCACTCCCAAACCTCTTACTGTTCCAGTGCTTCCAAGGCCTCGGCCTCGGCGTCGTAAAGATTGAAGACCTTGTTGAGGGAAGAGATGTCCATGACGCGCTTGATTTGGTCGGTCAATTCGCACAGGACCACGGCGCCGCCGTCCTTGAGCAGCCGGTTGCGCAGGGTGATGAGCGTCCCGATGCCCATGGAGTCGAGAAAAACGACGTGCTTGAGATTCACGACCAGGCTGTGGACGTTCTGGCTATCGAGAATTTCCGTCACCTGGCGCTGAAATTCGTGGCAAAGCGAATAATTCAGTTCGGGATTCTTGATTTCAATGACGGCCACGCCGTTGCTGGTGCGCTCTGCGATCTCCATAAGCAGCCCGGCTCCTTGCTGTGATGAAATAAAAAACGCTTTAAATACTCGCCCAGCGCGTCTTATATCCGGTTCGGCCAGGGGTGGCAATGGGCGGGACACGCAACGGCGTTCGCGGCGACAACATGGACGGCCGGGAGAAATCCCGCCGATTCGGCCCGCCGGCCGAAGCAGACGGCGAACTCGCCGTTGAGCGGCCACAGGATTCGTCCACACCGGCGAATGCCGAAATCTTGTCGTTCCGGCCGGCGAAAAACGCTTCTTTCGAAAACCCGCAATGTTAATTTTGCGATGGCGTCGACACGGAACGCTGGCGCCGCCATATCATATGAAAGAATGCTGCGTCATTCAACGAAAGTTGCATCCATATTTGCCAAATACATTGCAGTCTTTTCCGGCATGTTTTGCATAAAACGGAAACGCCTCCCGAACGCCCGCTCATTGACACCGCACCCGCGCTGCGGCACAAGGATTTTAGTAACCGCCGCAGTAAGGCGAACGCCCGCGGACCAACCACTAACGCCCAGGAGCGGAAGATGCGAATCCTCACCAGGGCCGACTTCGACGGCCTGGCCTGCTCGGTTCTGCTCACCGACATCGGACTTATGGACAACTGGCTCTTTGTCCATCCCAAGGATGTTCAGGACGGCAAAATCAAAGCCACCAAGGACGACATCGTCTGCAACGTTCCCTACATTCCCGGTTGCGGCTACTGGTTCGACCACCACTTGAGCGAACATGAACGCCTGGGCCTGGACATCGAGTTCACAGGCGCTTCGAGAGCTGCGGACAGCGCGGCCCGCGTCATCTGGGAGTACTTCGGCGGGCATGACAAATTCGGAACCCGTTTCGACGAAATGCTCTATTATGTGGACAAAATGGACTCCGGCCGGCTCACTGTGCAGGAAATCGAGGACCCGCAGGACTGGATTCTGCTCGGCTTCATCATGGACCCCCGCACCGGGCTGGGGCGCTACCGCCATTTCCGCATCAGCAACTACCAGCTCATGGAGCACCTCATCGAATACTGCCGGGTGCTGCCCATCGAGGACATTCTGGACCAGGAGGACGTGCAGGAGCGCATCGACCTGTACTTCGCCAGGCAGGCGCAATACCGCAACATGCTGGAGCAGACCTCAACGCCTCAGGGCAACGTGCTGGTGGTGGACCTCCGGGAACTCGACGAGATCGCGCCGGGCAACCGCTTCGCCATGTACTCCATGTATCCGGACTGCAACGTCTCCATCCAGGTCATGTGGGGCCGGCAGCGCCAAAACGTCGTCTTCGCCGTAGGGCGCTCCATCACCAACCGCAGCAGCAAGGTCGACATCGGCAGCCTGCTGCTCCGGTACGGCGGCGGCGGGCACCCGCAAGTCGGAACCTGCCAGGTTTCCGAGGAGGACGCGGACCGGGTGCTGGTCGAGCTGGTCAACGCGTTGATCGAGGAGACCGAGGCCCTCGAATAGGACTTCGCCGTCGGGGCTTCGAGGGGGGCCTGCATCCTCCTTTTGTTCTTGTATCAGGCTCGATTTTGCCTCATACTTCCATGATGGAGAGCGTCATGGAGCCGCAATGCGAGAGAATACGTCTTCTGCTCATCGCCGAGCAGGGGCCTTCGCGTTCGGCTTACGAAAAGGCCCTGCAGGATATGGACGTGGACTACGACGCCCTGACCACTGCGGGCGAAATGCAGAACCTCCTCAAAGAGACCGCCTACAACGGCCTGCTCCTGGACGTGCCGACCATGATCCGCGCCAGCGGCAAGGACAAGATGCGCGTCAACGAAATGCTGGAGCGCTTCCCGGTTCTTCGCTTGGTTTATGACGCCCAACACGGAAGCATCCGCGGACTGCACTACGGTCGCAGTGCGGACAACGTCACCACCCTCGAAAATTTCGTCAAAAATACTTGTGCACCCCTGCCGGCTCGCTCTCTGCGGCAAGCCGTCCGGAGCAATCTACATCTCAACGTCTTGCTGCTGCCGCAAAAAAACGCGCCTTTTTCCGCGGCCGAACGCACCGTGACCGCCAACGTCTCCGAAGTCGGATGCTTCCTCATCACCTCCAAGCCGTGGAAGGATGTCGAACGCCTCTGGCTGGTCTTCCGCGACTTCAAGGACAAGACCCCGGCGCTCGTGCGCGTTCGCTGGCGCAAGGTCTGGGGCGAACAACTGGAAATCCCCGGCCTGGGCGTTCAGTTCGAGGAACTGACCCGCCCCCAACGGGAGGAACTGCTGAAATTCCTGTAGGCCTCCGCCGCCCTACCCCGCAAACCGACCGCCGACGCCATGAACCAAAACAAGGAAACGGACCTGGAAAAAACGCTGGACGCCCTGGCCAAGGGCATTCTGGCCGGGGGAGCTCTCGGAGCGGTCGCCGGATGGTTTTTCATGGACTTCAGCCGGGCGCTGTTGCTGGGTCTTGTCTGCGGCTTTCTGGCCGGCGCCACCCACCGGCTCCATCAAAAGAGAAAAGAGCAATGATCCGCCTCGCCGGCGCCGCGGCCCTGTGCCTGCTGCTCGCCTGCGCCTGCGCCCCCCGCCCCGCCGCATCCGTCGCCGGCGCGCCGCCGAGCCTGCCCCAGGCCAAACAGGCCGTGATCCGATACTACGAATCCGGCGCATGGGAGAAGGCCTGCCGCAAGACGGCCGGCGACCTGCTGCAATACGTCCGGGAGGCGCTCGCCGCGGACCGGCCCAAGCGGCCGGCCGTGGTCATGGGCCTGGACGACGTGCTGCTCTCAAGCTTCGCCTTGCGGAAAAGCTGCGGGTTCTGCCCCACGCCCAAGGACAAGGACGCCTGGATGATCATGGACTTCATGCCGGCCGCGCCGGGCATGGCGGACATGGTCGAGGCCCTGCAGTTCGGCGGCGTAAGCGTCTTCGTGGTCTCTTCGCGGCCGGAGAACCTGCGCCTGCCCACTTTGGAGAACCTGGCCAGGGCCGGCTACGCGCCGCAGGACCTGTTCCTCGTCCCGGCCCCGGACCGCGACCTCGCCGCCAGCCAGTTCAAGGACAAAATCCGCACCATGCTGACCCGCCAAGGCTTCACCATCCTGGCGACCCTCGACGACCATGCGGAAGACGTGGGGGAGGAGGATACGGGGCAGGTGTTTATCGCGCCGAACTTGATGTATTGATGAGAGTGGGGGAGCGCACCTGAATGGGGTTCAGGAGGCCGGAGGGGCCATCTCGGATATAGTGTTTCGCTCTTTGTATCAGTAAAATATACCATTTCTTATTTATCGGAAGAATCTTTAAGATGCATATTAATGGTATTACTATTTGAACATTTAATTGTTCCACATTCTGTTTGATGAATAAAACTTGAAACAATAAAAGAACTTAAAGTTTTCGCAGTGTTTACACATAATACAGCATGGTGCTTAAGTGGGGTGTTTTTTCTAGCATGACGATCACCCATGTCATTGCTCATCGTAGCAATTCCATTTACGGCAGAAGTCAGCCCACCAATAATTTGTAATACTGCGTTTTTCCCTTCAAAAATTTTTTCATTCATGTTCATCATACTTTTAAGCCTCTTGAACATCTTAGGCAAGTCACCATCTTTTTTTGGTGCACGCACACTCAATCTACACTCCAAATCATAGAATACGCTCTCAACTAATGATCTTGCATTTGTAATTGCACCGTCATAGTCTCCTTCGGATAGTTTCTTGTCACACTTTCTCATCTGTTGATCAATGAATTCATTTATGTTGGATGTTGAAGGTTTAAGTGGGTTACTGAAGGTTACCGCAGCTTTCCCAAGCTCTTTAACATAAATCGTTTCTTGATCCGCAACGATTTCAAGCTTATTAAATTTTAGATATTCATTTAAAAACGATATTGTATCGAGATAGTTAAACTCTGTATCCACAAAACGTAAAGGGTTCACAGTCTCAACCAGAAGATCTTCTATTCGTGCAGTCCCATTGAGCAATTTTATCTTGCTTTCGGCATATACCCAACGTGTTGGAAAGCCTCCTCCCCGACTGTATTCATCGTCAAATCCAAATTCATTAAAAAAATCAACTAATTCTGGACCGGACACATATGGAGCTTGACGATTATCTCCAACGATAGTCTTCGCAAACGCCTTGATCACTTTGGGTGTGAGCTGTGCCATATGACAACTCCTGCTACAATATTCAAGTCAACATAATAACGATATGCACAAAGTGTTGGCAAGAACTGAAATGTGAAGCGTCATATAAAGCCAACCTTCACTCAACATCCACACCCCGACGAATCGTCAGGGTACCCCCCCCCGCAACTCACCGATCTTGTCCGAAATGATGTTCAAGACATGTGCGCGTTGTCAAAGGAACATCTTGAAAGGCATGTCCAAGGCCTCGCCCAGACGCTTGGCCATGTCCAACCCAATGGTCCGCTTGCCCCGCTCCATGGCGCTGATGTTCGCCTTGTGGACGCCGAGCTTTTCCCCGAGTTGGGCTTGGGTCATTTCGCGCAGACCGCGAGCGCCCGCGAGCACGTCGCCGGGCCCCATGTCCGGGAACACCTCTTCAATGGAAGAGTTCGGCTCCAACGCCTCGGCGATCGCCTCTTCCACGCGGCCAAGCCGTTCCACCGGGACGGTCAACTCCAGGTGGACCAGTCCGTCAGTAAGGGGCTTTTTCGTGAGTTCCAACATAGGTCACCTCGATAATTTTGATTCGCTTGTCGCGCACTTCCCAGACCACCACGTAGGTGGGGCTCCCTTTTTGCAAGTGGCAGTGATAGGCGTCCCTCTTGCCCTTCAGCTTGCCATAGTTGCTCATGCTTGGCTGGACAGGGCCGGACTCGCTCATAAGCAACACAAGAGCCAGAAGCCTCTGGCGAGCCGTTTTAGGCAGCGAGCCAGCACCCTGACGGGCTCGCTTCGTGAACTCCACTGTCCAGACCATAATACATGATAGTCAGCTGATGACTATCCGTCAAGGGGAGACAAACGACCTTCTTTGGACAGGCTGCTCAAGCGGGGGGAGCGCACCCAACGCCCAAAAACCATCACGATCTACCCCTCCCCAATCCCAACCGTCGCAACACCTCCTCCCGGCTGGCCCTTTCGATATCCAGCAGTGTCCGGAAAGCCTCGTTGAAATCCTGACGGCCGGTGGTGAAGACGCCGTGGCCCAGGACCATGGCGCCGGCGTGGTGCGCCAGGGCCGGGGGCAGGGTGTGGCACAGGCCTGTGGGGCCGGTCCCCACCTCGCCCGGAACCACCGGGACCCCGGCCGCGAAGCGTTGTTCCGGACAATGGGCGAAGCATCGGCCGCGCTCGGGGCAGTCCTCGCGTTCGCAGTCCATGGACAGCACCACGCCGAAGCGCGGGTGTCCGTGCAGAATGACCGCCGCCTCCCCGCAGTCGTAAATTCCGAGATGCGCCGTGAGTTCGCTGGAGGCCGTGAGTCCGGCGCAGGACGAATCGTCCAGCGGGCACGGATCGATAACGCCGGCCAGCTCGTCCAGCGAGCTGCCGGTCTGGCTGATGTGGACTACCCCGTCCGCCAGGCAGGAAATGTTGCCGAAATAGGAGTCCACCAATCCCAGCCGCACCACCTCCCGGCCCGCCTCGATCATGGCGGCGCGCGCCGATATTTCGTCGCCAAAAGGACCTTCGGCCAGCTTCGGCGCACGGGATGGCGGCGGAGGCGACAGGCGAACGATGCGCTCCAGAACGCGCCGGCGGGCGTCGTCCAGCGTCCCGGTCCGTTGCCGGACCAGGGCGTCGGAAAAAATTTTCACGAACGATGCGAACAGGATGGAGCTGACGGTGACGAAGCCCTGCTCCAGACTCACCGCCCCGGGCGCCGCAACACCCACTCCGCGGATCACCGCCCCCTTGCGGCCGGACAAGGCGGAGGCCAGCGCCTCGAAGTCCCCGGCCGGGACTAACGGAATATCGTGAAGGAAGGTCCGGGTTTCGCAATCCTGGGGCCTGAGCGCGTCCCCGGCCCCCGCGCAAAGCTCGTCCAACGCCAACCGGTACGGCTCGGACGGGCGGATGAAGACGAAAGAATTAATGGCCAGCCGTTCGAACAGCGGCCGGAAAAACTCCTGCAGCCCGTCCGGCCGGCTCCAGGCCAGTTCGTCGTTCAATTCGGCCAGCAGCGCAGAGCCCGGTTCGACCAATCCGGCTTGCTCAAGCTTACATTGATATTTGCGCAGCAGTGCATCCATAGCGCATCGCCTCCATGCTCCATCGTCTTGAGATTAGTGGACTCTTTACTCCGGAGCAAGCCCGGTTCGTATCCCGCTTCTTGGCGTTTTCGCGACATTTCAAAAAATTGTCGTCTTTTTACAACACATTGACCAATCGGCTTTAGTCTAACATCTTGAAATAACAAATAAAACAAAAAGCTCTCGGCAGGAATACTTTTTGCTTGCATTACGTCAACGATTGCGGGAGGTTCCGGCCGACTCGCCGTGCAGGCGACTGACGCCGTCATGTTCGACGAAAAAAACAGCAGGATGCGTTTGATGGAATCCCAATCCGCGACCATACGTTTCCCCCGACTGAAGCAACTGTCCCGTTTGGAAAAGGCCCTGCGCCGTCTCGGACTGCGGGCCAAGGACTTGTACTCCACGGCCCTGCCCCGCGCCGACGCGCCGGCCACCTCGGAGGAGGACGACCGCTCGGAGCCCGGAGTGCGGTCCTGCAGGCATCGCTACCGCTAGGCTGACGTCGTCTCGTTCGAGGCGAGAGCCGGGGGAAGGCGCTTTTCCGGTGGATGGACTGTTGCGGCATGAGAGTGCTCTAACGGCTCCGGCGACCGAACCGTTTGACGCGGCCGCGGAAAACGGGGATGCTGGAACGCGCAATCTCGCGCCCGATAGTTACGCACTTGACGCAAGCGCCATGGAAACTCCCGTTCCCTACGAGCAGACCGCCTACCGCGACGCACTTCCGCCGGAAATTGCGGTGAAGCGGCTCGCGCAGCCCGGCCCGCCGCGACTCAACGTCATCGTCCCCCACCTCTATCGGGAGCACGCCTTCGGAGGCGTTCTTTCCGCCCTGGAGCTTGGCGGAGAGCTGGCCGGCGGATATCCCGAAGTCCGGTTCGTCTCCATGGCCGAAGCGCCGCCGGAGGAGCAGCGGATCGATCTGGCCGGGCTGGTCCGGGGCGAGGCCCGCAACAACGTTTCCATCGCCTCCACGGCGAACGCCCAACCGCTGTCCTGCCATGCGCGGGACATCCTGTTCTGCACCTACTGGCCTTCGGTTTTGGCCTGGCGCCGCCAAGCGGCGCTCATGGAGCAGGCGGGGCTCGCTCCGAATCCCTTCTACTATTTTATTCAGGACTGGGAGCCCGGTTTCTATCCCCTGGGCGCCAAATACATGGCCGCCGAATCCACCTACGGGCACGGGGATTTCTGCTTCGCGATCTTCAACTCCAGGGAGCTGGCCCGATTCTTCCAGCAAAGGAAATACCTCCTGCCCAAGGCCGCGGTCATCGCGCCGTCGCTCAACCCGGTGCTGCACAACGTGCTCAAGGCATGGGGCTTCACGCTGCCTCCCAAGCCGACGGAGAACGTCTCCATTCTAGTCTACGGCAGGCCCCGGCAACCCCGGAACTGCTTTCCGGTGATCCTGGAAGGCCTGGCCCGCTGGCTGAAGGAAGCGCCGCCGCAAGAGCGGCGAAATCTCCGCCTGCTCAGCGCCGGAGTGGCCCACGAGTCCATCGAACTGGCGCCGGGCGCCGTGCTGCGCAGCCTGGGCAAATTATCCCTGCCGGACTACGCCGCGGCGCTGGCCCAAAGCCACGTGGGCGTCTCGCTGATGGCCTCGCCCCACCCTTCCTATCCGCCGCTGGAGATGGCGGCGTTCGGGCTGGAGGTCGTCACCAACAACTTCCCCGGCAAGGACCTCTCGCAAAGCCACCCCCGCATCCGATCCATACCGGCGCCGGAGCCCGAGGCCCTGGCGCGGGCCGTGGGCCAAGCCGTGGAGTCGGCCAGAGCCAGGGCCGGACGGCCGGAGCAGGCGCAGCTCCCCGACGCCATGAGCCCGGACCCGTGGAAAGCGAACATCCAAAAGGCCAGGATTCCCAGGTTGTCGCCCACGAGTTGAGTCCCTGCGGGAAATCGGCGAGGGGCGTGTAAAATTTCCGGAATGAAGGCTTGACAGCCAGGGGCGGTTATGGCTATTGACTCTTTTCTCGCTTGAGGAGGAGACAACATGTACGCAATTATCGAGACTGGCGGCAAGCAATATCGGGTCGAGGAAGGACGCTCCCTGAAGGTCGAGCTCCTGGAGGCCGAGGCCGGGGCCGCCGTGGATTTGGACAAGGTGCTGATGGTCAAGACCGTCGACGGCGTCAAGCTCGGTGCTCCTTATATTGAAGGCGCCAAAATTTCCTGCGAGGTTCTGGAGCACGGCCGCGACAAGAAAGTTGTCGTCTTCCGCAAGCGCCGCCGCAAAGATTTCCAAAAGAAGCAAGGGCACCGTCAACACTTCACCCGGATCATGGTCAAATCGATCCAGGCTTAAGTCCAAGCCTTTGAAGGAGTAGGTCATGGCTCATAAAAAAGCGGGCGGAAGCTCGAGAAACGGCAGAGACAGCGCGGGCCAACGCCGCGGCGTGAAACGTTTCGGCGGCCAGGAAGTGTTGGCCGGCAACATCCTTGTTCGCCAGCTGGGAACCAAAATCCATCCCGGCCACAACGTCGGCGTGGGCAAGGACTGGACCCTGTTCGCCCTGGTGGACGGCGTTGTGCAATATGAAAAATTTTGTCGCAACAAGAAGGTCAAGACCCGCGTTCACATCCTTCCGGCCTAGCGCGAGTATGTTCGAATTCTTCAGCGGAGCCTTTCGGCTCCGCTTTTTTTTCGCCAAAACTCCGACGCCGCTTTTGATTGCGGACCAAAATGCTATTCATACAGGCATCCGGCTCAAGAGGGGCTTCTCATTCTCGGTTTATTCATGTACAGGTCTGGCTAAAATGAAGAATGCTGTGTCGTTGTGGGTGCAGCTCAAGAGCAGTGGAACGAGGTCGCCGGCCCGGTACGGGGAACGCGGCAAAGCCTGAAACATGCGATTTGATGCGAAGGAGGGAGGATATGCGCTTGGCATCCTCGTGGGACTGGGAGCCCGGCCAACGGGTCGTCCTGGAATCTACCAAGTGCTCGGAAGAGCACGAATGGCAGGAGGAGTTTTACGCCTCTCCTGATGGCGAACGACTGGCTTGCGTGGTCAGGCTCAGTGATTTCGAGTCCGGCGTGTGGGTCAACGGAGAAGTATGGGAAAGCCGGTTCGACCGTGTCTGGTATCCCCGGTTCGGCCCTGACAACCGCCTGACCGTGCTAGCCCAGGCCGAAATGGACTGGACCGTGGCCACGGAAGATGCGGCCTGGGAGGACTCCTACACCTACGTTTGGGGCACCCGGTTCAGCGAAGACGGCGCCCATGTCGCCGTCTCCGTGCAGCAAGACGGCGCGTACGGCATGATCGTCGACGGCAAGATTTGGGATACGCTCTACGAAAACGCCAACAACTTCACGCTGAGCCCGGACGGCTCCCGGAGCGCCGCCGCCGTGCAGGCGATCCCCATGGGGCAGGCCGAGGTCGCCAAATTCAAGGCCGGCGTCTTCACCGTGGCCGTGGACGGGCAGGCCTGGGACAAAATCGTCATGAACGCCTGGACTCCGGTGTTCAGCAAGGACGCCCGCAAAGTGGCCGCCCAAATACGACTCACCCACTTCGACTACGCCATCGCCGTGGACGGCGGATTGTGGCCGGACACGTACCAAATGGTCTGGGAGCCCGTCTTCAATCCGGCGAACGGCCAGCTCGCCGCCCCGGTCAAGGCCGGCGGAGCGTGGGGCGTCGCCATCGACGGCCTCATGGCCTGGAAGCCCAGATTTTTCCAATGTTGGCAGCCCGTATTCAGCCGCAACGGCCAGCGCCTGGCCGCCATCGTGGCCCCCGAGTACGGAGAGTTCACCGTGGCCATCGACGGCCAGCCTTGGTCCTGGACGTACCCCGTGATCGACCAAGTGGTCCTGAGCGACGACGGCTCCTGCGCCGCCGCGCGCGCCAAGGACAACGACGAAAAGTGGACCATCATCAAGGACGGCAAGCCTTGGGAGCGCACCTACGATATGGTCTTCAGCCCGGCCATCAGCCCGGATGGAGCCTTCGCCGCAGCGAAGGTGGAAAAGAAGGGACAGCACCGCATCGCGGTCAACGGCCATGAACTCGAAACGGTCTTCGACCAGGCATGGGACCCCGTCTTCAATCCCGAGGGCGACAAGATCCTTGTCCGCGGCCTGTCCCAGGGCAAGTTCCTGCGCGCGGTCGTCCCGGTCGAACAGTACCGCTACTAGGCAAAGGGGGATTCGCCATGAACGCAGCCTATGAATTTGTCGTCGGCCCCCTGGCCTGGATCGCTGGGGCCATTTTCGTGCTCGGGTCCATCTACAGGTTGGTCTCGATGTACGCTCTGGCCGTGAAAAAGGACTATTCGTCGCTTCCCTACATGGATCTGAAATATTCGCTCCGGTCCATCATCCACTGGCTCAATCCCTTCGGCACGGCCGGATGGAAAGCCAGCCCGTGGACCGCGGCGGTCACCTTCATCTTCCACATCTGCCTGATCATCACGCCGCTGTTCCTGCTGGGGCACGCCGTGCTGCTGGAGACCTTCCACGGAATCGAGTGGCCGACCATCTCCGATGGATTGGCCGACGGGCTCACCATGCTGGTCATCGCCGGCTGCATCTTCTTCATCATCCGTCGGGCCACCGTCGACAAACTCAAGTACATCACCTCGGGCATGGACTGGTTCGTCATCTTTCTGGTCCTCGCCACGTTCTTGACGGGCTTTGCGGCGTACCACCAATGGCTCAATTACCAGTTCATACTCATTCTTCACATCCTCGCCGGTGAGGCCATGCTGGCCAGCATCCCCTTCACCAGGCTCAGCCACATGATCTTCTGGGTCTTCATCAGGGGGTACATGGGCTCCGAGTTCGGCAAGGTGCGGCACGCCAAGGATTGGTAAGATTAAGGAGACCCCGATGAGTATTCCAGGCATCAGAGACAGAAAAATAGAGGATGTCGGTCTTCAAGCGGGCGTGGACCGCTTGACCGAGGACCAGATTCAAAAAACGATCAAAAAGGTGCTCAAAGGCGAAACCGGCGCCAAGCTCAAGCTTTACGCCGAGACCTGCATGCGTTGCGGGCTTTGCGCCGAAGGGTGCCACTACTACATGTCCCACGACAAGGACCCCAGCTACGCCCCGGTCAGCAAGGTCCGCCAAACCATGTGGGAAATCCTGC
Organism: Desulfovibrionales bacterium; assembly: GCA_030156255.1. Taxonomy (GTDB): domain Bacteria; phylum Desulfobacterota; class Desulfovibrionia; order Desulfovibrionales; family Desulfovibrionaceae; genus JASGMV01. The sequence goes on from JASGMV010000021.1 coordinate 11,771, forward strand.
GCCACAACGGCAAGGTAAGCCCCGAGTTCATTTACGGCTGCGCCCAGATCGCCTACACCGAATGCAACATGTGTAAGCGGTGCGCGCACTATTGCCCGCTGGGCATCGACATCGGATACATCATCTCCGTGGTCCGGCGCATCTGCCACAAACTCGGTGTGGTGCCTCTCTACATCCAGGACACCGCCCACAGCCACTCCGCCACCATGAACCAGATGTGGGTCAAGGACGACGAGTGGCCGGACGCCCTGCAATGGCAGGAGGACGAAGCCCGCGACGAGATTCCCAACCTGCGTATCCCGTTGGAGGTCGAAGGCGCGGATATCTTCTATTCGGTCATCGGACCCGAGCCCAAATTCCGCACCCAGCTCATCTACCAGGCCGCGGTGCTCATGAACGAGACCGGGCAGAGCTGGACCATGCCCGCCACCCCGGGCTGGGACAACTCGGACATGGCCATGTACACCGGCGACTACGAAGTCATGGGCCGCATCAAGCGCGCCCACTTCGACACCGCCATGCGCCTCAAGGTCAAACGCATCGTGATGGGCGAATGCGGCCACGCCTTCCGCTCCATCTACGACATGGGCAACCGCTGGCTCGGCTGGAAGATGCATCCCGTCCGGGTCATGCACGCCATCGAGTTCTACCACGAGCTGTTGGAGAAAGGGCAGCTCAAGATCGCCAAGACCTTCGACACCCCGGTTACCTTGCACGACCCGTGCAACATCATCCGCGGCCGGGGGCTCATGGACCAGGCGCGCGAGGTGGTCAAGGCCTTCTGCCCCAACTTCGTGGAAATGACCCCCAACCGCGAGCACAACTATTGCTGCTGCGCGGGCGGCGGCGTCATCAACTGCGGGCCTCCGTTCAAGAACGTCCGCGTCGAGGGCAACAAAGTCAAAGCCGAGCAGCTCATACGGACCGGGGTCCCGGTTGTCATCGCCCCGTGCCACAACTGCCACGGCGGGCTGGAGGACATCATCCACGCCTACAAGACGGGACAAGAGCTCAAGTTCCTCATCGATATCATTTACGAATGCATGGAGAAGCCCGACGCCGTTGAATAAGGCGCGAACCAGCATCAAGGAGCATTAGGATGAAAAAACAACTGAGCGTCATACTCCTGCTGGCCGCGGCGGTGCTGCTTTACCTTGCTCCGGCCTACTCCCAGGAGGACATGACCCAACTGCTTGACCCCGCGTTCACGACGCATCAACGTCCCGCCGCCGTGTTCAACCACGACGGGCATAACGAAAAAGCGGAAATCGAGGATTGCAGCGTTTGCCACCACGTGTACGAAGGCGAACGCAAAGTCATGGACGACTCGTCCGAAGGCACGCCCTGTTCCGAGTGCCACGCGGTAGACGCCGAAGAGGGCACGCCCCTGCGCATGGCCTACCACCGGATGTGCACCGACTGCCACACCGCCAAGGGCAAAGGCCCCGTGACCTGCGGCGAGTGCCACGTCGACAAGTAGCGACCTCCCACCGCGAACGAACAAAACGGCCGGCGAAGATTCGCCGGCCGTTTTTTTTTGGCGCGTTCAACGCGCACAGCTCCTCCGCCGGACCTAAAGAAATGCTGATGCGATCGAAGGCGCCGGTGTAACATAAGCTTTGGGCAACAAAATTACTCCATTCTATGGATGCATTTCCGGATCGTTACGCCCCTGTGGCAATGTAATCTAAACACCTTGTGTTCCGATTATCTTTCCAGTAAGGCTCTTTCCTTGACAGCTATACTCTGACGCTTGTTCATCGGGGCTCTGGCGACAAGGCCGCACGGAGGCCGTCGGGCAGGATGAGTTTCAACACGCATTAATCTTTTCTTCTCTGGGAGGGCTCCATGAAACGTTGGGTGCTCGTCGCGCTGCTAGGGCTGGCCCTATGCGGATGCGCCGCAGGAAAAACGAGTCGCGTCGATCTGGATGCGGAATTAGTGGATGACGCTTACGCGACTTCCGTACAAGACTATCGGACCGTGGCTGACCAAATGGCTAGGTCGCTGCTGCAGCTTTCTTTCATCCACAAGGCCGAACACCCACCAACCATCGCCTTTATATCGGTGGAGAATCGATCCACCCGGTATATCGACACCAAAGCCTTCCAGGAAAAAATCCGCACCCTGCTCATGAAAAACTGCCGGGGCAAGATCTACTTCCTGGACCGTGACGCTCTCGCAGCCATCCTCAAGGAGCGCAAGATCAAGTCCAAGGGGCAGGCCACGGCGTCCGCGAAATCGCAAGGGAAAATCCTCGGGGCCGACTATTTCCTGACCGGCTCCATCAGCTCCATCAACAGAGTCGGCGGCACGGGAAGCACGGAATACCTTCGCTACTCGTTCCGTCTCACGGACGCGGACAACTCCCTGATCGTCTGGGAGGACGAATACGAGACCCGCTACCACAAGCAAAAAGCCTGGTCCGACCAGTAACCTAGCGGAGGCATAGCCATGCGGCCATCAAGCCGTTCCCTTGCGTTCATCCTGTGCTTGGTTCTGGGGGCCGTTGTATCCACGGCCTGCGTGCAACCCAAAAGACTCAACCCCGACGACTTCAAAATATCGCAGGCCAGAAAGCCCCTGCCAAACCCCTACGGTGTGCAGGCTGCGATAAACTATGACGATATCCCCAACAACAGCAACGCCGTGGCTTACGATCAGAAGCTGGTGGATACGCTGAAAAAAGACGGCTCGCTGTGGCCTGCGCCCCCCCCCTACATCATGCGCGACGCCGTAGGCTCGGCGGCGGCCCAGGATATTCTGGAGGCCAACAGCCTGTCTTTCTCCCTGCAAGCCCGAAACAAGGACGACCACAGCTTCGTCCTGCCCCTGCTCAACAGGGCCATGTTGTACATCGACACCGGGGACTACATGCGCGCCTTCAAGCTGTTGCTCACCGCCAAGACGGTCATGGACTCCGTGGAGCAATCCGGAGGCGAACTCAGCGCGGAGCAGGGCAAGATATTCAAGGGAGAGTATTACGAGAAATCCCTGGCTTGCTTTTATATGGGCTTTCTCCTCTATTTGAAGGGCGACTATCAAAACGCCCGAGCCATGTTCATGAGCTCCCTGGAGGTTGACCGCGAAGGCTTGCCCAGCGAAGAGGAAATCCAGGAATACATCGAGGACAACGCAAAGGCGTCCACCAAATCCGCGGCGGAGCTTCTGGCGATCTACGAGTCCCTGGGAGACGACAACCGCATCGCCCACTACATGCTGGCGAGGACCCTGGTGAAGCTCGACGACCAGGAAAACGCGGAGGTTTCCCTTAAAAAGACCGAACGTTGGAACTCCGTGCCCGAGCATCTGGTGGACAAGGCCTGCGGGAGCAGCGCGCAACTGACCAAGCTCATGGACCAGCCCCCTCACGGCGAGAACGATCTCGACAAGATGGAAAAAATCGAAAGCGACAATTTGCTGGTCCTCGTGGAGATGGGGTTCGCGCCGAAGAAAGTCGCCGAGGGCGCCGAAGGCAGCCAAGACTCCTTGGCTCCGAGAAACTATCCGGAGCGCCAAGCCGAGGTCTACGTGGACGGACAATTCATCGGCCAAACCTATCCGCTCTTGAGCATGCTGCATCAGGCTGCGGGCTCTCCCCGGAGCATCAAGGACAACGTTCAGACCGGCAAGGGAGTCGGTAAAACGGCTCTGGTGACGGCGACGAATTTCATTCCCATTTTCGGGGGGTTGATCTCGAGCACCATCAAGGACGCTTGGAGCGTGGTGGCCGACACCCGCCGCTGGGGCACGGCCCCCGGCGAAATCCAGGTCTTTTCCGGACACGTGACTCCGGGACTGCACACGGTGACCGTGCTCTTCTACGACAGAGCCGGCAACCCGCTGCCCCACTATGAACAAACCCACTACTACGTTCCCACCAGGAACGGCGGCGATCCCACCGTGCTCATCACCCGCGCTTTGCGCGACAGGGGGAACGCCATCAACAGTTTCTATTGCTCGAAAGTTCTTTCCTACGACGCCAAAGGCGAAACGTTGCGGTTCAGGTCCTCCGACCTCATGCCGGAAGTCGGCGCCAAGCTTTCCGTGATCACCATTGAATTCGACGATCCGACTGTCACCCAACGGTTCATTGACACCGGCTACATCGTCCAGAATCCGTACATAGGCCCCGACGAAAACGCTCAAAAGCAGCGCATGGCTTCCTCCTTCCCCAACATGCGCATCAAGAAGGTGGCGGTCGCCAAGGTGGTGGACGGCGGGTTAAACGCGGACTGCAAGCTGGTCCAGGGACAACTGGAGAAAGGCCAGACCTATTTCGTCACCAGCTACGACTTCCCGTTCAACGACGTCACGGAAGTCTCCAACCACTACTTCGTCCGCAAACAGGATCACTAAAGCAGGAGCGCACATCATGGACAGACGCCGCTTTATCAATCTTATGGCCGCGGCCGTGGCGTCAAGCGCCGGCCTGCTCACCGCCTGCGGCAAGCCGACCAAATACCTGGTCAACCCCTATGTGGCGAAAAGCATGACGCCGCCGCCCATCAAATACTGCTTCACCACGGTCGGCCACGTCCCAGGGGCCCAGCCGTTCATTTTCGGAGGGACCTGCTGCTGCACGCCCACCCAAGAGCTCATGGACCAGTACCACGCCGACGGCTTCCTTTTGGACATGGAGCTTGAGGACCTTCTCGCCGAATATGAAACAAGAGGCATTGTCCTGAGGCATGAAGGGGGCTGGCAGTGCAATAATCTCTGCAGCTCGGGGCCGCATCTTGTTTTCGGCGGCCATTGTATGGTTCCCCCCACCATCGGCACCCAAAACTATGAGAACGTCATCACCGGCAAAAAACCCGTGGTGTAGGAGTTCGCCATGAAACCTATCACGCTTCTTCTCATCGTCGCGGCCATGGCCGCCTGCTTCGGCTGCAGCCCGGCCGTGTCCCCCAAGGCGGGCTTCCAATCCGTGGCCTCGGAACAGGAAAACAAAATCATCTATCTGCGCCGCGACGGATATGTAGGCAGCCAGTACGCCACGCTCAACTACTACCTCAAAGTGGTCAAGCAATTCTCGAAATACGACGAAAGCGGCCTGTTCCAGGTAGTGGTCGTCTTCAACAACGACCGCTACGAGGAAACCCGCCGCAATCTCAACTGCGACATCCAGGTCGTGTTTCTGGACGAGGACGGCATAGAACTGGAAAAAACCAACTGGCAGCCGTACATGTTCCCCTCGGGCCAGGACGTAACCATCAAGACGGTCTCTTTGAGCCCCGACGCCCGGGACTATAAAATCTATGTCCGGGAGCCGCGCGACGCGGACTGGTAAGCTCCGGAGGTGAGCCATGCCTAGGTTGATCCATTCTCCATGTTCGGCCGTCCTTCTTTTCGCGGCGGCGTTTTGGATGTTCTTCACGTTGCCCGTCCCGCCGGCGGCGGGCCAAGACCTCATGAACCCCACGGATTTCGACCACGAAGTTCGTAAGGGCAAAAAAGACCGGTCGCCCCAATACACCGTTCGCGTAGCGCTGATCACCGTAGAGGATACGGAACTGGTGAACAGCCCGTACGGCAAACACACCGGCGGCGAGGAAATAAAACGCGTGGGCGACGCCAGCGAAACCACCGTGAGCAGCCCCGAACGCTACGACACGCGCCGGGACGCGGCGGGCTACAGCAAACGCGTGCGGGAGCTCATCACCTACAGGTTGTCCGCCCTGCCCTGCGTCGACCTTGTGGACAGAGAGGACATCAACGCCCTCGTCCGCGAACAGGAGTTCGCCCAGCGCAGCACATTGGTGGACAAAACGTCTCTCGGCGACGCCGCCGTGCTCATGCCGCAATACCTGGTGAAGGGTTATTTCACCTTCAACGAGGTCGCCTGCAAAAACGAACGCACCCCTGAAGAGGAGGCGTGGCTCGGAAACGAGGACAACACCCCTCCGAAAAAGAAGTTGCGGCTGCAGCTCAAAGTCATTGACGCGCGCACGTCGCAGATCGCCTACGTGGCCTGCGGCGCGGGCAATGGCGTGGAGAGCGCGGTCAAGGCGTCGGTGAAGGATCTGCAGCAGCATATGGATCTGCTTTTGCCCACCGTACGGGCCATCGCCGTCAGCGGCTCCGGCCCCAAGCAGGAAGTGCGCCTGAACGCCGGGACGGACGCGGGACTCGTTCCGGGATTGACGTTCTATCTGGTGCGCCATCAGGGGGACAAACGCTTCATCGACTATGACGACATCGACTATGTGGCCGCCTGCGAGATCGCAACCGCGACCCCGGAAAAAGCCCAAGCGAAAATCGTCGAGCTGCTCGGTGAATCGAAACCGCAAAAGGGAGACCTTGTCTTTTTCCACTACCCCGAACAATATTAACGAATTTCAGGACGCAGAACCGCCATGACTTCGCGCAGCCTGGTCCTCGTTTGCCTGTTCACGCTCCTCGTCTCCGGCGGATGCATCCGCCAGAAACGCGGCGATGTCTTTGACGGTGTTGTGGAGCAGTTCAACAGCATGTCGTCCCCGTATGAGACGGACGGCTCCACGCTGACGGACCGGCAATGTTTCGACAAGGCCCTTCAGGAATTTCAGAACGAGCGGTACCTGGAGGCCCAACGGCTGTTCGCCAACCTGGAAAGCCGGTATCCGTCCAGCGCCCTGGCGCCGGCCGCCGTCTATTACCAGGGTGAGTGTTTTCGCAAGAAAGCCGTCTGCCCGCAGGCGTTGCGCTACTACGAAGCCCTGGACAAACGCTGGCCGTCCTCGGAATACGCGCCGTTGGCCAAGCTCAAGCAGGCCGTGTGCTTCCAGCGCACGGGGCGAAGCAATCTCGCCAACAGCCTGTTCCGCAAAGTCCAGGCGGCCTACCCGGAAACGAAGTACGCCGCAGCCGCCCAGGCGGGGCTGGACGGCCGGCTGACTCCGGCCGAAACCCTGGCGCCCGACGCAACGGCTCCCGACGCCGCCGAGGAAAAGGCTCCGGCGTGGACAGCCCCGACCCGCGCGGCAAGTCCGGTTATCCCTCCATCGGCCCAGGCCGCCTGCGCCGCCGCCTACCCCAACCGCTATCTCATCATCATCGCCAACGGAGCATACAAGCATTACAGCCAACTCAGCTACACAGCCAACGACGCGGCGACCCTGCGGCGCCTCGGCGCCTGCTATATGGGCGTCCCCGAGCAGAACATCAGCGTCCACCGCGACGTCACCTATGCGGAGTTGAAACGCATCCTTGAAAACATTTCCCGGGAGATCAGCCAGCACGACGCCGTGGTCTTCGTCTACTACACCGGGCACGGCGCCGAGGACGCCAGGGGAGCGCCATACATCATTCCCGTAGACGCCCAGCTCCTCTCGCAACAAGACCTGGAGGAAAGCGCCGTCCCCCTCCGGTTTGTCCGGGACAAGCTGGGGAACGTGCAGGCGAGCCGCAAGGTGGTGCTGTGGGACGCCTGCCGGCTGGAGACTCCCTGGAAGCCCGTCACGGTGCATCTGGCGAAATCCAAGACCCCGGCGGCGGACCAAACCTACGTTTTCTCCTCCGCGTCCGGCCAAGCCAGCAATATCTCCCGCGACAAACGCCTTTCGGCCTTCGTGAACAGCCTGTGGGAGCTGGCCGCGGCGGGCGCCTCCAACCTGGACGCCGACGGGAGCGGATATGTGGATATCGGAGAAATGGAGACGGCCCTGACGTTGCGCCTGCGCCGCATTTCCCCCGACGCATCGCAAGCCCTCGAAATCCGCGGCCGTAAAGACACGCCGTTCTTCCCGGCGCATTAGGCGGAACATGCGCACGCCCCGTTTCCTCTTCACCCCGGCGTTCGCCCTGGTCGTACTGGCGGCGTGCGTCTGCCTGCCGGGCCGGCTGCACAGTGAAGAACCCGCCGGCGTGCGCATCGTGCGCAATGTGACCGCGGAAGGCGCCTGCGTTGTCGCCGGCGTCACGGCGGAGCAGTCGCAACGTTGCGCTCTGAACCGGGCGCGGGAGCGGATTGTGGAGACGGCGAACGGCGTCAGCGTCACGGCGAGCACTCTGGTCAAAAATCACATCGTCATGATGGACCTGATCAAAAGCTTCTCGCACGGGCACATCATCAAAGAGCAGGCGCGCTGGCTACCCATCGTCCAACACCAGGACGACCCGGCGACGCCGCCCGTCCCGGAATACAGAGTGCGTCTCACCGCGGATGTCGCCATACCGGAGCAGCGCGTTCCCCACTTCGCCTTCACCGCCAAACTCAACCGCTACGCCTTCCAGGACGGCGAATCGGCCCGGCTCACCATCCAAACAGGAAAACAATGCTCCCTGGCCGTCTTCAACTTCGCCTCCGACGACACCGTCACCCGCATCTTTCCCGTGAACGATCAACCGTTTTTGCTGCAGCCCGGCCAGTCCTTCTCCCTGCCCGACGGCCGATGGATCGAGGCGCTCGACATGCACGTCTTTCCGGGCCATGCTCGCGAGGTGGAAAGCTTTCTGGCGGTCTGCACCGTGCACAATCCTCAATCCGCCCTCCAAGGGCTCGAAGCGCAAACACCGTACCCCTTCACTGAATTTTATCGACGCTACACCGGAATCGCCGGATATTCGGAGGAAATCTTCCTCCCCTACGAGGTGACCGCCCATGACTGAGCGCTCCAGCAAAGGCACGGGCGCCGCTCCGGTCGCGTCGCTGTGTTTTTTTCCCAACCCGCAAGCAAGGAGCTCGACGTGATCAAACGGATCTTGTGCGTTTTGGCGTTCACGCTTTTGACGGCGACAGCGGCCCACGCGGATTTTCGCCTCCCCAAAAACGTCGGGGACTTCGTCCTGGGAGACGACATCAGCAACTACACCGAGTTGGTGGACATGGGCTCGCTGACGACGCCGGCCAACCATCCCTACGCCTCGCAGGTCAAGGTCAAAAACATTCCCGGCGTGAAGTCCGGGTACGTCAGCTTCGGCGACTGCGCCCACCCGGGCCGAATCTTTCGGATAAAGCTCAAGTACGAGGACGCAAGCGATAAGCTCTTCCACCGGATCATGGCCATTTACACCAACGCATACGGCATGCCGGAAAGCTGGGGCGACGTGGAGGAAACGTTCGAAGGCTGGAAATGGAGCCTCAAGGATGACTACGGAAACGAAGTCAACATCATTCTGGAGCGCTATCTCCGAGGAGAGGGCGTAGAGCCCGGCGTCTCCCTGCGAGCCTATATCCCGAGCTACCGTCAGGCCGAGCGCGAGTGCTGGCTCCGACACGCGAAGGACGCAAAGAAAAAGAAATAGCGCCGCGCCGAGCGTCAGCGCCGTTGTTTCCCAAAGGCGCTGACGCTCGGTATTTTATTGGTCGCTTATCGTTTTGAGCGCCGAGTTCGGATAGCGGTCTCCGGTATTCGGATAATTGGCGATAACCGCCTCTATCGCCTGGATGTCCCGCTCGTCCAGGGAGACGTCCACGGCTTGCGCGTTCAGTTCAAGATACCGCCTCCGTTTGGTCCCGGGGATGGGAATCATGTTGTCCCACTTGCACAGCAACCAGGCCAGAGCCAATTGCGCCGTGTTGACGCCCTTGTCGCCGGCCAGAGCGTCCAGCTCCCGCATCATGGCGAGATTGTTTTTGAGGTGCTCGCCCTGAAAGCGGGGCAATGCGAACCTTGAATCGCCCTCCGGCAGTTGGGACAGGTCGAAATTGCTGGTGAACATGCCTCGCCCCAGAGGAGAGAACGGAACCAGAGTGATCCCGAGTTCGTTGATCGTCGGCAGAATTTCCTTTTCCACGTCGCGCGTCAGCAACGAATATTCGCTCTGCAACGCCGCGATGTCGTGAACGGCGCACGCACGGCGGATGGACTCGGCCGAGGCCTCCGAAAGGCCGAGAAAGCGCACCTTCCCCTCCCGGACCAGTTCGGCCATGGCGCCGACGCTCTCCTCCACCGGAACCTTCGGGTCGATGCGGTGCAGGTAATAAAGATCGATATAGTCGGTCTCCAGGCGCTGGAGGCTCAGCTCCACCGCTTGGCGCATCCACTGCGGCGATCCATCCTGTCTGGGATCGAAAAGACCGCCGTTTTCGGGAGAGCGCAACCCGAATTTCGTGGCCAGAAAAACCTTGTCCCGATTCCCCTTCAGGGCCTTGGCGATGAGCCTTTCATTGGCGCCGTCGCCGTAATAGTCCGCCGTATCCCAGAAGTTGACGCCGAGCTCCAAAGCCCGTTGCAGGGTCGCCAGGCTTTCCTCGTCATCCCTGCGGCCGTAGCCGTGGGACATCCCCATGCAGCCGAGGCCGAGAGCCGACACCTCGACCCCGGTTTTCCCAAGTTGTTTGTATTGCATCTTGTTCTCCTTTGGCGTTCCAGTGCATTCTGAGGATGGATAAGGCTCGAACGGACACTGGGCTAGCACATTCAAAGCATCTTCGCCAGAATGCCCGTCCGGACCGGCAAGCCTCCGTGGGGAGAAAACATGCGATGCTTTCGGAAAAGGATGCGGCGGACTGCGCCGCAGGACTGCGGGGAGTTACGCCGAGCGCCACCGGACCTGGCGTAATGCTTCGTAGAGCATGATTCCGGCCGCGGTGGACAGATTGAGGCTGCGGATGTTGTCGGTGATGGGAATACGGATGCGCAGTTCGGAGGAAGCCATCACCTCCGAAGGCAGGCCGCGGGTTTCCGGCCCCAAGACCAGCAGATCCCCGGGCTGAAACGAAAAGTCGCAGCAGGGCTCTCCCTGCCGGGCGCTGGACATGACCAGCCTGCCTGCGGGACGTCCTTCGAGAAAACGCTTCCAGTCCGGCCAGACCGTCAACCGGACCTTTGGCCAATAATCCAACCCGGCGCGCCGCAGATAACGGTCCTCCAAGGAGAATCCGAGCGGACCCACCAGGTGCAGCTCCACATCGAATCCGGCGCAAAGCCTGGCGATATTGCCGGTGTTGGGCGGAATTTCCGGTTCAACCAGAACCACATGCATGGGAGGCGTTTCCATAGACTCGAAGGAAAAACCCGGCCAAAGGCCGGGTTTCAAGAAAAGTGGTGGGCGATCCGTGATTTGAACACGGGACTTCCACCGTGTGAAGATGGCACTCTAACCGCTGAGTTAATCGCCCGAGGGGGAGATATATAACCAACAGCGCCCCCCTTGGCAAGCGTTTCCTTGCATCTCCCCAGGGGTCAATTTTCCTCCGGCGCGCCGTGAACCCGTCGAGCGAGATCCCTCAGGCAGGCGAACAGTTCTTGCTTCTCCACCGGCTTGCTCAACACGCCCGTGCAGCCGACGTCCCTGCACCGATGCGCTGCGCCATCTCCGTCGTGTCCGGTCAAAGCGATCACGGGAGTCGGCGGCAATCCGTGCTCCCTCTCGTAATCCCGAATGGCCCGGGTGGCCTCGTAGCCATTCAGGACGGGCATCTCCATGTCCATGAGCACCACGTCGACCTCGCCCTCCTGGAATCGCAGCAGGCCTTCTTCGCCGTTCTGCGCGAAGGACAATTCGTAAGGCGTCTTCCGCAAATAAAAATCCACGAGCATGCGGCTGTTGCGGGAGTCCTCCACGTACAACACGCTCAACCCGGGGTCTTTGTCCGCGCGGGGAGCGTCCTCATCCGCGATGGCGTCGGTGCAGTTGTCGGCCAGGTCTTCGTAGATCATGGCGTTCTCCAACGACAGCGCCGCCTGGACGGCCAACGTCGAAAGGAACTTGAGCTCCGCCGCCGTGAACCGGCCGCGCTGAGGGCTCGTAACGTTCACGACGCCGATGCTTTTTTCCTTGATTTTCAGGGGAGCGCAAATTTGGGAGCCGGGGATGTACGCTTCGTCCCGGCTTCGTGGATCGTTGATGACGTTGTCCACCACCTCGGCCCGCCCACTTTCGAAGACGTGGCCCGGAATGCCCTGCCCGGGCTTGTAAGTCCGCGCCGCCGAGTACTCCCGCCCCCGTATGGCGACTTCCTTCAACTCCCCGCAGCGTTCGTCGAACAACATCAAGGAGGCGTGGGTCACCTTGAAAAACCGCCGGAGCTCATCCAGCATGATGCTGGCGATCTCCCTGGAGTCCAAGGAGGCCTGCATTTTTTCGGTCAAGGCGTAGACCAGGGACAGCTCTTTGTATTTCTCCAAAGCGTCCTGGCACACGGCGCGCTTCTCGCGCTCCAGTTCAGCAAGGTAGGAGAGCAAATCCGCACTGCGCTTCGCCTCGACGCCCCCGGCCACCCAGCCGATCGCCTCCTCTTCCAGCAACACGGGGTGCTCCATGGACTGGCAGATCAATTCTCCCCACAGGACGGACCGATCCATGTCCAACAGGCAGGATCCGGGCGCCAAGGCGTCCAACGTTTTCGCCACCGACTCCGGCAGGCCCTTACGAAAAAGCAGCTTCTTCAAAGAGGGAGGTTTCATGTCTACCCCTGGCAAAGGTGAAAGTCCCTCTTTCTATCTTAACTGATTTTCAGGAATAAATAAAGGGTGACGGACCAAAAGGAAGAACGTCGGCGGGAAGTGTCAATCAAGAAGCAGGCTGAGATCGATTTTGTAATCCTTCGGGTCCACGCAGTCGGTGATGAGCAGGTTTTCGGACAGGGCCTCGGGAGAGGAGAGGTTGATGACCTCGGAGCGCATCGGCCGCATTCTGCGGTCATAGAGAATCTTGACGGTCGGGCACAACGGCAGGTCAGAGGCCATGTCGGCGACAACGGCGTATCGGCCGTCGCTGAGCCGCACGAAGCTTCCCACGGGATAGACGCCCAGGCAGCGAATGAACAGTTCGATGTATTCCGGATGGTGGATGCGCCCTCTGCCCGCATAAAGATTCTTCAGGGCTTCGGTGGGCAGCATGGCGCCCTTGTACGGCTTGTCCGAAGTCATGGCGTCGTAGGCGTCGGCTATGGCCAGAATACGCGTGTAGGTGCTGAGGTTGCGGTCGGAGAGAGAGCGGGGGTATCCCTGCCCGTCGTAACGTTCGTGATGGTCCAGCACCGCCTCCAGCACGTAGTCGCTGACGCCCTTCTGGTCGCGGAGCAGAATGTAGCCTTCGGCCGGATGCCACTTGACGTGCTCGAACTCCTCGGGAGTGAGCCGCCCGGGTTTGTTCAGAATTCTCTCGTTGAGGCGCACCTTGCCGATGTCCAGAAACAGGCCGGCCGTGGCCAATATTCTGAGCTTTTCCTCCAGCAGCCCCAAACGCCGTCCGAACACCGCCGCCAGAATCGAAACATTGACGCAATGTGTATACAGGTACTTGGACTTCCTGCGCAGGATGGCCAGGCTGGCGGCCGCAGTGTCGTTGCGCAGCACGGACTCCAGAATGTCCCGCACCAGCGGCTCGGATTCCTTGTAGTCCAGGGGGCGGCCTTGCCGAAGGTCCTCCATGAACTTGCGGACGTACTCCAAGGTGTGGTTGTAGACTTTCCGGGCGAAGTAGATTTCTTCGTGGTAGGCGATCTTGTTGGATTTTCCGAGGAGGATCGCGTCGACGCCCGGCGTGGGCATGGGATCGAAATCCAACTCGGACCGCGTCGTCTCGGCGGCGTCCAGCCCGCGGGCCGTATCGATGTAGACCCATTTAACGCCCGCGGAGCGGATGTCCTCCACCTCGGTCGTGGATTCCAACAGCCGCCTCGGACGCACGATGGGACGAACAAAAGTCCCCTCCCCGTACTCCACGAGGAAAACGCCCGGCTGCAAGGCGCTGGCCGGAACTTTCTTCATGGTCGGGCTGAAATCTTGTGGGAGGTAAAGTTCGTCCAAGGTCATTGCACAGGTTCCTTTTGCCTGCACCTCGGGGCGCCGGCGCCGCATAAATTCAAGCGCTTGCTAAAGCCTATCTGAGGCGCCTCGTTCGTATACGAGTAACGCTTTCCAGTAAGCAAAGCAAATAAAAACTTTTTATTTTGCGACCATTCCCCGATTTTCGCCCGGTTCGCCGGGGCGTTGCAGATTTTCAGAAAAAGCAAGGCAGGAAACCGCGCAAGACGCGGCGGACGCGAATGCGCCTGCGCAGCCGACCGAATACACGGAAAGGATCAAAACGCTGCAGCATCCGGGCTTTTCTCCAACGCCGCCCCTGCAGGCGCGGGAGCGGCGTTTTCCGCGGTTTCCAGCGATCCTGCGCGGCTGACCAGAATACGCACCGGCTTGGACGGCGCTCTTTGATGCGGGCCGTAGGAAAAAGAGCCCGTCACGCCGCGATAGCCCGACACTGAGGACAAAGCCTTGGCCGCAGCCTCGGACTGCGAACTCCCGGCCAGCTCCATGGCGCGCGCCAGTAGGGCCATGGCGTCGAATCCCAACGCGGGCGGGCCGCCCACGGGCGCATGCCCCTCCTGCTCCGTGTAATCCTGGACAAAAAGCTGGACCAGTTCCTCCGGTTGTTGATAGTCGGCGTGGGCCGCGTAGTAGACCGTCCCGGAGGCGGCTCCCAGACGGGGAGCGCCGTTCGCCGTGTCCATCCCCGCGCCGCAAACCGCCGGCCAGTCGATCCCGGCCCGCCGTAAGGCCGCCACGGCGCGTACCGCGTCGGGGCCGCCCGAGGCCAACCCCAGCAAAAGCGGTCCCTGGCGGCTGCCGATCTCCGCGGCGAGCGCATCCAGATCGCCGCCGTCGTCAACCATCTCCAAGCGGGCCTCCACCTGAACGCCCCGGGCCGCAAGGCTTTCGGACAATTTTTTTCCGAAGGCGGACCACGACTCCATGGAAGGGTCGACGATCAGTACGGCCTTGTCCAGGCCCAGGTCGGAGGCGGCCATGGAAGCCAGGGCCTCGGCCTCGGCCGTGTCGTCGAAAGCGGCGGTGAAGAACAAAGGGCCCACCGATTCGGGCAATCCGTCCAGCGTGGCGCCGACGCACAAAAACAATCGCCCCAATCCTTGGGCCGCGACGCCGGCGGCCTGGGCCGCGGTCGCGTCCAAAAGTCCCACGAAGGCCGTGGCGTTGCTTTTCTGGACCAAATCCAAGACCAGCCTGTCCAAAGACAACATGTTCGCGGCCGCGTCGCGGACCTCCAACCGAAGCGGCCGGCCGAGCACCCCGCCGGCCTGGTTGATCTTCCGGGCGGCCAGCTTTACGCCGGCGAGAGCCGCCTGGCCGTCGACCGCCCGGGGTCCGGTCAATTCGAACACGCATCCGACCACGACCGATGAAGCCGCCTGCGGAGAAGGCGACTCAGCAGCCTGAGCCGTCGCAGCCAGAAGCGTCAAGACCAGAAAAAAAAGTATGCGCAGCCAGCTCACTTCAATCCCCCAAGCCTCTCAGAGGTTCATCGTCCACCCTTAAGTCCGGAGGATCGCTCTCGACTTTTTCCGAAGCGGGCTCCGGTTCGACTTCTTTCGAAGCGGGTTCCGGCTCCTCCAGTTTATCGCCCGGCTTGCAGCATAACTGATAGAGTGGTTTCCCGCCCCGGTGGTTGCTCGCGTTGAAATTCTTGATCGCCTCAAGAATCTGTTCCCCTTTTTCCTGCACGGTCCTCTTGCCCCCGTACAGAATCTCCGGCAAACGCTCCACCTCCCACAATTCCAACGAGGCGGTGGAATTGATGTTCAGCAGAATGATTTCGTAATGGTGCATGTCAATGGAAAGGGGCATCTGGCTGGTAAGCAACGCCTTGCGATAGATTCTGGCGGCGTTGCTGTGACACGCCATGAAGCCTTCGGGCTCGGGGTTGCATGCGTCGTCGAAGTAAACGCCGACAATAATGTCCATGGACCGTTTGACGCACTCCATGATGGGAACCGGCAGGGAGAAGGAGCCGTCCACCAGCATGCCGCCGTTGAGGGGAAGCGGGGGCATAAACGGATAGTACGCTCCGCCCGCGTAGACAGCCTCGGCCAGATCGCCGCTTTCGATCGCAACGTGTTGCCCCGTCAGCAGGTCCGTGGCTGCGATGACGGTCTTCGGTGTGAGGTCCTCCACGAGCTGGCGATAAAAAATTTTCCGGTAGACCCGGCGCAGCCCGTGAGGCCTCAACAGCCCGGACTGCGCGTTGAAGTTGCCCATGGGCAGATGCGCGATGTCCATGACTGCGCGGTAGTCCACATCCGTGAAAAATCGACGGTCCACGGCCTTGGTGAACACGCCCTGAATTTCCTTCAGGTTGTAGCCGGCGCCCCACAAGCCCGCCAACAGAGCGCCGCCTCCCACGGCGGCCACCATATCCACAGGGATGGCGTATCGCTCAAAAAATTCGATCACAGGCAGTGCGCTAAAGGACTTGATGCCTACGGAGCCAAGCGCCAGGCCGATGCGTGGGCGAGTCTCGTCGTCAGCCATGATCTCCCGGATCGCTCGTTTGTTCATGAAAGCGCCTCCTGCTCTTTGTTTTAACAACATATATCGACGGTTATTGCCTGGCAATACACTGAAACAGCACTCCAAAAGCAAAAGAGTTCGACAAGGCAGGCCCGAAATCGTCCAAAAACGGCTTCCAACCTGCGCCGGTTGTACTTGTCGGGATATCTGATACAGTTCATCCCCCGGATAAAAAAAAATCGCATTTTTACAAAAGCCGCAAGGCGGCGACCATGTTATGGCGTACAGCATCGATTGAAACAAGGCGCTTTCATGAGACCCGACATTCTGACAGCGATTCAAGACCGCGTCCTTCTCGCGGACGGAGCCATGGGCTCGCAGCTCTTCGCCCACGGCCAGGAAAATGCAGCCAGCTTCGACCTGCTCAACCTTGAGCGGCCGGACGAAGTGGTCCGCATCCATCAATCCTACGTCGAAGCCGGGGCCGACATCCTGGAGACCAACACCTTCGGCGCCAACCGCATCAAGCTGGAGCGCCTGGAGGCGGAGGACCGCACGGCCGAGGCCAACCGCCGGGGCGCCGCCCTGGCCCGCGAGTGCGCAGGCGAGAACCGCTGGGTCGCGGGCTCCATGGGGCCTCCCGGCCGGTTCAAGGACGATCCCCCGAACGAGGATCGCCTCGCCGCGGCCTATGCGGAACAGGCGCGGCATCTGGCGGAGGGCGGGGTCGACGTCCTGTTCCTGGAGACCTTTCCCAGCCTGGAGCTTCTACTCGTCGCCCTGAAAGCGGTGAAGGCCGCCGTGAACCTGCCTGTGTCGGCCCAGATGCTTTTCACCAACCAGGGCGCGACCCTGAGCGGACGATCTCCCAGGGAATGCTTCGACGCGCTCCTGCGCGCTGGCGCGGACATCGTGGGATTGAACTGCGGCGTGGGCCCGCGCGGCGCCCGGGAGGTGCTGCGAGGCCTCAAATCGACGCCCGCCCCTATCGCCGTGCTGCCCAACGCGGGTTTTCCGGAGCGGGCCGGCGACCGCCTCTTGTACTCCAGCGCGCCGGAATACTTCGCCCGCCTCACGGCCGAATGCACGGACTACGGCGCGCGCATCGTGGGCGGCTGCTGTGGAGCCGGGCCGGAGCACATCAAGGCGCTCAAGTTGGAGCTGGACCAACGCGCGCGGGCTTCCATCGAAGTCAAAATCCCGTCCCCCGACGCCGGGGAGGACAAGCCCGCCCTGGCCTTGGAAAGCGACTTCGGCCGCAAGCTGGCCGCGGGGAAAAAGATGGTGCTGGTGGAGCTCGATCCGCCCAAGCATCTGGACCCCGAACCGGCCCTGGAGGGCGCGCAGGAGCTGGCCAAGGCCGGAGTGGACGCCATTACGGTGGCCGAAAACCCCCTGGCCTCGCCGCGGCTTTGCAACATCGCCATGGCCCTTCACATCCGCAACCGCTCCGGCGTGGAGCCCATCGTCCACATGACCGGCCGGGACAGAAATCTCATCGGGCTGCAGTCCACGGCCATGGGGCTGGCCAGCCTGGGGCTGCTCAACGTACTGGCCGTAACCGGAGACCCTCCCTCCCGGGGCGCCCAGGAGAGCGTCACCGGCGTCTTCGACGCCACATCCTTCGACCTGATCAGCCTGCTCGCGCGTATGGGGCGCGGGGAGACGCCCTCTGGCGAGGACTTGCGCAAACCCGTGCGCTTCAGCATCGGCGCGGCCCTCAACCCCAACACCAAGAACTTCGACCTCCAGCTCAAGCGCATGGAGCGCAAGATCGAATGCGGCGCGCGCTATTTTCTCACGCAGCCCATTTACTCCGAAGACCGGCTGGAGCGGGTGCTCCGAGCCTCGAACACCTTCAAGCTGCCTGTGTTCGCGGGAATCATGCCGCTGGTGAGCCACCGCAACGCCGAATACCTGCACAACGAATTTCCGGGCATCGAAATTCCCGACGACATCCGGGAGCGCATGCGCAAGGCGGGCGACGCGGGCGCGGAGGCCGGCGTGGAAATCGCCTGGGAGCTTTTGAGCAAAGCCTGGCCGGAGCTGGCCGGCGTGTACATCATCCCGCCCTTCAACCGCTACCGGCTGGCCCTGCAGCTCATGGACCGCCTGCCGGAACGCGGCGGGAACGCCGGTTAAAGCGTCAGAGCTGGGGGGAGCGATTCACAAAAAACCGCCGCCGGTTTGAAAACCGGCGGCGGTTTGTCCATCCAGCGCGCCATACAAAGCCGTGCACAACGCGGCGGTTAATCCAGCTTTTCGCCCCACTGCTTCAGGCCGGCCATGCCGCCCATGGCGCTTTGCACATTTTTATATCCTTTGGAGACCAGCTGCACCTGAGCTTCATACGAGCGGGCTCCTGTGTTGCAAACCAACAGGATAGGTTTGTCTTTGGGAACTTCCGCAATACGCTCGTATAACTTGCCTTGCGGAATATTATGCCACTGCTCGGGGTTGGCCTTCAGAAATGGCGACGCGTCCGCCTCCTCGCGGCAATCCAGGAAATAACAGCCGTCGCCCTCCCAAAGACGATGGAACTCATCGGGATAAACGCCGAGCAAGCGGCCTTCGATGGCGTTCTCGGCAACGTGGCCGAGACTGTTCAAAATGTCCACGGCCGCGGCGAACGGCGGAGAATAGGCCATCTCCAAATTGGAGAGTTCCTCCACCTTCGGCTTGTGCGGCAAAAGCCCGGCCACGACATTGACCCTTCCGACCAGTGCGTCGCTCGTCGAGCCGAAGCCCTGAATCCCCAGAATTCTGCGGGTTCCCTTTTCGTACACCAGCTCCAGCGTCATGAGGGCCTTGGTGGGATAGAAGTGCGCTCGATCCAGCTGGACCATGAGCACGCTGCCCGCATCGAATCCCGCGGCGCGAGCCGAGTCCAGGGACAAGCCCGCCCCGGAAAGCGTCCGTTCAAAAATCTTGACCACAAAAGAGCCGACTGCTCCGGAAAAGACGGCGTCGCCGCCGGCCAGGTTGGTTCCGATAACCCGCCCCTGCCGGTTGGAGAGAGACCCCATGGGTAAATAGAGCGGTTGGCCCGTGATCAGGTCCTTCACCAGCACGCAGTCGCCGCCCGCATAGATATCCGGGTCGGAGGTGCGCATATGCTCGTCTACCAGGACGCCGCCCCGCTCGTGCACGTCCAATCCGGCCTCCTTGGCCAAATCGGAATTGGGAACGACGCCAGGCGCCATGATCACCAGATCAGCCTCGATTTCATTCCTGTCCGTAATCACCCGCTGGACCCGGCCTTCGCCCTCCAGCCGCACCACCTTTTCGTTCAGGTGAAAAACGACGCCTTTCTCCTCCATATGCCGCTGGCCCATGGCGGCCAACGACGGGCTGACCAGCCGAGGCATAATCTGACTCGTGATCTCCACCACCTCGGTCTCGACGCCCCACATGTCGGCTAGGGCGTCCGCCATCTCCAGACCGATGAACCCGGCGCCCACGACCACGGCCCGGTTAACCAACCCCTTGGTCAGGGCCTCCCGGATGAGAATGGCCTCATCCAGCGAGCTGATATAGTGCACGCCCTCCAAGTCTTCGCCCGGCAACCCCAGCTTTCTGACTCGAGCGCCCATGGAAATGACCAGCTTGTCATACGGCAGATATTCCTCTTTCCCGTTGTCCACATTGCGGACCAACACCTTTTTGCCCGCCCGATCAACCTGCACGGCCTTCAGCCCGGTCCGGACATCCACTCCTTTGACTTCCTTGAAAAAATCATTGTCGCGGACCATATGAAAGCTGGTGGCTCTCAATTCCGACGCATCCGAGACATCTCCACCCACATAATAGGGAATACCACAGCTTCCATAGGAAATCGTTTTGGACTGGTCGATCATCAAAACCGTGGAGTCCGGCTCCAGGCGTTTGAAACGCGCCGCAGCTTTTGGACCCGCGGCGACAGCGCCGATAATAAGAACGTGTTGAGGCATTTGGCGAAACCTTCCTTGATGTTGGCTGGCAAGCCGCCCGACGGACGCAGAAATGTCGCGCTTCAAGTTGCCTGGCCCGGATTCGCGACGCCGCGAATCCTCCAGGCTCCCCGAACGCGCCCCCTTCCACGTTGTTCGGCAACCTGCGGTTAGTGATCCTCGAACAGACCCGCGAACTGGAACCAAGCAGCCGGCCTGCAGACAACCGCCGGAGGAAAGTTAGCCGCTTCAGCCGATGTTCGCAATAGCTGGAGAGAAAAAATGGCGGCGGCTCAGCGAGACGGGAACGTCCCCGCCGTTTTTTGTTGAGGAAACGACGAAACCTCGCCTGCCGCATGCGCCCCGCGTCCGCTGCTTCGTAAGCGGGAGAGCCTGTCGACTTCGTCGGCATGTTCAAAAAGGCCGGAGGCCGGCGACAATCGCCGGCCTCCGTAGGTGGGGAAGGAAAGGGATGGCCAAGGAGCGATCGCTGCGCGTTACGAATACAACTCCTTTTCAAGCCATCTCCTTATTGAAGAATCAACCGGATACAATCCCTTGAGGCCGTCCGTGTCCTTGAGGAAATCGCGTCCCACGTCCCGAGGCAGCACGAGTTCCGCGAGCTCTTCGGCGCCCTCTGAGGAGCGTCGCACCAGCCGGACCATGGGCTGCTCGCCCCACGTGCTCACCACGAAGTAAGTGGAGACGTCGTCCTTGGAGCGAACGGGCTGGCGATCACCCTTCCAGCAGTTGTTGCCCCATTCCAGGTACATGGTCACGGCGTCTTCGGGCGTCATGCCCCAGTCGATATCCAGGTTCTTGAAATTTCTTAAGCTTCCCATGGTCCGCCTCCTTTGGAGGTAGTCGTTTCACTTTAACACTAATAATAACTATTATCTTTCACTCGTCAAGGGCCTTCCGTGAACTTTTTTGACTCCGAAGCGGGCCGTTCCGGTTGGATCGCACTCTGTTAGAGCCGTCAAACTTTGAAAAAGTTTAACGGCTCGGCAAGGATTTGTCCGCAACTCCTTGCCGCGAAATGCTTGTAGGCGAGCTGCGCTCGCCGTGAAGCAAGCATTTCAAGCGTCATATGCTCTAAGAAGCCCCGCGGGCGCATACGCGTCCGCGGGGCTCTCAGGGGGCGCCGACCGACGAGGGGGGAAGGCCGGTCGGCGAACGTAGAGGGAGGAAAATCAATATTGGATATAGGTCACATGCGTCTGCAAGTATTCGTAGAGGCCGTGCTTGCCGTCCGCGCCGCCGATGCCGGACTTGCGCCAGCCGGCGTGGAAGCCCTGGATGGCCTCAAAGTGTTCTCGGTTGACGTAGGTCTCCCCGAACTTCAGTTCATTGATGGCGCGCATCATCTTGGCGACGTTGTTGGTGAAGATGGAGGACGTCAGGCCGTATTCGCAGTCGTTTGCGAAATCCAGGGCCTCGTCGAAATCCGCAACCTTGACCACGGGCAGCACCGGCCCGAAGATTTCCTTGCGGATGATCTCCATGTCCTGGGCGCAATTGGCCAGCACGGTCGGTTTGTAAAAGAAACCGGTGGGCTGATCGGCGGCGCGGCAGCCGCCGGCCAGCACTTCCGCGCCGTCGGCCTTGGCCTGCTCCACCATGGATTCGATCTTGCTCAGCTGCTCCGCGTTGATCTGGCTGCTCATGCCCGGCGCCGGGTCGGCGAAGGGATCGCCGTACGCCACGGCCTCCATGCCCTTGACCAGCTTGTCCATGAATTCGTCGTAGATGGAGGCGTCGACATAGGCGCGTTCGGCGCAATTGCAGACCTGGCCGGAGAAGATAACCCGGGAGTCGATGACGGCCTTGACCGCCAAATCCAGATCCGCGTCGCTGCAGATGATCGCCGGCGCCTTGCCGCCCAGCTCCAGCGAGGTCTTGGTGATGTTCTCCGCCGTGGCCGCAAGGATGCTCTGCCCGGTCTCGACGCTGCCGGTCAGCGTCACGAGTCCGACCTTGGGGCTGCGCACCAGCGTATCGCCCAGGGTGGCCCCTCCGCCGGCGACAAAGTTCAGCACGCCTTTGGGCAGGCCGATGTCCGCAATCATTTTTGCGAACTCGAAGGTGGTGTTGGGCGTCTCGCTGCTGGGTTTGAGAATGATCGTGCATCCCGTGAGCAGGGACGGCGCCACCTTGCGGGCCATGACGAAAAACGGGAAGTTCCAAGGGCAAACGCCCACGACCACGCCGATGGGCTGGCGGTGCAGCAGGATGTTTTCCGTGGGCCTGTCGCTCTGGATGACCTCGCCCTCGTACTTGCGCGCCCACCCCGCGTAATAGTCGAAATACTCGGAAGTGGAGTCGATCTCCGCCAGGGCCAACGGCATGACTTTCGCTTGTTCCTCTGCCAGAACCGAAGCCAACTCCATGCGATTTTTGCGAATGATTTCCGCCATCTTCTTCAGGTACGAAGCGCGTTCGGCGCAGGGTTTGGCGGCCCAGGCCTTTTGGGAGGCGTCGGCGGCCTCCAGCGCTGCTTCGGCGTCCTCGGCGCCGCCTTTAGGCGCCATGGCGACGACCTTTTCCGTGTACGGATTCACCACCTCGAATTGCTCTTTGGACGCAGCGTCCCGGAACTCGCCGTTGATATACTGCTGGTAGACCTTCATCCGAGCAACCTCCTGCAGTTACTGAAAGTTAGGCCATGTGGACGTATTTTCGCATCCTTGCGAATCGTTCAAGACTTCTCCGCCCACATGAACGGCTTCTTTTAAAATGGAGCGAAATTGAAACGCAGGCAAGCCTTCTTTCGAAGTTTACGCAACAAAATCCACAACACGTTTCTTTTACAGCAGAAAGGAAACGACAAGTCGCCGCTCGGCAAGCGCGAATTTTTGCGGAAAGCGGCGACTCCGTCTTTTTCGAGCTTTCTATAATAGAGTGACGGCCCTTGGCGGCCGCCCTTCGCCAAGGGCCGTCGCCGAGGCTTCACAGCAATGGGTTTTCATGGCAATGTGTCGCCATGCCGCCGCCGTTCCGGTTCAAACTGGAGAAGGTGCTCGAATACCGTCGCTCCCTGGAGGAGCAGGCCAAGCTGGCCTTGGCCCAGGCCCAACAGGCCCACGACCGTCAACAGGAGGTCGTGGAAGGGCTCCGGGCCTCCCTAGAGGAGCACCGCAACGCCCTGAGCTCACGACAGGACGTCACGATTCAGGACCTTTGGCTGCACGAGCAGTACGAACGGCGGTTGCAGCAGGACATCATCGAGGCCGATGCGACGCTTCAGGAGTTGGCCTTGAATTTGCAAATGCGTCGAAGAGACGCCTTGAGCCGGTCCACGGATCGCAAGCTCTTGGAAAAGCTCAAAACAAGACAAGCCGAAAAGCACCATGCCGAGGAACAGCAAAAAGAGCAAAAAGAGTTCGACGAGACTGCGGCGGTTCGTTACGAGCCTCCGGATATCTAGGCTGCTTGTCGGACTTCTGATCCTCGCCGTCCTCAAGATCGCCCTGGTCGCCGCCTGGAGCCTTGAGGAGGTCCGGGAGAAGGCCGCCCAGGCGGTCATGCCCGAGGCCAAGCGCATGGTGCTGGAGCAGGCCTCCCAAGGCGTTCGGCTCAAGGTTCTGGGCGACAGCGAAGCCGTCGCCGCCGAAGGCGACAACCAGAGCCAGCCCGACGCCTCGGCCCAGGAAGCCCAGGCCAAACCCGAAAACGTCTCCGAAGCCGACTGGAAAGCCCTCAAGGCGCGCGAGGACGAACTCAATCGCCGGGAACGCTCCCTGGACGCCTTGGAGCAGGAGTTGAACCAGAAGCTCCAGCAACTCACGGCCATGCGCCAGGACATCCAAAAGATGCTGCAGCAGGCCGACTCCCTGAAAGACAAGAAAATCAAGCACCTGGTGGACGTCTACTCCAACATGAAGGCCCAGCAGGCCGCCAGCGTCATAGAAACCATGGACCAGGACTTGGCCGTCAAAATTCTGTCGGGCATGCGTGGACGCCAAGCGGGCGAAATTCTCACCTACGTTTCGGCCAAAAAGGCGGCCCAGCTCTCCGAAGAGTTGACCAGGCTTCAGGTCCCCTTCAGCAACAACTGAGCCGCCGTGCGCCTCAAGCTGACCTTGGCCTATCTGGGCGTCCGATTTTCCGGCTGGCAAGTCCAACCGGGGCTGCGCACCGTGCAGGGCTGCCTGGAGCAGGCCTTCGAACGGCTTTGCGATAAACCCACGCGCGTCCAGGGCGCGGGGCGCACCGACGCGGGGGTCCACGCCCTGGGCCAGGTCGCCCACGCCGACGTGGACGCGTCCCGCGCCATCCCCTGGCGCAAAGCTCTCAACGCCCTGCTGCCCAAGGACATCTGCGTCATCGAGGCGGTCCCCGCCCCCGAAGGCTTCCACGCCCGCTACTCCGCCCGCGGCAAGATCTACTCCTACACCCTCTGGACGGAGAACGGCTTTGTGCTGCCGCAACGCCGCATCTTCGTCTGGCCCACCGGTCCCCTGGACTTCGCGGCCATGGACGAAGCCGCCTCTATTTTGCTGGGAGCGCACGACTTCGCCGGATTCCAAAACGTCGGCACGGAGGTCAAAACCACGGTGCGCACCATGGCCTCCATCACGCGCCAACCCGGCCCGACGCCCTGCGAGATGGTCTTTCGACTCCAGGCCGACGGCTTCCTCAAGCAGATGGTCCGCAACATCATG
The DNA here is from genome assembly GCA_030156255.1 of Desulfovibrionales bacterium. GTDB lineage: Bacteria > Desulfobacterota > Desulfovibrionia > Desulfovibrionales > Desulfovibrionaceae > JASGMV01. The sequence continues at coordinate 36,542 of JASGMV010000021.1, forward strand.
GGCTGCCTGGTCCAGGCGGGGCGCGGTAAAGTTTCTCCGGACGTCGTCCGATCAATATTGGACGAAGGGGACAGGAAGGGCGCGTACGCCTGCGCCCCGCCCCAGGGACTCACCCTGGAGCGTGTCTTTTATCCGGACGAAAACGAGGCGGTGCGGGAACGCCGTGGGAGCGAACATTCTTTGGACCCCGGGCGTCCAGGCCCGGAACTCCACACAGACGACGCAGAAAGTCCTTAAGGACTCCGTCGTCCAAAGCTATGCTTCGTCCCAACGACAAAAGCGCTTCGATCTCCTCCAGGGCGCCTTGTCGCGCATCGTTGAGCGCAAGCTTGAGGCCCTGCAGGAGGCCCTGGACGCGTTCGAATGGCCGGAAACCGGCGCCATGGCCTCGGCTTCCAAACTGCTTGCGAGCAAAATCGAAACCGACCTGCCCGTCGAGGAAGACCGCCGCCGCACGCAGCGATACGCCTCCAAGGGCTACCGGCCGACCCACCCCGCCGGTCTGTCCGCAGGCGAGTACGAGTTCACGCTGACCCTGGGGGAAGACGCGGAGGACTTCACCATCTCCGTGGAGGACGACTGGACCAACGCGGACCTGCTCCAGGCCGTGGCCGACGCCGTCAACGGCTCGACATTGCCGGCCAACGCGGAGATCGTCACCCAGGGGGCCGCCCAGCAAAAAATCAAGGGGCTCATGGCCGTGGGCCAGGCCCTGGTCGTCACCGTGAACCAGACCCTGGCGGACCAGGACCTCGCTCTCAAGGACGCCTCGGGCCATTTGATCGAGAGCCTCGGCCTCTACACGCTGGACGCGCTCGAAGGCGACGCAACGCAAATCACCTACCACGTGCAGGGCGAGCAGCCATACGCCCCCTCGACCTATCTCACCAACGCTTTCGACCCCAACGAAGCAACCACCCTGTCGGCGGGGCTGCATTCCATTGACTACGAAATCGGCGAGTTGACCGGGAGCGTGGGCTTCGCCGTGAAAGAAGGCGACACCTGGGAGGACGTCCTGGACGCCCTGTCCAACCAGTTCAATTCGCAGGCGCACATCACCGCCGAGACCGTCGCCGAGCAGCGCGTCGCGGAGTTGGAGAACGGCTACGTTCTGGTGGACGGCGCAGCCCTGCGAATCCAGGCGAAGGACGCCAAGGCCGGCTGGCGGCTGCGTTTGTCCGGAGACGACCTGAACGCTCTGGGCCTGAACGCCACGGCCTCTCCCGGTGCGGACGGACGTCTTGCCATCAATGGAGCAACCTACGTCCAGACCCCCGGGGTTTTCGCCGCGGACCAAGGAGCGCTGCGCATCACCCTGAACGGAGTCTTCGGCGACTCCCTGCCCCTGAAAGTCGTCTCCTCCCTGGACAATCTGCAAACGCTCATGACCGGCGTGGTCGAGGCCTACAACGACCTGCGAGGAACCCTGGTCCGCAACGAGGACCTGCTCGAACCCGGCTACGCCGAACAGTGGCGCGACGCGCTGGCCGCCGAATCCTTCGGCCTCAAGTCCATCGGCCTGCAGGAATTCGGGCAAAAGAAGGAAGTATGGCTCAACGCGGACGCGTTCTACAGCGCGCTGTCCAGCAATCCCGGCAGAGTCCGCGGCCTGCTGGACTCCGGGGAAAAAACGCTGATTCCGGCCTGGAGAACAATCACCGAACGCGCCCTTTCCCGCGGGGGCGACGCAGCCCTTATCTCCGCTTCCGAGGCGGGCGCCGGCGTCCTCAGCGAACCGCAAGCGCGTACGGAAAACGAACTCGCCAAGGGCGCCATGCTGCTCGACCTTTACGACGACCTGCCGTCTCCGTCCGTCAAATCGGGCGATCCGGAGGAAGGATCGCTGGTCCAGGCCAAGGCCTGAACGCAAACGCCGCCGCGCCGGGCGAAAAGGAGGGGCTGTTCGTCGATCTTCTGCGGCGAAAACAATCTGCAAGAACGGCCGGTTAAAAGGTCGATTCACGCGTCGCGAGCCCCGGCGGCGAAAATCCGTCCCTTGTTGCAGAACTATGCTTGTTTCTCTCCCTGGCCGGGGCTAATCTATCTTACGATGCGACGCAAACAAGACACCGACGAACACGGCAAACTGGCGCTTTCCCTCGCGGCTCTCGGCATCGTGTTCGGCGACATCGGCACAAGCCCTCTTTACGCTTTCAAGGCCTGCTTCCAGGGCCCCCCCTCGGTGGCGCCCACGCCGGAAAACGTCCTCGGCTTGCTGTCGCTCTTTTTCTGGTCGCTGATCATCGTCATCAGCCTCAAATACGTGCTCTTCGTCATGCGCGCCGACAACCACGGAGAAGGAGGGCTGTTCGCCCTCTACGCCCTGCTGCCCGGCTCCCGCGACCCGGCGGGCAAGGGCAAAGGGCTCATGCTGCTGGCCCTGTTCGGTTCGGCGCTGCTCTACGGCGACGGCTTCATCACACCGGCCATCAGCGTGCTTTCCGCGTTGGAGGGCCTGGCCGTGGCCGCTCCGTCGACGGACGCCTACATCGTGCCCGTGACGTGCGTTGTCCTGGCGTGCCTGTTCTTCATCCAGCAACGGGGAACCGCAGCCATCGGCAAGCTCTTCGGGCCGGTGATGCTGCTGTGGTTCGCTGTTTTGGGGGTCATGGGCGCCGCGTGGATCGTGCGGGAGCCGCAGGTCCTGCTTGCGCTACGGCCCTACTATGCGGCCCATTTCTTCATGCAGAACGGAGCGACCGGGTTTTTGCTGCTCGGCGCCGTTGTGCTGTGCGTCACGGGCGGCGAAGCTCTGTACGCGGACATGGGCCATTTCGGCCGCATTCCCATCCAACTGGCCTGGTACGGAGCGGCTCTGCCCGGGCTGGTCCTGAACTATTTCGGCCAGGGGGCGAGAATCCTCCGCCACGCCGGCGCCGCGACCGATCCCTTTTACGGCATGGCGCCGAAGTTTCTTATCTATCCGCTCACCATCCTGGCCACGGCGGCGGCCATCATCGCGTCCCAGGCCATCATCTCCGGCGTGTTCTCCCTGACCCGGCAGGCCATCCAGCTCGGTTATCTCCCGCGGCTGCACATCCTGCACACTTCCGACGAAACCGAGGGACAAATCTTCGTTCCCGAAGCCAACTGGCTCATGGCCGTGGTTTGCCTGATCCTCGTGCTCAACTTCCGTACCTCGGAGCACCTGGCCGGGGCCTACGGCATCGCCATTACGGCCACCATGGCGGTCACATCCATCATGTACGGCATGTACCTGGTGCAGGTGCGAAGCGCTCCGAAAATTCCGGCCTTCCTGCTCACCGGGGTCTTCCTGGTCTTCGACCTGTCCTTCTTCGGCGCCAACGCCCCCAAAATCGTGCACGGCGGCTGGATTCCCGTACTCACGGCCGTGCTGGCCATGATCGTCATGATTTCCTGGAAATACGGACGGCTTCGGCTCAAAGAACTGACGGCCAACGAATCCACCCAGATGCAGGATCTGCTGGAGCGGCTCGAAGCCGATCCTCCCCCCAGGGTTCCGGGCATGGCGGTGTTCATGACGCTGCAGACAAGATTCGCACCGCCGGTGCTGTTGTGGCACCTGCAACGCAACAAGTCCTTGCACCAAAACGTGGTGTTGTTGACCATCGTGTTCGAACCGGTCCCCTATCTGAACGTTCAAGAAAACCTGGTGGTCAAAGTTTTGGGGCAGGGATTCCACAGACTCATCGCCCGCTGCGGATTCATGCAGTCGCCCCGCGTCCCCCTGTTGCTGGGCTACGCCTACCAAGCGGGACTGAAGGTCAATCCTCAGGATATCACATATTACATCAGCAGGGAGACCATCGTCCCCCCAAAGCACGGACGCCTGAAATATACGCTTTTCAGACTCATGAACCGCAACGCCATGTCGCCCGCGCTGTATTTCGACATTCCATCGGACCAGATCATCGAACTGGGCGTTCAGGTCGCGCTCTGAGCGCCATTCGCCACGGCTCCAGCCGATAAGCGCCCAAAACGGACGAATCGAGGCTTTTCTTTTTCCTTTTGACGTGGACAAGGCCGTTTCTAGCGGCTAGAAAGCGGTGATGCGGGCCGCGTGATCAAACAGCACGATGCGGCGTTCGAAGGAAGGACGGCCTGGAAAACCGCCGTCTCTCTGCATCGGGCCGTGCGACGATTGGGTGAAAGGAAGGAGAAATCTTTTATTTACATTTGAAGCGGCCAAGGTATTACCGTAGTGTCGGCCGGGTTGAATCCGGCCAACGTATTTCATCCATTCACAGTTAAGGAGATGTCAATGAGCACCATCACGGCAGTCTGGGCCAGGGAAATCCTGGATTCGCGCGGCAACCCCACCGTGGAGGTGGAGGTCATGTTGGAAACCGGCGTTATCGGTCGGGCTGCGGTGCCCTCGGGCGCGTCCACCGGCGAGCGCGAGGCTCTGGAGCTGCGCGACGGCGATGAGAAGCGCTATGGAGGCAAAGGCGTTGAAACCGCCGTGAGCAACGTTCGCGAAGAGATCGCCGAAACCATCATCGGCATGGACGCCCTGCGGCAAGTAGCGCTGGACAACACCCTCATCGACCTGGACGGCACCGAGAACAAATCCCGCCTGGGCGCCAACGCCATCCTGGGCGTGTCCATGGCCACGGCCCGCGCCGCAGCGAACTTCCTGGGCATGCCTTTGTATCAGCACCTGGGCGGCGTCAACGCCAAGATTCTGCCCGTGCCCTCCATGAACGTCATCAACGGCGGCATGCACGCGCCCAACAACCTGGACATCCAGGAATTCATGATCATGCCGTTGGGCGCTGGCTGCTTCGCCGACGCCTTGCGCATGGGCGCCGAAACCTTCCACGCCCTCAAGACCATCCTGGCCAAGGACGGGCACGTCACCTCCGTGGGCGACGAAGGCGGATTCGCCCCGAACCTCAAATCCCACCGCGAGGCCTTCGAATACCTCATGCGCGCCATTGAGGCCGCGGGCTACAATCCCGGCTCGGACATCGCCATCGCCATCGACGCCGCCGCCTCCGAATTCTTCAAAGACGGCAAATACGTTCTGTCCGGAGAAAACAAGGTCTTCACCCCGGCCGAACTGGTGGACTTCTACGGCGACTTCATCGACGCCTTCCCCCTGGTCTCCATCGAAGACAGCCACGCCCAGAACGATTGGGAAGGCTTCGGCCTGATCACCGAAAAATACGGCGACCGCATCCAACTCGTGGGCGACGACATCTTCGTCACCAATCCCGAGATTCTGGCCGAAGGCATCGAGCGCGGCGTGGCCAACTCCATTCTCATCAAGCTCAACCAGATCGGCACGGTCACCGAGACCCTGGACACCATCGAGATGGCCAAGCAGGCCGGCTACACCACCATGGTCTCCCACCGCTCCGGCGAAACCGAAGACACCTTCATCGCAGACCTCGCCGTGGGCCTGAACACCGGACAGATCAAGTCCGGCTCCCTGTCCCGCAGCGACCGGCTGTCCAAATACAACCAGCTGCTCCGCATCGAGGAGGAGCTGGAGGAGGAAGCCATCTACTTCGGCCCCATCCTGGCCAGCAACTGGTTCGAGGAAGACGAAGAAGACTAAACAACTCCCCGTCGGCGAACTTCGAGCCGACCGGCCCAGCCTTGCGCAAAAGACCCCGCTCCCCGGAGCGGGGTCTTCAACGCACCGCCGAACCCCGCTTTGCGAACCAAAGCGGGGTTCGTTTTTTTCAGGCCGCCGCCAGGAATTTGTAGCGGCGGCGCGTCCAGACATTGTTCGTTTATCTTGGACAGAAGGAGCCGGGATTGGTTATGAAGAATGATCGCCCCTCCCAAAGGGGACGGCCGCCGTGTCATCGCAGAAACGGTCTTCCCCGGATCGACAACTGAAACGCCGTGTCCCGTTTGTCGAACCATGACCGCAATCCAAACTGGAGCAGACCGTGGACCAGATCAGGAACCTGCAGATCCAGTTGAAAACCATGGCGGAAGTGGTGTCCTGCGAGGTGGAGCGCATCTACGACACTTTGACCTGTCTTGTCTGCCACACTTTGGAATTGCTGAAGATTACGCCAAGAGACGAGGCGGCGGTGGACCGTTGGCTGGCCGACGAAGGCTTTGCCGTCGGCGAGGACGGCTTCTACCTGAGCTTGCCCCGGCTCGCGGCCCATCGCCAGGGCAAGTTGGAGAAGGCGGCCGTCAGCTACTCCTGGTCGCCGGATCGCATACGCGATCCGGCGGCCAGACGCCGCATGTACTGCCACCGCAACATGGGTCCCATGCTCATGAGCCTGTACCAACGGTTCGGGGGCGTGGCCTGGATCTATTACCAGGACGTGACCAACACCGCGCTGCAATACCCGTACATCGACCAGATCACGGCCATCACTCCGGACTTCCAGTGGTCCGGCTACCACACCTACCTGTCCGTGAAGCCGGAAGCCAATCCGGAGCGGGCCATCCGCTGGACCCATCCCACGGTGGACTACGCCGGCAAGGGGTTGATCCTCTCGGCCTCCGCGCCGGTCTACGAGAACGACGAATTCGTGGGATTGTGGAGCCTGGACATCACCGTCGACACCCTGATCCGGCCCGATATCTTCACTCGGGCCCGGGAGAGCCGGCTGACCTGCGTGGCCGACGACCGGGGCGTGGTCCTGGCCTGCAGCAAAGACATCAACGTCCTCGGCTCGCCCAAGGGAAAGAAGGTGCTGCTGCCCCTGAGCGACCTGCATCCAGGGTTCGCTACGCTGGACATGGAGAAGCTCCATCGCACCCCGTCCGGAAACCGCCTCCTATCCTCGGAGACCGGGGAATACCTGCTCCTTTGGGAGGTCGTGGAGTACATGGACTGGATATGCCTGAGCGTCCTGGACAAGAACGACCTGTTGTCCTCGGCCCGGGAGCGCTTCCGCAAGGCCTTCAGCAGCCTGAGCAAGGGCAACGGAGACGCTATCATCCAACGGGACCGCCTGCCGCCCGAGTTGGCCGAAGTGGGCGACGCCTACAACATCATGGTTCACGAACTGGAGCTGGCCCGGACCCTCCTCCTGGCCCAGAAGGAGGACCTGTCGCGCGCCAAGGCCACGGCCGAAGCCGCCAGCCAGGCCAAGTCGGAATTCCTCGCCAATATGAGCCATGAGATCCGCACCCCGCTCAATGGGATTCTCGGCATGCTGCAAGTATTGCAGAAGTCAAACCTCGACCGGGAGCAAAAAGAATTCATCGATTACGCCATGCTCGCCGGCAAGAGGCTGACGCGGCTCCTTTCGGACATTCTGGATATTTCCGCAGTGGAAGCCGGAAAGCTCAGCCTTTCTTGCAGCGGCGTCAATCTCCGAGAGACGCTCAGCTCCGTGGAAACGCTTCTTGGGTTCAACGCCAGAGAGAAAGGAATCGGCCTGAGATTCAGCCTCGATCCCAGGCTTCCGGAAATCATACTGTCCGACGAGACCCGCCTCCGGCAGGTGTTGTTCAATCTGGTCGGCAACGGCTTGAAGTTTACTTCCGCCGGGTCTGTCTCGGTGGACGTTTCGCCTCTCGCGACCTGGAAACCAACCTGCGGAGGGCTGTTGATCACCATCGCAGACACAGGGACCGGAATCAGGGACGAACAGCTCGAAACGGCGTTTGAAATGTTCGGGCAGGTATCCCGGGGATACGTCCGGCCCCATCAGGGCGCCGGGCTTGGCCTGCCCATCGTCAAACGTCTCGTCGCCCTCATGGGCGGCGCTATTTGCATCGACAGCACGCTTGGGCGGGGGACGACGGTGTATGTATCCCTGCCGATCTCCAAGGATATGGAAAAGGCGCCCCCGCCTGATGCGGCAAGCGCCGTCGCCGGTCATGCAGTCTGCGCCGACGAATCTTCCGGCGCCGTGGCGACGGCCGAAATCCTGCTTGTCGAAGATGAACCGATCAACGCCTTCGCCATGGCTCAGATGCTCAAAAAACGAGGGTTCGAGGTCGTTACGGCCACGGACGGAGCGAAGGCCGTAGAAAAGCTGAAAGATAACCCCTTCGACGCAATCCTGATGGACATCCAGATGCCGGTGATGGACGGCGTCGAGGCGACCAGAAGAATTCGAAAAGGCGAAGCGGGAGAAATGCATCGGGACGTTCCGATCATCGCCATGACCGCCTATGCGATGGACGGGGATATGAAGAAATTTATTGACGAGGGCATGAACGGCTACATTGCCAAACCTACCGACATTGAAGAGCTTGCGGCCTTGATCCAGAGAGTCCTCTGCGAACAAGACGGCCAGTGAACAATTCCCTCCCCCCCCCCGAAGATCGCAATGGAATTCGGTGCGGGAAAGACGAAAAGATCAACTCCGCCGAACGGCGACAAAGGGCTCCGACCCGCCGTTGCAAAGCTCCTGCTTTAAATCGACGCTTTTTTTATTGCTGCCAGGAGGACTGCGCGATCAGCAACGTGCCCAAAAGAAGGCTCCATGAGGCGCCAGCTCTGCAAGCGACCTGCCTAGAAAAGCATTGACAGACGTATCCGACCATGTTCTGTTACAAATTCGTCATACAAACTCACCGCGCCCCTTTGGAGACGAGTGCTAACTTTTAATACGGCGGCGCACCGGCTGCCCGCAACAACAATACTGTTCTTTTTCGTGGTTCTTGCGTCCGTTCCGGCCTTCGGCGCCGCGGGCGACAAGCTTTGGGAGTTCGAGGCGGAAAGCTCTTTCGGCTTCTCCTCTCCCGCCATCTCGCAAAACGGAACCATCTACGTCGGGTCGCAGGACGGCAATCTCTACGCCCTCACGCCGAACGGCGAAAAAGAATGGGCGTTCGACACAGGAGACATCATCGATTCCTCCCCTGCCGTCTCACCGAACGGAACCATCTACGTAGGCTCAGTCAACGGCAAACTCTACGCCATCACTCCGGCCGGACAAGAAGAGTGGGCGTTCCCCACGGGGGACGACATCGTCTCCTCACCGGCCCTGGACGCCAATGGAACGATTTTCGTGGGATCGTACAGCGACAACTTGTACGCCATCCGGCCCGACGGAAGCCAGAAGTGGGCGTTCGACACGGGAGCCGATATCGTTTCCTCTCCAGCCGTCTCGAAAAACGGAACCGTCTACGTCGGCTCCGAAAATTTTAAGATCTACGCCCTTACTCCCAGCGGCGTGAAGGAATGGGAATATACCGCAAGCGATGCAGTCTTCGGCTCCCCGGCCATTTCTCCAGATGGCGATATCTATATCGGCTCGGACGATCATTCGCTCTATGCGCTTGCGCCGAACGGCGCCAAGAAGTGGAGCGTCTCGACGAACCTCGCGATTTGCTCGGCGCCGGCCATCTCCGCCAACGGAACCATCTACGTCGGGTCGTACGATTTCGCGCTCTACGCCATCACGCCGGACGGCCAGGTGGAGTGGGAATACCTGACCAGCTCGTTTATCGAATCCTCCCCGGCCATCGCCGAAGATGGAACCATTTTTGTGGGCTCATGGGACGGCAGACTCCACGCCGTCTCGCCCGATGGGAAAAGAAAGTGGGTGTTCCCGAAGTCATATGAAGATTTGCCTCTGTTTCACGCCATGGAGTCCTCTCCGGCCATCGGCAAGGATGGGACCGTCTACATAGGGTCGTTCGACAACAAATTTTACGCCATCGAGGGCGGCGCCGGCGGGCTGACGAACAGCCGCTGGCCGTGTTTCCATCAGAACCGCCAGAACACCGGAAGATACAAGGACGGCGTCGACCCCGTTCCCAATCAAGTAGCGGAGATCGTCATCAAGGAGACGAATTCCACGGCCGTTCGCGGCTGGGAGCTAGAGCATGGGTACGGGCTCGATCATTACGAACCCGTCGCGCAAGTAAAGGCTTTCCGGGCCAGCGTCTCTCCCCAGGGCGCCGTCTGCAAATTCCGCTTTGAACTGTCGGGCATGAACGAAGCGATCTCCTCCTTGCGTCTTTTCAAGCTTTTCGACTCCGACGGAACCTACCGCAGCTTCAACGAGTACGCCGGCGGCGACGCCGCGGCCGACGGAGCCTGGTGGATCACCGACGCCAACAACAATTATCTCGGCTCCGGCCGCAGGTTGGAGCCGGATCAGGTCTATTTCCTTGTCTTTTGCATCCAGGACAACGGCCCCTTCGACGCCGACGCCTCCCTCGGGGCCCTCCTGGACCCGGTCGTCCTGGCGAGGTACGATTCCGGACCTTCCGGATGCGTCATGGCGTCCGGTCGCGACGCCTCCCCGGACTGGCTGCTGATCGCCCTGTTTCCCTTGCTTTTTGCGCTGCGAAGTATGACGATAGGCAAAACGCCAAAGTAACGGCGGGCTCGAAAAACGAACGCCGTCCTCCTTGCGTCTTTGCCTATTCTTAGCGACCGATCAGAGCCGGCTGCGCACGGTGAAGCGATCCGGCGCAGCCGACGCATCATTTTGGAGGAACACCATGCCCACTGTCCGCGACGTCACCTTCGATCTGTTGCGGCGCCTGGAGCTGACGACCATCGTCGGCAATCCGGGCTCCACCGAAGAGACCTTTCTGCAAAATCTGCCAAGCGATTTCACCTATGTCCTCGCCCTTCAGGAATCCAGCGTCGTCGGCGTCGCCGACGGACTGTCCCAAGGCTTGAAAAAACCCGTGCTCGTGAACCTGCACACTTCGGCCGGCCTGGGCAACGCCATGGGGGCCCTCACCGCTTCCTACATCAGCAAAACGCCGCTCATCGTCACCGCCGGGCAGCAGACCCGCGAAATGCTCTTTCTCGAACCGTACCTCACCAATGTCGAAGCCGTGGAGGCGCCCAGGCCGTGGGTCAAATGGAGCTACGAGCCCATTCGTCCGCAAGACGTCCCCGCCGCCTTCATGCGGGCCTACATCACGGCCGTGCAGCAGCCCACCGGCCCCGTGTTCCTGTCCCTGCCCCTGGACGACTGGGACGTGGAAATGGAGGCCGTCGATGTGTTCCGCACCGCAGCCCTGCGCGTGGCCCCGGACCCGGAGCGCTTGGCGGACTTCGCCCAACGCGCCAACCAAAGCAAAAATCCCGTGCTGATCTACGGCGGCGACGTCGCCCGCAGCAACGCCTGGGAGGAGGGGATCGCCTTCGCCGAAAAGCTGCAGGCGCCGGTGTGGTGCGAACGATTCCAGGAAATCGTCCCCTTCCCCCACGACCACCCGCTCTACGCGGGAACGCTGCCCCCGGCCGTGGGTCCGCTCGGCCAGGCTCTCAAAGGGCATGACCTGATCATCGCCGTCGGCGCCTGCGTCTTCCGGTACTACCCCTGGGCGCCCGGCTCGTATCTGCCCGAGGGAGCGAGCGTCATCCAGGTGACGGACGATCCGCACGAGGCGGCCAAGGCCGTGGCCGGCGACAGCCTGATCAGCGACAGCAAAATCGCGCTCGTCGAATTGTCCCGGCGCATCGACCGGCGCAGCGGAGCATCGGTCGGCCGGACGCCGCGCAAGACGGACGACGAGCTTCCCGCGCAACCGCAATATCCGCTGAAGGCCAAACAACTGTTCGGGGTCCTCTCGAAGCACGCCCCCGAGTCCTACATTCTGGTCAATGAATCCCCGTCCAACCTCGAGGCCCTGCGCAGGACAGGGCTCGGGACCATCCGCAACCCGGACAGCTACTACATGACGGGCTCCGGCGCCCTCGGCTGGGGCATGCCGGCCGCGGTGGGGCTGGCCCTCGCCGAGAAGCAAACCGGCCGCAACCGCCCGGTCATCGCCATTATCGGCGACGGCTCCTACCAATACTCGCCCCAAGCCGTCTGGACGGCGGTGCAGCACGGCCTGCACGTCGTGTTCGTGGTGCTGCAAAACGAGCAGTACGCCATCCTGAAGGCTTTCGCGCTGCAGGAAAACACGCCCAACATTCCGGGGCTCGATATCCCGGGCATCGACATCGCCTCGCTGGGCAAAGGCTACGGCGCCGACGCCCGCTACGCGAAAACCGTCGAAGAAATCGAAACAAGCTTCCAGCGCGCGCTGGACGGCGCAGGCGTGAGCGTCATCGCCGTTCCCATCGACAAACGGTTCGGCGCGTTACTGAGCGAATAACCGCCAACGAAAAAGTCCGGAGAAGGAGTTCCTTCCCCGGACTTTCTTTCACAACCGCCCTGTCGATCAGTTCTCTCCGCTCTGGCTTTTCTTGTCGATCTTCTGAATCAAATCCAGCAGCAGCAACACCAAACTCAAGTCCTTCCGGTTCAAAGGACTGATCTTCTCCGTGACGGCTTCTTTCAAGCTCTGGGCAGGCTCGCCCAAATCGGCGCCGGCGTCGCCGTTTTCCCGCCGAACCGCTTCCTCGATCAAGTCCAGGAGCATCATTTCCCATTCTCCCCCGTAGGGAAGATGGTGCCACAAAATGTCTCGCATCCGCAGCGACGCCCAGACCACGTTGTCCAGGCGGCTCCAGTTCCGTGTCCAGATGTCCGCGTCATGCACGCGCGGACGAGGATAAATCCTATCCCTAACCCCTGCCTGTTCGGCCTTCCTGGCCCGGTAGTCCGCCAAGGCAATGACGGCTCCCATGCGCACCTCCTTGTCGTAGCCCGAAATCGGCGGGCCAAAGCGGGGGTTCTCCCCTCCCCGGCCTTTCGCGGCCCCGCCGATTCCGGTCCGCCCTTCCTTATTCGGACGTCCTGGGAAAAACTTGAGGCCTCCGGGACAAGGGCCAAAGGGGCTTCTTGCAAACCCGGCGGCGCATGCTACAACGGGGGCGGAGGCGATATCATGCGCGTACTGATGCTTGCGGAAAACGACCCGGCCGGCGCGGCCGGCGCCCTGAGCCGGGCGCTGCGGCGCCACCACGGCGTGGAGGCGAGACTCTGCACCCTGCAGACTCGCTACAATCATGGCTGGGAAAAAGATCTGCACCTCCCGGACCTCGACGCGGACGGCCTGGACGAACTGGCCGACCTGTTCCACTCCTGCGACATTCTGCATTTCCACATGACCGTAGACGAAGACACCCCTTTCGGCCCCTTTCTTCCCAAGGACTATCTGGCCGGAAAAACCATCGTCCACCACCATCACGGGCATCACGACTTTCGGGGACATCCGGAGAAATATCGAAAAAAATACGCCGAACGCGGCCGGTCCCATCTGCTGGTCAGCACGCCGGACTTGCTGCGCCTGCTGCCGAACGCAAGCTGGCAGCCCAACCTGGTCCCCATCCGCGACCCGCGCTTCCTCCCCATGGAGGACAAACCGCTCGAACCGGCGCGCATCGTCCATTCTCCGACCCGCAAGGACCTCAAGAACACCCAGGAATTTCTCGACGCGTGCGACAACCTCGAACGCCGGGGACTCCGGTTCGAACTGGACCTCATAGACAACGCGCCCAACGATGCATGCCTGGCCCGGAAACGCCGCGCCCACGTGCTGTTCGACCACATGCAAGGCTATTACGGGGTATCCAGCCTGGAAGGTTTGAGCCAGGGGCTCGCCGTCATCGCAGGCCTCGACGACTGGTGCCGCAGCCGCATCGTCGAATTCACCGGAACCGAGGACCTGCCATGGGCCTCGGCCTACGACCAACCGGGGCTGGAGCGGATTCTCGCCGGATTCATCAGCGACCCCGCCACGGCCGCGCAGCGCGGGCGAACAAGCCGTTCGTTCATGGAGCGCTACTGGTCGGATGAAAAGGTCTCGGGCGCGCTGGCCGCATTCTACCGTCGAATTCTTTCCCTCGATTAACCTTCGGAGCATGCATGGTCCCCTTTTCCAACGCTTCCGCCGCTCCTTCCGTCTACGATCTGATTGAGGAAATCGCCGGGCGCCTGGTGTCCGACCTGGGCCTGGACCCGAAAAAGGCCGGCGTTCGGACCTGCCAGCGCGCCTTGGCCTACGCGCTACGGGCGCGTCTGACCCTCGATCGCATCCGGCGCAAACGCTTCGAGAAGGACCACCCTGGCCGCATCGCCTACATCCTCTGTCCGGAGCTGCTGCCCGGCCCCCTGCTCGGCCAGATTCTGGACGCCCTGGACCTCTCCGGAACAGCGGCCGAGGCCCTGAAGCATTACGGCGTGAGCCTTGAACAAGCGCTGGCCGCGGAGCCCGATCCCAGTCTGGGCGCCGGCGGCGTGGGCCGGCTCATGGCCGACCTTCTGGAGGCTTCGGCCAGCCTGGGCCTGCCGGTTTACGCCTACGGACTGCGCTACGAATACGGCGGCTTTCGCCAAGCCATCGAAGACGGCGAACAAGTGGAATCGCCCGACGGCTGGCTCCATTACGGCAATCCATGGGAACACGTCCGACGCGACGTTTCCTACCTGGTGCGCTTCTACGGCGGCGAGGACGGCGAAAAAAACGGCTGGCGCGGAACGGCCAAGGTCGCGGCCGAGCCGTGCGACATGCTGCTGCCCGGCCGCCGGGGAGGACGCGAGATCAAACTGCGCCTGTGGAGCGCACGGCCGAGCCGTCGTTTCAATATCGATCCGTCCGGCGACTACATCCGGTCCATGCAGGACACGGTGCGCGTGGAGTCCATCTCCAAGGTCCTGTTCCCCGAAGACGCCGCGAGCCAGAACCGGCCGCTGCGCTTGCTGCAGGAGCACTTTTTCGTTTCGGCGAGTCTGCAAGACATCCTGCGCAGATTCGAAAAAAGCGGCCAACCGGCGAAAAAGCTGGCCGAGGCGGCCATGGTCCACCTCCACGAGACCCGGGGCGCCCTGGCCGTCGCCGAAATGATGCGGCTGCTCGTGGACGAACGAGGCGTGGGCTGGAGCGAAGCCAAGGACGTCTGCCGCCGCCTCTTCGCGTATACCTGCCACACCCTGGCGCCGGAGTCCCATCTGCGGTGGCCCGTGGACCTGCTGGAGGAGGTTCTGCCCCGCCACCTGAGCATCATCTACCAGCTCAATCACGATCACCTGGAGGCGGCCCGCAACGAACGCACTCTGTCGGATACGGAGATTGCGAGACTGTCGATGATCGAAGAAACTCCCGTCAAACGGGTTCGCATGGCCCACCTCGCCTTCGCCGTCTCGGGCAAAACGACCGGCGTCTCATCCTCCCAGGTCGAGGCGTTGCGGCAAGGCCCGTTCCGGGAGCTCGACCAAAGGTATCCGGGCCGGCTCACGACCACGGCCAACGGGGTCTCCCATCGGGTCTGGCTGCTGCAGTCCAACCCGGACCTGGCCGAAATCATCACCAATAGCATCGGGCCGGCGTGGATCAAGGACCCGGCCCGTTTGGCGGAGTTGATCCCCCTGGCCCACGAACCGAATTTCCAAAGCGCCTGGCGGTCGGCTCGACGGCGGGCCAAGCTGCGGCTTTGCGCCGAATTGGAGACCAGCCTGGGGATTCACAGCGATCCGAACCGTCTTTTCGACGTCCACGTACAGCCCGTACAAGCCGGAAAACGGCAACTCCTTAACATTCTTCACGTGTTATGGGTCTATGAAACCATCAAAAGCAACCCGTCCTATCGGCCCGCGCCGCGCCTGAAAATCTTCGCAGGCAAGGCCGCGCCCTCGGCCTGGCTGGATAAGCTTGTCATCCGTCTCATCCACCTCGCGGCCCGGACGATCAACGCCGACCCGCGGGCGAACCAGCTGCTCCAGGTGGCCTTTTTGCCCGACTACCGCGTCTCCCTGGCCAAAAGAATCGTCCCGGCCGCGGACCTCTTCCAGCAAATCGCCCTGGCCGGAACGGAAGGTTCGGGAACGGGCAACATGAAATTCACCATGAACGGCGCCCTGGTGCTCGGAACGCCCGACGGCGCCAATCTGGCCATCCGCGACGAACTCGGCGCGGACGGGACGTTCTTGTTCGGGCTCACGGGCCAGGAGGCGGCGGCGCTGCGAAGCTCCGGCTATGACGCGGCGGCGTTCGCCGAAAGCGACGAGCGCATTCGGCTCGTGCTGGAGGCGTTGCGCTCCAACCGGTTCGGAAACGGCCAGCCGAACCGGTTGCAACCGTTGATCGACGCATTGACGCGAGAGGGCGATCCGACGCTTGTCTGGCCCGACTTCGGACCGTACCTGGAAGCCCAATGCCGCGTGGAAAAACTTTGGACGCAACAGGACCGGTGGCTCGCCGCGTCCATCCAGGCCGTGGGGCATGCGGCCCGGTTCAGCGCGGACCGGTTGGCGCAGGAGCTGGCTGCGAAAACCTGGAGCGTTTCATCGCGAAATTTATCATCCTAAACCTCTGAAGTTTTCACAATCGTGACCTTCTGGTGACGCGACCTCATCAACAATTCGCATAGGATGGAGTCATCGCTATACTTGTACAGCCTTTCCGAGGGCTGGCATTCGAGGTCGCCGCCATGCTTTTGCCATCGAAATCGGATCGCCTTGAGAGGCTCATGGCCTCCCGAGTCAACGAACTTTTACGCCAAAATCAGCAACTGGAGCAGGCGGTGCGGGCTCGCGACACCTTCCTGGCCACGCTGAGCCACGATCTGCGAAGCCCTCTGACCGGCCAACTCGCCCTTATGACAGCCCTGCTGGAGCGCATGGACGGCATGGACCCGGCCAAGATACGGGAGATGGTGGAAAGCATGCACGCTTCCAGCGTCAATCTTTACAATTTGCTGGAAAATTTGCTGCAATGGACCGCCCTGCGCAACGGCGAGGTCGGGCTCACCGCCAGTAAAGTGGAGATCGAGCCGGCCGCGGCCGCAGCCATGCGCCTCCACCAACCCTCGGCCGCGCAAAAAAACATCCGGCTTTCTTGCGACATCTCCGAAGAGATCGCGGCCTTCGCCGACCGCCGCGTGGTCGAGACCGTGCTGCGCAACCTGATTTCCAACGCGGTGAAGTTCACCCCGCCGGGGGGCGTCGTGCGCATCTCCAGCGTTGAAAGCGGCTACAAGGTCAAGCTGACCGTGTCGGACACCGGCCCTGGAATGGACCGAAGCCGGCTTCAAAGCATCAACCTCGGCGGCTACGCGCAGTCCGGCCTGGGATCCATCGGCGAAAGCGGCGCGGGGCTCGGCCTGGTGCTCTGCAACGAGCTGCTTTCAAAATACGGAGGCCGGCTCTCGGTGGAGAACGCGCCGGACCACGGCTGCTCCTTCAGCTTCCACCTGCCCAAAGCTTAGCGTAGGTTGGTTTTGAAAAATTAGACGGCCCTGCAAGGAGCTGCGAGCAAATCCTCGCCTCGACCTACTTGCAGGAGGGCTGCGCCAGCCGTGAAGCAATCACTCCAAACGTCAAATGCATCGAGAGCGGAGCAAAGGCGTCGAAGCAAGGAAGGCCCCGAAAAAAGCCGGGCGTTTCACCTGGCGGCGGCCTCGCCTCGCCGGACGCTGCACCCGCGAGGCGCAGAGGATTCAGGCGTGGTCCGGTCGGCGCAACCAGCGGGCGCTCCGGCGCAGCCTCCCGCGCCCGGTCACCCGCAAAAATCCTGGAAAACCGCTAAAGCCTTTTCCTGGGCCGCGCGCCGGGCGTGGTCCAATGTCTCATAGTTCTCCGACAACAGCCCGACCACGTCCTCGTCCAGTTTTTTGTGCTTGCCCATGGTTTGCAGCACTTCCAAAGCCTGCTCCCGGGTCATCCCCGCCCGGTAGGGGCGGTCTTCGGCCACGGCGGTGAACACATCGGCCACGGCGATGATCCTCGCTCCCAGGTCCAGGTCGGACGCCGTCAATCCCTCGGGGTAGCCGCCGCCGTCGATGCGTTCGTGATGCCTGCCGGCCCACCGCGTGATCCGGTCCAGCTCCGGCGCACACGACAACGCCCGGATGGTGTCTCCGGGATGGCGCATGATGATCGCCCTTTCCTCGGCCGTCAGCGGGGCCGGCTTTTCCAATATATTTTTGGGAACGCCCAGCTTGCCAAGGTCGTGCAGGTCTCCCGCCACGGCGATCCACGCCACGTCCTCGCGGGGCATGCCCGCCAGAGAGGCAAGCTCCCGCGCCGAGGCGGAGACCCCTTTGGAGTGGGTGGCCGTAAAGCGGCTGCGGAAGTCGATAATGTACGAAATGGCTTCCGAAAATTCGCTGATGCGCTCCTGATCGAGCGCTTCGTTCCGAAAAGGAATGTCGGACAACACCGACGCGTCGCGTCCGGCGGCCGCCACCCCCTCCCAGAATCCGGGCGAGGCGGCCGCGTCCGTGAACGCCTGGACCACTTGCGGCGCAAGCCGGCCTTCAGGCAGGGATTCGATACGGCGAACCGTCTCTTGCGGGCTATATTTGAGAATGGCGGCGTCCACGCGGTCCGCGCAATGCAAGACATTGCCCAGCAGCGCATCTCGCTCCGAACACCCCCAAAGATCGTGTTCGCTCCAAGGAGCATGGTGCCGCCGCACCATCTCGGACAATCCGGCCAGAACGGGGCAACGGCGCAGCAGCCTGGCCCCGATTTCGGCGTGCGCCTTCTCCTGGGTGTCGAAATCCAGGGCGTCCAAACGGCTTTTCAACGAAAAGGCCCCGGCGTCGTGCAGCATCCCGGCGAACAGCACATCGGCAAGGTCATGGGGCCCCAGCCCCATGGCCCGTCCCATGCAAGCGGCGATGTAGCCGACCCGGCGATGGTGGCCCGCAACGATCGGGCTGATCAGGTCCATGGCCACGGCCAGGCTGTTGATAAGGTTGAAGACGGGAACTTGTATGGCGAAACTCCTTGAAGCGCTCCGCAACGCTTACGCGAGCGCTGCAGCCTTGACAACATTGGAAGCCTCCGCCCCCGGCGCATGCAGGCTTCGACGCCCGCGCCCGGGGACGGCGCTCCGGTTTCCGGCGCCTGCGTCTCAAGCGCCTTGCGGGACCGATCATCCTTTTCGGAAACGAAGCGAAGACCAGAGAAGTATGGCGGATCCAGCGAACCGGAGGCGCGCTTTGCATTTTTTTTGAAAACCACAAAGAATGCAACCCCAAACCGGCTGGCGCCGCTCTGAATCAACGCGAAAACCACA
Source organism: Desulfovibrionales bacterium (assembly GCA_030156255.1). Classification (GTDB taxonomy): domain Bacteria; phylum Desulfobacterota; class Desulfovibrionia; order Desulfovibrionales; family Desulfovibrionaceae; genus JASGMV01. The sequence goes on from JASGMV010000021.1 coordinate 55,343, forward strand.
AAAACAGCCCGAAAAAATTACAATCCCCCAAACTGAGCCGACTGAATTTTATATTGACGACGCGCGGCCCGTATGGCGAGATGCTTTCATAAAAAACTACACCGGGTTCAACCCGCCTCAGGACGAGACCCGTGAAAACGGCGCAAGGACGCTCCATCCCGACCGCTCTTTCAACGGCGGCGGCCGGACCGGATCGGTCCAAACGCACTTTGGCCGCGGAGGCGAACCATGGACGAGCAATCTTACGACCCATCGGAAGAGATATCCCTGGAGCAGGCCTTGGACATGGCCGTAGACTTCCACCGGCAAGGCCGGCTGGACGAAGCCGTAGCGCTCTACGCCCAAATACTGGAGGCCGCTCCGAACCACGGCCCCACCCTGACCCTGGCCGGCGCCTGTCGGCTTCAGCAAGGCGACGAGGAGCAGGCGTTGGGGCTATTGGACGCAGCGCTGGCCTCGGGTTACGGCGCGACGGAGCTGCGGCACAACCGCGCCATGGTCCTCAAGGCCATGGGGCGGCTGGAGGAGGCCGTCCGGGAGTTCGAACGAGCTCTGGACGCCGATCCCGGCAGGCTTTCAAGCCTGTACAATCTGGCCAACACCTTGCGAGAGTTGGGGGAGACCGCGAAAGCGAAAGATCGCTACATGGAGCTGCTGGAAATCAATCCCGTGCATACCGACGCGCTGGTCAACCTTTCCCGTCTGTTGGAGTCCGAGGGGGAAACCGAAGAGGCGCTGGCTTTGGCCCAAGGGGCGGCGGATACGAATGCCGCCGCGGGGCATCTGCGCCTAGGGCAGATTCTGGAGCGCCTCGGCCGTTACCAGGAGGCCGAACAAGCCTTCCTCGACTGTCTGGAGCTCACTCCCGACGACGCCCTGGGCGCAGGGCTTCATCTCGCCAGGCTGCGGGGAACCGCACCGGACAAGGCTCCGGACGGCTTTGTGGCGACCCTGTACGACCAGTACGCGGAGCGCTTCGACGATCACCTGACGTCCTCGCTGAGCTATCGCGGGCCTGAAACGCTGGCCCTGGCCCTGGCCGAGCGCTTGGCTCCCGACGCAAGCCTCGACGTCCTGGACATAGGCTGCGGCACCGGCCTGTGCGGGAGCGCGCTACGCCCCTACGCCGAACGTTTGCACGGCGTCGACCTCTCCGAAAAAATGCTTGGCAAAGCCGCCAAGCGAAAAATCTACGACCTGTTGGAATCCGCCGAGGCCGAGGCCTACTTGGCCGCGCACCCCGAAAGCTTCGACCTCGCCGCGGCCATCGACACCTTCCTCTATGCGGGCGATCTCCATAGCGTCATCCGGGCTGCGGCTTCGAGCCTGCGCCCCGGAGGCCTGTTCATTTTCACGGTGGAGAGTGGCGAAAAGGCGTTCGAACTGACCGGCGACATGCGCTACGCCCATTCCGAGGACCATCTGCGGGATTGCGCGAGCGCAGCCGGCCTGGAGATCGCCGCCATCGACGAAATCTCCCTGAGAACCGACGCCGGCGAGCCGGTGGACAGCCTGATGGCCGTGCTCCAAAAGCCTGTTGAGCGTAACTGCGTATTGAAACAACCCATAAGGTGAAAACCGCCTTTCCGGCCCACGAATCGGTCCCCCCACAAAAATTTTAGGGAAAAGGGACGGG
>JASGMV010000022.1 GCA_030156255.1 Desulfovibrionales bacterium
GGTGGTCGCCGGCTTCCGATACGGCGCGGGGATAAGGAGTCGAATGCAGAAGAAAGACAGCAGGTTTAGCTTCCCTGAAAGGGCGGCGACGCCTGGGTGAACTGCTGACCCGCTTTCTGTCTACAACATCTCGGAGCGCCGGGCAAGGGGCGACAAGGCGGCCGGGGCCAGCGGTGTGCGGGCGTCGCCGCTTGACGCTGCGCTCCCCAGCCTCTATGCAGAAAGCATCCATGAAGTGAATGGAGTTTCACATGACAGCGCGTATGGAAACGGCGGTTCGCCAGGAGCAAATCATCCGGGCCGCCTTGGAGATTGCGGCCGGGCAGGGCGTTTCCGCCATCACGGTGAAGGGGGTGGCCCGGAGTGTTGGCGTATCGCCGTCCGCCCTGTATCGCCATTTCAAATCCAAGGAGGACATCCTGCTCGGCATGCAGGATTTTGTGGGCGAGGTCATTCGCAGCAGCTTGCAGCGGGCGCTGGCCGAGCCCCGGGCTCTGGACGGTGTGCGGAGTCTCCTCTTTTCCGTCATCAAGCATATGAACGACGATCGGCTCCAGCCGGCGTTTTTTCTCTCGGCGGAGAACTGGAGCCCGGATTGCGAGAACGGCCAAAGGATGCGCATGAATCTCCACATGGTGAAGCGTGATCTGACGGCTTTGTTCCGCAAGGCGCAAGCCCAGGAAGACGTCCGGGCCGAGCTGGACCCGGCCCAGTTGGCCATCGCCTTTACGGGGCTATACATTCCGGGAGCGCTTTTTTCGCAACGGGCGCCGGAGATCGTGGATTTCGAGGCGCAGGTGCGGTTCAATTGGGAGCTGTTTTTGAGGGCCGTAAGCACGGAGCACCATGGGGGGACGGCGCCTCAGGAGCGAGGCGGCGCCGAGTTGCAGACTCCGGGATGAACTGAAGCGGAGTTCCCGGTGGGAAGGGATGCGTTTATTCCCCTCCGTCGACCTTTCCTCTCAGCTGTTTGACTTGGCTTCGGCGGCGTTTGGTTTCCAGACGCCGTTTTTTTTGATTTGCCGAGACTCTTGTCTTGATGCGGGGACGCTCTTTGCGCAGCGCCCAACGCAGCAGGGCGGCCAGGCGCTCCACGGCGCGGCGGCGGTTTTCCGTTTGCGATCGCGTTTCGTCGCAGGCAACGGACAGCACGCCGTCTTCGGATATCCGGCGGCGCAGCCTGTCGTGAATTCGGGCTTGCTGGGCGGACGTCAAAAACGATGCGTCGGCCATGTCCAGGCTCACGCGGACTTTGGTGGCGCGGCGGTTGACGTTTTGTCCGCCGGGGCCGGAGGAGCGCGCAAAGTCTACGCGAAGCGCCTCTTCGGGCAGCTTCAGGTCGTCAAAGGCTCCGGCCATGGCGGCGTCTCCGTGCGCTGGAGGTCGATGGGCGCCCGGCGTTCCGGATCAGCCCAGGATTTTCTCCACGGGCCGGCGCTCGGGCACGCATTCGTGCTCTATTGCTTCATTGTTCCAGGCTTCGGAAACGTACAGCCCGCAGAAGCATGCGCCGTATTCCCGGACGTCCGGTTCGCGGTAGACGCAGGGGCAGATGATGTCCTTGTCCTTGGCCAGCTCGCCGTTGGCCAGTCGGCACGGACAGGCCATGTATCCGTAGCGTGTTCTGTTTTTTAGAAGGCTCTCCAACAAGGATATGGTCATATCCATGTCCTTGTTGAAGTAGTAGCCTTTGGGCTCCTGCAGGGCGCGCAGTGTCTTGTACAGGCCCTGGGCGTCCATTACTCGATTCCAAGGGCCTGGTTGATTTCATCTTTTTTGAATCCAACGATGCACTTCTCGCCGATGACAAGGGTCGGGAAGGAGCACTTGGGGTTGTATTCCTTGACCTTCGCGATCAGTTCCTTCCGTTCGTCGCCGGCGAGCTGATCGACGTAGACGTAGTCGTAGTCCACGTTGTGCTCGTCCAGATACTTTTTCGTGTTTTTGCAGTGGATGCAGGTGGACAGCGCGTATAACATGACTTTGGGGGGCATTGTATTCATCTCCTCGTTCTTGCCGGCCGTAGGGACGGTGTGGTTGCTTTCTTTTGGTATGGCTCTGAGACGGGAAGTCAAGTGCGCAGCGTCGAAAAACGCTGCAGTCTTTTTTATTTGTCCATGCATTCGTCCACGACGGCCGCGATGGCGTTTGCGACTTCGTCGGGGCTCTGCGCGGCGTCCACAACCCGGATGCGCGAACGGTGGAGCATGGCCAGCGTGAGGTAGCCCTCCCGGACTTTCTTGTGAAAGGGCAGAGCCTCGGCCTCGAATCGGCCTTCCTCGCGGACTTTTTGCTCACGCATGTTGCGCATCATGGCGCGCTTGAGCCCGATTTCCGGCTCGATGTCCAGCAGGATGGTCAGGTCCGGGCCGTATTCGCCGATGGCCGTCTGGTTGAAGCTGTGCAGCAGCTTGGGGTCGATCCCGCGTCCATAGCCCTGGTAGGCCACCGTGGAGTCGGCGAACCGGTCCGAAATGACCACTTTGTTCTGCTCGAGGGCCGGCCGTATGACTTCCCGTACGTGTTGCGCACGGTCGGCGAGATAGAGAAAAAGTTCGGTTTCGCCGGTCAAATCCGAGCTTTCCATCGTGAGCAGCAGCCGGCGAAGTTCTCTGCCGATGCGGCTGCCCCCGGGTTCCCGGGTAAGCAGCACCTGGCGGCCCATGTCCTCCATGTGCTGTTTGAGGCGGGTGATTTGCGTCGTCTTTCCGGTGCCTTCTATGCCTTCAAAGGTAATAAACACTGGTCGTCCCCTTTCTCGTGCTTTTCGGCCTGAGAAGATGTCGGCGTCGGTTTCGGTTGGTACAGGTATCGGTCCAGGAAGCGTTGGTAGCCGGACCAGGCGGTTTCGTTTTCCGGCGCGTCCTGCAGCGCCGTTCGCACCGTGGCCAGCTTGGCGTCCAGGTTGTCCGCGTAGTGGAGCACGAAGGCTTCGCGGGTTTTGGGCCGCCGGGGGGAGCCGAACTCCAGCTCTCCGTGGTGGCTCAGGATGATGTGTTTGAGGTGAAGCAGCAGATCCGGCTCCAGGTTTTTCGCCTTGGAGAAGAACGGCGCCAGCACCTCCATGCCAATGGTGATGTGGCCGAGGAGCCGGCCTTCGTCGGTGTAGTCGGTGGCGACGACTCCGCCCAGCTCCCAGGCTTTGCCGAGGTCGTGGAGCGTCGCCGCGGCGAGTAATATCTGGCTGTCCACTTCGTCCTTGTAGTGGTCGGCCATGGCCATGCAGAGCCGGCAGACCGAGAGGGTGTGCTCCAGCAGGCCTCCCAGATAGGCGTGGTGCACGGTCTTGGCGCCCGGCGCCCGGAGCAGGCGCTCTCGGATTTCCGGGTCCCTGAGTACTCTCAGCACGAATTGGCGCAGGGGCTTGTGTTCGATGCGCTCTCTTATCAACTCCAAAAGGTCGGCCAGCATGTCCTCGGCCGGGCGGCTGCTGGCTGGAAGAAAGCTCGCCAAGTCCATCGCTTCGGGGGCGAGGAGGTCCAACCGCTGGATGTTGAGCTGCGGCTGGTCCCGGAAGCTTTCCACGGCTCCGAAGGCTTCGATGAATTGTCCGGAAGCCAGATCGCTGAACTGCTGGCTGGCCGGGGACCAGATTTTAGCCTCCACCCGGCCCGTGGCGTCCTGGAGCGTCAGGCTCCAGTAGGGGCCGTTGCGGGCGGTGAGCAGTTTGGCTTCGATGATGAGGAACCGGCCCGTTATTTGCGCTCCAGCCGCGAGGTCCTTGACAGACGTGTGATTCATGGAAATCTGTTTGACGAAAGTCGGGGGTTTCGTAACAATTACGTCTCTTGCGCATCTGGTCAGAAGCGCAGCTTGTGTGCTAGCTCCGTAACTCCAGATGACTCGTTTTGCGCCGGAATGTCAATCGGCCAAAGGCCGGGGCCGGGCGCAACACTTCAACCCATGGAAAGGGTATGAGAGTTCTTTTGACCAATGACGACGGTATTCAGGCCGTGGGCCTGCGCGCCATGTACGCTGCATTGCGCAAGGCCGGGCACGAGGTGGATTGCGTCGCCCCGCTGACCGAGATGTCCGCGGTGGGGCACGCCTTGACATTTACCTCTCCCTTGCGGATCAAGCGTTTCGCAGAAAACGGTTTTCGCGGCGTCGGCGTGAACGGAACGCCGGTGGACTGCGTGAAGCTCGCCCTGGGCTCCATTTTGGAGATTCCGCCGGACCTGGTGGTCTCCGGCATCAACAGCGGCGCCAACGTCGGCGTGGATATCTTGTATTCCGGCACGGTCTCCGCGGCCACGGAGGGGGCGCTCATGGATTTGCCTTCGCTGGCCGTGAGCCACGACGACTTCAATCCCTTGGACCTGTCGGACCAGGCCGGCTATGCGGCCGGGTTCATCGACCGCATGGACTGGGCGGGCTTGCCCAAAGGCCTTGTGCTCAATCTGAATTTTCCGAATCTCCCCCTGGGCGAGGCGAAGGAGCTGAAGGTTTGCCGCCATACCCGGGCTTCTTACTCCGACTGGTACGAAAAGCGGGTGGACCCGCGCGGCCGCGAGTACTACTGGCTGTGTGGAGAGCTGCCTCTGGAGAAGGTCTCGTCCGGAACGGACAAGGATCTGCTCAACAAAGGCCACATCACGCTGACCCCCTTGCGTTTCAATTTCAACGACGTCGAGGCCCTTGAGGGACTGGACAGGATTTTTCCCGATACGCATTGACATAGTTTAAAAATCTTGCATACAGAAGCGATACTCCCGCCTTGCTTTTTCTGCTACGGCGTATGCCGGGACGGGGGCGGGAACCCGCTCGGATGGATGACTGTGGGGTAGACATGTCCTTTTTGCATCCTCAGGAATTGTTGACGAGAGCCTATGCGGCCGGCTACGCCCTGCCTTCCCGGTTGGTCCGGTCCATGGCCGACGCGGCGTCTTTTTTTGACGCTGCGGAGGCGAGCCGGTCTCCGGCCGTGGTGCGGCTGGACATGGCCGACGGCGGGGCCTCCCTGGCGCCCGAGGCGGCTCGCCGGGCTCTGGAGGGCTCCGTCCCCGTTATGCTTCAGGGCGACTGCGGGGATTCCCTGGAGCTTGTCCGCCTGGCCGCGCAGTCGGGGTGCGCGGCCGTCGGCCTGGACGGCTCCGGCTTTGCTTTGGAGAAAAATCTGGCTTTCACCCGGGAGGCTGTGCGCCTCGCCCGGTCGTTGGGGCTTTGGGCCCAGGGCGCTCTGGCCTTGGACGAGCAGGAAAATGGCGATGCTGCGCCTACGGAGGCGGCCGAGTTCGCAATTTCTTCGGGTTGCAACGGGCTCAAAATTTTGCAACAAGGCGCTGCGGAGCCGTCGTTTCAGGTTTTGGCGCGTCTTAGCAGCGCTTTGCAGGTCTATCCCCTGACCATCCGGCCGGCGTTGAAGTCGCTGGTCGAGGCGGGAGCGGAGCCCCTGGTCGATTTCGGTCCACCCCTGGACTCCCGGTTGACCCAGATTTGCCGGCTCGGAGTTTGCGTGGTGGAGGCCGACGAACTGCCTCCCCAGGAAGAGGCTTACCGATCGTTGCTCGCCGGGGTCATGGCCAGGGCGCTCAAAAGCGCAGGCCAGGCGGATCAACAGGTCTTCTAAATTTTATCAGCGCGTGATCGCCTAACATTCAAGCATGGAGGCGCCAATCATGGCAGTGAATCTCGGCATTAATGGTTTTGGCCGCATCGGCCGCTACCTTACCAGGCTTTTGTCTGAAGTGGACGATCTCAATCTTGTCGCGGTCAACGCGCGGGCGAGCAACGAAGATTTGGCCCACCTCCTCAAATACGACTCCTGCCATGGGACGCTCAAGGCCAACGTACAGTCGAACGAACAGGGGCTGGAGATCAACGGCCGTCAGGTGCTGGTGACGCGCGATCCCGCGGGCGAGTGGCGCTGGGGCGAGTTGGGGTGCGACATCGTGGTGGAGACCACGGGGAAGTTCACGGATCGCGTCAACTGCGACATGCATTTGGCCTGCGGCGCCAAGAAGGTCGTGGTCAGCGCTCCAGCCAAAGACGAGGATATCACCATCGTCATGAGCGTCAACGACCATGAACTCAAGCCGGAGCACAAGGTCATCTCCAACGCCTCCTGCACCACCAACTGCCTGGCGCCTCCGGCCAAAGTCATCAACGATTGTTTCGGCCTCAAACACGGCATTATGACCACCATCCACTCCTACACCATGAGCCAGCGCGTTCTGGACGGCTCCCACAAGGACATTCGCCGCGCCCGCGCCTGCGCCATGAGCATGATTCCCACCACCACGGGCGCGGCCAGGGCCGTGACCAAGGTCATTCCCGAACTGGAGGGCAAGCTGGACGGCATGGCCGTACGGGTGCCCACGCCCAACGTCTCCCTGGTGGACCTGACCTGCGAATTGGAGAAGCCCGCGACCGCGGAGGAAGTGAACGCCGCGCTGAAGGCCGCGGCCAACGACTCCATGGGCTATACGGAAATACCGCTCGTCTCCGTGGACTACATGGGCTCCACCTACGGTGGCGTGGTGGACGGTCCGCTGACCCGCATTATGGATGGAACCATGCTCAAACTCATCATCTGGTACGACAACGAAGCCGGGTTTTGCAATCAACTGCTACGTCTTATTAACAAGACCGCCACGATGCTTTAGGCGGAGCTGCGTATTCTCAAGGCGCAACATCAAACGCCTCGCGGAGGAATCTGCGAGGCGTTTTTTTCAGGAGGAGGTCGCTATGTCTCGTTGCTTGTGCATCCATGGCCATTTCTACCAACCGCCCCGAGAAGATCCCTGGCTGGATGAAATATTGCCCGAGGGATCCGCCGCGCCTTTTTTGCACTGGAACGAACGCATTGTTCGCGAGAGCTACAGCCCGCTGTCCTGCGCCAGAAGGATGGACGGGCAGGGGCGCATCACGGAGCTTGTCAATTGCTACGAATGGATGAGCTTCAATGTCGGCCCGACGCTGCTCGGCTGGCTCAAACGCAAGGTCCCCGAGACCTACGAGCGCATCCGGCAGGCCGACAAGGCCAGTGAAGAGCGCTTCGGGCGCGGCGGCGCCGTCGCCCAGATCATGCACCACGTGATCATGCCGCTGGCTTCCTTGCGGGACAAGCGCGCCGAAACGGCCTGGGCCGTGAGTGATTTTCAGGCGCATTTCGGTCGCGATCCCGAGGGGATGTGGCTCTCGGAGGCCGCCGTGGACACCGAAACCCTGGAGGTCCTGGCCGAGGCGAACATCCGCTTCACCATCCTGGCTCCGCGGCAGGCCCGCGCCATTACCGATCCCGGCTCCGAGCAGTACAGGGACGTGGCCGAACACGAGGTGGACATCCGCGAGCCCTATCAGGTGGATTTGCCGTCCGGGCGCAGCATCGCCGTATTTTTCTACAACGGGCCCGTCTCCCAGGCCGTGGCCTTCGAGAATTTGCTGGCCGACGGGGGAAATTTCTGGCGGCGCATTGTGGACAGCTCTTCCGAAGGGCTGCTGTCCCTGGCCACGGACGGCGAGACCTACGGACACCACTTCCATTTCGGCGACATGGCGTTGGCCTACGTTCTGGACCAGGCGAGCCGGGGCGCCGACGGGATCGAATTGACCAACTTTGCGGCCTATCTGGCCAAGAATCCTCCGCGCCGCAAGGCCCGGCTGTGGGAGCCGTCCTCCTGGAGCTGCGTGCACGGCGTGGAGCGCTGGCGGTCGGACTGCGGTTGCTCGACCGGCGGACATCCGGATTGGAATCAGCAGTGGCGGGCTCCTCTGCGCAAGTCCCTCGACATCCTCAAGGCGGCCGTCGACCGCCGTTTCGACGAGGCCGGCGCCGCCATCTTCAAGGACCCGGATCGGGCGTTCATTGACTTCGGCCAGGTGGTCAGCGGGCGGGTGGAGGAGAAGGCCTTCGCCACATCCCATTTTCGGCCCAAGCTTTCCGGCGAGTCCGTGGGGCTCGGCTTCACCTTGTTGTCCATGCAGAAATGGGCGTTGGCCATGTACGCCAGTTGCGCCTGGTTCTTCGACGATCTGGCGCGCATCGAGCCGGTAAACGGCCTGACCTACGCCCTGCGCGCCCTGGACCTGCTGCGCAAGAGCGGCGGGCAGGACGTGGAGGAGCAGATGCGGCGGGTCTTGTCCGAGGCCTGCTCCAACGACCCGGCGTGGGGACGGGGCGATGAAATTTGGGACAAGGAGGTCGTTCCCCGGCGGGAGACCTCGGCAAGCCTGGTCGGCCAGGCGGTGATCCGGCTGCTGTTGCAGGATCGTTTGCCGGAGGACGGGCGCGAAGCCGAGGCGCGGTGGAGCGGCGTGTCCGTGCGCGTATCTCTCACTGAGGGAAGCCGTTCGGAGGGTCTTGCGGGCGACGCATCGATCCAATGGCGCCATGAAACCATGGTCGAATCCGTCCACTGGTCCTTGGAGGGGTTTGACCCCCGCAATCCTTTGGACTGCGTGGTCCGCGTGTCGCAGCCGGGCGCCGCGCCCGAGGAGTTTCGGCCGTCTTCCCTGCCTTGGAAAAAGCAGCAAGCCCTGGCCGTGGAGTTGGCCGAGTCCGTGGATGAAGACGCCTGGAGCTCCGGGGTGCGGCGAAACCTGGGCGCCAATGCCCTGTATTTGCCGTTCCAGGAAGCGCAGGTGGAGCAAACCCGGTCCGGAAGCTGGCGCGTGCTGGCGCCGTGGATGGTCTGGGAGTGGATTGAACGCGGAGACGCCGGAGCGCCCGCTGCGGAGGAGCTTCGGTCGTTTTTGCAGACGTGGGTCAAGGAGCATGAGGCTTCGTCGCTGGGGCGCCGGCTGGGCGACCGGCTGGCTGGCATGTTGTCGGAGGCGTCGCCGGACTTCGGGCGGATCGAATCGATGGTTCGGCGGGCCGAGGAGCTTGGATTGCGCCTGGACATGTGGCCGGTGCAGAATGCGTGGGGGCCGTGGCGGAATTCGGGGGCTGAGGCGGTCCGTTTGGGACGGGCGTTGGGATTCGCCGTGTGAGCGGGGCCTGATAGCTATCTTTTATTGATGCAGTTTGCTTCATGATTTTTTCTTTCCAAGAAATCTAATCGGAGGTAATAAATCGTCGGCAAGCATGGTCGAGGGGATTTTCGGCGCGCATTGCGAGCGTTTCCCGGGATTCCCTTGGACGGGTTCGAGAACCCATGTGACAACCGGAGCCGACGCCGGTTCGGCGTGATTTGCGTTGGGTCCTAAGCGGAAGCGGGGCGGCGGGTGCCGGGAAAAATACGCTCCTATCTCCTTACAGGCTTTGTTGTCTTCGTCTTGTGTACGGCGTTTTTTATTTACATCGACGCCTTCGACAGATTTTACGCCTTGACCCGAGCCCATGAATCCTGGGAGCTGGACGAGCTTATCGTGGCGATTCCGGGATTTTTGGTTGGGCTCTTGATCTACTCCATCGCCATGAGCGCCCGGTTGTTTCGGGAACTGCAACAAAAGCGGATTTCAGAAACCCATCTCAGGATGGTCACGGAGCGCCTCAAGGCCATCATGGCCGCCACTCCCGTGGTGGTCTACGCCTGCGAACCCGGAAAAGACTACAGGATTTCCTTTCTCAGTGAAAACGTGAAGGAGTTTTCCGGATTTTCCTCCCGGAAATTTTTGGGGCAGGGCATCAAAGCGCTGGACCGGTTCCACCCAGACGACGCTGCATCCATCTTCAAGGAGATGGATGCGGTTCTCACGAGCGGCGAATGCTCCCACGAGTACCGCTTCCTGGGAGTGGACGGGGTCTATCGCTGGCGCCAAAACACCGCACGCCTGATTCGGAGCGAAAACGGCGATCCCTTGGAGATCGTCGGCTGCGTGGTGGACATTACCAAGGTCAAGCAGGCGGAACGGGAGATTCGCCTCGCCAACGAGCGGTTCATGGCCGTGCTCGACGGATTGGACGCATCCATCTATGTGGCGGATATGGAAACGTATGAGGTGCTGTACGTCAATCGCGTCCTGAGGGATGCACTCAAGAGCAGCGCGCCCGGAAAACTTTGCTATGAAGCTTTTCAGGGGCGGTCGGAGCCCTGTCCCTTCTGCACCAACCACAAACTGGTCGGAGCTGACGGCGGTCCCGCCGGCGTGGTCGCTTGGGAATACAAAAATCCGGTGAACCAGCGCTGGTACGATATCCGCGACCGGGCCGTTCCTTGGGTGGACGGCCGTCTGGTGCGGCTTGAAATCGCCTACGACGTGACGGAGGCCAAAGACAGCTCCCGCAGGTTGAAGGAAGCGACTTTCGCTCTGGAGGCGGCCACAGTGGGCGTGGCCATGGCGCACTTGGACGGCGGCGTTTTTTATTGCAACGGCGCTTTGCTGCGCCTATGGGGCGTGGAGGATGAGGCCAGCCCCATCGGGGAGCCTTTCAGGGACTTGTGGGCGGACAGCGAGGCGATGCAGCGCATGTTGTTCTCGGAGGAGGCGCCGGAGAAATTCAAGACCGAGGCGGTCGCGTTGCGCTCGGACGGCGGCGTTTTCGACGCCTACCTGGAAGCCTATCTGGTCCGGGACGACCAGGGGGAGCCGCTCTGCGTGACGGCTTTCGTCATGGACGTCTCGGAGCGCAAGCGGCATGAGACGGAGCTTGCCTCGCTACTGGACGAGCTTCGCCGCTCCAACGAAGACCTGCAGCAGTTCGCTTACGCCGCCTCCCATGATTTGCAGGAGCCGTTGCGGATCATCGCCGGTTTCTCCCAACTCTTGTCCCGCCGCTACTCGGGCAAGATCGACAAGGACGCGGACGAATTCATCCATTTCATCGTGGATGGAGCGGAGCGCATGCAGGCGCTTATCGAAGATTTGCTGGAGTACTCCCGCGTGCATACGCGCGCCGGCGCCATGGCGCCGGTCGATCTGCGCGAGGTTCTGAAGTACTCGATGGACAATTTGAAGATGTCCATCGAAGAAAGCGGGGCTGCGGTCCATGTCGGGGAACTGCCCATCGTTACGGCCGACAAGCGGCAGCTCGCGCAATTGTTCCAGAATTTGCTGCACAACGCCATCAAATTCAAAGCGCAAGAGCCTCCGGAAATCACCGTCTCCTCGCAACTGCGAGGCGGAGAATGGCTGGTGGTGGTCCGCGATAACGGTCTGGGCGTGGACGCCGAGTACGCCGAGAGGATTTTCGAGGTCTTCAAGCGGCTGCACTCCAGGGGGGAATATCCCGGAACAGGGGTGGGGTTGGCCATCTGCAAGCGGATCGTGGAGCGCCATAAAGGACGTATCTGGGTGGAGCCGGCGCCTGGCGGCGGTTCTTCTTTCTGTTTCACCTTGCCCGTGGCGGCGGGCTGAAAGGAGCGTATCGGAGCAGCATCATGACCGTATTTGATCCGGAGCCCATCAATATCCTGCTGGCGGAGGACAACCCGGCCGACGTTCGGCTGACGCAGGAGGCCCTGCGGGAGGGGAAGGTGCGCAACGTCCTGCACGTGGTGTCCGACGGGGTGGAAACCCTTGAATACTTGCGCCGGGAAGGAAAATTCACCGACGCGGAGCGTCCCGACCTTATTCTGCTCGACTTGAACATGCCGAAAAAAGACGGGCGCGAAGTTTTGGCCGAGGTCAAGGCGGACGAGGATCTGCGGCGCATTCCCGTGGTGGTGCTGACCACGTCCAAGTCCGAAGAAGATATTTTGAAAGCCTATGACAATTATTGCAATTGCTATATTCAGAAGCCAGTGGATCTTGACAAGTTTTTGGACGTGGTTCGGGCGATCGAGGATTTCTGGCTGAGCATCGTCAAATTGCCCAGGGAATAGCATGGAGAAGAGTAGAATTTCGGCTTTGCTCGTGGAGGACAACCCGGCGGACGTACGGTTGATCCAGGAGTTGCTGCGCGAGATGGAGGCCGAGCCGATTTTGGAAATGGAGACGGCCTCCTCTCTGGCCGAGGCGGGCTGCAGCTTGGCGCGTCGCCGGGCGGACTTGATTTTTTTGGATTTGGGGTTGCCGGACGGTCTGGGATTGGACACGGTCCGCAGCATCACCGAGATGGCGCCTCAGGCCGCCTTGGTGGTGCTCACCGGGTTGGATGACGAAGCCTTGGCCATGGAGAGCCTGCGGGAAGGCGCCCAGGACTACATGGTCAAAGGACGCTTCACGTCGCAGGAGCTGATCCGGGCCAGCCGGTACGCCCTGGAGCGCAGGAAGGTGAAGAGGAAGCTGGAGTACGACGCCCTTTGGCTGGAGGCGCTGCTCAAGCTTTCCCGCATGAGTCGGCGGGATATCGGTGAGATTTTGCACTTCGTGCTGAAGACCGCCCGTCGACTGACCCGGAGCCAGACGAGTTTTTTGGGCTCTGTGGATTCGGAGCAGGGGCGCCTGGACATTCAACGCTGGTCGCGCTCCGAATGGAGCGTCACGGGCGCCGGTCTTCCGGTCGATCTGAACGAGGAGGAACTGCGGCGCGCCGTTCTGGCTTCCAAGGAACAGGAACCCGTCATTGTCGGCGAAACCCGGGGCGGCGCGGCGTATGGCCCGGGTTCGGCGGAGGAGGGGGCGCCGATGCGCCAAATCCTCTTCGCCCCTTTGCAGGATGACGCCCCGTCCCGCGGCGTGTTGGGGGTGATGGGCGGCGAGGAGCCGTATTCCCTGACGGACAAGGCGCACATGGCCTTGCTCATGGAGGGGCTGCGCACGCTGCTTCGAGAGCGTAATCAGCGCCAGGAGCTGGTTGCGGCCAGAGATGCGGCCGAAGCCGCCAACAGGGCCAAGAGCGCTTTTCTGGCGAACATGAGCCACGAGTTCAGAACGCCGCTCAACGCCATTCTGGGATTCACCAATCTGGCTCTCGACGGGGAACTCGACGCCAACCAGCGGCGGTATTTGAATCTGGTGCTCGAAGCCGGCGGCAATTTTTTGCGTCTTCAGGAGGACTTGCTGGACATTTCGCGCATCGAGGCCGGCAAGTTGACCCTGCGTTCCGAGTTGTTCGACGTTGGCAAGGTTGTCCAAAGCTGCATGGAGATGTTCCGGGCGGTGGTCAAGAACAACCAGGTGCGGCTCACGGCGAGCGTGCATCCGGAGGCGTCGAAGCGTTTGTTCGGGGACGAGGGCCGGTTGCGGCAGATATTGATCAATCTCGTGGGCAACGCGGTGAAGTTCACGGCGCACGGTGAAATCGAGTTGAGCGTGGAGCCTGCTCCGAACAAAAACGATCCTGGCCGTTGCAGATTGTTGTTCAAGGTTCGCGACACGGGATGCGGCGTTCCGGCCTCGGATTCGCGAAGAATCTTCGACAGCTTCACCCAACTCGACGACGCCTGCAGCAGGGGCCATAGCGGGGCTGGGTTGGGGTTGGCCATTTCCAAGCGGTTGGTGGAGATGCTTGACGGCGAGATATGGGTGGAGAGCGAACCCGGCCGCGGTTCGACCTTTCAATTCACCGCGGCGTTCAAGCCCTGGACCGGACGGGAGCTTCAGGAGAGCGAAACGGCGGAGCCCCCGGAGATCGAGCCTTTGCGCATCCTGCTGGTCGACGACGACCGGATCAATGAACAGGTGACCCGGCGCATTCTGGAGCGGCTGGGGCACGAGGTCGTGAGCGCCGGCAGCGGGAGCGACGCCTTGGATATTCTCCGGGGCGCCTCTTTCGATCTGGCTATCATGGACATCCGGATGCCGGGGCTCGACGGATTCGAGACGACTCGGCGCATTCGCTCCGGGCTGGAGCCGGGCGTGACCCCGTCGCTGCCGGTGGTGGCGCTGACCGCTTATCGCATGAGCGATGACGCGCCAAGCTACGAGGCTGCCGGAATGGACGGTTTTCTGTGCAAACCGCTTGATATCTCAAAGCTGAAGCAGGTCCTGGCCGGGATCGCCGACCGGGTCAGGGGCGAGGCTATCCAAAACTGATGGTTCGACCGGAGCCGAGTCCCTGGATGACGCCCGGTAAAGCCTGCGACAGGCGGGCCGCCGCTCTGTCCCCTGTACAGTGCCCCGCGTAAACGACTTCCACGGAGAACTGGCGTAGGATGTCCGCGGTTTCGTCCAGAGCCGCCGGACTGGCGTAGCCCAGATGCAGCCCCCCCACCACGGCGTGCAGCTTGTCGACGCCCGTCTGTTCGCGCAGATGCAGCAGGCTGTTGGCGAGGCCGCTGTGGCAGCAGCCCATGATCGCCACCGGCCCCTTCGGGGTCTCGGCCAGCAGGAAGGAGTCGTCCCGGATCGTGTCCGGCTGGGTTCCTTCTTCGTCGAAGTAGAATCCCTGCACGGGCTCGAAATTTCCGGGAATGCGGCCGATGTCGGTGAAAAACGTCAATCCGTCGTCGAGCTCCCTGCTCTTTTGGATTTCGACGAACGTACTCATCTGCGACAGCGCTTTGAACGGCATGCCGATGGAGCGGGCCGGGGAGCCTTTCTTGAGGCTGTAGCGGGCGCGGGTCGCGAAGGGATGTCCGTAGACGGGGCCTTTGTACTGAAGGCGCTCCAGCAGCGCCCACAAGCCGCCGGTGTGGTCGTAGTGGCCGTGGCTGAGGACCACCCCCTGGGCGGTGTCCAGAGCCAGGCCAAGCTTCTGGGCGTTGGTCAGGAACAGCGGGGTCTGGCCGGTGTCGAAAATCCATAACCGAGCCCCGGGAAGCGTTATGGCGAGAGAAAGTCCCCACTCCTTGCCCAATCCGGAGGACGAGGAGGTGTTGTCGCACAGAGCCAGCAACCGGACCGTCCCTCGCCGCGTTCGCTCTTTAGTCATGTTCGTCCTCTTCGTCCCGCCGCTTTGAGGTGGGCCATTTTTGGGGATCGTCCTTGAAAAGCTTGTAGTTCATGGAGTCCACCAAAGCCTGCCAACTGGCCTCGATGATGTTGTGGGAGACGCCGACCGTGGTCCAGCGGTCTTTGCCGTCGCTGGATTCGATCAGCACCCGCACCACGGAGGAGGTGCCGCCGGTGTCGCGTTGCGCGCCGGACAAAACCCGGACCTTGAAGTCCTTCAGCCTGACGTTTTTGATGCAGGGATAGGCGCCTTCCAAAGCCTGGCGCAAGGCCCGGTCCAAAGCGTTCACCGGGCCGTTGCCCGTGGCGGCCGTGTGTTCCTCCTTGCCGTTGACCCGGACCTGGACCGTGGCTTCGGAATGCGGCGATTCGTCTCCCAGGCGTTTGGAGTCCAGCACGAAGAAGTTCAGGAACGTAAAGTAGCGTTTGGACCAGCCCATGACCTTGAAGAACAGAAGTTCGTAGGAGGCTTCGGCTACGGAATATTCGTAGCCCATTTTTTCCCGCTCTTTGATCAGCGCCAGCAGATCCTCGACGACCGGGTTTTCCTTGTCCAGGTTTTCGTACCCGTATTGCTTGGCCTTGAACAAGATGTTGCTGCGGCCCGAGAGGTCGGAGAGCAGCACGCGCCGGACATTGCCCACGAGCGTAGGGTCGATGTGTTCGTAGGTGGCGGGGCGTCTCATGACCGCGGACACGTGGACGCCGCCCTTGTGGCTGAAGGCGGCCCGGCCGACAAAGGGTTGCCGCAAGAAAGGACGCAGGTTTGCAATCTCGGACACGTACTGGGCGGTCGGAGTGAGCAGGGCCAGTTGCTCGGCGCCGAGCACGGGTCTGCCCATCTTCAGTTCGAGCACGGGAATGATGGAGCAGAGATTGGCGTTGCCGGCGCGTTCGCCGTAACCGTTGATGGCGCCTTGGACCTGCTCGGCGCCGCACTCCACGGCGCGGATGGAGTTGGCCACGGCCAGCTCGCAGTCGTTGTGGCAGTGGATGCCCAGCCGGGCTTTCGGCAATTTTTCCTTCACCGCATCCATTATTTCGGCGAGTTCGCCGGGCAGGGAGCCTCCGTTGGTGTCGCAGAGCACCAGCGTATGGGCGCCTGCGTCGTGGGCTGCGGCCAGGCAGCTCAATGCGTAGTCCCGGTTGGCCTTGAATCCGTCGAAGAAGTGCTCGGCGTCGAAAAAAACCTCCTCGAACCCGCTCTTGAGCTTGTCGATGGAGCCCGCGATAAGCTCCAGATTGCGCCCCAGGCTGACCTTGAGGGCTTCCTTGACGTGGAAATCCCACGTCTTGCCGAAAATGGTCGCCGCCGGGGCCTTGGAGGCGAGCAGCGCGGCGAGGTTGCGGTCCGTATCCGGAGAGGCCGACGGCAGATGGGTGGACCCGAAGGCCGCCACCTTGGCCTGTTTCAGCTGGTAGTTGGCGATCTCCTTGAAGTAGAGCTGGTCGGTGGGATTGGACCCCGGCCAGCCGCCTTCAATGTAATGTACGCCGAGGTCGTCCAGCTTGCGGGTGATGCGGAGTTTGTCCTCGCAGGTGAGGTTCAGCTCTTCGGACTGGGTGCCGTCGCGCAGGGTGGTGTCATAAATGGTAACGCGGTTCATGTGCATGCAGGCTGGTTGTTTTTATCCAATTCAAAGGCGTCGTGCAGGGTGCGCACGGCGAGTTCGGTGTATTTCTCCTCGATGAGGCAGGTGATTTTGATCTCGGAAGTGGCGATCATGAGGATGTTGATGTTTTCCTCGCGCAGGGCCTGGAAGGCCTTGGCCGCCACGCCGGAGTGGTTTCGCATGCCGACGCCTATGACCGAAACCTTGCACACCTGGGTGTCGTGGTAGATTTCCTCGGCCCCGATCTCCTCGCGCACCTCCTCCATGATGTGCAGCGTCTTTTGAAGATCGCCGCGGGGCACGGTGAAGGTCATGTCCGTCTGCCCGTTCTTGCTGGGATTCTGGACGATCATGTCCACCAGGATGCCTTCCTCGGCGAGGGGGGAGAAAATGGCGGCCGAAACGCCGGGCTTGTCCGTCACGTGAGCCAGCGTTATCCGGGCCTGGTCCTTGTCGTAGGCGATCCCCGACACAAGAGCGTCTTCCATTTCGTTATCCTCCTGGGTGACGATGGTCCCTGGTTTGTCGCTGAACGTCGAGCGCACGTGGACTTTCACGTTGTACTTCTTGGCGAATTCCACGGAGCGGATTTGGAGCACCTTGGCGCCCATGCTGGCCATTTCCAGCATCTCGTCATAGGTGATGGTCTCGATTTTACGGGCCTTGGCGTAGACGTTGGGATCGGTGGTGTAAACGCCCTCGACGTCCGTATAGATTTCGCAGACGTCCGCGCCGATGGCCGCGGCCAGGGCCACGGCCGACGTGTCGGAGCCGCCCCTGCCCAGCGTGGTGATCCGTTCATCGGGGCTCAGGCCCTGAAATCCCGCGGCGACCAGCACGTCGTACTGCTCCAGCATGGTGCGAAGCGTCTGGCAGTCGATGGACTGGATGCGCGCCCGGCAATATTTGTCATTGGTGCGCATGGGCATCTGCCAGCCCAGCACGGAGCGGCTTGCGACCCCCTGGTCCTTGAGGATCATCGTGAACAGGGCCGTGGAAACCTGTTCGCCCGTGGACATCAGGGAGTCCATTTCGGCCGGGTCGGGGCAGTCCGACCACTGGTAGGCGAAACTTATGAGCTTGTTGGTTTCTCCGGCCATGGCCGAGAGCACCACGATCACTTTGCGGCCGAGGTTGCGGTGACGGATGACTTTTGCGAGCACTTGTTGCATGCAATCGTAGTCTGCTACCGACGTCCCGCCGAATTTCATAACGACAATGTTCATAGAGAGCTCCCGCCGGCCTGCGCTCGCCGGCAATCAGAATCTTTTGAAGCAGCGGTCCAAGGCTTCGAGCAGTTTCCCGGCGAGTTCGGAGGGGCGGGAGAGTGTGACGGCCAGCGCGCGTCCTGAGCCGTTTCGCTTCAACTCGATCTCGACATGGTCCTCGGGCCAGTGCTGGGCATGGAGATACTGGACCCACTCCACAACGGTCAACCGGTTTTCGCACTCCAGGGACTCCAAAAGTTCGTCCTCGGGCGCAGCGTGCTCCAATCGGTACAGATCGAAGTGGGCCATTTCCGGTTGAGTGGGGTAGTAGTTGACGATGTTGAAGGACGGCGAGCTGACCTCGGCCTCCGCTCCGCCGGGCAAGGCGCTGGCGAGTCCGCGGACGAACGTGGTTTTGCCCGCCCCCAGCTCGCCCCGCAGCATGATGGCGGGGTAGGGGCCGGTTTCTGGCAGGCGCTCCGCCAACAGGCGGCCGGCCAGCATGGTGGCCTCGCCGTCTGCAAGCCGGAATTCGCCCCGGATTTTTTGACGGTTGTTCTCCATCACTCCGGGATGAGGGTCCGCAGGAGGTCTTCCTTGCCCACGACGCCGACGAGTTCGCCGTTTTGCACCACGGGAAGGGTGTAAAGTTTTCTGTCCACCATGATGTTGGCGATCTCCTCGATCGGCGTCTCCGGCCCCACGGTCACGGCCGGCTGGCTCATGGCGTCCTCCACCGTGGTGGCGGCGATTTTTTTCATTTCCCGCTCCATTTCGTGCTCCGAACTCAGAGGGATCAGCCCGTCGAGCAGCGTGAAGAAGGACGGCAGCGCCAGGGTTTTTTGTTGGGCGATGAGATCGCTTTGGCACAGCACGCCCAGCACCTCGCCTTGCTTGTTCAGGACCGGCGCGCCGTTGACGCCCCGTTCCAGCAGGATGCGAACGGCTGCGGAGATTTCCATGTCCGGGGCCAGGGTGATGGGGTCGGTGGTCATGATGTCTTTAGCTTTCGGAATCATAGAAATTCTCCTTGAGCGCGAAAGGAAGTTGGGATGCGATTTCGCTGGCCAGGTTGCCTCGGCCCGGATAGTCGTCGGACAGCAGGCGCCCGGCCAGACCGTGCCAGTACACGCCGGCCAGCGCCGCCGAAAGGGGCGTCAGGCCGCGGGCCATGAGGCTGGCGATCACTCCGGAGAGCACGTCGCCGGAGCCGCCTACGGACAGGTTGGGTTCGCTGAAAGGCGAAATGAACAGCGCGCCGTCCGGAGCGGCCGTGACGGTTCCCGCGCCTTTGAGGACGATCACCAGCCCGTGTTTTTCGGCCATGGACTTCGCCGCCTCCAGGCGGCGCGAGCGGATGGTTTGCGTATCGACTCCCAGCAGCCGGGCCATCTCCCCGGGATGCGGCGTCAAAACGGTTTTGGGCGGAAGCTTGGCGAGCAACTCCGGACGCTCGGCGAGCCAGTAGAGGGCGTCGGCGTCCAGCAACAGATTTTTGAATAGCCCCTGGGACGCCAGGTCCGCCATGGCCGCCACGAAGTCGCCGCAGGATTTGTTCCGGCCCAGGCCGGGCCCTACGGCCACGGCGTCGAAACGTTCGGCCTGGGAGGCGATTTCCTGCGCGGCCTGGGCGGTCAGCCGCTCGCCCGAGCCCACGGGCAAGGTCATCAGGTCCGGCAATCCGGTTTTGACCAGAGGCTCCAAAGCCCGGGGGCAGGCCGCGGTGACCAGCCCCGCGCCGGCGCGCAGCGCGCCCAGGCCCGCCAACTGCACGGCGCCGGTCAGTCCGGTGGAGCCTCCCACAGCCAGAACCCGGCCGGCCGCGCCTTTGTGCATGTCCGGCGCCGGCTCGGGGATAAGCTGCAGGACGTCACGCGTCATGAGGGCGTGGGAGGCGGGATGGGCCTGCTTGACCTGGGTCGGTACACCGATGGGCGCCACGTGCAGCTTTCCGGTGTAGCGGCGGGCCGATGGCATGGCCAGCCCGAGCTTGACCGCCTCGAAGGTTACGGTGGCGTCGGCCTCCACCGCCTCGGGCCGCGGCTCTCCCGAGAGTCCGGACAACCCCGAGGGGATGTCCAAAGCCAAAACAAAGGCGTTTTTTCCCACCCGGTTGACCAACTGGACCATTTCCAGGGCGTCCGGCCGCAAGGTCTTGCTGAAGCCCGTGCCGAGCAGGCCGTCCACGAGGATGTCGGGCGGCTCTTCCCGGGACATGCGCCGGCGCAGGGCCTCGGCGTTTGGGACCAGAAAAAACTGCACGCCGAGCTTGGCGGCCAGATTCAGGTGGTAGCCCGATTCGCGTTTATAGTGGCGGCGGGGTTTGGTGTGGAACACCAGAACCCGGCAGCCGGCGTCCAGGAGATGCCGGGAGAGGCAGAAGGCGTCGCCTCCGTTGTTGCCGCCTCCGGCCAATAGATGGATCACGGCGCCGCGCAGCGGGCCGACGCTGTCGGACAGAACCTGAAAGGCGGCCCTGGAGGCGTTCTCCATGAGTATCTCGCCGCGGACGCCCACGCTGTTGATGCTGGCTGCGTCCCAGGCCGACATTTCCTGGGGAGTTGGCAAGGGCTCGAACATGCATAGCCTCCTCAAGGGTTACTCCGTCAAATAAGCCTGCATCGCCGGGCCGTCCAGCTTCTTGACTTAGCCTTCAAGGACCACGACGGCCTGGGCGACGTCGCGGCCGTGCGTCAGGCTGATGTGCGCGGCGCGGACCTTGAGGGCCTTGGCGCGCTCAAGGGCCGGTCCCAGAAATTCGAGGCAGGGTTGGCCCGACTCCATCCGGTCGATCTCCAGCGTCAACAGCGTCACTCCGTTGCTGAATCCGACGCCCAGGGCCTTGGAGGCGGCCTCCTTTCCGGCGAACCTGGCGGCGAGAAACGGGACCGGATTGCGGGACGGCATGATCTCCATTTCCCGCGGCGTGAGGATCTTGCGCACGAAGCGGTCCCCGTAGCGGCGCAAGAGCGCCTCGATGCGGTCCAGTTCGGTGACGTCCGAGCCAAGCCCCACGATCAACGCCGCCCCCTATTCGGCGAAACGCCGGATGGTTTCGACCATGTCGCGCACGGCGCGCTCCAGCCCCACCATGACCGCCCGGCTGATGATGCTGTGTCCGATGGAGTACTGGGATACGCCCGGAACCTTGGCGAAGGCCAGAATGTTGGTGTAGTTGAGGCCGTGGCCCAGATTGACCTTGAGCCCGTTTTCCCGGGCGAAGAGGAGGGCGTCCAGGAGCCGGGCCAGCTCGGTCTGCCGCTCCACGACGTGCTTGGCGTTGGCGTAGGCGCCGGTGTGCAGCTCCACGTAGTCGGCGCCCGTGGCCCGGGCCGCCTCCACCTGGGCGCGGTCGGGGTCGATGAACAGGCTGGAGAGAATCCCCGCTTCGGCGAAGGGATGGAGGAAGTCGGCCAGCTCTTTTTCCCTGCCGGCGACTTTGAGCCCCCCCTCCGTGGTCAGTTCCTGGCGCTTTTCGGGCACCAGGCAAATGGTTCCGGGGTTGTTTTTGAGGGCGATGGCCTGCATCTCCTTGGTGGCGGCCATTTCCAGATGCACCTCCGTCTTGGCGCACTCGGCCAGCAACTCCACGTCCCGGTCTTGGATGTGGCGCCGGTCTTCGCGTAAATGTACAATGATGGCGGAGGCCCCGGACATTTCGCAAAGGGCCGCAGCGGCCAGAGGGCACGGCTCGACGCCGAGGCGCGCCTGGCGCAGTGTGGCGACGTGATCGATATTGACGGCTAAAGTGGGCATGATGTCTTCCCCTCGTGATTGTCGTATCTGTCATGCATGCAGCATATTCCAAAACTATCTATGTAAGGTTTCTCGCCTGTGAAATCAAGCCGGGCTCAGGCCTTCCGAGCCGGTTGACACCGCCGCGAAGCTGTGTCTACCCATGCCTACCTGGGCCATTGCCCGCCAACTCAGATTATACGGACGGAACATATGAATATTTGTATTGTTGGAACGGGATATGTCGGACTCGTCACCGCCGCCTGCTTCGCCGAAATGGGCAACGATGTCTGCTGCGTGGATGTGAACGAGCGCGTGGTGGAAACGCTGCGGCGCGGAGCAATCCATATTTATGAGCCGGGACTCAAGGAGTTGGTGGAGGAAAACACCAGTCAGGGCAGATTGACCTTCACCACGGATTTGAAAGAGGGGCTCGCCGGCGCGCTGTTTGTCTTTATCACCGTGGGCACGCCGTGCGACGATAAGGGTGGCTGCGATTTGAGCTACGTGGAGCAGGTTGCGTCGGAAATCGGTCGGACCATGGAGGACTATAAGATCGTGGTCGACAAATCCACGGTTCCCGTTGGCACGGCCGACCGCGTGAAGGAGATCATTCTTCGGGAGCTTCAGGCTCGCAGCCGCTCCATCGAATTCGACGTGGTCTCCAATCCCGAATTTCTCAAGGAGGGCGATGCGGTCAACGACTTCATGAAGCCGGATCGTGTCATCGTGGGCGCGGACAACGTGCGCGTGGCCGAGTTGTTCAAGGTGCTGTACGCTCCCTTCGCCCGTTCCCGCGAGAAGATGATGATCATGGGCGTGAAGAGCGCGGAGATGACCAAATACGCGGCCAACTGCATGTTGGCGACCAAGATTTCCTTCATCAACGAAGTGGCCAACATCTGTGAACGGGTGGGCGCGGACGTGCGCGAGGTGCGCCTTGGCATCGGCTCGGACCATCGCATCGGCTACAATTTCATCTATCCGGGCATGGGCTACGGCGGATCGTGTTTCCCCAAGGACGTCAAGGCGCTGATCGCCACGTCGCGTCAGCACGGCTACGAGCCGCAGCTCGTCTCGGCCGTGGATATGGTGAACACCGACCAAAAGCAGGTCCTGCCGGGCAAGATCGTCTCGTATTTCGAGTCCCGAGGCGGAATCGAAGGCCGAACGCTCGCCTTGTGGGGGTTGTCCTTTAAATCGAACACCGACGACATGCGCGAGGCGCCGTCAGTGGCCATCATTCGGGCTTTGACCGCCGCGGGAGCGCGCGTGCAGGCTTACGATCCTGTGGCCATGGACCGCGCGCGGGAGTTGTTCAAAGAGGAAGCGTTGTTCTCGCTGGCCGAAAGCCAATACGCCGCCCTGGAGGGCGCCGACGCTTTGGCCGTGGGCACGGAATGGAACCAGTTCCGCAACCCGGATTTCAACAAGATCAAGGAAACGCTATCCGAGCCCGTGATCTTCGACGGCCGCAATTTGTACGCCCCGTCGCTGATGGAAAGCCTGGGTTTCCGCTACTTCTGCATCGGCAGCGCCGCCGTGGGCGGAGCGCAGTAGCCTGTCATTCTAATTGCAACGCAGCCGGCGAAGGCCAAAAGTTCCGGCTTTCGCCGGCTGCGGTCGTGTCTCTCCGCAGAACGGTCCTTCCTTTTCTCCGTTGGCCGGAGGAGAATTCTGTACTTCAGCCTGAATCCTGCGTTTTTCAAGGCGACTTTTGGCCCCAGCGCCTCTTGAACAGGAGGAGCGCGCTGTGCGCTTGCGTTTTCTCCGCATTGGTCCCTCCGAGTCGTTTAATTTCCAACGTTCAAGCGCCCTGTAAGGATTTGCTCGCAACTCCTTGCGCCAATGCTTGCAGACGGGCTGCACCGCCGTCAGGCAAGCATTCCAAGCGGAATTCGCTCTAGGAACCGTTCCTTTTTGGAATGGATTCCATGGGCTCTCCTTTCCGCCTCCTCGGCCTACGCCATCCGATTTTTTTAAATTATTAAACATGATACTATGTTATTTGAAATATTCAAGCAAGCGCTTGACAGAATTTTTGGGATGTGTGAAATCAGTTGCATGAAAGAAAAGACCCGTCCCCAGACGAGAAGCAACACCCGCCTCGCCCTGATTCGGGTTGCGACGAAGCTTTTCGCTCAAAGTGGATTCAAGAGCACGAGCATCCGCGAAATATGCGCCGCGGCGAAGGTCAACAACGCCGCCATCAGTTATCATTTTGGGAGCAAGATGGGCTTGTATAAAGCCGTTGTCGCCGTTGGAATCGATAGGGCGAAGGAGCTTTACCCCGATCCGGTCCGAGAAGAAGGCGAGTCGCCTGAGGATCTTCTGCGCCGCCAGGTTGAGACGCTCCTGCTGCGCATGAAAGTATCGGCAAGCCATAAATGGTACTTGGAGCTACTGCAGCACGAGATATTAGTGCCTGCAACGGAACTCAAACGAATGGTCGATGAACACTACATTTCACCGATCATCAGCATGTTGACGGAGACATTTCGCCTGATCAAGGAAGACGCCGACGACGCGTTGATAATTTTATGTATTACATATCTTTTTGATATTATGTTTTTCCATGGATTGTCCATGGCAAGGTGGTGTGGAGCTGATTCTTTCTTGCTGAACAAATTTTCAAAGATTGGAATTGAGGAAAGTGCAAGGCAAATAGTTGCATTCGTGATTGCAGGATTCAAAAATAGCGCTATTGATCAGCTTATGATTTCAAAATAAATGCATTAATTATGCGTTAAATTTTGTACACATCGTATTTTACGTAGAAATATGTTTTGTTTGAGTGAAAAATGAGAAATTTTCAAATGTTTTTTTCTTGCAAGAAAGTGTTCACGGGTAGGAACCTCAGGCTCTTCCTTGCGTGTATTCAGACTTACGACGCCATATCTCCCGACCATACTTTTTTTCGTTCTTGAAATAAGTCCAATGATCATCTGAAGGTCTACCTATGCAAGTAACTTTTCATTTAAATTGTGCGATGGGGCGAGGCGTGATTTTGACGCTTCTTTTGGTTATGGCTGGAGGCGCCGGCTGTAACAATAATAAAGCGCAACAGGCGGCGCCCTCTGCTCACGAAGTATCCTTTGTGACGATGGCGCCCCGGAGCGTTGAGCTGACTACGAAGTTGTCGGGGCGGACTTCGGCGTTTCGAGTCGCTGAAATTCGACCTCGTGTGAGCGGTTTGATCCTGAGGCGCGTTTTCATCGAAGGCTCCGACGTTCAGGCTGAACAGGTTTTGTATCAGATCGACCCCGCGCCTTTTCAGGCGGAGCTTGAGAACGCAATGGCAGCGTTGGCCCGAACAGAGGCCCAACTTCCGGCGATCCGCGCAAGAGCCGAACGCTATCAGAAGTTGTTGAAAGTCGGCGCCTTGAGCCAGCAGGATTTTGACGACGCGGACTCCGAGTCGAAGCGACTCCAGTCCGAGATCACGGCGTTGCGGGCGGAGGTGAAATTGGCCCGCATCAATCTGGGGTACACCAAGGTCACCGCGCCCATCTCCGGGCGCATCGGCAGATCCGCCGTGACGGACGGCGCCATTGTCACTGCCTACCAAGCGACCCCCCTCGCCACCATCCAGCAATTGGACCCCATTTATGTGGATGTGCCCCGATCCACCGTGGAGTTGCTGGACTTGAAGCGCCGTTGGAAGGAAGGGTTCCTCAATCCACAGGAAAAAGACAGGGATAAGGTCGACCTCATCCAGGAGGACGGCTCTCCGTATCCTTTGGCCGGCAAGCTGCAATTCCGGGATGTTACGGTGGATCCCACGACGGGCTCGGTTCTTCTGCGCTTGATATTCCCCAATCCGGAGGGAGAGTTGCTTCCTGGGATGTTCGTCACTGCGGTGATCAAGGAAGGCGTCAACGAGCAGGCTCTGTTACTTCCGCAGCAAGGGGTTTCCCGCGACACCAAGGGCAATCCCTACGCCCTGATCGTCGACAAGGAGAACAAGGTCGGCTATCGCCCGCTCACTCTGGACAGAGCCGTCGGCGATCAGTGGCTCGTCTCGTCTGGACTGAAATCGGGAGATCGCGTGATCGTCGAAGGGTTGCAGATGCTGCGGCCGGGCATGGAAGTAAAGGCGACGCCTTATAGGCCGACGGACGGCGCCGCCAAGCAAACAACCGGTAACAGCAGCGGACAGTCTTCCGAGGGTCCTGCGGGAGGACGGTAATGCTGTCGAAATTTTTCCTGGACCGGCCGGTTTTCGCATGGGTCGTCGCCATTGTTCTGATGACAACCGGCGCGCTGGCCATCTACCAGATGCCCATCGCCCAGTATCCGCCCATCGCGCCGCCGTCCATCGCCGTCACCGCCTTTTACCCCGGCGCTTCGGCCGAAACCGTGGAGAACACCGTGACCCAGGTCATCGAGCAAAAGATGACCGGTCTGGACGGCATGCTCTACCTTTCCGGAACGAGCTCCTCTTCCGGCCAGTCGAGGCTTGAGCTGACCTTTGAAGCGGGAACCGATCCGGATCTGGCTTGGTCCAAGGTCCAGAACAAACTGCAACTGGCCATGGCCAGTCTGCCCGATGTGGTGCAACGCTCCGGCGTCGAGGTCAGCAAGTCCACCCGAAATTATCTCATCGTCGTGGGGTTGGTTTCGGAAGACGGCTCCATGAGCGGCGAGGACCTGCGCGACTACGCCCAGTCCACGCTGGAGAAGGTCTTGTCCAGAGTGCCCGGGGTGGGCGAGGTGGAAAATTTCGGTACGCAGTACGCCATGCGCGTGTGGGTCGATCCTGATAAGTTGAACAGCTATAAGCTGACCATGGAGGATGTCATCTCGGCGCTCAGTGCGTACAACGTCGAGGTTTCCGCCGGTCAGTTTGGCGGCGCGCCGTCCGTCGAGGGCCAACGCCTGAACTCCGCCATTATTGTGCAGCATCTTCTGCAGACGCCGGAGGAATTCTCCTCCATCCCCCTGCGCATCAATCAAGACGGTTCTACGATCAGAATCAAAGATATAGGCCGGACGGAGCTGGGATCTGAGCGTTACGACATAGTGGGGCACTTCAATGGTAAACCTTCCGCCGGTATGGCCATCCGACAGGCCGCCGGCGCCAACGCCCTGGACACCGTCGACGCCATCAAGGCGACGATGGAGGAAATGAGCCGCTATTTTCCCCCCGGCGTGAAGGTTGTCTATCCCTATGACACGACGCCCTTCACTCGGGTGGCCATCAATGAGGTGGTCAAGACCCTGCTTGAGGCGGTGGGGCTGGTCTTTTTGATCATGTTCGTGTTCATGGGCACGTTTCGGGCGACCCTGATTCCGACCATCGCTGTGCCGGTAGTCCTGCTGGGGACCTTCGCGGTCCTGGGTTTTTTCGGTTTTTCCATCAACATGTTGACCATGTTCGCCATGGTGTTGGCCATCGGCCTTCTGGTGGACGACGCTATTGTGGTGGTGGAGAACGTGGAGCGGATCATGGCCGAGGAAGGGCTTTCGCCCAGAGAGGCCACAGCGAAGTCGATGGAGGAAATCACCAGCGCGTTGGTCGGCATCGGCCTGGTGCTCTCGGCGGTTTTTGGCCCCATGGCCTTTTTCGGAGGGTCCACCGGGGTTCTCTACCGGCAATTTTCCGTCACGATTATCGCATCCATGCTTCTGTCGGTGCTCGTGGCCCTCATTCTGACCCCGGTCCTCTGCGCGTCGTTCCTGAAACCGGTTCCCAAGGGACATGGGGCGGGGGACACCGCAATCCGCTGCCTGCGTCCCTTCTTCAGGTTGTTTGACCGGATATTCGGTCGAATCAGAACCTTGTACGTGGGGTTGGTCGGCCATTCCTTCGCCAAAAGCACGCGCTACGTGATCATCTACCTCCTGCTCGTGGCGACGGTCGGTTTTTTATTCCATCGGATGACCTCCTCCTACATTCCGGACGAGGACCAAGGCATCCTGATGGTCCAGGCCACGCTGCCCGCAGGCTCCACGACCCTGGAGCAGACGCAGGCGACCATGGGCGAGGTGAAAAAATATTTCATGGAGCATGAGCAGGATGCAATAGAAGCTTTTATGGATGTCTCCGGCGTGAGTTTCGCCGGGCAGGGGCAAAATCTCGCGATGGGTTTCGTCAAGCTCAAAGACTGGGACCTACGCGACAGACCGGACTTGCGGGTCAACGCCATCGCCGCCAGGGCCATGAAGGAGTTTTCGAAGATCAAGGGCGCTCTGGTCTATGCCTTTCCGCCTCCGCCGGTCGTCGAATTGGGGATGGCCTCCGGTTTCGATTTTCAGTTGCAGGACCGCGGCGGCCTGGGCCACGCCCAGCTGATGGCGGCGCGTAACCAGCTTCTCGGCATGGCGTGGCGGGATTCGCGACTGACCAAGGTTCGTCCCAAAGGCATGGAGGATGTGCCGGAATACCGCATCGACGTGGATTGGGACAAAGCAGGCGCATTGGGAGTTCCCATTTCGTCCATCCACACCACCATCTCCTCGGCCTTCGGCAGCAGCTACGTCAACGACTTCATCCAAGGCGGCCGGGTCAAGCAGGTTTATGTTCAGGCGGACGCCCCCTATCGCATGCAGCCGCAGGATTTGAATAAACTCTATGTCCGGAATGACGCGGGCAAAATGGTTCCGTACGCGTCCTTCGCCACTGGGCGCTGGACCACGGGCTCCCCCTTGCTGGAGCGTTACAACGCCTTTCCATCCGTCAATATTTGGGGAGAGCCGGCGCCCGGCCATAGTTCCGGCCAGGCCATGGACATCATGGAAGCGTTCGCTCGCAAACTGCCTCGGGGGATCGCCTACGACTGGACCGGGTTGTCGTATCAGGAGCGTATGGCGACCTCGCAAGGTCCCATACTTTACGCCTTTTCTATTTTCGTGATTTTTCTTTGCGTGGCGGCCTTGTATGAAAGCTGGGCCATTCCTATCGTCAACCTGTTGATGCTGCCGCTCGGCGTATTGGGCGCCATCGTCGCGACCTCGCTGCGGGGATTGCCGAACGATGTGTATTTTCAGATTGGTTTCCTGACGACCCTTGGGCTCTCGACCAAAAACGCCATTTTGATCATTCAGTTTATCAAGGAGCGGATGGGGCATGGTGAAAAACTCATCGAGGCGACGCTTGGAGCCGTCAGAGTCCGATTTCGCCCCGTGCTGATGACCTCGCTGGCCTTTTTCTTCGGGGTGTTGCCGCTAGCCGTCGCCACCGGCGCTGGCGCCGGCGCGATGAACGCCATCGGCACGGCCGTTTGCGGCGGCATGCTTTCCGCGACGTTCATCGACCTTATTTTTATTCCATTGTTTTTTGTTCTCATTTTTCGAATCTTTCACGGAAAAGCATAACGGTGTCGTTCGTTGTGATCGTTGAGCGCTGTTTGGGGCGTTAGCGACTCCGCTCCACGGGTGTTTTGGAGACCCGTTCCAGGGCTCTGTAAGGATTTGCGAGCAAATTTTTGCAGTGAAGTGTTTTGAAGGAAGAGCGTGGAATGCTCTGAAATTGAAGCGACGCTGCAAAAAGCCATGGTTGGAGAATCTTCCGCGTCGGACAACGACGCTTCGGACTTCGAAAAGCGAAGTCCGTCGCTGAGGCTTCCCCTTTCGACGGGCGCCAAACAAGACGAGGCCTCTTCTGGCGAGAAGGAGGGAACGGTCCGAGCGGGCGCCGCGTCTTCCGGCGGCGTCGCCGCGTTACATAAACGCAGAGCCCGCCTGCGCGCCGGGCTACAGAGAGAGACCTTCAGCGGTCGATGGTGGGAATGGGATTATTCAAGCGTTCTGCGGCAGGAGCGAATTTGCAACTCTTGGAGGATCAACTGTTCGTACTCGGGACCGGGCAGGGCCTCGCGAATGTCTTCGTCGTCGCTCAACCGCAGAAGGAACTGGGTCTCTTCCCAGAAGTCCAGGAGTTCTTCGTAGCCAAGAGCCTTCAGTTGATCTTCAAATGAAAAATCTTGGGAATCGTCCGTAAAGCGGGCCATGATAGAAGGCGTCCTCCTAGCTAGAGGGGGTATCGTCGTTTGGGACGGCTGGCGGTCCGGCGGCGACGAACGGCCGAAGTGCGGCGGCCGTCGGTATCAGGCATAAAGCTTTTAGAGGAGGCCGTCAATGCCGGAGCAGCCGCTTCCTTCTGCGGCGGGCGCCGGAAAAGCTGCACTGCTTCTTGACATCGCAGCAGGATAAGGCATTCTGTATGCGACGCGCGTTGAGCGGCCCTGGCCGCTGTTGTTCATTCGACTACGGCTTTGATCAAAGCGAGGACCAGCATATGGAAGAAGCTCAGAAACGCCAAGATTCCGACTTGATTCAGTTGGTGACCTTCAGCATCGGTGACGAAAAATTCGGAGTGGACATTCTTCGGGTTCAAGAGATCATTCGTATGATGGAGATCACCAAAGTGCCCCGCGCTCCGGAGTTTGTCGAGGGCGTCATCAACCTGCGCGGCAAGGTGATTCCCATTGTCGATCTGCGCAAACGTTTTGGCCTGGAGCCTCATGAGCACGACAAGCATACGCGGATTATCGTCATCGAGATCATCAATATGATTGTCGGGTTCGTGGTGGACGCGGTCTCCGAGGTGTTGCGCATTCCGGCCAATACGGTGGAGCCGCCGCCGGCCGTGGTGTCCGGGCTCGAATCCGAATACATTAGCGGGGTGGGCAAGTTGGCGGACAGGTTGCTTATTTTGTTGGACCTCAACAGGTTGTTGTCCGGCGAAGAAAGAAATATGCTTGCCCAGGTCTGAGGTCCGGGCGGCATCGGATTTCAGTTGGCGTCGTCCGCTCTTGCCAGGATTTCGCGCGACGTGTTATTGGAAAAGAAGAAAGGCCTCTTGCGCCTTACGGCTGCGGGGGGCGTTTCTTTTTAGATTTTTTGCATTGGGCTGGCGCAACACGGCTCTCAGCCGATGGCCCCGCCAGCTGGCGCATCCGACTTCCTGTACAGGGACGACCGTCGGTATTTTCAACCTCCTCGCAGGCGTCCACAGCCCACATCTTGCGGCGATCTCGTGACCGATACAACGAAATTAAAAGAATTTTTGGAAGGCGGCTCCCCAAGTCTCCGGGTCGCCAAGAGCGGCCCGGCGA
Source organism: Desulfovibrionales bacterium (assembly GCA_030156255.1). Classification (GTDB taxonomy): domain Bacteria; phylum Desulfobacterota; class Desulfovibrionia; order Desulfovibrionales; family Desulfovibrionaceae; genus JASGMV01. The sequence continues at coordinate 30,277 of JASGMV010000022.1, forward strand.
CGTTGGCCTATCTGTTCAGCTCGCTGCTCGCCAGGTTCAAACCGGCGCTGGTCTTGGCCGCGGGCCGCGACTACGCCCAGCTTGCGGCCTTGTTGCAGCTCTTCTGTCCCGTAACGTCCGATCCTCTGGCGCCGGTCTGGGAGCGCGGCTGGGCCGCGTTGCCCGCCTTCACGCCGGCCGACAACACCGCCGCCGCCTGGGGCGAACGGTTCGCGGCGTTGTACGCCTTGGGCCGAGCCCATGGGGCGCGGGGTGCTTTGGTCCATGCGGACAATCTGCTGCTCAAATGGCCGCCGTCCCGAATCGTGGCCGAGGCCAGCCTGGAGTTGCAATGCGGGGAGGAGATGTCCCCGGAGCTATTGCTGGAGCAGGCCGTGGAGTGGGGGTACGCGCGCCAGGCCATGGTGACGTCGGTGGGAGAAATCGCCCGGCGCGGCGACATCCTGGATATTTTCGCACCGGGATATTCGCTGCCCCTGCGCATGGAGTTCTTCGGCGAGACCCTGGAGGGCGTTCGCCTGTTCGACCCGTCCACCCAGCGGTCGCGGCAGGACCTGGAGTCCGCGGTGGTGCTGCCGTGCGGCCCCGCCCTGCTCGGAGGAGAACATTTGGCCCGCGCCCGGCGGTTGTGGGGCCAGCTGGGCAAAACCGGGGAACTGAGCCAAAACGCAGCCGTCCATCTGGAGGAGCAGGCGGGACAGTTCGCCGACAACCGCATTTTGCCCGGACTCTATTACGACGACGCCTGCGATCTGCTGTCGCACTTGCCTTCTCAGGCGGCGGTGCTGCAGTCCTCCGGAGAGGGCGTGCGCAGCCGGCTGGAGGAGTGCTCCTGGCAATGGCGGGAGTACTTTGAAGGCGAACAGCGCGAACACGGCCGGCGCTGGCCCCGGCATCTGGTCCTGCGCACCGATTCCGCGGCCCTGGAGTCCTTGAGACCGCTCAGGTCCCTGGTCCAGGAAGATTTGGTCATCGGCCGGGAGCGGCGCGGGATCGAGCTGCCGGAATCCGAAATCAACGATTTTTCCGACGTATTCTGGAAACCGGAGCAGCGGCGCCGGCCCTTCTCCGCGCTCATTCAGGCTTTGGAGGATTGGAGCTCCAGCAAAAGCCAGGTGGTGTTGAGTTTTCGCAGCGTGCGTTCGCGTTCGAAGTTTCTCTCCCTCGCCGAAGGGCGCGGGCTGCGGTTCGAGACGGGCTACAGTCCGACCTCCAAAGGGCTCTTCGCTCGGGTATCCCCCTTGCGGAAGGGGTTTGAACTGGCTTGGCGGGACATGGTGGTCCTGTCCGAAAACGTGCTCCAACCGGAGCAGGCGGACAAGCCGGATCGCCGACGGGAGGCTTTTCAGGGCCTGGCCCGTTTGGACGAGATAGCTCAGGGCGATTTGGTCGTGCATCGCGATTACGGACTCGGCCGCTACAACGGCCTGCACCATCTGCGCATCGGCGCGGCCAAAGGCGATTACCTGCTGCTTCTCTTCGACGGGGACGACAAGCTTTACCTGCCCGTTGACCGGTTGAACCTGGTTCAGCGCTACAAAGGGCCCGAAGGCGTTCTCCCCTCCCTGGACAGCTTGCGCGGCGTGCGCTGGAAAAACGCCCGGGAGCGGGCGCGCAAGGCCGTGGAGAAGATCGCCAAAGAATTGGTGGACATGTACGCCTACCGTAAGGTGGTCAAAGGACAGCGGTACGGGCCGCTGGACAAGCTGTATCAGGAGTTCGAGGCGACCTTCGGCTTCGAGGAGACGCCGGACCAGGCCCAGGCAATCGAGGATGTGTTTCGGGACATGGAGGCTGCGGCCCCCATGGACCGTCTGGTGTGCGGGGACGTCGGCTTCGGCAAGACCGAGGTGGCCCTGCGCGCCGCTTTCCGGGCGGTGACGGACGGTCGGCAGGCGGCGCTGTTGTGCCCCACCACCGTGCTGGCCGAGCAGCATTACCAGACCTTCACCCAACGCATGGAGGATTTTCCCGTCAGGGTGGGGATGCTCAGCCGCTTCGTGCCGGCCAAGCGGCAGAAGCAGATTCTGGCCGCCGCGGCGCGGGGAGAGGTGGACGTGCTCATCGGCACGCACCGCCTGCTGTCCAAGGACGTCGTTTTGCCCAACCTCGGCCTGTTGATTCTGGACGAGGAACAGCGCTTCGGGGTCAAGCACAAGGAGCGCCTCAAGGAGCTCAAAAAGAGCGTGGACGCTTTGACCTTGACCGCCACCCCCATTCCCCGGACGCTCCAGCTGTCCTTGTCCGGGGTGCGGTCCCTGTCGGTCATCGAGACGCCTCCCGTGGACCGTAAACCCGTGATCACGGCGCTCATGGAGCAGAGCGATCCGGAGTTGCCGTTGATCCTGCAGCGGGAGCTGGACCGCGGCGGGCAGGTTTTTTGGGTGCACAACCGGGTGGAGAATCTGGACCGGGTGGCCGAGCGGGTGCGTTCTCTTGCGCCCCAGGCTCGCGTTGGCATGGCCCACGGCCAGATGCGGGAAAAAGAGCTGGAGGAGGCCATGCACCGCTTCTGGCACAAGGAGATGGACATTCTGGTCTGCACGGCGATCGTGGAGTCTGGATTGGATTTCCCCAACGCCAACACCCTTGTAGTGGACCGGGCCGACATTTTCGGGTTAGGGCAGCTGTATCAGCTTCGAGGCCGGGTGGGCCGCAGCGAACGGCAGGCCTACGCTTATTTTTTGGTGAACGACGCCGAGCGGATCGGAGAGAAGGCCCGCAAACGTCTCAAGGTCATTTTGGAGATGGATTACCTTGGCGCAGGCTTCAAGGTGGCCATGGAGGACCTCCGGCTCCGAGGCGCGGGGAATATCCTGGGCGAGGCCCAATCCGGCCACATCGCCAAAGTCGGGCTGGACCTCTTTCTGGAAATGTTGGAGGAGGAAGTCCGAAGGCAAAAAGGCGAGGGGCCGGCGCGCTCCGTGGAGCCCGAACTTTCGTTTTCCTTCGAGGCGCACATTCCGGAGTCTTATTTGCCGGACGCCTCGGAGCGTTTGGCGTACTACCGTCGGCTCTCGTCCGCGGACGAACGGCGGCAGGAGGAGGCGGCCCAGGAGATGCGGGACCGCTTCGGGCCCCATCCGGAGCCGTTGCGGCGTTTTTTGGCCGTACTCGGGCTCAAACGCGATCTGAGTTCGCTGCAGGCTGTGCGGGCCGACATCCATCCCAGCAGGATGGTTATGGACTTTGGCGAGCGCAACGAGGCGATTCGGCCGGAGGATCTGTTGGCCTGGATGGAAGGCCGCAACGGCCGCGTCCGGCTCATCCCTCCGGGCAAGGTCGAGATTCGCGTGGAGACCGGGGCCGATCCTTTGGACGGCCTCAAGGCTTTGGCCGAGGAATTGTCCTCCTTGCGGAGTCTGGCGGTTCAATGAGACGGAGCAAGCTTTTGACGCAAGGAGTCCTCCATGGGCGCTAGTCGGTTTTGTTTCGCGGCCTGTTTCGCCGCATTGGCCCTGGCCGTCGTGTTGGCCGGCTGCGAAGCCGCGCCTCAGGAGCCGGGCGTGGTGGCCCGTGTGAACGGGCGACCGATCAAGTTGCGGCAACTGGAGTTCAAGTACGACTTGAACCATATGGACGCCCTGAGCGGGCCGGTTCCTACGGTGGAGGATCTGCGCTCCGAGTACGGAGAGATTCTGGGCGGGCTTATCGTTCAGGAACTGGTGGTCCAAGCTTTGGAGAAACGGGCCATGAGCGTCACGAGCGAGGAGGCGGCGCAGGCGGAACAGGAAATTCGGGCCGACTATCCGAACGGCGCGTTCGAGCAGGTGCTGATCGAGGAATACATCGATCTGGACGCCTGGCGGAAGCAGCTGCGTTATCGGTTGGCGCTGAAGAAGTTGTTTCGACAGGTTCTGAGGCCTCGCATCAAATTGGATTACAAGGAAGCGGAGCAATATTACCAGGACCACTTGTCCGAGTTCCAGGTCCCCGAACGTTGGGAGTTGTTCGTGCTCACCGGGCCCGATCCCCAGGAGGTGGAGGCCGCGTGCGGCATGGACGATCCTGCGGACAACCGGGGTTCGCTCGCGGAAAAATATCCCGGCGCGACGCCGCGCTCCATCACCATTCAAAAGGACAAACTTCCCGACGCGTGGAGAACGGCCTTGAAGGACGCCAAAATCGGGCGGCCCAGTAAAATCATTTCCGGCAACGGCGGCTTTGAATGCCTGATGCTGCAACACGTCTTTCCTGCAAGGACGCTGGACGCCATGGAGGCCTACCCGCAGGTGGAGAGCATTTTGATCGACAACAAACTTCAGGCCGCCTTTGACCAATGGCTGGGGGAAGCCTTGTCCACAGCGCATATCGAGGTGTCGGACCAACTTCTTGAGCGGGAACCCGCCGAACATTCGAAAGGTTCCGACCGGAGCGGTGAATAACCTTTGAATCTTGGTTGGTTGCGTTCGTTGCAAGGTTTGGCGAAAGAGATTACAAGTTTTTTCGTAACGGATGCGGATTTGTTGCGATTCTCGCTGAGTTGGAAGGAGAGAGGACGATGGCCCCTGGACGCACGATAGACCATTTTTGTTTGCTCGCCACATCATTTTTGACTTTTCTGTTATTCTTTGCGTCTCCGTGTTGTGCGACGGCCCAGGAAAACGGAGCATCGCCGGCGAGCGGCGAAGAATTCGTGGATCGGATCGTGGCGGTGGTGAACGGCCAGGTCATCACGCTTTATGATTTGAATCTGCGATTGAAACCCGTGCTGGACCAGTATCAGGGCAAAGAGATGGGCCCTGAGGAGAAACAACGCCTGCAGGCCATGCGCAGGCAGGTGATGGAGCAGATGATCGCGGACAAGCTCATCACGGAAGAGGCGGAGCGCATGGGCATACAGGTGAGTGACGCCGAACTCGACGAAGAAGTCGCCAAGTACAAACAAAACAACGGCCTGACGGACGAACAGTTCGAGCAGCAGTTGACCATTCAAGGTCTTACGCTTCAGGAGTTTAAGGAAAAGATAGGCAAGGACATCGTCAAGCACCGGCTTTTGTCCTACATGGTGCGCAACAAGGTGCTGGTTTCCGATGAGGAAATCGAAAAAGTCTACGAGTCCGAAAACACCGGCGCCGACAAAGGGCGCACCGTCCATTTGGCGCTGATCTTGTTTCCTCCCTCCATGTCTGGAGTGGATGTGCGCAACCGCATTGAATCCGGGGAAATGACGTTTGCCGAAGCCGCCAAGCGCTACACCCAGGGGCCTGGCGCCGACAGCGGCGGGGACCTGGGCGACCTGACGTGGAGCGATTTGGCCCAGACTTGGCGCGATGAGCTCGAAAATATCAAGCCGGGGGGGATGAGCCAACTTTTTGATGTGAACGGCCAGGAGGCCCTGTTGCTTTTGGTCGGCGTAAAAGAGGGCGACAAAGCGTCGCTGGCCGAAGTCCGGGACAGGATTTATGAGAAATTGTACAATGAAAAACTGGATGTTGTTTTCCGGGACTATCTTGAAAAGCTGCGTGAGAAAGCTATCATCGAGATAAAAAGCTGACCCGGGCGAGGGGCCTTCCGGGCGCGACAACCGGTTTTGGCGCGGAGAAGCCTATGACGTTGCAAGAGATTGGCTGCCTGCTACGAGAGGAAAGGGAGCGGCAGGGCAAATCCATTGAGGAAATCATGGACGCCACCTGCATTAGCCGTAGAAACATCGCGGCCATTGAGGCGGGCGACGAGAAAGACTTGCCGCATCCGGTGTACGCCAAAGGCTTTGTGCGGAGTTACTCCCGGGTGCTTGGACTGGACGCCGATGAACTGGCGAACCGGCTGGCCGCCACCTACACGTCGGAGGAGGATGAGGACGATGACTCCTTCGCTTGCCGCCAGGCCAAACCGTTGTCCCCCGTTTCGTCGGGCGCTCGGAAATCTTCGTGGCTGGTGATCGCGGCGATCATTGTCTTGCTGGTTTTGTTGGGCTGGTTGGTTTGGTCCATGGGGCTGGGGACCAAAACGGAAACCGGCCAGGCCGTCGAGCCGGTCCCGGCCGAGGCGCAGGCGGTTTCGACGCCGTCCGCCGTCCCCGCCCCGGAGCCCGCTTCTCCCGCGGAGGAGGCGCTCGCCGTCGAGCCGGAGTTCTCCGTTCCGGCTGCTAACGCGACGCAGGAGCCGTTGGCTTTTCCTGAGGAGCAAGGCGAAGAAGCCGTTCCTTCGGAGGCTCAGAACCCGGCGGCCGAGGCTCCGGTTGAACCCGCTACGGAGCCCGGCAGGGTCCGCGTTGTCGCCAAAGCCGGCGAGCAGTGCTGGATGCAGGCGCAGTTGGACGACGGACAGATCCGCGAGGCCTTCATCCGCGACGGGCAGTCCGTGACCTTCTCCTTCGAGGAGCACGGTTGGGTTCGCCTGGGCAACGCCGGCGGCGTCCATGTGACGTTCAACGGCGCTCCCGTGCCGATCGACGCCGGCGAGGGACAGGTCAAGACGCTGCATTTCCCCTGAGGTTGACGCATGGAGGCCGCCGAACGAGCGTTGGTGCTCAAGGTGGGGCGCTTCAAGGAGCACGACGCCTGGGTGCGCCTGCTTCACCCTGGTCTGGGCGTGCAGAACGCTTTCGCCTTTGGGGGGTTGCGCAGCCGCAGGCGGTTTGTCGGTTGCCTCGATCCGTTGAAGCTTGTCCTGTTCACTTTGCGTGAGGCTCGCGGCGGCCGGTATCACACCCTGGAGGAAGGAACCGTACTCAACGCCTTTGAGGCGATCCGGGGGGATGCGCGGCGTTTGGGCGCGGCCCGACACTGCCTCAAGCTTGTGGAGGCGGTGCAAATAGGCGCCGAAGGCGCTCGTGAGATTTTCGAGTTTACCGTGGCGAGCCTGGACGCGCTGGAGCGCGATTCCGGGCCGCCGGAGTTTGCGCCCACGGCGTTCAAGGCCCGGCTGCTGCACTTGCAAGGCCTTCTGCCCGACCTGAGCGTTTGCAACGCTTGCGGCCGTCCGGTGCAGGCCTTGTCGGAGTTGGTTTTGGAGGTGGACAGCGGCCGCCTCTTGTGCCAGGACTGCCGAACGCAGTCCCAGGCCGGGCTCGCCCTTTGTCCCGGCAGTGCGCGGACCCTCGACTGGATGGCCAAGGCGAGCCCCCAGGAGTGGGGCGGGCTGCGCGTGTCCCAGGGCATCGGACGCGAATGCCGGAGGGTGTTGGAGTTGATGCTCGGCTGGCGCCTGGGATTGGCCTGGAATGGCGCGCGCTATGAAAAAACGTGAAGTGATTCTGTATGCGAGCGGGTCGCCGGGCGTTGGCCGTCGCCGCATTTCGCTCGTCGGCGTAGCAAGGAGTGACGCATGAATTTTCAGGATGTCATCATCAATCTGCAACGCTTCTGGACCGGGAAGGGGTGTTTGCTGGCCCAGCCTTTCGACGTGGAGGTCGGGGCCGGGACGTTCAATCCCTCCACCTTTTTCCGGGTCATCGGTCCGGAGCCGTGGAGTACGGCCTATGTGGAGCCCTCCCGCCGGCCCACGGACGGGCGTTACGGGGAGAATCCCAACCGGCTCCAGCACTATTACCAGTTCCAGGTGGTCCTCAAGCCTTCTCCGCCGGACGTGCAGGACCTGTACCTGGACAGCCTGCGCGTGCTCGGCGTGGACGCGGCCGAGCACGACATCCGTTTCGTGGAGGACGACTGGGAGTCTCCCACGCTGGGGGCTTGGGGACTGGGCTGGGAGGTTTGGCTGGACGGCATGGAGGTCACGCAGTTCACCTATTTCCAGCAGGTGGGCGGCATCGACTTGTCGCCGATCAGCGTGGAGCTGACCTACGGGTTGGAGCGCATTTCCATGTACCTGCAGCAGAAGGAATCGGTCTACGATTTGGCCTGGAACGACGCGCTGACGTACGGGGACGTGCACCACCAAAACGAAGTGGAGATGTCCACCTATGATTTCGAGGCCAGCGATGCGGCCATGCTGGCGCGGCTTTTCGACGACTACGAACGCGAATGCCGGGCGCTCTGCGAACGAGGTCTTCCTTGGCCGGCCTACGACTACTGTCTGAAGTGCTCCCACGCTTTCAACCTGCTCGACGCCCGGGGCGCCATTTCCATCACCGAGCGTACGGGCTACATCGCCCGGGTTCGGAATTTGGCCTCATGGACCGCCCGGCTGTATCGGGACCAACGCGAAGCCTTCGGCCATCCCCTGCTCCAGAAAACCGCGAGGTAGACCATGCCTGAGTTCGTGCTAGAGATCGGAATCGAGGAGATGCCGGCGCGGTTCGCGCCTCAGCTTCGCAAGGAGGCTGTGGAGATATTGTCCCGTCTGTTGAACGAGGCCCGCCTCGCGGCCGATGCGCCCATGGCGGGAGCCACGCCCCGCCGGTTGGCGGTGCGCGTGGACAACGTCCCCGAGACGCAACCGTTGGAGGAGGAGGTCGTCACCGGCCCGCCGGCGCGCATCGCCTTTGACGACGCGGGGAAGCCCACCAAGGCCGCTTTGGGGTTTTGCCGCTCCCAAGGGGTGGAGGCGGCCGATCTGTACACCCTGGAGACCGACAAGGGCGAGTATCTGGCCGTGCGTCGCCAGGTGGGCGGCAAACCCGCCCTGGAGATTTTGCCGGAGGTTTGCGTCAAGCTCATCTCCTCTTTGAGCTTTCCCAAGCGCATGCGCTGGGGCGCCACGGAGTTCGCCTTCGGCCGGCCCATCCGCTGGCTGCTGGCTCTGCTCGACGAAAAAGTGGTGGAGTTCGAGCTGGCCGGTCTGCATTCCGGACGTCTGTGCTACGGCCACCGGGTCATGGGGCGGGGGCCGTGGGAGGTTGCGTCCGCGGCGCAATATTACCACGTTCTGCGCGACCAGGGCGCCGTGGTTCTGGACGAGTCCGAGCGCCGGGACGCGGTGAGGATCCGCGGCGACGAACTGGCCGAGGAGAAGGGCGGCCGCGTGGTGTGGAAGGACGCGCTGCTGCAGGAGGTCGTCGGGCTTGTGGAGTACCCCAAGCCGGTGTTGGGCCGCTTTGACCGGGATTTCCTGGAGCTGCCCCGCGAGGTGTTGCTCACCAGCATGGAGAGCCACCAGAAGTGTTTCGGCGTCCAGGACGAAAAAGGAGATTTGCTGCCCTATTTCCTGTGCACCCTGAACCTGAACCCCCGTAGCGAGGATCTGGTCACCAAAGGCTGGGAGCGGGTGTTGAAGGCTCGGCTGGAGGACGCGCGATTCTTTTGGAAGGCCGACCTCAAGGCCGGTTTCGACGTCTGGCTGGAGAAGCTGGAGAGCGTGACCTTCATCGGCCCCATCGGAACCATGGCCGACAAGTCCCGCCGCATGGAGCGGCTGGCCGGGCTGCTGGCCGACAGGATCGATCCCGCGCTGAAGGACACGGCGACCCGCGCCGGGCTGCTGGCCAAGGCCGACCTGGTCACCGAGATGGTCGGGGAGTTCGATACGCTGCAAGGGATCATGGGCGGCATCTACGCCGGCCGCATGGGCGAGTCGCCGGCCGCGGCCCAGGCCGTGGCCGAGCATTACCTTCCCGCCGGTCCGGAGTCCTCGGTCCCCTCCAGCTTGGCCGGCGCCGTCACGGCCCTGGCCGACAAGGCCGACACCCTGGCCGGTTGTTTCGGGCTGGACATGATTCCCACCGGGGCGCAGGACCCCTACGCCCTGCGCCGCCAGGCCCTTGGCGTGAGCCGCATTCTGATGGAGCACGGCCTGCGCGTGGGGCTGGATACGATCGTGTCCCTGGCCCAGGAAGGCTACGAGGGCGTGGAGTGGAAGATTCCTCAGGAGCGCGTTTTCGAGCTGTTGATGGACTTTTTCGGCCAGCGGCTCAAGGCTCTGTTTACCGGCCAGGGGTTCGAGACGCGCATCGTGGAGGCTGCCCTGGGCGCTGGATTTTCCGACGTCTGGGCGCTTCGTCGGCGCATCGAGGCGCTGGACGAGTTCCGTCGCCGGGACGGCTTCGAGCAGGCCGTGCTGACCTTCAAGCGCGCGGCGAACATCATTCGCAAGCAGGGCGCCGAGGCCGGAGTGGAGTTGGGCGAGGACGTGGACCCAGCTCTGTTGGCCGAGCCGCAGGAAAAGGCCTTGGCCGAAAAGATCGCGGAGATCGCTCCCCGATTCGAACAGATGTGGTCGGCCGACGATTTCGAGGGACTGTTGAACGTGTTGGGCGAATTGCGGCCGTCCGTGGACGATTTCTTCGACAACGTCATGGTCATGGCCGAAGACGAATCGCTGCGCCGCAACAGGCTGCACCTGCTGCAATCCCTGGTGTCCAAACTGGCGCGGTTGGCCGATTTCAACGCCCTGCAGGTTTAATCTTGACAATTCGGAAATGGATCAGTATTTAACACCGTTTCTTTTCATCGAGCCAGTTATGGAACAGGAGGACTGAATTGGCCAATCATCGTTCCGCCATTAAGCGGCATCGTCAGAGCTTGGTTCGCCGTGAGCGCAACCGGGCCATCAAGACCCGTGTGAAGAATGCAGTCAAGCAACTGCGGATCGCCATTGACGGCAATGACATGGAGCAGGCCGACGTGCTGCTCAAAGACGCTGCGTCCGTGCTGGACAAGGCCGCCACCAAAAACGTGATCCACTGGCGCGCAGCCGCCCGCAGGATCTCCCGTCTGAACCAGGCGGTCAATAAGCTCCGCCAGGCCTAAGGCCGAGCGGCAGGCTGCTGAACAAGCCGTCTCTGCGGCTTTTTTGAGCAGTCCGCCACATCAAAGACCTTGCGGCGTTTTCCTTATACGGAAGCCGCGTTGGAAGCGTTCGCAAGGCTGGCCGTCTGAAAATCGGGAGTCGGCATTCATGCAGGACGACCGTTTGCGCATTCTCATCGTCGGCGCCGGGGAGGTGGGATTCCACATCGCCCGGCGTTTGGCTGTGGAGAACAAGGATGTCGTCGTCATCGACCGTTCGGAGGCCGCCCTGCGCAGGGTGCTGGACCATATCGACGTGCAGACCGTCGAAGGCTCCGGCGCCAGCCCCCGTATTCTGATCGACGCCGGCATCAAGAAAGCCGATATTTTTCTCGCGGTTACGGACAGCGACGAGGTCAACCTCATCGCCTGCTTTCTGGCGTCGAGCCTCGCCCCGGACATCCTGAAACTCGCCCGCATCCGTAACGAAGAATACCACGATTTTCAGGACACGCTGAGCCAGTCCATTCACCGGCTCGGCGCCGTAATCAATCCGGACGCCGAGGTGGTGAACTCCATCCTGCGGCTCATGTCCGCGCCTGGGGCGATAGAGATCAACGAGTTCGCGGAAGGCAAGGTCCAGCTCATCGGCGTGCGCCCCCCCGACGACAACCCGGCGGCCGGGCGTCGGCTGATGGACATCCGCGGCATGGCGCCGGATTTGCCGTTCATCGTGGGTGCATTGGTTCGCCAGGACCGGCTCATCATTCCCGGCGGCGAGGACACCGTGGAGCCCGGCGACGCGGTTTATTTCGCCTGCGGGTGCGAAGACCGGAAAGCCGTGCTGGAGCTTTTCGGCATCAAACCCGAGCCGTTGCGAGAAATTCTTATCATCGGCGGCGGCAACATCGGCCAGCGTTTGGCGCGCCAGCTCGAAGAAGGGCCGTACCACGTCCGGCTCATCGACAAGTCCGAAGAACGCTGTAACCGCCTCTCCGAGTCCCTGAACAAGACCATCGTACTGCATGGAGATGGCGCGGACCAGCAGCTGCTCCAAGAGGAAAACGTTCACGGTATGGACCTCGTGGCGGCCGTGACCGGGAACGAAGAGTCCAACATCCTGAGCTGCCTTTTGGCGAAACGGCTGGGCGCCAAAAGGGCTGTCACCCGCATCAACAAGTTCGAATACATGCCCTTGGTCCAGGCCATCGGCATCGACAACTTGGTCTGTCCCCGGCTGTCGGCCATCAACTCGATTCTGCGCTACATCCGGCGGGGCAACGTGGTGTCCGCCCAGTCCATCAAGGGCGAGGACGCCGAGGCCATCGAAGCCATCGTGGATTCGTCCTCCGAGTTGGCCGGCCAGCGCATCATGGACGTCAAGCTGCCCCGCGGCATTCTCATCCTGTCCATCATTCGCAACGGGTCCGTCGTGCTGCCTACTGGCGACACCGTCATCGATGCGCAAGACCGCTTGCTATTTCTCTCCACCCGGGGCAACATTTCTAAAGTCGAGAAAAAACTTTCCGTTAATCTGGACTTCTTTTAATGCGTTGGAGATACACGCTCCACGTCATTGGAGCCCTCATCTTCTGCATCGGCCTGACCATGGTCGCGCCGCTCGGCTTTTCCCTCTACTACGGGGACGCCTCCCGTATGGCCTTGGCCCAGTCCATGCTGCTGACCATGGCCGCGGGCGCTTTTTTGTACGCCGTCTTCTACAAGTCGAAAAACGGAAGGGCTCTCAACCATCGCGAGGGTATGGCCATCGTGGCCCTGGGCTGGGCCGCGGCCGGGCTCTTCGGCGGGTTGCCGTTCTTGCTGGGCGGAACGTTCGAGACGCCGACGGATTGCTTTTTCGAATCGTTCTCCGGGTTCACCACCACCGGAGCTTCGATCCTGGCCGACATCGAAGGCCAGCCCAAAGGCCTGCTGTTCTGGCGCAGCCTCACCCATTGGCTGGGGGGCATGGGCATCATCGTTTTGTCCATCGCCATTCTGCCGTTCCTCGGCGTCGGCGGCATGCAGCTCTACAGGGCCGAAGCGCCGGGGCCCGCGCCCGACAAGCTCAAACCCCGCATCCAGGACACCGCCGCCGTGCTCTGGAAGGTCTATCTGTTGTTCACCGCCCTGGAGACCGTGCTGCTCATGTTCGGAGGCATGGACCTGTTCGACGCCCTCTGCCACACCTTCGGCACCATGGCGACGGGCGGGTTCTCCACCAGAAACACTTCCGTCGCAGCCTACCACAGCGCCTACATCGATTGGGTCATCACCGCCTTCATGCTCATCGCGGGGATCAATTTTTCACTGCATTACCTGATTCTCAAGGGGCAGCCTCTGAAGGCGTTCAAGAATCCCGAGATGCGCTTTTTTCTCGGATTGTTCGCCGTCTTCACCCTGGTCCTCACTATCAGCCTGTACCGGGAAAATTACGAAACCGTGGGCGAGACAGTGCGCTATACGGCCTTCCAGGTTGCCTCCATCCTGACCACTACGGGCTACGCCACGGCCGACTATGAGTTGTGGACACCTTTGGCCGTCAGCATACTGCTGGTGTGCATGTTCATCGGCGGCTGCGCCGGGTCCACGGGCGGCGGAATGAAATGCATGCGCATTCAATTGTTGCTCAAGCACGCCCACCAGGAGCTGTTTCGGATCATCCACCCGCGTTCCGTGAGCCGGACCAAGTTCGGCGGCGCCAACGTGGCTCCGGACATCCTGTCCTCCATCCAGGCCTTTTTCATGCTTTGGCTGGGGTTGTTGGTGGTTTGCGCCTTCGTGGTGGCGGCCTCGGGCGTGGACGTGGTCTCGGCCTTCGCCGCAAGCTTGGCGTGCATCGGCAATATCGGTCCGGGCATCGGTTCGGTGGGGCCGGCGGACAACTACGCGCACATCCCGCATTTGGGCAAAATCGCCCTCATGTTTTGCATGGTTTTGGGACGGCTGGAAATCTATACGGTGGTCATCCTGTTCGTGCCCGAGTTCTGGCGGAACTAGAGTCTTTAACTCTTGAAATAGTTTATATCCAGAGCTTCTGAACGGATACTTGCAACATCTTATGAGATGCAGGCGTTTCGCTTCACGGTTGGAAAAGTCCGGCTACACGTGATGTCGAAAATGTTCGCCGATGAAATTCAAAAGGTCAGGATAAAGGCAAGCACCGCCTGTCATGACGCGGCGTTGCTTGCGGCGATGTTGGATGAATTCGATTGAGTGCTGGATAGGCGGTGTGTGGATATTGCGGGGATGCCCCTGATATTTTCAAATCCCTCCCCCGCGGCGTAGGCGGGGAAGGTGCTGGGGGCGCATAGCAAAGAGGACGGGCAGGAGTGGATGCCGGAGGCGACGCCGGCGCGTAGGCTGCTACTCTTCGGACTCTTGCAAACGCCGGGCTTTTTTTCTGCGGGAGAAAATCACCATGGCGACCAGGACGATCGCCGCCGCCGCTGCTGCGGCGATCCCGGCGGATATGTGGTCCTCTCGCCATGTGAACACGCTCGCGAAGGCGAGAGAGCCAGCCAAGACCATTGCTACAATCGGAAGGACGTAGCGCCGAAAAAGCCGCAAATGCTCCTTGACGATGGACTCCTGCTGCGGAGAGGCTTTCACGGCCTCGGCGTCTCCAACTCGCTCAGGTTTGCGTTGGCCGATCTTGGTTTCAACCCAGTCAGCGAGGAACAAAAAAACGGTCAGCCCGATGGCGAAGCTGCCGCCAAGTATCAGGTCGTTCACGACCCCGTACGCCTCAAGCGAAAAAATCGACTTGCAAAGAGTGTCTGCAATTCTTGCTGCTCCGGCGCCGAACAAAAAGAAAACGATCATTCCTCCGACATAGTAGAGAATTTCCATCTCCGCCTCCGCTCCCTTGGTTTCAAGTTGGCAACTGTGCATTTCCAACACCCGGGAGCGGATGTCAAGGGCGCGTCGTTGAAAAACACGCGATCCGGATACGCGGACCGTGGGAATGCGGCGAGATGGCGGAGCAGACGCTGTCCGCCCAAGCTTTCTTGGACTGGGGGGGAGCTTGGCTGACCGGGGCTCTTGTCCGGGCGAGGCGGAGGCCGGTTCGGCATGGCTGGAAGCCATCTCTTATTTTCTTATGCGGACGCATAAACTCAGGCCCCTCCTTGCCGTAAGCTTTTTCCGTAACAAGTTTACCTCGCAGGCCAACGAATCATGATCGCCGGGTAGCCGCCGAGCGCCGGCTCTGCAAGGATGCGGGCAAAGCCTTGCGTGAAATGTTCTAGGCCGCCTCCTCCGTCGTAAAATTCTGCGACAATTGAAGCAACTCGCGCGAGAGTTTCGCCAGATTTCTGGTGGCGCTTGCGGCCAGTGAGGCGCCTTCATCCGCCTTCACGATGAGCGAGGCGATCTCCTCCGTACTGATGTTGATTTCTTCGGCCGAGGCCGATTGTTCTTCCGCCGCGGTCGCTATTTGAGCGACTCTCCCGCTGATGTCCTCGATGCTGGTCATGATTTCTCTCAGGGAGACCACGGCCTCGGCGGAGGACTGATTGCTTTTCTCCACCTGCTCCGTTGTCTTGCCCATGGAGTCCACGCAGTTTTTTGCGCCGGCTTGGATTTGAACCACCGCGGACTCCACCTCCTTTGTGGCGGTCATCGTCTTCTCTGCGAGTTTGCGGACTTCGTCCGCCACGACGGCGAATCCCCGCCCGGCGTCGCCCGCTCGTGCGGCTTCGATGGCGGCGTTCAGGGCCAGCAGATTGGTTTGGTCGGCGATGTCGTTGATCACGCCGATGATTCGGCCGATTTCCGCCGCCTGACTGTTCAGCTCAGTGAGCACGCCTTCCAACTGGGCGGTGGAGCGGGAAACTTCTTCTATGGACTCCATGGCTTGGCGAACCAGCTCCACGCCGCCCCGGGAGGACTCCGTGGCGCTGCGGGCCGCCTCCGAAGTGGAGGAGGCATTGGAGGCCACGTCGAGGACCGTCTGCGTCATTTGCTCCATGGCGGTGGCGACCTGGTCGGCCCGAACCCTTTGCTGGGCCGCGCCGTCGGCCTGCTCCTCCGTCGTGGTGGACAATTGTTGCGTTGCAGTGGCGAGGTTTTCCGCCATGGCGTTGATCTGAGCCCCCAGCTTGGACAGCCTGCCTGCCTGTTTTTCCGCCAGGGCCTTTTGCTTGTCGGCTTCCACAAGCGCCGACTCGGCTTCGGTTTTCGAAGTGAGGGCCTCCTGGTTGGATTCCTTCGCCGCGCCCATCTGGGTCTTGAGGCTTTCGACCATTGATTGAACGGAATGTTTGAGCCGATTCAAGGAGACGGAGTACGTTCCTTCCGGAAGGGCCGACAGATCGCCTTTCGCGACTTTCTCGGCGTACAGCACCAAATGGTTGAGGGAGGACAGGATAGACCTGGCGCTCATGAAGATGACGAACAGTGCGAAAAGGGCGACAAGAATTGTTGAGATCAAAATGTGCAGCCGGTCGCCTCGATATGAATCCATGCGGATTTCCAGCAGCGCGTCGAGTTCGCCTGCACAGACGTCCCAGAGTTTTAAGATCGCTTGCGAGGACTGGATTAAATGCTCCGGAAAGGTCGTGTCGCCGGCGCCGGCGCTCAGCTTGCCCACGGAGTCGATCAGCGCCTTGGACGCGCTTTGGAGCCCCGCCAAGGCCCGTGGAATCGTTTGATGCATTTTTTCATAGCGGCCGTAGAAGTTGTCGTCTTCGTTCAACGCGGTGCTTATTGAAGCGGCGATCCGGGAGACATCGTCTTCAATCAGGCGCGCCAGCACGGCCAGCTGCAGGCTTTTGCTGTCATTCTCTTCTTGGGACTGGAGGCCGGTTATCGCCAATTCATTCAAATGTTGAATGAATTGTGGGATTCCCAGAAGCGTCACGTCCATGAGGTAATAGCTGTCGAGATCGGGATCCAAAATAAGGTTCGAGGTGTCGCCTGCGTGCGCAATGACCCCGGAGAGCAAGTCCAGAAAGTTTTGGGCGGCCTCTTCCCGGCCTTGGCCCGTTGCGCCCGATTTCACGCTTTGCCAAACACGCAGGACATTCCCGTAGGCGAGATTCGTCCTCCCGCGTTGCTCCAGTCCTTGGGCGGTGAACTGGAGCTCCGGGCCGTACTTGGAATCTATCGGTTTCAGGTTGGCGAGACCGTTGTCGATGTCGTCCGCTTCCGTCGCCGCGGCCTCCTGGTCGCCTTGCATAAGAGCGAGGGTGTAGGGCGGCAGGGCGGCGAAAGCTCGCATCAGGGGACGCTGGTAGGCGTTTCCGTAGGCCTCGAGCTGGGCGAAGCGGATATCGTAGTTGATACCGCTCACCGCGTAATACAACAGCATCCCGATCGGAAGAATAAAAATCAAGCTGGACAGGATCAGTTTGTTCCTGATGCTTACTTTATCGAATGCTTTCATTTTTTCCCCCCGAGGCTGAGTTCCAGTACGATAGCGCCTGCATCCTGATCACCTGCATTTTATTTGTAACATCGGAGTTGGGTATTATAATTTTACAAGAATTATTGCATAAGAGTAAAAAATTTTAAATCTTGAGTTGTTGCAATACAAAATTCTGCTTTTTTTGTTTGAACTGCCCGGCATGGACCTGTGAAATGTATACGATATTTACACGAACGTAGCAATACGCGCCTGGTATACAAATTCGTAGGGCTTATGATTAATGTGTGCGACGACAGCGAGATGCGTTGGCGTGGCGCGCTGCATGTTCAGGCGGAAGCCGTCGCCGGCGCATCTCGGCCGTCAGTTTGGAGCGTGTGGTAGGCGGATCGAAGTCCGAGGGAATAGAGCGAGCCTTCGCGCGCCTTTTTCGTTTTTTTCTTGTTCTTTCAAATGATTGCGCTACGACCCAAAACGCAATATCGGCAAGGATCACGAGGAGAAGCGGACATCCGGAATTCAGCGTTCGCCTTTTCCCATTCAAAAAGCCCGGTTTGTAAAAACAAACCGGGCTCTTGTGAGGTCGGATCGGATTCGGGAGCTTACTTGTGGCTGCCTCCGCCGTGGGAATATCCACCGTACTCAGGTCCCAGAGGCGTTGTTACCGGATTCTTCTTAAAATAATCGATGCATCTTTTCATGTCCGTGATGAGCAGTTGGCCAAGATCCCGGCTGACGCCGTGCCGGACGAGAATGCGCATGATGACGAGGTCTTCCCGATGGGCGGGCATGGAGTATGCGGGGACCTGCCATCCCCTGGAACGCAGCCTGTCCGAGAAATCGTAGCAGCTGAAGCCGGGGTCCGCGTCTTCTTTCAAAGACCAGGAGACAGCCGGAATGCCGCCCCTGCCGTTGTAGATGATGTCGAACATGCCGAGTTTTTCGATCTCATCGGCGATGTACGCAGCCGTGTCGTAGCAGGCCAGTTGTATTTTGCGGTATCCTTCGCGGCCGAGACGCAGGAAGTTGTAGTACTGGGCGACGATCTGTCCGCCGGGCCTTGAAAAGTTCAAGGCGAACGTGGGCATGTTTCCGCCAAGGTAGTTGACCCAGAAGATCAGATCGTCCGGCAGGTCCTCGCGGTCGCGCCAGACGACCCAGCCCACGCCGAGAGGCGAGAGGCCGAATTTGTGGCCGGAGGCATTGATGGACTTTACTCTCTTGAGCCTGAAATCCCATTCCAGGTCCGGGTCGCAGAAAGGCGCCAGAAAACCGCCGCTGGCGCCGTCGACATGGATGGGGATGTCCCATCCCTTGTCGGCCTGGAGTTTGTCCAGGGCCTCGCTGACTTCTTTGACCGGTTCATAATCGCACGTGTAGGTCACGCCGAGGGTCGGGACGACGCCGATGGTGTTCTCATCGCAACGTTTGACCACCTCTTCCGGACTCATGATCAGGCGGTCTTTTTCCATAGGGATTTCACGGAGCTCGACATCCCAATATTTGGCGAACTTGTGCCAGCAAATTTGAACGGGGCCGCAAATCATGTTGGGTTTGTCCGTGGACTTGCCCATGGCCTTCATTTTTTCGCGCCAGCGCCATTTCATGGCCATTCCGCCGAGCATGGCTGCTTCGGAGGAACCCGTTGTGGAGCACCCCAAAGTGTTTGCGGCGTCGGGAGAATTCCACAAGTCTGCAAGCATGTGGACGCAGCGACCCTCAAGCTCCGCAGTTTGGGGATATTCATCCTTGTCGATCATGTTTTTGTCCACGCATTCGTCCATGAGTTTGTGGATTTCGGGATCGACCCAGGTCGAGCAAAAAGTGGCGAGGTTTTGACGGGAGTTGCCGTCCAGCATCAACTCGTCATGCACCAATTGATACACATCCCTGGCCCTTTGTTCCTGCTCCGGAAATTTATATTTGGGGAGAACGACGGAGAGGTCTGGCGTAGCGTAAACATCATCGAAGAGTTCTTCTCTGATCCTGTCTCTTTCATGCAGCATGGATAAATCTCCTGTCTGAGGTTGATGGAGCGTTGCCTCGCCGGCGCCATGCTAGTGGGTTTGCTTCCATCCGGGTTTTTTTATGGCGTTGATGAGCAGGGGCAGACCGACGAAAACGACCAGCCCCACGGCGACCAGGGTTACGTACAAGGCCGGGTTTCCGACTTGAAGGTTCGTCGGAGGAAAGAAACCCACGATAAGGGCGAAACAAACGCCCAACAGGCCTACTCCGGCCACGGCGCAAAGACCGTAAAATCCGCCGGGGACCTTATACGTTCTTGGCAGATCCGGTTGCGTGTAGCGTAATTTGATGGCTGCGGCGTACATCAAGATGTACATGACCAGATACAACGTTATGGTCATTGCCGAAATCATGAAAAAGGCGACGCTGACGTTGTCCATGATGAAATAGAGACTGGCCAGGATGCTGACAATGACGGCCTGGATGAAAAGGATGTTGATCGGCATGCCTTTTTTGTTCGTTTTCGCCAGAAAAGGAGGCAGCTCTCCCTGGTCCGCCGTGTGCAAAAGACCTCGGCTGGGGCCGCTGATCCAGGACATGACTCCGCCGATGGCGCCGAAGGCCGCCAACAGACCGATGATGGGAGTGAGAAAGTCCAGGTGGAATTTGCCCAGCAGCATTTTGAAGGCCTGCATGAGCCCTGCGGTGAGGCTGATTTCCTCGGCCGGCAACACGGCGGCTACGGACAGCGAGCCGAGCGTGAAGAGCAGGAAGATGACGCCCGCCGCCAGAAACATGGATTCCGGAAATTGCTTGCCGGGGTTTTCAAGCTCGTTGGCGTGCACGGCGTGGACCTCCACCCCGGCGAAAAGCAAGATGATTCCGGCAAGAAAAGCCACGCTGCCCAACCCTGTTATATGGGGGAAAAGCCTTGCGTGCGGAAGTTGTCCCATCGTCTTTTCGGCGGCGGCGAGTTGCGGTGAAACCTGGAGGAATTCGAGCGGGTTGCCCATGTTGATCCATAGAAGGCCAAGCACGATAACCAGAACCCCGGGAAGAACGGTTCCCAGAAGAACTCCGTATTTGGTGACCTTGCTGACCACATCCGTTCCAGCGAGTGTGATGAAAGTTGCGCACCAATAGGCGATGAGAATGACTGAGCCTGTATAAGCGCCGCTATTGGCCAGATTGGGGTCCATGAATAAATAGGCAAGGGCGCCGGCTGCAAATCCAAGCACCGTGGGGTACCATACCACATTCTGAATCCATTGCAGCCAAATGGCCGTAAATCCCCAGCGGGATCCGAAAGCGGCTTTTACCCAGGTATAGACGCCGCCGGATTCTTTGGAAAAGGCGCCGCCGAGTTCCGCGGCCACCAAAGAAGCGGGAAGCAGAAAAATGATTGTTGAGAACAGGATGTAAAAGATCATGGAAAGGCCTTCTTTCGCCATCATAGGCAAACCACGCAGGCTGCAGACCGCCGCTACAGTCATCATGGAGAGAGTGAAAACGGACATTCGCTTTTTCGGACTGGACATGGATTCTCTCCCATTTTGGTATCGATGCAATTGAGTGAGTGAATGTACACAACGCAACTTTTCAAGCCGCTCCAAGCAGACGCATCAAGTTGGAGCAGAAAAACGCTATGCAGCATTGTCGCTATAATAAGCGCGGATGTGCGTCAAGGAGGCTGCTCTCATTTGAAGGGCAACCACAGAATATTTGGAATAACTACGACGAAATAATTTGCTTTTTATATCTTGAAACGAAGCAGTTATCCGCAAAAAGTCGTGGAAAGAGAATGCAGCAGTCGCGTCGTGAAAAAATTGTATTGATTTTTATAACGCCCGGCGTTCTAAAAAAACGCATCCGGTTTTTCCCAAAAGAGTTTCGGGAAAAGCCGAGAGTCGCCGCACCGGCGCCGATCGCGTCCGTCCGTCGAGCGCCGGGCTGGCTGGCTCGCGTTGTTGTTGATCTGCGACGGCTTCTTTTGCGCCGCCGCAGACAAGGTCAATACGTTTTGATTACCATATCGTCATAGGACTGGCGCCAGGCTTTAGGGAGGATCTCCAGCCCCGGCTTGGCGTAGCCCACAGCGATGAGCATGGGAATCCAGTAATTGTCCGGGATGTTGAATTCCTTGCGGACGCCCTCGTGGTCGAAGCCGTCCATGGGGTGCGTCTGCAGGCCGAGGTCGCTGGCGGCGTACATGAACGACATGGCGAAAAGCCCGGCGTTTTTCGTCGCAAAGGCCTGACTGGCTTCCGGGCTCCCGCCGTATAAGGTCTTGGTGGTGGCGGCGAACCATTCGCGCTGGTCCGGTTTGAAGCCGGTTTCAAAACGTTTTTTCCAAGTTTCATTGCCTTCTTTCCAGCCGTCGCGGTCGGCCAGAATCATGAGGACGACCGGCGCCTCCGTGACCTTGGGTTGGTTGGAGGCCAGCTTGCGCAACGCCGCCTTCCGAACCGGGTCGCGGAGCACGATCACTTTCCACGGCTGCAAATTGAAGCTTGAGGGCGCGTTGGCTCCCTCTTCGAACGCCTTGCGCAACGTTGCTTCATCAACGTCCCTGTTCGGGTCGAAAAAGTTGATGGCCCGACGTTTTCCCAACATTTCCTGAAATTCCATGTCGACCTCCTGCGGTGGACGTTCTCGTACGGCAGTAAATGGAGCGGTCGAGCGTCGTTGCGGTTTACCGGCGTGGTCGAGATACGTCGTTTCGCCTTTTACGTCAGCGGGCGCCCGCCGTGTCAGAAAATCGGACTCC
This sequence comes from Desulfovibrionales bacterium, assembly GCA_030156255.1. GTDB lineage: Bacteria > Desulfobacterota > Desulfovibrionia > Desulfovibrionales > Desulfovibrionaceae > JASGMV01. Next base: position 51,950 of record JASGMV010000022.1, read on the forward strand.
GCTTCACGTTTGTCAATTGCGGCGCGAAGAATTCTTACGAGCGGGAAAGATGCGTTTCGAGTCGCTTGGGCGGCTAAATTCCGGCTTGGGCGAATCATGCAAAAGAACGTGTCGAAGGCGGTGCGTCGACTTTTTATTGGGTTCGGCGCAGCATGCAACCGCGGTCGTCACGGCTGTCGATCGCGCCACCCCAGCCGTTTGACGGCGTAGAGCCCGATGAGCACGGCCTCCGCAGCGTCGGTGCTCAGGCTGACGGGCTTGGCCGCATCCATGGCCGCCACGGCCTCGCGGGCTTTTCTTCTCGCAGCCTGCTTGGCCTTGGCCGCGCCGCCGCGCTCCCTGGGAAGCAGCGCTTCGGCGCGCCATTCCTCCGCCGAGACGATCCAGGCTTCGATCCCCCGGCGGACCGCTTCCTTTTCCCATACCTCGGCCAAATCTCCGCCGCCCTCCAACACCACGAGGCGCAGTCCTCCGAGATCGCGCAGCATACCGACGGCCAGCCGTTTGAGGCTGGATCGTCTTCCGAGATGCCGGGATCGCGCCCAAAGCAGGCGGCCGGAAAGGGAAAAGAGCGCGAACCCGGTGACCAGGCCGACGTCCACGGCGAGCAGGCCGGGCGCGTCGTCGGCGTTGTGGGACGAAGTATTGTTGGACGTCATGCAACGAACTCGATCATTCAATCATATTGGAGCGTAATCCCGAAGAGATGTCAAAAGGCGCTCGCACCCGCCGCCGGCCGCGGCTTTACTTCAAACTGCGCGCAGCATACACTTCCCGCGCCGACGGTTCGGTTTCCGGCCGTCGCCGCGCTTGCTTCCGTTCGTTGGCCAATAAACGATGCGGCGCTGCAAAACGCTGCGCAAATCCTGTTGAAGGCAGCCTTGTTCGGAAAAGCGATCTTGAACGAAATGCCTGAATGCGCATTTTGCGGACCTTACACTTGAGAGAATGCGCGTGATGTTCGTAGTCATCAACGCCGACGACCTCGGATTGCATCCCGCGGTGACTCGGGCGGTGGAGGAGTTGGCCGGGCGGGGCCGATTGACTTCCGCCTCATTGCTGGTCAACGGCCCGTGCGCCGGCGACGCGGGGCGCCTGGCCGGACTCGGGATCGGCCTGCATCTGAATCTGCTGCGGGGAGTTCCTTTGGGGCCGCCGTCCGAAACGTCCACGTTCACCGGGGCGGATGGCGTGATGCTCGGCCGCTACGCGGCGCTGTTTTCCCGTTATCTGCGCGGCGCCCTGGACCTCGGCCAGGTCCGTCTGGAGTGGGCCCGGCAGATCGAGCGCGCCTTGGAGATGGGGATCGCCTTGACGCACCTGGACAGCGAAAAGCATATCCACGCCTGGCCGGGACTGTGGGATGCGGCCGTGGACCTTGCGAGGCAATACAGGATTTCATGGGTTCGGCGGCCTATGGACCGCATCCGTCCGTTGCGTGCGGACAAGGGCGCTTGGCGGGCCCGGATTCTGAACGTTTTTTGCCGGGCGTCCCGCCGCGTTGCGGCGCCGCCGGCTTCGGCCGACGCGGTGTGCGGGCTGGCGGATCAAGGCGCGAAGCTGAGGCCTGAATGCCTGATCCACGCCGCGGATTCCGGCGATTCGGTTTTGGAGGTCGCCTGCCATCCCGGCCTGCCGGCGTCCGGCGATCCCGCCTTGGATCCGTCCTACGGCAAAACTCGGGTGGCCTCGCTGTGGCGGGAGGACTTCGATGCCTTGTCCCTGCCGGATTGGTCCGCCGCGTTGCAAAAGATTTCCGCGGAGTTGACGCATTTCGGGCGCATCGACCCCGTAACGCGAAGGAGGATCGAATGATGTCGGGCCATCCTGAAGGATCGGCGGCCGTCGCGCCGGACGTTTCCATCGTGGTTCCCATGCACAACGAGGAGGCTTGCGTGCATGAACTCCATCGACGGATCGGCGCGGTCATGAACGGCTGCGGCCGGACCTGGGAGCTGTTGCTGGTGGACGACGGGTCCACGGACGCCACCCGGGACCGTGTCCGGGAAATTTGCAGCCGCGACGCCCACATCAAGGGCGTTTTTCTGGCCCGCAATCGTGGACAATGCACAGCCATCTACGCCGGCGTCCAGCACAGCGAGGGCGACCGTGTGGTCATCATGGACGCGGACCTGCAGCACCGCCCCGAGGATATCCCTCGTCTGCTGGGCGAGCTGGATCGCGGGTACGATCTGGTTTCCGGACGCCGGCTCAATCGCAACGACTCGTTGCTGTCGCGCCGCCTCCCCAGCCTTGCGGCCAACTGGCTGTTGCGGCGGTTCAGCGGTTGCCCGGTGCGCGACATGGGAGGATTTTCCTGCATCAAAGGCGACATGGCCCGGCGGATTCCTTTGCGTCCCGGGCAACATCGCCTGTTGCCGGCCCTGGTGTACCTGCGGGGAGGCAGCGTTTCGGAGATCGGATTCACCGCCCAACCGCGGTTTGCGGGCGAGAGCCATTACGGCTTTTCGCGATCCCTGGACGTCCTTTTCGACATCCTCATGCTGTTGTTCCAGGCGTCCTTCAAGGAACGGCCCGTGTACCTGTTCGGCCGCATCAGCCTGGCGCTGTTTTTCATCGCCAGCCTGATCATGGCGTGGCTGCTGGGGGATAAGTTCTTTTTCGGAACGGACATGGGAACACGGCCGCCGTTTCTGGGAGCGGTCATGCTCTATCTGTTCTCTCTGGCCTTTTTTTCCACCGGATTCGTTTTGGAGATCATGGCCGCCAACCAGGACGCCACGGGCGCTCGCCCCTACGTGGTCCGGGAGGTTTGCAGTCAGACCGGGCGAAATTCCTCCTCATGGACGGGCCAGGCATGACCGAACCGCAAGACCGCCTGGATGCGGCGGCCCGGGCGCATTTCTCCATCCTTTACGCTGCGGTGTTGCTGATCTCCCTCATCTTTTGCGGCTATGGAAGCTGGGCCGGATATTTCTACGACGTGGACACCCCGCGCTACGCGTCGGCTTCGCTGGAGATGGCCCAGACCGGCGACTACCTGCGGCCCATGGACAACGGCGTGCCCCGTTTGGCCAAGCCGCCGTTGCCGTATTGGGTGACGGCCCCGCTGATGCAAGCGGTGCTGGCCGTGGGCGGCCCCTTGTCCGTCACGCCGTTTGTCGCGCGCATCCCGGCCGTGCTGGCCGCTGTGGCCGCCATCGCCGCGGTCGTGCTCATCGGCCGCCGAATCTTTGGCGACTTGGCCGGATTGCTGTCCGGACTGGCCCTGGGCGCCTCCATCGTATTCCATCTGGAAGGCTATCTTCCGCGGGTGGACATCTATTTCGCCGCCTCCCTGGCGTGGGCCAGCTATTTTTTTCTGCTGCGGCTACAGGGCGACCGACGCCGGCGCGTTGTCGTCGGCGCGGCTTTGTTCACCATGCTCGGCGTGTTGAGCCGCGGACCTTTCGCCTTTTACGCTTTTGGGGGCTACCTGATGGCCGTGGCCGCGGACGGCTACCTGCTTCGGGCGTGCGGCGCCCCGGACGGACAATCTCGATGGAAGGCCTTGTTGAGCATCCGCCCGTTGCTCGACACGCTTCGGGACGAATGGAAAATGATCGCGGTCTGCTCCGTCGTGGGCTGCGGCCCCTTTCTTTTGTGGATGTATCTGTGCCAGGCGGTGGGCGGCGTGAACTTCTGGGCCGGTTTCGAGGATCAGGTGGCGATCAACACCACGGCCGAGACCACGACCTTCTGGCGAAAATTTTGGGAAACCGGCTTTTACGCGGACACTATTATCTTCGTGTTTTTCCCGTGGGGAAGCTTCCTGCTGGGAGCGGTGTGGGACCTGGGGCGGGATTTCAACCGCCGGCGCAGGGAGATTTTGTTTTTCGTGATGTACGTTGCGGTGGTGGTGCTGTCCGCGACCTTGATCCACAAGCTCAAGAGCCATCGTTACGTGATCGCCGCCTTGCCCTGGCTTGCGGTCTGGGTCGCGGGCTGGCTTACGGCGGCGCCGGAGATCCGGCGCAAGCGGCAGTTGCTGGAGGTCTGCACCTGGTGGGCTTTGGCGGTTATCGCCTTTTTCCTTTACCATTGGATTAAAAAGGATGTCGTTCCCATCGCCATTTATTTTTCCGTCCCGGCGCCGGACGGTCTGTTGCGGTGGGCGTTGATCGGCGCCGTGGCCGTGTTCGCAGGATTGTGCGCCTGGACCGGGTTTCGTCGGATGCGGTCTCCAGGCGTGCGCGTGCTGCTTTTGGTGTTGGGCTTCGCCCTGGCGCTGCCGTTGTATCATGCGGCCCTGCCGTCAGGCGACCCGCCGCGCGCTTACGACGAACCGCTGCTCGGGCCAGCCGTGGCCGGGGAGCTGCTGTCGTCTTTCGACAACCGCACGCTGATCGTCAACTCGTATAAATTTGTGGACCTGTATCCGGACGTGCAGTTCTACCAGAAGCATCTGTCGCCGGACGGCGTGTATTATTCATTGAACGTGCACCGCAATACCGCGGTCATGGTCCGTCTGCTGGCCGCCCCCAATTTGGCCGCGAACGCCATGGCTTCGGAGCGCTACAACTATGCAGTGCTGCCTGCCTATCACTTTTTCAAGAGCCGTACGTTCGAGCGGACCGTTTTGCTGTTGTGCGCGGACGAAGTGCCTGGGGTCCAGGACGCCGCTCGGCGTCTGGGCGTTGTTGATCTTGAGATCAAGAAGATCGAAGGACGCAAGCTGACCTTCCGCAAGGACGCCGTATACATGGCCGCCCTCAGACAGGCCTGGCGTTGAGGTAGGAAAACGCCTCCGGCGGCTTAAGAACCTTTTGAAAAAGGTTCTTAAGAATCTCCAAAACTTTTGTCAGGGCGATGTGAGTTTGGGCGAGTCCGGGACGGTGAAAGTGCGTGTTTTGACTTTTACGAAGGCATCCCAATAAAAAAGTTTTGTGGAAAGGGGATGGGGGGTCTGGGGGGAAGGGGGAAGGTACGAACCGGGGACATAGGTAACACAAGAAACCGGGAACATGGGTAACACTCTGGGTCACCGAGGAGGTGACCGATGCCTTGGGAAGAGGTGAAACC
>JASGMV010000073.1 GCA_030156255.1 Desulfovibrionales bacterium
CCTTCCCCCCGGACCCCCATCCCCTTCCCTAAAAGCTTTACAGGGTGATGGTTGTCGAAGGGAGAATAGAAATTTTTCGAAGAGCCTGTTTTGGTCCTGAAACGGCTCGACGGTCCGCCCCGCCATATTGCGAAACTCCGGGCGGGCCGCATGGAGGAGGCAAGCTATGGATATGAACAAATTTACGCAAAAATCGCAGGAAGCCATGTCCGAGGCCCAAAACCTCGGCATTCGGCACGGGCATCAGAGCATCGACGCCGAGCACTTGCTGCTGGCTCTCGCGAGCCAGGAGCATGGGCTCATCGCCCAAATATTGGAGCGCTGCGAGGCGGCTCCTTCCGCCTTCGCCGAGGCGGTGGAAGCGGAAATCCGCAAAATCCCAAGCGTGAGCGGCCCCGGGGCCAACCCCAACCAGATCACCGTCACCCAACGGCTCAACAACATCCTGCTCAAGGCCGTGGACAAGGCCAAGAACCTCAAGGATGAATACGTCAGCGTCGAGCATCTGTTCCTCGCTTTGCTTGAGGAGCCCGCCAGCACCGGCGTCGGCCGGGTCATGCGCCAGTTCCGCCTGGACACGGACAAGGTGCTGGCCGTGCTCACCCAGGTGCGCGGCAAGCAGCGCGTCACCTCGGACAACCCCGAGGCCACCTACGACGCCCTGAAGAAATACGGACGCGACCTCGTGGAGGAGGCCAAGAAGGGCAAACTCGATCCGGTCATCGGCCGCGACGCCGAAATCCGGCGCACCATCCGCATTCTGTCCCGCCGGACCAAGAACAATCCGGTGCTCATCGGCGAGGCCGGCGTGGGCAAGACGGCCGTGGTCGAGGGGCTGGCCCAGCGCATCGTCAAACAGGACGTGCCCGAGGGCCTGAAGGACAAGACCATCTTCATGCTGGACATGGGCTCGCTCATCGCGGGCGCCAAGTTCCGCGGCGAATTCGAGGAGCGGCTCAAGGCCGTGCTCAAGGAAGTGGGCGAATCCGAGGGCCGCATCATCCTGTTCATCGACGAGATGCACACCATCGTGGGCGCGGGCAAGGCCGAAGGCGCCATGGACGCCGGCAACCTGCTCAAACCCATGCTGGCCCGCGGCGAACTGCACTGCATCGGCGCCACCACCACGGACGAGTTCCGCAAGTACATCGAAAAGGACCCGGCTCTGGAGCGCAGATTCCAGCCGGTGCTCGTGGACGAGCCCACCGTGGAGGACACCATCTCCATCCTGCGCGGGCTGCGCGAGCGCTTCGAGGTGCACCACGGCGTACGCATCAACGACTCGGCGCTGGTGGAGGCGGCCACCCTCTCCCAGCGCTACATCACCGACCGCCAGCTCCCGGACAAAGCCATCGACCTCATCGACGAAGCCGCGGCCATGATCCGCACCGAAATCGACTCCCTGCCCACGGAGCTGGACGAACTCAACCGCAAGGTCCTGCAGCTCGAGATCGAACGCGAGGCTCTGCGCCGAGAAACGGACCAAGGCTCCCGCGACCGGCTGGAGAAACTGGAGAAGGAGCTGGCCGACTTCAAGGAAGAGCAGGCCGGCCTCATGGCCCAGTGGGAAAAGGAAAAGGGCTCCATCGAACAGGTGCGCCAGGTCAAGGAGCAGATCGAGCGGACCCGGCGCGAAATCGAGGAGGCCGAACGCCAACTGGACTACAACCGCGCGGCCGAACTGCGCTACTCCGTACTCTACGGCCTGGAGCAGCAACTCGCCCGCCTGAGCGGCGGCGAGGGCGAGGACGCCAAGCCCCGCATGCTCAAGGAGGAGGTCACGCCGGACGACGTGGCCGAGATCGTGGCCCGTTGGACCGGCATTCCGGTCTCGCGGCTCATGGAGGGCGAACGCGAAAAGCTCTTGCGGCTGGAGGAACTGCTCCACCAGCGCGTCATCGGCCAGGACGCGGCCGTGACCTCCGTGGCCGACGCCGTGATCCGCGCCCGGGCCGGGCTCAAGGACCCGGCGCGCCCCATCGGCTCGTTCATCTTCCTCGGCCCCACGGGCGTGGGCAAAACCGAGCTGTGCAAGACCCTGGCCCAGGCCCTGTTCGATACGGAGGACAACATGATCCGCATCGACATGTCCGAGTACATGGAGCGCCACGCAGTGGCCCGGCTCATCGGCGCGCCTCCGGGCTATGTGGGCTACGAGGAAGGCGGCCAGCTCACCGAAGCCGTGCGCCGCAAGCCGTACAGCGTGGTGCTGTTCGACGAAATCGAAAAGGCCCACGCCGACGTGTTCAACACCCTGCTGCAAATCCTGGACGACGGCCGGCTGACCGACGCCAAGGGGCGCACAGTGGACTTCAAGAACACCATCATCATCATGACGTCCAACCTGGGCGCACCGGCGCTGCTGGAAGGCATCAACCACGACGGCTCCTTCAAGCCCGGCGTGGAGGACGAAGTCATGAACGTGCTGCGCCATCACTTCCGGCCGGAGTTCCTGAACCGGGTGGACGAGGTCGTGCTGTTCAAACCGCTCCTGAAGGATCAGCTCATGAAGATCATCGACCTGCAGCTGGCCGGCCTGCGCCGTCGGCTGGAGGACCGCAAGATCGATTTGGACATGACCGAGGCGGCCAAGGAGTTCATCGCCGAGGCGGCCTACGACCCGGTCTTCGGAGCGCGCCCGCTCAAGCGCTACCTCCAGTCCCGCGTGGAGACGCCCCTGGCCAAGGAGCTGATCGGCGGCAAGCTCGCCGACAACGCCAAGGTGACGGTGGAGTTGGAGGGCGAAACTCTGGTATTCAAAAGCTGAGGCGAACTTTCCCGCCATTCCCCTTGAAGGGCCGCGAACCGGTGGTTCGCGGCCCGTCTCGTTATCCTGCTCCGGGCGTCAAATAATGGACTGCCATTTCGTCATTCTTTCCCGGAGATTGAGCGTCTCGCCGTCTACGACGAAGGTGCCATCGCCGTTCGCATGGAAGGTCCGCCGTTCCTTCCGGTCCGGATCGATCCAAGCCTTCACCCCTTCCAGGATGAACAAACTGTAATCGTCCGCGAACCTCTCGTCGATCACGCGGCATTCGATATTCCCCAGGCATTCCGCGATGAGCGGGGCCTTGACGATCCCCGCGGGCGCGGGCGTCAGCTCGAACTCGTTGAACTTGTCGACGTCCCGTCCGGAGCAGTTGCCGATGTCGACAACCGTGTTTGCGAGATCGACCGTGGGAACGGCGATGACGCATTCCTTCGTCGCGCAGAGTGCGGCGTACGTGTGGTCCCACGCCCCGATGACGCAGGCGATCCTCGGGATGAAATCCACCACCATGTGCCAGCTCATCGTCATGACGTTGAACTTGCCTTCATGCGCCGTCGCCACGAGCACGACAGGACCGGGCTCCATCAATTGAAACGCCTTGGACAGCTCAAGCTCTTGCATATCGACCTCGCGCTTTATGTTGGGGCGCCGTTGAAATGTTTTCGCCGCCAAGCGGCGGGCCATTTTCATGGTTCTCGCTCTCTTCCCCTCTGTCAACGATGTTGTTCGCTCGCCGCGAGAACATGCGCACCGTTTCCGATTCTGCGCCGCAGGCTCCTTGAGTATATCCCGAAGCCGCACAGGCCGGAAATGGAAACTTGCACAGACGCCAAGGCCTCCGTCGATGGCGGATTGGCGCCTGCGCCTCTTGACCCCGCCTCCGAAAATCTCCACCATGTCCTCGGTTGCAAAATCCTTTGCAAGGATCCCTTCCGGAGAGCGGTATGGCCTTGGATTTTCAGACGTCCTACGATGAAAATATATTGCTTCCGGCCAGGATCGAGGCCCGGGTTCTGTCCAAATGCCTGGATGAAGTTCCCTCGTTGCCCGGACTCAAGGCCGAGCGAACGGCCCGGTGGAGACTCCGGGCCGCGTTGATGAACGCCGCCTTGGAGGGACGCCCCGTGCTGGAAGACCGGTTGGCCGAGCTGTTGGAGGCCGGCGGCGCGCCCCATCCCTCAGCGGCCGAGCGGCTAGCGCTGAACATTCACCAGCAATACGAGCGCCTGCCCTACCCCGAGGCCGAACCCGGGCATTTGCACGTCCGGGCCGAGGACGTCGCGACCCTGCATCAGAACATCGTGCAAGGCTGCGGATTCGACGCCGCCTCCTCTTCCGGGGACCTGACCGGCTTCGCGGCCTGGGCCAACTCCTCGGAGTTGCGCAGACTGCCGCCTTCGCTCCGGGCGGCGCTGGTCCACTACCATATGGCGCGCTTCGCTCCTTTTGGCGAGTGCAACGGCGTGGTCGCCAGACTCCTGGAGGCCCGCATCCTGGCCGCGGCGGACATCCGCTATGTTCCGGAGCTCTTGCCGCAATTCTACGTGAACAAGGCGGAGACCTATCACGCCCTGACGGAGCAGGCCGATTCCCCGGAAACCCGCACCGACTTTCTGTTGCTGTTCCTGGAGTGCAACGTACACTGCCTGGACGAAGTACTGGCGGGCAGGACCGCGGCCCTGCGCCGCCTGGCCATGGCCGAACACGCGCACAAGCTGTGCCGGGACAAACGCATCACCGCCCGGGAGCGGGACCTCGTGCTTTTGTTTTTAGATGTGGGAAAACCTTTGACGTTGCGCGATATCCTGGGCAAGCCGCCCTTCAGCGCCCTGTACCGCGACAAAACCGAGCACACGGCCCGCCGCGATCTCAAACGGCTCATCGCCCTGGGGCTGCTCGTCCAGAAAGGAAAAAAACACCGAATACATATGGATATGGTGTAAAGACCGGGAGAAAAACTTCCTCCTGGCCCCTCTTTCCAAAGACTTTATTATGCAATCGAACGCATGACCAATATACAATCACTTGCGGACGCCGCGCTCGCCGGCAAACACTTGAGCGACGCGCAGATACGTTTTGTCATCGATCTGGAGGACGGCCGGCTGCCCGAGCTGGCCGAACAAGCGCGCCGGATCGCGCGGGAGCGCTTCCGCAACCGCGTTTCGGTGTGCGCCATCATCAACGCCCGTAGCGGACACTGCTCCCAAGACTGCGCCTTCTGCGCCCAGTCCGCCGCGCGCGAAGCCGCGTTCGACGCACACCCCCTGGTCTCGACGCAAACCGCGGTCCGGGCGGCCTTGGCCATGCAGCGGCTGGGCGCCGGCCGATTTGCTCCGGTCACCAGCGGCAAAGCCCTGGAGGACAAGGACTTCGATGCGTTGTGCGCTATGGCGCAGGAGCTTTCGTCCATCCCCGGCCTGAAGATCGACGCCTCCCTCGGGCTGGCGGACACGCCCAAGCTGGTCCGCCTGAAGCAGTGCGGCCTGGCCGGCTACCATCACAACCTGGAGACCTCCCGCCGATTCTATCCCGAAATCTGCGCCACGAGGTCCTTTGACGACAACGTCCGCACCGTGCGCGATGCGATCGCGGCGGGTTTGATGGTCTGTTCTGGCGCATTGTTCGGCCTGGGCGAAACCTGGGACGACCGCGTGGACCTGGCCCTGACTCTGCGCGGCCTGAACGTCCGCTCGGTCCCCGTCAACTTCCTGCATCCCATTCCGGGCACCCCGCTTGCAAACCGCCCCGTGCTGTCCAGGCGGGAGGCGCTGAAGATCGTGGCGCTCTACCGCCTGCTGCTGCCCGAGGCGCATCTGCGGATTTGCGGCGGCAGAACCACGGTGTTCGGCGAGGCCGACAAGCTGACGCCGATGACGGCCGGCGCAAGCGGCCTCATGATTGGGGATTATCTCACGCTCAAAGGACCGGACGCCGCATCGGACATCCGGGGCCTGGAGGAGCTTGGATTCACGATCAACGCCGCCGGGACGCACGGCTGAGACAGGCCGACGAGGCAACCGAAACAGACCGCCATCCAGAGCGGAAAGACGCCTTTTTCGGCTGACGATCCTTCCCCCGGCTCTTCCCCCAAAAATCGTCCTATTCCAGCTCCAACTCCACCCGGCTGCGGGCGACGTCCTCCGCATCCGTCGGCGCGGACGCGTCCGGCCGCTGGAGAAACACGCGGGAAGCGTCGATCCCGCCGTGGTTCACGAAATAATCCCGCACGGCTTCGGCCCTGCGCCGGGCCAAAGACTCCAAGTCCACCGGGCCCGCCTTGGTGGCGTTGCGCAGCCGGGCCTCCATCACCGCAGGCTCGGGATACTTGACCAGTCCCAGGAAATTGGTCTCCTTGGGAACGTCCGCTTCGGCGTAGGCGTCCTCCAGATAGTCGTCGTAGTCGTCCGGAGGGATGGACACGCCTTCGGGAGGGACGGGTTCGCCGTCTTCCTCCATTTTCTCCGTCAGCGGGCGAGCCACCAAGGCGTGGAACGCGGTTTCGGACAAGGCGTCGGCGTCGGCCTCGGGGTCCACGAATCCCAAAACCTCCACCTTGAGGGCCGGCCGCTGTTTCAGGCCGTCGACCACCTGGTCCAGCCCGTCGGCGGCGTCCGCGGACAGCGCCGCGGAGCCGGAAGCGAAGATCACGCGGCTGTTCTGCTCGCCTCCGAACAGACTGCCCAAGGCGGCGAACGGCGAGGTCGCCGCCTTCACGATCAAGTTGGCGATGGCCGAGAGCACCATGCCGGCCACGCTGAAGTTCGGGTCGTCCAGGCTGCCGGACATGGGCAGGTCCACCTGGATGTTTCCGTTCGTATCCCGCAGCAAGGCGAGGGCCAAGCCCAACGGCAGGTTCATGGCGTCCGGGCTGTCCACCTCGTCGCCGAAATCGAAATTCTCGATCAGCAGCCGGTTGTCGCCGTCCAGCTCCTTTCCGCGCAGGGAAATCCGGGTGTTCCCGCGCAACTTGCCCTTGCTGATGGGGTGGGCCAGGCTCTTGATGGTGTACGGGCTCAAGCCCGTCAGTCCAACGTTGTCCAGGCGCACGTCCAGATACGTATCGCCGGAAGCCAACAGCGCATCCCCGCCCGCCGTGACGAACATCTTGCCCTGGCCGTCGATGGTGGCGTTCAACTCCAGATCAGTGACCGTGGCGTTGTTCTTCCGTTCGTTGACGACTTCGCCCGACATCTTGTCCACCGAGACTTCGTAGGGCGGTTTCAGGGACTCGTCCTTGAAGGCCGCCTTGCCGTCGGACAGCGTGATGCGACGCAACAATAGGATCTGATCCAAAGGGGCGCCCGCCTCTTCCTTGGCGCCCGGCCCCGCGGCGTTCGCCGCAGGCGCGGTTCCGCTTTTGCCTTTGGCCGGCGCAAGGCTCGCCGCGATGCGCGAAAAATTCATCAGGCCGTCCTTGTCCCGCTCGGCGCGGACGTCCAGCCCTTGCAAATGTACGCCGTCAACCACCGCGGACAAAGGCGCCTGTTCGAACTGAAGAGAGGACATCGCCAACTCGCCCAATCCAAAGGCCTGAGCGCCCTTGGCGGGATCCATCAGGGAAACGCCTTGCAACGACAGCCCCCCCACTTTGCCGCGGACCGGCAGACCGCGCACCGAAACGTCGGAAACACGCAGCTTCTCCAAACCGAACAGGGGCCGCCGGGAGCGATCCGTTGCACGCAGCTTGTTCAAGCCGAGTCCGCCGTCAAAAGCGACCGACAGATCCTTGCCCTGCTTGATCGCATACCTTCCGGCCAGGTAAAACCGGCCGCTTTTGAGGTGCACGGGAGCGACTTGGGCAAGGTATGGGTTTGCCTTTTCCAGCGGCAGCATCGAAATCCTGATGCGGCCTGCGGCCGCGAGCGGGTTGGGCGTCGCTTGGGCGGCGAGTTCGACCTTGGACTGCTGGTCCAGGGCGAACTGGAGGTTCGCCCGCAACTCCTTGCCGGGATCGGCCGAGGCGTTGAACACCGAAAGCTGCATCATGGACAACGCCAAATCCGCGGCGGGCGAGACCGCCTCGTCCCGGAGCTCGACCCGGCCGTCTTTCAGGCGAAACGCTCCCACCAGGGCGTCCCAAGATTTGGAGCCTGCGGCCGCAGACGCCTTCGGCCCCGCCGCGACAGGCTTGGGCTTGAGCCCCTCCGTCTTGGCGGCCTTCCCTTCGCCGCTTGCGGAGCTTTTGGCCAACGCGGCCACGTCCAAGGCGCCGTCGGACCCGCGGAGCACCCGAACCACGGGGCGGTCCAGCAGGATATCCGCCACGCGGGCTCTGCGGCCAGCCAGGTCCAATTCTCCGCCGGATACGTCCAGGCCCGCCATTTCCAGAAACGGCCGGGACGCTCCAGGCAAGGACAACGCCAGATCGCGCAGGGAGACGCCCAAATTCGAGGCGCTGACATCGGTCCCGTTCGCCGTGTCCACCCGATAGCCCAGGCGCAGGTCGAGCGTTCCCGAGTCCAGCCGACACGGCGCCGCGGGCTGGTAATAGGGCGCAAGGGCCGGCAGCCGCAAGCCGGACAACGTCAAGTCGCCATCAATCGACACTGGCTGCAATCCGGCCAGCCCGCCGGCCGAGAGCGCAAGCCCTTTGTCCGTACGCAACCAGAGGGAGTAGCTGCAGGGCGCCTCGGAGCCAAGCGTAACGTTGCGGACCGAGAGGTCCAACGGCGCGATGCGTTCGTGAAATTCAGGCCGAACGGCGGCGTCCTCCAGGTACACGACGCCCCCATGGATATCAAAGCGATCCACCCGCACGTCCGGCAGGGCGGCCGCTTCGCTCGCCGGCGCCTGCTTTTGCTGCGCGCCGTTCGTAGCGCTTTTGAGCCCGTCCGGCCCCAGGGCCAGCTTCAAAAGTTCAAGATTCCCGTCCGCTTCGCGCTTGATCGCAAGATAAGGCGTTTCGACGTCCACGGAAGCGACGTGGATACGCCGCTCCAGCAATTCGACGGATGCAAGCCGCGCGACCAGGGAGACAAAACCGAACCGGTCCCGGCCGTCCGGGCCGGCAAGCTGCAGATTGTCCACCTCAACGGTTCCGGACAAGCTGACCTTGGGTAAAATGGATTCGCTGCGTTCGAAATCCAGCGTGCAGTTCATGGAAAACAGGCCGTCTTTCAGCGAGAGCCCCCGGCCCGGCAAGGGAACGTAAGCCCAATATTGATCCAGGTTGACGCCCCACAAGCGAACGTCGAAGCGGGTGGCCAGGGTATTGGCGAACGGCAGCGCGTCGCCGTCGAACCGCACAGGGTCGCCGTTCACCACCGCCGAAAATCTCGGCTTCACGGACGTCTCGGCGTAGTCGCTGAGGCTCGAGGCGAACGGAACGTTCAGGTCGACGTTCTCCACGTTGAAACGCCGGCCCGTGCTCTCGTCCGCAAAAACGACTTCGCCGTCGGCCAGGACGAAGTTGTGCAGGATGAACGGAAAGAAGCCGGCGTCGCCTTTTTTCTTTTCCGAATCCTTGCTCTCCGCTTTCCCCGAAGACTCCAACAGGTCCGAAATGTTCAGCGTCCCGTCGGCCCGCCTCACGATGCGCAGCACGGGGTGTTCGATGCGCAGTTCGCTGACCTCGCCGGCGAGCTTGAAAATCGAGGCGGCGGACAGGTCCACCACCACGCGCCCCACTCCGGCGACCGTCTCGTTGGTCTCGGGCGCCAGGACTCTCAGGCCGGAAACGGTCAAAACGTTGGTGAACGGATTGTAGCCGAGGCCATCCACTTCCACGTGGCGCTTAAGCGCCTCGGGAAGCTCGGCCTCCAAGGCTCTTTTCGCAACGAAGGGAAGTAGCGCGCCTGCGACGATGACGTACAAAACAAAGACAAGCCCGGCCAGAATCGACCACCGGGCGTACCGAGGGAGATGCAGATATTTGGACAGAATGGCCGGCGGCATGAAGACAACTCCCGGATTGTCGCACAGCCGGGTCAGCTCCCGGCCCGTACGTTTCAACTGAAGAAGTAATCTTCCGCCGGCGCCAGGGCAAGCAGGTTATAATTCGTTGAAGCGTTTTTACATCAATACATCAAACCGGGCAGCAGTAGAATGATTTGAGGAAAGATGAACAGCAACATGATTCCCACCGCGATGGCGGCCAAAAACGGAAACGTCCCCTTGAAGATCGACTCCAGGGAAACCTCCGGCGCTATCTTGCGGCACATGCCGTACACCACGTAGACGTTGATGCCCACCGGCGGCGTGATGACGCCGATCTGCGTCACCAGCACGATGATGACTCCGAACCATATGGGATCGAATCCCAGATTAGTCACCACGGGATAAAAAACCGGAATGGTCAGCATGATCAGGGCCAGGGAGTCCATGACGCAGCCGCCGATAAAGTAGATGGCCACGATAACCGCCAGGATGGCCCATCCCGGCCAATCGAAGGCGGCCACCCAGCCGGCCACGTTGAACGGAATGCGCGTCACGGCCAGAAACTTCCCGAACACCACGGCGCCCGCGACCAAAAACAGCACCATGCAGGAAGTCCGCAGGGTCTCGTACAGGGAAGTGACGAAGGCGCTCCAGGTGAGGCGCCGCCTGATGAGCGATAGCGCCAGGACGCCCAGCACGCCCACGGACGCCGCCTCCGTGGGCGTGAAAAATCCGAAAAACATTCCGCCGATCACCAGAATGAAGACGGCCAGCGTATCGGACAGTCCGGCCAGAGACTTCATCCGCTCTCCCCAAGTGAACGTCTCGCCCTTGGGACCAAGGTTCGGATTGAAGCGACACTGAACGGCTATGGCCAGAATAAACAATACGGTCAACAAAATGGCGGGCAAAACGCCCGAAACGAACAGTTCGCCGATGGACTGCTCCGTGAGCACCCCGTAGATGATCAGCACCACGCTCGGCGGCATGATCATGCCAAGCCCCCCGCCCGAGGCCACGGCGCCCGTGACCAGGGAGTCGGCGTAGCCGTACCGCTTCATTTCAGGGATAGCCACCGTGGCCATGGTCGCGGCCGTGGCCGGACTGGACCCGCACACCGCGCCGAAAGCCGTGCAGGCCGAAACCGTGGCCATGGCCAGGCCGCCCCGAACGCCTCCGAGGAAACGGTAGCCCGTGTCGTAGAGCCTGCGGCTGACGCCGCTGTTGTAGGCGAGCTGCCCCATAAGGATGAACAGCGGAATGGTGGACAGGCTGTAGGAGGAAAAGGTCTCGTAAAAGCTGCGGGAGAGCAAACTCAGCCCGGCGCTCCAGTTGACGAGCAGGGAAAACCCCACGAACCCCACCAGGGTCATGACGTAGGGCACGGGCATCCGGGTCATGAACAGGACGATCATGACCACGACGCCGACGACGCCGGCCAGAGTCGGATCCATGTCAGCGAAAATCCTTGGATAAAGATTGAAGCGCGGTCTGCGCAAGCCGCACGGCGAAAACCACGAAACAGCCGCCCAGCACCCAGACCACCCAGTAGACCGGCAGGGCCAGATTCATGGAGACCATGCCCGAATCCCGCATGGAAAACCCGTACAAGACCATGCGCCAAGCCGTCACCGCGAACAACGCGGCCGAGGCCAGTCCCGTGGCGAACCGCAAAAAGCGCCGAGTTTTCCGGGATAGCCTCTGATAAAGGGCCTCCACGCCGATGTGGCTGTCCTGGGAGTGGGCGTAGGGCAGCGACAGCCCCACGGCCAGGACGGCCAGTATGGAGACGATTTCCTCCGAGCCGAAGAGTGGCGCGTTCATGGCGCCGCGGCCCACGACGTCCGCTCCGGTCACCAGCGCCATGACGAACAGGCACAGGGCCGCGGCGGCGGTCATGATTTTTTCCAACCTGTCCAGGACGCTTCTTTTGCGCTCAGCCACAACGGCGCTCCTTATTGATCGGCGAAAAAGCCAAAGAGACTCTCCCGGCTACTCCGATCCCTGCTGCTCTTTGGCCAGCGTCGCCTGGATAAAGTCCAGAATGGCCTGGCCGTCGAGGCTGCGCTTGTTCGCCTGTTGGACGTACTCCTCCAGCATGGGGTGCGCGGCCGCGACCCAGCGCTTGGACTCCGCGGCGTCCAGCGGGATAACCTCACCGCCCTCGGCCAGGAAAAACTTGCGGCCTTCCACGTCGCTCTCGTCCCAGGCCGCGCCGTGCTTGGCGGCCCACTCCTTGTTCACGTCCCGAATGGCTTGCTGCACGTCGGGCGCAAGCTCGCTCCACCGGTCCTTGTTCATGACCACGAAAAAGGTCGTGGTGTAGGCCACGGGATAGGTTTCGGTCATGTAGTCCACCACTTCGGCCATTTTCCAGCCTTTGTTGGTCTCCACCGGGTACATGCCGCCGTCCACCACGCCTTTCTGGATGGCCTGGTAGGAGTCCGGCATGGACATGGCCACCGGCGTTCCGCCGAGCGTTTTGACCAATTGGCCGGAATTGCCCGTGGCCCTCAGCTTGAGTCCCTGCAGGTCCTCCAGCTTTTTGACGGGAGTCTTGGCCGTGTGCAAAATGCCCGGGCCGTGCGCATGGAAGTACATGACCACCACGTCGGACAACTCACGGGGTTGGAATTTTTCGTAAACCCGGTTGGCGACCTCCGTGGCCGCCTTGCCGGATTTGTAGCCCATGGGCAAATCCACCGCGGCCATGGCCGGAAACCGGCCCCGCGTATACGCCAGGGCGGACATTCCGATGTCGGACATCTGCTGCACCACGCCGTCGTAGCACTGGGGAGCCTTGGTCAGCGAACCGCCCGGAAAATAGTCGATCTTCACCTTGCCGCCCGTGCGTTTCTCCACCTCGCGACACCAGGATTCGGCCAACTTGGATTGAATGTGGCTGGGCGGAAAAAAATTGGAGTACGTCAGCCGCACCACGTCGTCGGCGCGCACCATCTTCGCAGGCAAACAAGCACAGGCCGTCAAGGCCGCAAGAACGACGATCCACCGCTTCATCTCGATCCTCCCGTTACGTTAAGCCTCAGCAGGTTTCCCGCACCTGCCTCAAGGCCAGGGCCACAGCGGCCTCGCGCACGTCCTCGAGGCGCAGCACGCCGATTTCCAAGGCGTTGTGCACCATGAACCCCTCGAACAAGGCCGTGTTCAAGGCGCCGATCCTTTCGGCCGAGCAGCCTTCCGGCACGAAGGGCGCAAGCAGTCTGGCGAAGACGTCCTCCGAAAGCCTGTGCTGGCTTTTGGCCAGCTGCCCCCGCAGGTTCTTGTCCCTGGCGGCGTGCACCGTGAACTCCAAAAAAATCTTGGCCCAATTACGGTCCACGACCATGGACTCCAGAAAGTCCCAAATGATCCGCAGGGCCTGCTCCAGGCTATCGGCCGACTTGATGCGCTCGTCCCTCGCCTGGCGGTATTGGCCGAGCTTCTTCTCCAGTATCTGCAGAAACAGCTCATCCTTGCTCGACCAGCAGCGATAGAAACTCCCTTTGGCGTACCCCGCCTTCCTGGTGATATCGGCCACCGAAGCGTCCTGGTAGCCTTTGGCCTCGAACAGCTCCAAAGCCGAGGCCATGAGTTCATCCATTGTCTGCTGCGACTTGATCTGCTGCTTGGTGGCCACGGGGATCTCCTTTGGACGAGATCAGGCTCAAAAAAATGACCGAAGGTCGAAAAATGACCGTCGGTCACAAAAATATGTAACCGCACTCTCTTGCGGTGTCAACGACTTTTCCCAACCAGAAGCGACGGAAGGGTCAGGATTGACGGCGGGCCTTGTAGGCTGCGGCCTTGCGCCGCTGGTTGCGGTCCCGGTCCTTGGCGGCGGCCTCGCGCTGGGCCAAAACGAATTCGGCCGCGGCGCCGGCGCCGCGGCCTCCGGCCAGCGCATCCAGACAACTCAGGTCCTCGGCTATTTGCCGCTCCATGCGGGCGGATTCGAGGAACATGATGAACGCCAGACTCAGGGCTGCGTCGTTGTCTTCCGAACCATCGCAGAGCGTCTCGATCTGTTCGCGGGGAACCGTTTCGAACATGCGGGAGGCGAACATCCGCGCCCAGCGGGTGTAAAGGCTCGGGAGCAGGGCCGGAGCGTGGGCCGCCAGAGCCTCGGCCGTGTCCGGGTCCACATCGGGCCGAGCCGCGGCCAGATACTCCCGCAACGCCTCCCGGCGGGAGGCGTTATCGGAGGTGAAGCGGGCGGTCGCCACTCGGGCGATATGCTGCACGATCTGCTGGTCTTCCGGCAATGGGAACTCCTGCTGGTGACTTTCGACAAGGTCGGAGGCTAGCCGGAATGAAGGTAAAAGCCAAGGCTCGTTAATTACGTGGGACGATGTGGCGGAAGACGCTCGCCAAGCCTTACAGCGGTTTGACCAGGGCCGCGATGATGACAACCTGCGTCAAGGCGACGCCGGTCATCCACTTGATGAGGCTGGCTTTGGTCTCGGCCATCTCCGCCCGGACCTTTTCTATTTCCAGACGGACCTCGGCCACATCCCTCTTCGTCGCCAGCTCCTGTTGGGTCTTGCTTTCGATCAGGTCCAGAATCGCGCGCGTGGCCTCTTCGCCGATGGATTTTTCCAGAGTCTTCGTCTGGTCGAACAGCAACACCATGGGAGCGTCTCCTTGCCTTGACGCAAACAATCAAAGCGCTCCGCGGGACAAGCCCGGAAGGCCCGCTTCAGAAGTCTGCGGACGCCTTCCGCAGGGAAGCGTCTTGCACGATGGAAATAAGGAAAAGCAGATATAATGGTCGGGGCGGCGTGATTTGAACACGCGGCCCCCTGCGCCCAAGGCAGGGGGTCTTGCATTAACATACTTGAACAACTAACTTTATTATTATTGGTAGGTACAAAATGTGGTCATTTTTCGCCATTTGTACCTACCTTTGTACCTACCTTGAGTGAGACCACTTTTCCCCGCGTCACAGACTTGCGAAGATCGGGCAACATGCCCACGGCTCGGCGCTGTTCGCCTGCCAGGAGGTGATAATAACGACGCTGGGTGGTCTCGATATCCGAGTGCCCCAAAAGCATGGACACCGCAGCAAGGTCCGCCCCGTTGCGAAGCATCTCCGTGGCATACAGGTGGCGAATATCGTACATGACAAACGGGTAGGTAATTTCGGCTCGTTTAGCTGCTGTCTGCGGGCCACGCCTTAGCTTGCGTATAGGGTGGCCGCCGTATTGAACAATATGCTCTGTCGCCCCCCCTGCCCTCTCTCGCAGCCGTCCTAAAAACTCTGGGGAGACCGGGACTACCCTGTCCGACGTGGCTGTTTTGCTGCCAGGAATATGAACGGCGCACTCACTCCACCGGACATCCCCCCACCGTAGGGCGAGTAGCTCTGTTTCTCCAGGCCGGGCGCCCGTCTCGTACGCGACCTCCATTGCCCATGCGACATGTGGTTCAGCACATGAGATAATTTTTTTCAAGTCGGCAACGGTCAGCGCAAAAGACTTCTTCCGCTCCGTGGGTTTTACCCAATCTTCCAAAGGGTGGCGGGATATGAGCCGTTTTTTCACACCGTACTGGAAGACGGCCTTTAGATAACCAAGGTATCTATTTTTTGTGGTAGGCTTGGCCGTTGGCCATCCGGCCTCAAGCATAGTGAGAACGTCAGACCATGCAAGGTCTTCAATCGGCTTGCGACAAAGTGTTGGAAGTATCCTTTTGTTGAGAATATTGGACCATTCTTTTAACCATTTTTCACCCCGCCCTCTTGCCTTGGCGTCTCGCAGATACTCCTGCGCCAGGACGTCCAAACGAATTTTTTCGGGCGTCCGGACCTCTTTCCCCAACGCTCGCAAATAACCGATTTCAGCATCACGCTCTCGCGCGTCCTGTTCTCCGGATGGCCCTACGCCGAAATATTCCTTGACGGGAGATTTGCGGCCCGGTTCACGGTATTGAACGAACCAGACGCCCTTTTTTGTTCGGTAGACGGCCATGAGGCCGGGATAGCCTTAAATGACGACGGGAGTCCAGCCCTGCCTGCGTTGTTTGACGCGACGTTCTGCTTTGAAGCATTGAGGATTATTCATGAATTTATCGAGGTCTTCTCGATAGAATCGATTCCGACCTGGACCATAGCGAGGAATCTTGAATGCCCTGACATGCCTGTCAAAGGTTGTCAGGCTGTAGCGCAAATAATCGGCCGCCTCTTTGCGAGTAAGGTAGGCGGTCAGCGCCAGTTCAGTCACTTCACAACCTTCAGTTTGCGCGCCTTGGCGTCAAAACGCCTGACAGGGCGATATTGCGCAGCATGGATAGGGCAAAGGTCATATTCGTCGTCGACGTGGTAAGCGTGGTCAGCGCAGAGCGGCATATCACATGTTTTCCCCTCTCCTATGGGCCAATCGCAGAGACGCGTGGCCTCGTGATCGCAACCGGGTACAGAGCACACATCATTGTGACTCATGCCCGGTCCACACCACCACGCGCCTTCAATGTAAACACAGGGCATATTCACTCCTCCTCCGGCTCCGGGATGGGGCCGGACCATTCGCATTCGAGTCCATCAGTGCAGACCAGCCCCCAGGAATCCACGATGGCCATGCGATTCCCAATAGAGAGAACGAGATGGCAGCCTATTTGCCCCTGGGGCGTGCGCATCCAGTACCACCCCGGCTCCGTCGGCGGCTCAGTCGTCCAGCGCATCGTCAGTCTCCATCATACGGAGAATATGTCGCTTCGAAGATGTCAGGTTTGCAGGGGTAGAGTTCACCCCGAAC
>JASGMV010000023.1 GCA_030156255.1 Desulfovibrionales bacterium
ACCTCGGCCTCCCCGGACGGCTCCCCCCGGCGGCGCCGGATTTCACCCAGCAAAGCCAAAAACAGCCCGCCCACGGCCACGGCCCCGGTCATGAAGTGCAGGTAACGCGGGATCAACATGGGTTCGCCCCAGTTGAGCAGCGTCCCCTGCTGGTTGTCGAAATAGGGAAGCCAGCGCGCCGGATCGAGCATCATGGTCATGTGGTTCACCAGGATGAACGCCGTGGCGAGCAGCAAAAGCAGCGCGACGCCCAACACGGCGGGCCGGCCTCTGCCGTTTTTCGGAAAACGGAAGTCGTGCAGGTACAGGCCGTAGTAGGCCAACATGACCAGGACCATGATGGAGAGCCACCAAACGGCCATAAGCACGGAGCTGGTGTAGAGAAATACGCCGTACAGGACCTGGAGGAACAACAGCGGCGGCACCCCCAGGTTGACGGTCAGGGCCAGAGCGCCCGGCAACTTGCAGGCCGCGCAGTGGTCCAGCTCCCCCTGGGCGCCGCGCAGAATGCGCGCCAACGTGATGGCCGTCGCGCCGACCACCACGTTCATGAACAGCAGATGCGCGACGAACGTCGCAAGGAGTAGCGCCTCGAACCACCCCCAAGGCGCCGGGAGGGGATCCACCACGGGAATCAGTGCAGCCGGGTCCATAGACCCTCCTTGAACTTGCGGTTTATCCGCGACTTGATACTCTAGCGCAGCTTTCGCTTGAGAAGAACCGGGGGAAGGGGGAAGCCCATTTTAAAAAAAATGGCTTCCCCCGGCCCCATCCCCTTTCCCCAAAACTTTTTATGGGGAGGGACCCGTAAGTCGGACCAGGGCGCCTCTCCGTCTTATGGATTGCTGCAACATAAAATTACTCTGACGGCGCCCGCGAGGCTCATATGTCCGACCACCGCCTTTTACTATTGGACGTAGGAAACACCGGAGTCAAGATCGGATTGGCCCGGGAAGACGGATTGGCCGCATCTTTCACGCTGCCCACGGACCCGCGGGAAACCTCGGACTCGCTGGGCCTCAAGCTGATGGACCTCTGCCGTTTTCAAGACCTCGCCCCGGCCGACGTGGAGGCCGTGGCGGTCTCCAGCGTCTCCCCGCCCTTAAACCCCATCATTTCCGACGCCGCACAGCGCTACTTCGGGCGCCGGGCCTTATTCGTCCCGGCGGACATCGGCCTGGACATCGAGAACCGTTACGAGCGGCCTCAGGAGGTCGGCGCGGACCGGCTGACGGCGGCCTTCGCCGCCCGCCGTCTCCTGGACGACGAGCGGATCATCGTCATCGACTTCGGCACGGCCACCACCTTCGACTGCGTCCAGGGCGACGCCTATCTGGGAGGGCTCATCTGCCCCGGGGTGATGAGTTCGGCCAGGGCCCTGGCCAGCTCTACGGCCAAACTGCCGCAAATCGATCTGCGCCTGGAGCCGGGCGGGCTGCAGGTCGGGCGCTCCACCAAAGCCAGCCTGAACCAGGGGTTGATCCACGGATTCGCGGCCATGGCCGAAGGACTCGTGGGGCGGCTGCGAGAGGCCATGGGCGGGTCGGCGGCCGTTGTGGCCACAGGCGGGCTGGCGGGCCGCATCGCCCAGGTCTGCGCCGTGCTGGACGTGGTCAAACCGGACTTGATGCTGGACGGCCTGCGGCTCGCCTGGCTGGAGCGGGAAGCGCGCTCCTGACCCGCAAAGTCGGAGCAAGCCCTCTCCGGCGAGCGCCCCAAAAATCGGAGATGGCGCGGCGAGCAAAGGCCAGCGTCGAGGCGGCCATCCGCCGCGCAAGGATTCGGCGTCTTCGCAGCAATGAAGCAGAGGCGGCGTCTTCAACCGGCTGCGACCGGGACAAAAACCTCCCGACCCGGCTCAAGCTCCAGCTTTTTGCCGTTGACCACCGCTTTTTTGGGCCTGTCGCCGTTGCCGTGCGCCCTCACGCGCACCCCGTCCTTGCTTTCCACAAGGTCGAAGCGCAGGCGGCCGCGCATCAATTCGAAGGACAGCCCCTTCCAGACGTCCGGCAGCGCAGGCGCCACCCGCAGGACGGAGCCGCACAGGTCCACGCCCGCAAAGTAGCGCAGCACCAAATCGATGGTTCCGGCCATGACCCCGGTGTGAACGCCCTCGATGGTGGTCCCGCCCTGGGTGTCGTAGATGTCGCTCTCCATGGCCTCCATGAACCAACTCCAGGCCGGGACTTCCGGCAGGTAGGAAGCCACGATGGCGTGGACGATCTTGCTCAAGGTCGAGCCGTGGCTGGTGCGCTTTTCGTAATAATCGTAGTTGATCTTCAGCAGCTCGATCGGGTCGCCCGGTTCGTAGCCCAGCTTTTCGAGAATCCGACAGACTTCATCCGGCGACAATACGTAGAAAGTCATGAGCACGTCGGCCTGCTTGGCGACCTTGTAGCGGTCCGGCGAATCGCCCTCGGCCTTGAGGATGCGGTCCATGCGGTTGATGCGGTAGTAGCGTTTGCGGTACCCATCCCAGTCCAGCTCTTTCAGGTCCATGTAGCCGTCGAACTGGCTGATCACCTTGTCCTCGTTGATGATGACGTTCATGCCCAAGGCCATGGCGCGCCACTTCTCGATCTCCTCGGCCTTGAGTCCGATTTTGGACCGGAGGGGATCCAAGGCCCGCTCCGGCATGGACTGGAGTAAATCGAGGGCCCGCTCCATGAGCCAGGCGACCATGATGTTGGTGTAGGCGTTGTCCTTGAGCCCGGGCTCGTCCGAGTCCGGCAGGGCCTCGTGGAATTCGTCCGGCCCCATCACTCCGGAGATGTGGAACCTCCCGTCCGTGGGGTCGAACTCGGCGATACTGGCCCAGAACCGGGCGATCTCCAGCATCATCTCCGCGCCGGCCTCCTGCAAGAACTTGTGGTCCCCGGCGCAGGAGACGTATTTCCAGGTGTTGTAAAAAACCGCGATGGACACATGGCGCTGCCGCCGGCTCAAATCCGGGCCCCAGTTCTCGCTGGCGGGATTGTAATGCAGCTCCTGGGTGTCCTCATAGCCGTCGTCCGCGGTCTGCCACGGGTACATGGCGCCTTCGTAGCCGTTTTGCCTGGCGTACTCCCGGGCGGGCCCGAGCCGGCGGTAGCGGTACATGAGCAGCGCCTTGGCGATGGCCGGAAAATGCAAGAGGTAGAAAGGGAGAATGTAAAGCTCGTCCCAAAAAATGTGCCCGCGGTAAGCCTCCCCGTGCAAGCCTCTGGCCGGCATGCCGACGTCGAACATGGTGTTGTGGGGCGAGGCCGTGACCAGCAGATGGTAGATGTGCAGCCGCAGGGTGCGCTGCACGAAGCGATCGCCCTCCACTCGGATGTCCGCCCGCTTCCACAATGACTTCCAGGCGCGTTTGTGCGGCGTCCAGGAGGATTGAAAGGTCTTGGCCTTGCCCAGGCTGCGGTCCGAAGCGGCCACGGGGTCGCTGTCGTCCTCGTCCTTGGACGTGTGCACGGCGACGAGCTTCTCCAGCGTGTACGTCATGTTCTCCGCGGCCTCGAAGGTGAACACTTCGCTGACCTTGGCCTCGTCGCGTTCGTAAAAACGCTCGAACTCCAAGGACCTGCCGTCCTCCTTGAGCCGGTGGCCGGCGCGCATGACGATTTCATAGCGGGAATTGGAGGTCACGGTCCGCAGCAGGATGCTGCCGTTCTCCTGGGAGGCGGACAGAAAGTCCAGATGCTTGGAGGTCAGCTCGCGATACCGGGCCACGCCCTGGTTCTCCACATTGCCGTCCAGGGAGGAGCGAATCGTCATGCGGGCCGTGTAATTGACCGGCGTCAGAGAGTACTCCAGCGCGCACAGGTGGGGGTTCTCCATGCTGGCGAACCTTCGGGACATGATCCGGGTGATGCGGCCGAGCTTGTCTCGGCAAACCAGGGACCGGCAAAGCGTGGCCGTGCGCATGTCCAGGGATTCGGCGTAATGCAGCAGGTCCATGGAAAGCGGGCTCTGGTACGGCCCGGCCCCGATACGGAACTCCACGGACAGCCAATTGGGGCAATTCACGAAGTCGTTGTTGTAAATGGCTCGGCCGTGCACGTCGCTGGGCGCCTTGTTGTAGACGCCGGCGATGTAGGTTCCCGGATAAAACGAAAATCCGGCGGACTCCCCTTCAAAACAGCCGCGCACGCCCAGATAGCCGTTGCCCACGGTGGTCAGGGTCTCCCGAAGCTTTTCGTCGCCGGGGTCGAATCCATGATAGTCGAGGCGCCAGTTGGCCCGCTCCAGGCCCTCCTCGAACCACAAACGAAAATCGGCGACGCTGAGTTCGTTCAGGTCGCTGACGACCATATCCGCGCCGAAGCGCTGGAGCAGGCGCCCATCCTCGCTTCGGGCGAGGCCGATGACCAGAGCGAAATTGCCTTTGGCGCCCGCCTGGACGCCGGAGATGGAGTCGTCCACCACCACGCACTCGCCCGGCCGAAGCCCCAACGCCTGCGCCGCGCGGACAAAGATGTCCGGCTCGGGTTTCGCAGCCAGTCCGGCTTGCCTGGCCGTCTGGCCGTCCACGCGGGTTTCGAACAAGTCGTCCAGGCCGGCCATTTCCAGCACCAGCTTGCAATTGCGGCTGGAAGAGGTCACTCCCACCCGGACGCCCCCCGCCTTGAGGCTTTTCACGAAGCAGACGGCGGCGTCATAGACTTCCGGTCCCTGATCTCTGAGCTTTTTCAAAAAAATTTCATTCTTCTTGTTGCCCAGCCCGCAAATGGTCTCGGCGTCCGGAGGATCGTCCTCCGCCCCGTGAGGAAGCTGCACCCCGCGCGACTTGAGGAAGCTCATCACCCCTTCGAAACGGGGTTTTCCATCCATGTACTGCTGAAAATCTCCAAACGGATCAAACGGGTTGAAGGGCTCTTTCTCCTGCTCGGAGCGCGCCTTCAGGTATTCGTTGAACATTTCCTCCCAGGCCTGGCGGTGCAACTTGACCGTATCCGCAATGACCCCGTCCATATCGAAGATGACGCCTTTCAACTCGGCTTTGAGCATGGTCCGGCTCCCTTGGAATGATTCATCGGAGCGCAAAATTTCTGACAAATTTTGCTGACGCTCGGTTCCGCCTGCTCGGGAAATGAATTCCCGCTTGTCTTCACTGGCGCGCCCCGCTCTCGCGTGGCGATGATGGGAGCAAAATATTCAACACATTTTGCTCCCATCACTATCTGCTTCAGCGCATCGCGTACCGTCTACGCCGCGTATCAGGCCGCGGCCTTTTCCTCGAATTTGCGTTTCAAGGCATCCAGGCTGATTTCTTCAAGGTCCCGGACCACCACGTCGGCGCCGGCCTCGCGCAGAAGATCGGGGGCCACGCTGCGGGCGACGCCGATCGTCAAGCCGAATCCGCCGTCGGCTCCCGCCTGAACGCCGGAAATTGCGTCCTCCACCACCACCCCGCAGTCGGGGGAAAATCCCATCTCCTTGGCCGCCCGGATGAAGATATCAGGCTCGGGCTTGCCGGCCAGGCCCAGTTGCTTGGACACGACTCCGTCCACCTGGGCGTCGAACAAATCCGAAATCCCGGCCATTTCCAGAACCGCGGCGCAGTTGCGGCTGGAGGAGGCCACGCCCGTCTTGAGCCCGGCGGCCCGCAAATTTTTTATGAACGTTATGGATGTTTCGTAACGCTCGGGTCCGTTGTTTTTCAGGACCCGCTGGAAGGCTTCGTTTTTCCTGTTTCCCAATCCGCAAACGGTCCAGGCGTCCACGGGATCGTCTTCGCTCCCCATGGGCAGCTCGATTCCCCGCGACTCCAAAAAGCTTTTGACCCCCTCGAAGCGGGGCTTCCCGTCCACATAGGCGTGATAGTCCTTATCCGGATCAAAAGGGACGTAGGGCTTCCCCTCGCGCTCGGACCATTTTTTCAAAAATTCGTTGAACATGGACTCCCAGGCGTCTTGATGCAGTCTGGCCGTATCGGTGACCACCCCGTCCAGATCGAAAACAACGCCTCTCAACTGCGCCATGCCCACGTCTCCTTCTTGTAAGCTGTTCCTTATCAATCCGCTCCCGCGGCCCGGCCCAAAGCCGCCACCAGCGCGTCCGGCTCCTCGACGACAACGCTCTTGGCGCGCGCCTTGGCGACCTTTGCGGCCAACGCCTTGTCGCGGGTCACGAAAACGGCCCGGGTGTCCGGGCACTGTTCCGCCACTCGCAGCAGCATGGGAACGTCCGAATGGGTGTCTCCGCACACGAGCTGAGGCCCCTGCGACAAATCCAGGTCCAATTGGCTCGCCACGGCCGCGACGCCGTCGCCCTTGTCGAAATCCTTGAGTCCGCCCTCGGCGTCGTCCACGGTGAGCATCATCTCTATATCCAGCCCCGTGTCCTCGATGACCAGCCGCGCGCCCTCGGGATCGATCTCCCGCACCAGACGCTGCACCGTGCGCAGCATGGCGTAGGACTCCTCGCGGTCCACGGAGTTGGCGATGTCCTGCCGGGCCACGGTGGTCTGGCCGAACTTGAACTGCAGCCCCGAACCGATCAAGGCGAACTTCCGATAAGCAGGCTTTTTCAGCAGGCCGTCCAGGCGCGCATTGAGTTCGTCCAGCGTCCGCCGCTCGGCCGAATCGATGGGCAGGTGATGGCGGACCCCGCGCAAGTCGACGCATTCTCGCCCCTTGGAGGCGGCGTAGACCATGGTTCCGTCCGGCGTGACGGAAATGTCCAGGATGCCGGGTTCGGCCAGGGGGGCCGAAGTGAGGACCACGGAAGTCCGGGTCTTGCGCTTGGCGAACCTGGCCAGCAGCAGCGCGTTGTACGCCGACTGCACCGAGGTCCGGTAACGGGCGCAATAGTTGTTCACCGTGCCGTCGCGGTCGGTCGCAAAGACGTTGTAGACGCGGCCTGCGACGATCTCCATGGCCCGCTCGACCTGGCTCTCGAAATCCGGATGGATTGCAGCCAGCAGGGCCATCAGGGCGTCCTCGCCGTGGGCCAGAAAATGGATGTCCTTTTGCAGCTCGCCGATCTCGTAGCCCAGATCCGCCGCTACGGGGCGCCCCTCCAAAAGGAGCGTCCGACTCCCGTTCTCCATCGGAATGGACTCCAGGCTGGCCAGGGCGTTGCGCAGAGAGTCGATGGATTCCGGGTCGGCCGCCGCGCCGTCCCACATCCGTTGGACCACTCCCCGGCGCACCTCCCGAGTTTCCGCCATCAGTCCATAAAAGTCTTTGAGTTCCAATATGTTACGTTTCTCGATAACCGAATACATCACATCGGGCTCCTCGAGTCGTCCGTTGCTGATACGCAGGGAAAAGTCCCTGCGCCAAACTTTGCAGTTTTATTATAGTAGCCCCGGGGGAGAAACAAAGCAAGCTGAGGGCTGAAATTTCAGTAATTTTTTGCCGGATCGCTCTTTCGCGCGTTATGGCCGAGGAGGATCGCGCTTTGCCGCCCCGGCCGGCCAAGAGGCCAAGGCTTCGCCAGGCCGCGGTCCTACTTGGGCAACGGGACTTTCACGTGAATGGGTTGCTGTACGCCGAAGGACGACTCGAAAGTCCGCAGCCGGCTCAACGTGGCCTCCGTGATTTCAGCCCCTTCCACCATCAGCAGCTTGCCGGTCTTGGTCTTGACGTCCGCGGCCAGGATCATGCCCATCTTCAACTCCTTCAAGCCCAAGCTCCGTGGGAGATAGCCCTCTTCCTGGAACACCACGTATTCGAAAGACTCCAGGATGGACGGATCGTAGTAGCCCGTACGCCGCTTCAACTCGGCCATCACCTCGTGCTTGACGCCTCCGGCCTGGGTCAATTCGTCGTAATCGGTGATGAGCTTGAGCATCCGAGCGCCCTCCGGAACCGAAGGCGCCGCGTCGAACGTGTCGATCTGGTGCAAAATCATATCGGCCACGTCCTCCAGCCGCGGGATGTTGGAAATGAGGCTGGCCGCAACGGAAGGATGCATGCCATATATCTGCTTCTCTTCCTGGCTCAGCGGCTGGCCCGTGTACACCTTGCGAAGCACCTCCTCGGTGACGGAAACGCAGCCAAGCTGCGAAAGCATCCCCGCCAGCTCGTATTTCCAGATATTCGGCAACCCGCGCTTTTTCGCCACGCCGGTCATCAGGCGCTGGATGCGCTCGCTGCGCCCGAAGGCCTCGGGATTGACCAGCGACAACACGTCGGTGAGCACGCGCACGCTGCCGCGCAGCGTTCCCCGCAACAGATCCCGCTCGGCCGTGATCAGGCGATACTGTTCAAGCCCGGCGTCCAGCGCCGGCGTCAGCGTCTCCAAGGGGCAAGGCTTGGTCAGGAAACGAAAAACCGCCCCGTCGTTCACCGCCTTGATGGATGCGTCCAGATCCGCCTGCCCCGTCAACATGATGCGCACCGTGTCCGGATGCGTCTCCTTGACTCTAGTCAAAAACTCGATGCCGTTCATCTCCGGCATCTTGTAGTCCGAGACCACGACTTCGAACGGCCCCTTCTCCTGGATGGCCTGGATTCCCTCCATCGGGCCAAGGGCCGTGGCCACCAGATATCGCTTGCGCAAGTTGAGCCGCATGCTCTGCAGAATGTTTTCCTCGTCGTCCACGAACAGAATCTTACCCTTCGACATCGCCTTCCTCCGCCTCGATCTTCTTTTCCATGCAAACGCAGCGCCACACAGGCAGACGCTGATCCAAGTGAATGCGGTGCAAATACTCCATATCCAAGCCCATCTCCGGATTGGACACGTCCGGATCTCCCTCCTGCGGAATAGGCGTCTGCTCCAGGACGTTGGCCACGTGCGTGGCGGTGAGCGGCGTGAATCCGGAGTCCTTGCTCCGGGAGGGGACATGATGGTTGTGCACGGCCTCCACCACCCGCTCAGGCAAACTCCACAACGCCAACAAATAGGCCCCCACCTCGGCGTGCGTGGTTCCCAGAACGGCCTGCTCCGCCTTCAGCAAATCCTCTCCCGCCTGGAGACGCTCCATGATCTGCTCATGCTCCTTCTTCAAATGGGCGGCCACGATCAACCGGCCGACGTCGTGCACCAGCCCCGCGATAAAGCAATCGCCCGAAACGCTCTGGTCGGCGTGCTCCAGGTGGGCGATCACCCGAGCCAAACCGGCCGTGGCGAAGGAGTGGTCCCAAAGGCTGGAGCGCAAACCGGCCAGTCGCTCCGGCCGATCGAAGGCGGAAAACAGGCGCAGCGTCACCACCAGATAGCTCACCGTGTCCATGCCCAAAAGGTTCACGGCCTGGGCCGGACTCGACACCCGCACCGGCAGGCCGAAAAACGAGGAGTTGACCAGTTTGAGCAAAGAGGCGCTCACGCCCAGGTCCCTGGAAATGATCTCGCCGACCCGGTGCATGGACGGCGTTTCCAGGCTCAACTCCTCCCGAAGTTCGAAATAGACGTCCGGCAGGGAAGGAAGCGAGTCGATGGACGTGACGACGCGGCGCAAGCCCTCATTCAGGCCGGCCGCCTGAAGCCAGTTCGCCCGATCGATGGCTCCGGACAGGTCCTCGGGCGTGCACGGCTTGGTCAGAAATTGATGCGCCGGCCGTATGGATTGTAAAATGTCCTTGTATTCCGAATGGCCCGAAAGGATGATACGCAGAGCGCACGGCCAGCGATCACGAACCTCCTCGAGCAGGGCCACGCCGTCCATGCCGGGCATGCGCATGTCGGCCACCACCACATCGTAGGCCTTTTCCTCCATGGCCGCGAGGGCCTGCTCCCCTCCGCCCACGAAGGACATGCTCCACTCCTTGCGCTTGGAGCGAAGCATCAGGCGCAACCCATGCAGCACGTTGGGCTCGTCATCCACGAACAAAATCGAAAGCTTGGTCACGACGCCTCCTCGGAGTTTTCCATATCGGGCGGATGAAGGGGCAGGCGGATGATGAACGTGGTTCCAACGCCTTCCTCCGACTCGAAGCTGATGGTCCCCCCGTGCTTGTCCACGATGTTGTAGGCGATGGAC
Organism: Desulfovibrionales bacterium; assembly: GCA_030156255.1. Taxonomy (GTDB): domain Bacteria; phylum Desulfobacterota; class Desulfovibrionia; order Desulfovibrionales; family Desulfovibrionaceae; genus JASGMV01. The sequence continues at coordinate 9,911 of JASGMV010000023.1, forward strand.
AATCCCTGTCCCGTGCCCTTGCCCACCTCCTTGGTGGTGAAAAATGGATCGAAAATCTTATGCCGGTTCTCCTCCGGGATGCCGGTGCCGCTGTCCCCGATGCGCACCTCGGCCCAGTCGCCGTCGACCCTGGAGGAAATCTTGAGCATCCCTTTTTCGTGGGAGTTCTTGACTTTTTCCCCGATGGCGTGGGCGCCGTTGACCAGCAGATTGAGAAACACCTGGTTCATGTCTCCGGGCAGGCACGGCACGGGGGGCAGGTCCGGGTCCAGATCGAACGTCATCTCGGCCACGTACTTCCACTCGTTTTTGGCCACGGTGGCCGTATTGTCCAGGGCCGCGTTGATGTCCACGGCCCGTTTCTCCTCCGCCCCGGGATGCGAAAATTTTTTCATGGCCTGAACGATGCGCGTGATGCGCTCCACGCCTTCCTGGGCCATGGACAAAGCTTTGGGCGTTTCCTCGTCCAGAAAATCCAAGTCGAAAGCCTCGGCCTGCTCCTGGTAGAACTCGACAAACTCCTCGCCCGCTCCGCCCTTGGCCATCCGCTCTTCGAGCTTGCGGATCATCTCCCGCATGTCCGTGCAGGCGTCCTGAAGAAAGCGCACAAGGTCTCCGACATACTGGGTGGGCGTGTTGATCTCGTGGGCGATGCCCGCGGCGAGCTGGCCGATGGACTCCATTTTCTGAGCCACGGAGAGTTGCCGCTCCAGCGCCTGGCGCTCGGAGATGTCGAAAAAAACCTGGGCCCAGCAGTCCCGGCCGCCCCAGCGCACGGGAAACACGCTTTTGGAGACCGGCGTCACCTTGCCGTCCAGGCGGGTGAGTTGGCCTTCCTCGTAAGGCGCCGGCTCCTTCTCTCCCTCGGGACAACTGGATATGTGCCTGGGGCCGACCTCCAACATCCGGAAAATCTGGTCGCAGGGAAGTCCTTTGATTTTTTCGAGGGAAAAGCCCATCAGTTCCTCGGCCACGGCGTTCATCTCCTCGATGGCGCCCGTGTTTCGATCCAGAATCAAGAACGCGGCCTTGAGCCCGTTCAAAAGCGTCTCCAGAAGCTCGCGCTCTTCCTCGAGCCGCCGCTGGTAGGCTCGCCGCTCGCTCACGTCCCGGCCCACGGCGATGACCAGAAGCCGCCCCCGCCGAGTCATGGAGTTAAAGTGCATCTCCATGGGAAAAACCGTCCCGTCCTTGCGGATATGCGGCACGTCGATCCGGCCCACGTCGACCCGCCCCGAGACGACATCTTCAAACACCTTTTGCGCCGCAGGATAACCCTCCTCCGTGACGAATTCCCGAGGACTCAAGGCGAACAGTTCCTCGCGGTTATAACCGAAATGCCTGCAGGCCGCGTCATTGACGTCCACCAAACGCTCCTGGAGCCCATCCAACAGAAATATGGCGTCCTCGGACATGTTCATGGCCTGCCGGAACGTCGCCAAATCCTCGCTTTTGCGGACCAGCTCCCGGGTGCGCTCCTCGATACGCTCCTCGAGCTTTTCATTGGCTTCCTCCAGCTCTTCGGCCAACACCCGCCGACTATTCATGATCCGCTGCACAAAAAAACCAAGAGCCAGACAGAAAGCGACCATCGCCAAGCGCTTGAAAAATTCATCCGGAATCGGATGGCGCAGTTCGTACAAAAAAAGCTCCCAGTAAAAATACGACCGGACGGCCGCATCCAGCAGGGCGAGGGCCACTCCCGCCAGCAGGCCCGCAAAAATAAACCAGGGAGGCCAGAACCAATTCGCGATATTTTTATTCATAACCTATACATGGCCTAAACCAACATGTTCCGCAATGATAATCCCGGCGGCGCAAATCGGCGGCGCACCTTGTGGCTCGCGCCGGCTGCTGGTAGAAAGCCCCCCATGCAAACGAATCAAACGGAACAACCAACGCTGGTCGAGGTGAATTTTCCCGGCGGCAAACGCGTGGACGCCAAAATCAACGGCCACGTCGTGCCCACGGACCAAAAAAAGCACAACGGCGGCCAGGACTGCGCGCCCAGGCCGTTCGAGACGTTCCTCGCCTCCATCGGCGCCTGCGCCGGGGCTTACGCCATGAGCTACTGCGAGCGCAAATCCCTTCCGACCAAGGGCCTGACGCTTCGCTTGCACTGCGAAAGCGACGCCGCGGGGCGGCGCGTGGAGCGCATCACGTTCGAAATGAGCCTGCCCCCGGATTTTCCGGAAAAACAAATCCGCAGCCTGGAGCGAGCGGTCATGGGGTGCGCGGTGAAAAAGCACATGGAGACGCCGCCCGCGTTCTCCATTGCATCGCACGCAGGCGAGTGACCTTGCGGCCGGCGCATATTTGACCGGGCGGCGAAGTTTTCGTATTTTCCAGGATTACTTTTTGATGCGCGCAAGCGCCAACCATTCGCAACGATCCACAGGACAACAAGCCATGAGCTCCAAGCAGCCGCAGGAAGCAACCGACGCCAAGCGTTCCAATTTCATCCGCGCCATCGTGGCCGAAGACGTCCTCTCCGGCAAATGGGGCGGCAGAGTCGTGACCCGCTTTCCGCCGGAGCCCAACGGCTATCTGCACATCGGGCACGCCAAGTCCATCTGCCTCAACTTCGGCATCGCCCAGGAATTCAAAGGCCATTGCAACCTGCGCTTCGACGACACCAACCCCACGAAGGAAGACGTGGAGTACGTCGACTCCATTCAGGAAGACGTGCACTGGCTGGGCTTCGACTGGGGCAAGCGCCGTTACTACGCCTCGGATTATTTCGAGAAGCTTTACCAATACGCCGAAGCACTCGTCATGAGAGGCCTGGCCTACGTAGACAGCCAGAGCGCGGAGGCGATTCGCGCAAGCCGCGGAACCCTCACCGAGCCCGGCGAGAACAGCCCCTACCGGGAGCGCTCCGTGGAGGAGAACCTCGACCTGTTCCGCCGCATGCGCGCCGGGGAGTTCGAGGACGGCGCCTGCGTGCTTCGGGCCAAAATCGACATGGCCTCGCCCAACGTGCTCATGCGCGACCCCACCCTGTACCGCATCCGCCGCACCGCGCACCACCGCACAGGGACCGCCTGGGTCATCTACCCCATGTACGACTTCACGCACTGCCTCTCCGACTCCATCGAAGGCGTCACCCACTCCCTCTGCACCCTGGAGTTCGAAAACAACCGGGAGCTTTACGATTGGGTCCTGGACGCCCTGGAAGTCTACCACCCCCAGCAAACCGAGTTCGCCCGCCTGAACTTGACGTACACGGTCATGTCCAAGCGCAGGCTCATCCAACTGGTGCAGGAGGGCTGCGTTTCGGGATGGGACGACCCGCGCATGCCGACCATCTGCGGCCTGCGCCGCAGGGGATACCCGCCCGAGGCCATCCGCGACTTCTGCGAGCGCATCGGCGTGGCCAAAGCCGACAACATGGTCGACTACGCCATGCTCGAACACTGCGTGCGCGAGCGGCTCAACGACGTCGCGCCCCGGTACATGGCCGTCCTGAACCCCATCAAACTGACCATCGCCAACTATCCCGAAGGCCAGACCGAGGCGTTCGAATTTCCCAACCATCCGGAAAAACCGGAAGAGGGCTCCCGCAAGGTCCCCTTCTCCCGGGTCCTCTACGTGGAGCGAGACGACTTTCGCGAAGAAGCGCCGCGCAAATGGTTCCGCCTGGCGCCGGGGCGGGAGGTCCGGCTGCGCTACGCGTACTACGTCACCTGCAAGGAAGTGGTCAAAAACGAAGCCGGCGACGTGGTGGAGATCATCTGCGAATACGATCCCGAAAGCCGGGGAGGAGCCAGCCCCGACGGCCGCAAGGTCAAAGGCGCCCTGCATTGGGTCTCGGCCGAACACGCCCGTACGGCCGAAGTCCGGCTCTACGACCGGCTCTTTACCCAGGAAAACCCCATGAATGTCCCTGAGGGGAAAACATTCATGGATTGCATCAATCCGGAGTCCCTGACCACCATCCAGGCTTACGTGGAGCCCGCCTTGGGCGACCTGCCGCCAGGAGCGCGGGTGCAGTTCGAGCGCATCGGCTATTTCTGCATGGACAAGGAGGACGCCACGCCCGAGGCGCCCGTATTCAACCGCACGGCCACCCTACGCGATACTTGGGCCCGCGTGGAGCGTTCGCAACAACAAAGTTAGTCGCGTCCGGCAATTCCATATACCTATAATCGACGCAACACGACGGCGGCCCGAAGGGACGACGCGCCGCGATAAGCGGCGTAAGCTCTGCTGAAAACCGCGCTTTTCAGCAGAGCGATCCTGAGCGAAAGCAAGCAGATGCATTTCGCGGACACCACACTAGGCCCATGGGCCTGCGCGCCATCGGAGGTCTCGGCTCCATGAACCGCTACGCCAAACTCGACCGCCCGGACGTCCTCAGGGCGCTGTTCCATCCCTGGCGCGACGACTCCCCGGCGCCCGACGGCGCCGTGGACCTGTTCTTCGACGGGCCGGAAGCCTCCACGCTCCACTGCCGGCTGCATCCGGGGCGCGAACAGGACCCCGTTTTGCTGTTCTTCCACGGCAACGGCGAGATCGCAGCCGACTACGACGACTCGGCCAGGCTGTTCACCCGATCAGGCTTCGGCCTGCTCATCGCCGAATACCGAGGCTACGGACGCTCCCGCGGCGAGCCCACGGTCTCCGCCATGATGCGCGACGCCCACCTGATCCTGGACAAAGCCCTGGCCTGGCTGCCCGAGCAGGGCTTTCACGGCCCGCTCGCCGTCATGGGCCGATCCCTGGGCGGCGCCAGCGCCATCGAATTGGCCTCGGCCAGGCCCGGCGACGCGGCCGGACTCGTGGTGGAAAGCGGCGTCGCCTTCGAGGCCCTCCTGCTGCGCCGGCTCGGCCTGGACCCGGGTGAACTCGGCCTCACGTCCGACGACGGTTTCGGCAATCTCCAAAAAATCTCCCGGTGGACCGGCCCGCTGCTGATCCTTCACGGAGAGGACGACGATCTGGTCCCCCCGGACAACGGCCGGGCGCTTTTCGAAGCGTGCCCCAGCGCCGCAAAAAAACTCTCCGTCATCCCCGACGCCGGCCACAACACGATCCTCGCCCGCGGCTCCTACTTCCAGGACTTGGCCGAGTTCCGGCGGAGCCTGGCGACCCCGGCGTGACCCCGAAACTGCTCCTGGGCGCGCACATGCCCGTCAGCGGCGGGCTGGCCAAAGCCGTGGAGCGTATCCAAAGCGTGGGCGGGACCGCTCTCCAGATATTCACCCGCAACCAGCGGCAATGGGCCGAACCGGAACTGGACGAGGCGACCGTCCGGGATTTCGCCGAGGCCTGGAAGGCCTGGGGCCCCTACCCCGTGGCGGTCCACGACAGCTATCTGCCCAACCTGGCCTCCCCGGACCCGGAGCTACGGGAGCGCTCCATCCTCCACACTGCGGCGGAAATCAAGCGCGCCGCCCGGCTCGGCGTCCCCTGGATCGTCACCCACCCCGGAGCCTTCAAGGAGGGCGGCCGCGACGAAGGCGTGCGGCGCTACGCCAGCGGGCTCGACGCCGCCCTGGACAAGGCGGAAGACGCCACCGTCATGATGTTGCTGGAAAACACCGCAGGCGCGGGAACCCTCCTCGGAGGGGACTTCGAAGACTTGGCCGGGATCATGGGGCGTTCGCGCCATCAGGACAGGATCGGCGTTTGCCTGGACACCTGCCACGCCCTCGCCGCAGGCTACGGATTGGAGGACGCCGCAGCCTTGGACCGAACCTTGAAGGCCCTGGACGGCGCCGTGGGGCTGGACCGATTGAAGCTCCTGCACCTCAACGACTCCAAGCATCCGAAGGGATCGAACCGAGACCGCCACGAGCACATCGGCGAGGGCGCCATAGGCCTGGCCGGATTCCGGGCCGTCATGGCCCACCCGAGCCTGCGGGCTCTGCCCATGATCATCGAAACGCCCAAAGGCAAGGGGAAGACGCTGCTGGACGCGGACAAGAAAAATCTCCAACGCCTGCGGCGACTGTGGAAAGAAGGATTTCGGGAGAACGATCCGTAGGCCGAAAAAAGCGCCCGGGGAGCAATGGCGTCGATTCACACACCGACATCATGAAAATTTTTGAAGAAGGGGCTCGGGGGAGAAACATCCTCCGCCTCAGCTGAGCGGCCAGTAACAATTGCCTCCCATGCCTTTGGCCTGATACATGGCGCGGTCCGCGGCCTGCAGCAGTGTTTGGGGACTTTCCCCGTCCCGGGGATGGATGGCGACCCCCACGCTGGCCCCCAAAAGATAAACGGAGCCGGCGCCGCCGGGCTGGTTCAGGCCCTCCACCACCCGCTTCGCCACGAGCAGAGCCTGATCGGACGACTCCAAGTCTTGCAGCAAAAGCACAAACTCGTCGCCGCCGATGCGGGCCACGGTGTCCGACTCGCGTGAATTCGCGGACAGCAAGCGCCCCGCTTCGCACAGCACTGCATCTCCAAAAGCGTGGCCGTGGGTGTCGTTCATGGCCTTGAACCGGTCCAAATCCACGTAAAGCAGACCCAGCATGGAGTTGTTGCGCTTGGCCAGGCGAAAGGCGTGCTCGATGCGGTCGGCGAAAAGTTGGCGGTTGGGCAGCCCGGTGAGCGGATCGTGCAGGGCCATGTAGCGAATGCGCTCCTGAGCCGCCCGAATTTCCGTCACGTCGTGCCCGTTGACCACCAGATGGCCGTTTTGCATGCGGCTGACGTGCAGACTGCAATAACGCATTTCGCCAGAGCCGTGTCGAAACCGGAATGTACGCTCCATGGGACCGGAGACGTTGAGAGCGTCGAAAACCATTTTTTTGACTTCGTGGCTTGACGCGCCCTCGGGGGTCAAAAGCTTGATCCAGGAATCCAGCCCGTTCAGTTCGCTTGCGGTATAGCCGAAAAGCCGCTCCATGCCCGGGCTGACGAACGGCGTTTCGCCGGACGGCGTGACCACGGCGATGCCGTCGTGGGACGTCGCCAGCACGGAGTCGATGAACTCCTTCTCCCGCTGCAGGGCCCGCTCCACCTTGCGGCGCTCTCCGACCTCCCGCTGCAGCATCTCATTGGTCTGGCTCAACTCCCGCGTACGCTCGGCCACCCGTTGCTCCAGAAGGCCATGGGCCTTGCGCAGCTCCTCCTCCACCTCCTTGAGGCCCGTGACGTCCACGGCCACCCCCCAGTTGATCCAGCCGGGGATGCCCACTCTACGGGATACGTTGGTGCAGGCGAAGACCCGATAGCAACCGTCTCCACACCGAATTCTCACGTCCTGGGCCTGTTCGTCTCCGCCCCGCGGGCTCAGGCCGACCGTATCCGCAAGGTCCAGACCAAAATCGGGCGGCAACTCCAAAAGGCCGGGTTCGAACTCCTCCATGGCCTTGGATTCATAACCGAGCATCCGAATCAGCTCCTGATTCATCCAGAGAACCGAACCATGCTCATCCATCCGGTACACGCCGACCCCGGGCAAGTTGTCCAGAACCTCGCGCAGGCGTTGCTCGCCTTCGGCCAGCCCCATTTCCGCCAGCTTGCGCGCCTCCACTTCGGCCATCAACCGCTTGTTGAGATCCTTGAGCTCCGCCGTGCGCTCGGCCACCAACCGCTCCAGGTCCGTTTGGTGTTCGCGCAGCTCCAGCTGGGTGCGCACCCGGGCGGCCATAATTTCCAACGAACACGGCTTGCAGATGTAGTCCACGGCGCCCAGCTTCAACCCCCGCGCTTCTCGCGCCGCATCCGTGAGAGCCGTCACGAAAATGACGGGAATGTCCTGGACGGTCGGGTCTTCCTTGAGCCGGCGGCAGACTTCAAAGCCGTCCATGCCCGGCATCATCACGTCCAGCAAAATCAGATCCGGCTTCAGCCGTCTGCCCGCGAGCTCCAAGGCTTCCCGCCCGTTCGCGGCGACCAGAAGTTCATAGCCGTCCTTTTTCAGGGCCTCGACCATGATCTCGATGTTCGCAGGTTCGTCGTCAACGATCAGAATAATTTTTTTCATGCCCATGATTCGCAAGTTTCGCTTTTGGTTTCATGTACGCTAACCGAAGGACCGTGCTTTGCGCCATTAGTATTTTTTGCAGTCGGCGATTTCTCCTTGCCGATTGACAAAAGCTCACGGGCTTCATAAGCCAGCCAATGAGGGTATGTTGCGCTCGGTTTACTTTTCGAAGTTAACCTGTTCTCATCGCGTGAAAGGCTGTTGCGAAACAGCGTACGCACGCCAGGCCGGAGCGCCGAAGCGCAACCCGAAGCGAGTCATTGATGCGCGTTGCTGAAACCGCGCTTTCGTCGGCGCTCGTTGCTAAATTTTTGGCGGACGTTGCAACGTCCTTTTTATAAAAAGCAAAGGACCCGCGCCATGAAGTACAAACGCTACGGTTCAAAACTGTTGCTGCGCCTGGATCCGGGCGACGAGGTGATCGCCTCGGTGACGGAAGTCTGCGAAAAGGAAAACATCCATTTGGGCGCCGTCACCGGTCTCGGAGCGGTGGATAGCGCGCGAATAGGCTGTTTCGATCCCTACGGCAAGCAACACCATCCGACGATGGTGGAGGAGCCCTGCGAGATTACGAGCCTTCTCGGCAACGTCAGCCGGATGGACGGCAAGATCTATCTCCACCTCCACGCCACCCTGGCCGGAATGAGCAACAAGGTCGTGGGAGGACACTTGAACATGGCCAGGGTCAGCGCCATGGCCGAAATCTGGATCGACGGAGTGGATGGCCTTGTGGACCGCGAGTTCAGTGAAAAAGTCGGACTGAACGTCCTGAAGTTCTAGCCGAACCGCCCCCGGTTGCGGAACGGAGCGCCTTACGATCACTCCGCAATCCTTTACGTAAGCTCCACGCCGATGGGACAATGGTCCGAGCCCAACACCTCGGTCTCGTGCCACATTCGCCGGACCCGTCCAGCAAGCTCTTCGGAAGCGAAAAAGTAGTCGATACGCCACCCCGCGTTTCTGGACCGGGCGTTGAACCGGTACGTCCACCAGGTGTAGTGTCCGCCTTCCGGTTCGAATCGGCGGAACAGGTCCACGTAGCCATGGGCGATGAACTTGTCGAGCCATTCCCGCTCGATGGGCAAAAATCCCGAAGCCTGCTCGTTGGCCTTGGGATTCTTGAGGTCGATCTCGGTGTGGGCGGTGTTGAAATCTCCGCCCACGAGAATCGGCTTCTCCTTGCGAAGGCTTTCGGCGTACTCCAGGAAGGCGTCGTAATATCCGAGCTTGTAGGCCAGGCGCTCCTCGCTCATCTGGCCGTTCGGAAAATAGACGTTGAACAAATGAAAGTCCTCGAACTCCAGATGCACCAGCCGCCCCTCGCCCTGGTAGCGTTCGTCGGGCAGCCCCAGGGAGACGTTCAAGGGATCGATCCTCGAGAACACCGCCGCGCCGGAATAGCCTTTTTTCTTTTTGGACCAGTTCCACCACGCCCGCATGTCTTCAGGCCCGCTTTCCGACGTGGTCAACTGTTCGGGCTGCGCCTTGGTTTCCTGGAGCATGAGCACATCCATCTTTCTGGACGCCGCCCAGTCCCACAGGCCTTTTTTGGACGCGGCCCGCACGCCGTTGACGTTCCACGAGTAGATAATCATGCTCGGTCCCAAGCGTTGAAGAGGCGGGCCGCGCCATGGCGCAGCCCCGAGGGGAGGGGAAAAAACCCCTTTTATGAAAAGGGGCCTTTCCGCCTTATGGATGGTTTCGAAGCTGCTCTAGTCGTTGATCGTGGAGTTTTTCAGCATGATGAGCACGACAATGGTCAAGGCGATGCCGCCCAGAAACCAAAAATAGCTGATCATTGGGACTCCTCCTTGAATGTGGTTCGTCGATCCGCAAAACGCACGTTCTCGTTTGTATCCAAAAAAACGCGGCTTGAAAAGCCGGGCTATTCCTTCACCCAGCCCCTGTCGCGCATGCACTCGTCAAACGATTTGTACTGATCCCGGTTCTCCGTAAACTCCGTCTCGTACGTGGAGACCTGGTCCAACGCGTCTTCCGTGGGGCTTGGCAGCTCATTGCCCGGATACACCGGAACCATTCTGTTGGCGAGCTTGTTGCAGTACGCCTCGTCCCGAGCCAATATTTCATCGGCTTGCTTCTGATCGACAATATCCGGATTGCGCCAGGAGGCGCAGCCCGCCATGACGGCGGCAAGGGCCAGGCACAACAGAAAACGGACGATGGGCATTACGACTCCTCCTTCAGCGGACGGGCCATGAGGTCCTGCACGGCAAGGGCCGGGTCTTTGCCTTCATATAGGATGGCGTAGACCTGATCCGTGATGGGCAGCTCGACGCCCAGGTTCTTGGACAATTTGTACACGGCCTCGGTGGTCTTGACGCCTTCGGCCACCATCTTCATCTGGCCCAGAATATCCAGAAGCTTTTGTCCTTTACCCAGGCGCATGCCCACCTGACGGTTGCGGGACAAATCCCCGGTGCAAGTCAGCACCAGATCGCCCATGCCCGAGAGGCCCATGAACGTCTGGGGGTTGGCGCCCATGGCCTTGCCCAGCCGGCTCATTTCGGCCAGACCCCGGTTGATCAAGGCCGCCCTGGCGTCGTGCCCGAAATTCAGGCCGTCCGAGATGCCGGCCGCGATGGCGATGATGTTCTTCACGGCCCCGCCGAGCTCCACGCCCCGGTAGTCCGCCGTGGTGTAGACGCGAAAGTAACTGGTGGAGAATAGCTCCTGCACGCTGCGGGCGAGCTTCTTGTCGGCGCAGCCCAGGACCACCGAAGTGGGAAGCTCCTTGCTCACCTCGAAGGCGAACGACGGACCCGACAAATGCCCGTAGCGGACCTTCAATTCTCCCAGTTCGTCCTCGAACAGCTTGGACATGGGCGAGAGCGTGGACAGTTCGATGCCCTTGGACGCGCAAATCATGGCCGGGCGCTTGCCCAACCGCCGCGCCAGCCGTTGCAGCACGGAGCGCAAGAATTGACAGGGAACGGCCATGATGTGCATTTCCGCATCCTGGCTGGCCGCGGCCAGGTCCGTGGTGATCTCCAGGCGGCTGTCCAAATCGAAATCAGGGAGGTACCAAGTGTTGCGGCCGGTCTTGCGAATCTCCATCGCAAGCTCCTGCTCCAGCATCCACAAGCTTGTGGATATCCCTTTTTTCGCCAGCAAGTTGGCGAGGGTCGTCCCCCACGCTCCCGCACCGATCACAGCAACTTTCATGCGCCCTCCTTGTGCGTCTTCTCTGCGCCCCGGATTTTCGGTTTATAAAGCCGGGAAAGATATTCTATCTCCCGGAGCGCTTCATGGCAAGACTCGCCTCCGTTCTGCGCCGCCTCGGGCAAGAACGAATCCGGGTTGCAGGAGGCGCGTGAAGAAGGTAGAAAATCCTCTCCACAAGGATACCCCATGGACGCACCGAAATTTAACGAAAACGAACGCATGATTTTGGGATGCGCGGGCGACGACCTGCCGGATTCACCCACTCCGTACGCCGACCTGGCCCAGGCCTGCGGCGTCGAAGAGAATACGGCGCTGGCCCTGCTGGACCGTCTCAAGCAAAGCGGCGTGATCCGGCGATTCGGCGCCACGCTGCGCCACCAGAAAGCCGGCTACGGGCACAACGCCATGGTCGCCTGGAAAATAGACGACGCCGGCCGCCGGCTGGAAGTCGGCCAGACCCTGGCGGACCGCCCGGAAATCAGCCATTGCTATCTGCGCGCCCGGCGCCCCGAATGGCCCTACGATCTCTACACCATGATCCACGGACAAAGCCCGGGCGACTGCCTGAAGCTCGCCCGGAGCTTGTCCGAGGAGTTGGGCGTTCCGGACTTCACGATTCTGGAGAGCGTTCGAGAGCTGAAAAAGACGTCCATGACCTATTTCCCTAGACCATGACCGGCCGCCGTCTCGGTCCGGCCAAGCCTGCTGCGGAGGATGCAATGGAATTGGGCTTTGAGAGTGAAAAAGACAGCCGGCGAAACTCCAAAGAGCTTTTCGAGCAAGCCTGCGGCGTCATGCCCGGCGGCGTCAACAGCCCGGTGCGGGCCTGCAAGAGCGTTGGTTGCGACCCGCTGTTCATCGCCAGCGCCTTTGGTTCGCGGATGGCTTCCGTGGAAGGCCGCGAGTTCATCGATTACGTCCTGAGCTGGGGCCCCATGCTGCTGGGGCACGCCGACCCCGTGGTCGGCGCCGCGGCCAAGACCGCCCTGGACGCAGGCGCCAGCTTCGGAGCGCCCTGCCCCGACGAGGTCCGCCTGGCCCTGGCCATCCGCCGCGCCATGCCGTCCATGGAGATGGTCCGCATGGTCAACTCCGGCACCGAAGCGACCATGAGCGCCGTACGCTTGGCTCGGGGCTTCACCAAACGCGACAAGATCGTCAAGTTTGAAGGCTGCTATCACGGGCACAGCGACGGCTTTCTCGCCGCGGCGGGCTCGGGGCTGGCGACCCTGGCCATCCCGGGAACGCCCGGCGTACCGGCCGACGTGGTGCGCCACACCCTCATCGCCCCCTACAACGACCTGCAGGCGGTCAAAGACCTGTTCGAGGCCTTCGGCGACGAAATCGCCTGCGTCATCGTGGAGCCCGTGGCCGGCAACATGGGCTGCGTGCTCCCCGCGCCCGGATTCCTGCAAGGATTGCGCGAAGTCACCGAGCAATACGGCGCCCTGCTCATCTTCGACGAAGTCATCACCGGCTTCCGCGTAAGCTACGGCGGCGCCCAGAGACGGTTCGGGATCACGCCCGACCTGTCCTGCCTGGGCAAGATCATCGGCGGAGGATTCCCCGTCGGCGCCTACGGAGGAAAACGCGAGATCATGGAGCGCATCGCCCCCTGCGGCGACGTCTACCAGGCCGGCACCCTGGCCGGAAACCCCGTGGCCATGGCCGCGGGTCTGGCCACCCTGCAAGAGCTGGAGAAGCGCGACTACGACGCCCTGGAGCGCCGCACCTCCCGGTTCGCCGAGGAGCTCGCGTCCATTCTCGGAAGCAAGGGCCTGCCGACCAGCCTCAACCACATCGCCTCCATTTTCACTCTTTTCTTCACCGACCAGAAAGTCGTGAATTTCGAGACGGCCAAGACTTCGGACGCCGAGGCCTTTTCCCGCTTCTACGCCGGCATGCGCGAGGCCGGCGTCAACCTGGCGCCTTCGGGATTCGAATGCGTCTTCACCTCCTTCGCCCATAGCGACGAGGACTTCGAGAAGACGCTCCAGGCGGCCAGCCGGGTCGAAGTGTAGCAGCGCGATGGGCCAGCCCGACGACAACCGGGGCCGCCTCCTGATTTGGGGCTTGTCTCCGGCCGGCGTCGAGCTGGCCCGCCGTCTAAGTCGAAGCCTGGGCCAAGGCCTCAAAGCCGAGGTCCGCGTCCCCGAGCGCTTTGCAAAGCCCGGAGAAACCGGGTTCGCCTCGCTCACGGAGAGCCTCCGCAAAGACTTCCGGGAGGCCGGCGGCCACGTGGTCGTCGCCGCGGCCGGCGTCGCGGTGCGGGCCATAGCCCCGGTCCTGGAGTCCAAGTTCACGGACCCGGCCGTGGTGGTCTGCGATCCGGCCGGAAAATTCGCCGTGAGCCTGCTTTCCGGACACGTGGGCGGCGCCAACGACTTGGCGCGGCGCGCGGCGAAGGTCCTCGGCGGACAGGCCGTGGTGACCACGGCCAGCGACGCCTGCGGTTTGCCGGCCGTGGATGAACTGGCCAGGGCCGCGGGATTGGACGGCTTCGATCCCATGGCCGCCAGGCGCATCGCCTGCGCGCTGCTGGAGGAACAAGCCGTCCAGCTCTACGACCCCGAAGAGCTGCTCGGATTGTCGAAAAAACAGCGCGCAGAACATTTCACGATCCTGTCCGGGCCGGAGCAATGGAGCCCGAAACGGCCGGGCGTCTGGGTCCATTGGCGGGGGCCCGCGGACCTCGGGGAAGGGCTCGCCTTGCGGCCCAAACGCCTGTTCGCCGGCGTCGGCTGCCGGCGCGGGGCGTCGAAGCAGGACATTCTGGACGCCCTGAACGCGGCTCTCGAAGGACAAGGCGGCGGCTTGCGCCTGGCCCGCGACTCCCTGGCCGGCCTCGCCTCCATCGACCTGAAACGATCCGAGCCGGGCCTGCTCGAAGCGGCGGCCGAACTCGGCCTCGGCCTTCAATTCTTCACGGCGGAAGCCTTGGACCAGGTTCCGAACGCCCAACCATCGGCGCGGGTCAAGCGCTATACGGGGACGAAAAGCGTATGCGAAGCAGCAGCCATCCTGGCAAGCGGGGGGGGAGCGCTCCTGGCGGCCAAGACGATTCGAGGCCCGGCCACGGCGGCCGTGGCCGTCTCCTCGCGGTGAGTCTGGGGCCGGGCGATCCCCGGCTCATGACCCCGCAATGCCTTCAGGCCATTCAGTCCTGCCGGGCCGTGGCGGGCTACACCGGCTACATCGACATGGTTCCGCAGGAGCTGCTGGCGGGCAAACAGGTCGTCGCCACCGGCATGCGCGGCGAGGTGCAACGCTGCGAACAGGCCGTGGAGCTGGCGGCGTCCGGCGTGGACACGGCCGTGGTCTGCAGCGGAGATGCGGGCGTCTACGCCATGGCCGGCCTGCTGCTGGAGCTTTTGGACGCCCGGCGCATGGACGACGCCGTGGACTTCGAGGTTCTGCCGGGGATTCCGGCCGTCTGCGCGGCCGCAGCCTTGCTCGGCGCCCCCCTGACCCACGACTTCGCCTGCGTGAGCCTTTCGGATCTGCTCACCCCCTGGGAGGTCATCGAACGACGGCTGCGGCTGGCGCTGCAAGCCGATTTCGTGCTGGCCCTCTACAACCCGCGCTCCAAACGGCGGACAACGCAACTGGAGCAAACCCTGGCCATGGCTCGGGAGCATCGCCCGCCAGACACGCCTGCAGGCTTCGTTCGCAACGCCTTCCGCCCCGGGCAACACGTCCGGCTGGAGCGGCTCGAAGACGCCCGCGCCGACATGGCCGACATGTTGAGCATCGTGGTGGTGGGGGCCTCGTCCAGCCGCATAGCTGCGGGCCGCATGCTCACTCCCCGAGGATACGCAGGTAAATATTCATTGGTCCTTTCCACGAAAGACACCCCCGAAAAGGAAAAATAATCAGGAGAGACGAGTCATTGCAGCGCCGCCCCGGCTTGACAGAGTAGGCAAGCTCCACTAATGAGGAAAGTGCAGGGTGTCTTCAACATCAATGGTAAGTTAAGGAGGAAGGTTCAACATGAAGCGCGCAATCTTCACGGTTCTCAGCTGCGCAGCTCTGATCTGCGCGTTCGCTCTGCCCAGCATCATGGCCGCGGACGCTCCCGCCGGCGATGTTTTCAAGGGGTTCGAGTGGCCGGGCGGCAAAAAAATTGTCGCCTCCTTTGACCACGCCAACCACAAGCAAGACTGCAAGGTCTGCCACCACAAGTGGGATGGCGCCGGCCCCATCGCCAAATGCACCAGCGCAGGCTGCCATAACGACTTCAAGGACAAGAAGGGCGACCACTCGGCTTACAAGGCCTTCCACGACAAAAAGGCCACGACCAGCTGCCTGGGTTGCCATAAGGAAATGAAGAAGGGCCCCACCAAGTGCACTGAATGCCATCCGAAGAAGAGTTAAGGGCCGCTGAAACGCAGGGGGCCGGCGGCGACGCGGCCCCCTTTTTTTTATCCTTCCGGGGGTTGATCACGCATGACGCCGACTCCTCCTGACGACGACATCCTCGAACTCGACGACGAGTTGGGCGGGTCCGCCAAAGGCGGCTCCGATGACGGCATTGATTTGAGCTTCGAACAGGAGCTTGAAGACCTCTTTTCCGACGACCTCGACGACGAAACCACCGCCGAATCCGACGAAGATCTCATTTTATTGGACGAAGTGGTGGAGGAGCCAGCTTCAGGCGACCCCGCCGAAGAGCACTCTCCCGATGACGAAGACGACCTGTCCTTCGGCGACGATTTCGACCTCGACCTTCCGGACGATAGCGCCAAAGGCGGCGATGAAGACATCGATCTGGACGGCCTGGACAATCTGCTGGACGATTTCGAAGGCGCGAAAGCGAAGGCCTCCGCTCCGGCCGACGAGGACGCCGAAGACCTCCTTGTTCTCGACGACGTGGTCGAGGAAATTTCCGATGAACCGGACGACATGATCGTTCTGGACGATCTGGCCGAAGAGCTCGAGCCCGAAAGTCCGGAGGCGGACCTTCTTCCGGAGGAGGCGCTCCAAGAAGCGGACAGCTCCCGGCGAGAGCCGGCGGAGGATTCCGACGACGAACTGGACCTCTCCGACCTGTTCGGCGATTCGGACGACGCCGGGGAGGATGACCTCGACAAGCTTTTAAGCGAGGCCGACACGGAGCCCGCCGGCGAAGACGAACCGGCCGCCGAGACCGGACAGGACGACCTGGGCCTGGACGACTTGCTGGCCGAAGCCGACGATTTGCAGGCGCCGGGGTTGGAAGCCCCTCCCGAGGCTGAGAGCGACCTGGACCTGGACGATCTCCTGGCCGAGGCCGAAGAGCCGGAGCCGGCCGAGCCGGAAGAAAGTGCACAGCCTGCTCCCGAGCAGGACGAGCTGGACTTGGACGATTTACTGGCCGACGTCGGCGGGGAGCCAACCGAGGAGGCGCCCGCCGTCGAAGCCAAAGAGCAGGAAGCCGAGGACGAGATGGGGCTGGACGACCTCCTGGCCGACGCCGAAGAAGCGCCGGCGGAGGACGAACCCGCCGCTGGCTCTGCTGTGCAGAGCGCCGAAGACGAAATGGGGCTGGATGATCTCCTGGCCGAGGCCGGAGAGACGCCGGCGGGAGATGAACCCGTCGAGCCTGTCGCGCAGGAAACCGACGAGGCGTTGGACCTGGACGACCTGCTGGCCGATGTCGGCGGGGAGCCGGCTGAGGACGCCCCGATCGCTGCAGGCCGGGACGACTCGGACCTGGACGATCTGCTGGCCGGACTCAACGAGGAGCCGGAGCCCGAGGCCGCCCCCGAGGCGGTGAGCGTGGCGGAAGAGGAGCCGGCCGCCGCGCCGGAGACCGAGACGGAAGATTTAGACGCGATCCCCATGCCTGGCGAGTCCGAAGACGAGCAGGCGTCCGACGGCGCTTCGCTCTTGGACGACTTGGCGGTCGCCGAGGAGACGCCCGGTCTCCTCGCAGACGACGAGTTGGAGACCTTGCAGGATGACGCCCGGCCCGAAGAACCCGAAAGCGGGGAGACGGCTCCCGCGCCTCCGGAAGAAGCGCCGGCCGAGCTTGGGGAAATAGCCAGTCCCGAGGAGCGCCAGGAGCTCTCCACGGCCGCAAAAATGGACCTCGACGCGATGCTCGCCCAAAACGGAGACGCCGCCGGGGCTACCGTCGCCGTCGCGGCCGCCGCTGCGGCGAACGCGGCCATGGAGGAACTGCGGACCCGGCTGGAGGCCCTGGAGACCGAGTTCAGTTCGGAGCAAGCGTCCGCAGCCCCCTCCGGCCCGGAGCTTTCCGAATTGTCGACGCAACTCGACGAGTTGGCGGGACTCAAGAAGCGTCTTGACGAGCTTGACGGGTTGCACGCCCGGATGGACCAGATGGAGGCGCGGCTCGAATCCGTGGCCGCCCCCGACGTGGAGGCCGCTCTGGACAACGCATTGGCCCAGGGGTCGGATATTCTGGACCGGATCAAGGACAGCATGCGCGACGGTCTCGTGGACGACGTGCGCGAAGAGCTGGCCGGAGAACTGGACGAACGCGACAAGGAGCTTCTTTCCAGACTCGAGCCCGCAATCGAAGGCATGATCGCGGAAAAAGTGGAGGCCGCGGCGGCGGTCGCGGCGGCGAAGATCATCCGCGAAGAAATCGCCAATATCGCCGCGGAGCTTGAAGACGACGAAGACTAACGACAACCGCCGTCGCCTTTCCCCGGCGGCGGAGAGTTTCGACAGTAAAAAAGGGGAGGGGCCAACGTTCCTCTCTTTTCCCGCCCGGCGCGTTCCTTGAATTGGTCGAGGCCGTTTCCCACCGGGCGGTTTTTACTTGGGGCGGTTGGACGGCGAAAAACGCCCAAGCGTTTTATCTCCCTGATTCCGCTTCAAGATTTCGCTTTGGATGGTGGAATTTTAAAGATGCAAGCCGCCCACTCTAAAAACCCGCCTGCGCAAGCCAGGTTCGGAGGCGCTTCGTGGACAAGCTGAAAAGCATGGCCTTGCAAGCGGCCAAAGAGATCACGGTCAAATTCATCGAAGCCGGCCGGATATCTCCCGGAAATTTCAACGAGTTCTTCGCCCCCATTTACGGCGAGATCCTGCGCACCATCGCCCAGGACATCCCCACCGAGGGACAAGGCAAAGATCGCCAAGCAGGCCTTTGACAGTGCAACATCCATCTTCCGGCGGCGCAGGGTCGCCCGTGGCGGCCATGTTCGGCCGCATCGCCGGCTTTTACGATCTGCTCAACCACGTGTTGAGCCTGGGGCTGGACATCGTCTGGCGCCAGCGCATGTTGGACTTTCTGCCCCCCGTGGAGAACGCCCGGGTTCTGGACCTCGCGGCCGGCACCATGGACGTGAGCCGCGGCGTGCTCAAGCGGTTGCCGAACGCCCGAATCGCGGCCACGGACATCTGCCCGCCCATGCTGCGCCAGGGGCTCGGCAAACTCGACAGCCTCGAGCGGACCAGGATCTTCCCCGTAGCCGCCGACGGCCTGGCCCTGCCTTTCCCGGACAACACCTTCCATGCGGCCACCATCGCCTTCGGCATCCGGAACATCAATCCGAGGCCGCCGGCCCTGGCCGAGTTGGCCCGGGTCCTGGCGCCGTCGGGACGCCTGCTGGTCCTGGAGTTCGGGACCGCCTCAAGGCCTCTTTTCAAAGGCCTTTACAATGTGTATCTCTGCCGGGTTCTGCCCCTGGTGGGAGGGCTCGTCTCCGGCGACAAAAAGGCGTACGAATATCTCGCCAAGACGATTCAGGCGTTTCCCCCCGAGCGGACGCTCGCCCTGGAAATGCGGCGGGCCGGCTTCGCCAAGGTTCTGCACCAGCCCCTGACCCGGGGGGTGGTGCAGCTTCACGTCGGGGTCAAACCTTGAAACGCGGGCTACAGGGATTTGGCCAGGAAAACGATCAGAACGCCCAGAATGATGGCCGACAGGCCGAGTTGGCGCAGCGAAGAGGATTTCCGCTGGGCCAACATCAAGAGCACCTTCGGCATGCGTTCGGCCCACAGAAAATAAGGCAAGCCCTCCAGGACGAATGCAAGCCCGAGGGCCGTCAACAACAATGACCAGTCCAATTTCATACAAGCGAGAGTATCCCGGGGCCGCCGCCTTGTCCAGCCTCCCTCCCGCCTGCTTCGCAAGACCAAGACGGAGGTCAATGGTCGATGATAACATTTGAAGCGCTCAAACAAAAACAGTCGCGCATCGCCGTGGTGGGGCTCGGCTACGTGGGCCTGCCGCTGGCCGTGGGGTTGTCCCGCCATTTCGACGTGGTGGGCCTGGACGTATCGCCCACCCGGGTGGAGGAGCTGCGGCGCGGAGAGGACCGCACCCGGGAAGTGGACTCGAAAGACTTGCAGGCCTGCAACATGGAGTTCAGCGCCGACCCCGCCGTTCTGGAGCGCGCCGGCCTGATTCTGGTGGCCGTGCCAACCCCCATCGACCACGCCAAGACGCCGGACATAGGAGCTCTCGCCGCGGCCAGCCGCACCGTGGGCCAACACCTGCAAAAGGGCGCCGTGGTGGTCTACGAATCCACGGTCTACCCCGGCCTCACCGAGGACATCTGCGGCCCCATTCTGGCCGAGGCGTCGAACATGATCTGCGGGGAAGACTTCTTTCTCGGCTACTCTCCGGAGCGGATAAATCCCGGCGACAAGGAGCACACCGTAGCCACCATCGTCAAGGTCGTGGCCGGGCAGACCCCCGAGGCCGCGGATCTGCTGGAAAAGGTTTACGGCAGCGTGGTAACGGCCGGCGTGTTCAAGGCGCGGGACATCCGCACGGCGGAGGCGGCCAAGGTCATCGAAAACACCCAACGCGACCTGAACATCGCCTTGATGAACGAACTGGCCATGCTGTTCGACAAGCTGGGGCTGGACACCCTGGAGGTCCTGGAGGCCGCCGGCACCAAATGGAACTTTCTGCCCTTCCGGCCGGGTTTGGTCGGCGGGCACTGCATCGGCGTGGACCCCTACTATCTGACGCACAAGGCCCAATCCATCGGATTCCATCCTCAGGTCATCCTGGCCGGCCGCCACATCAACGACAGCATCGGGCCGTTCATCGCCGACGTAGCCGTCAAGAAGGCCGTGCTCAACGACTTGCGGATCAAAGGCGGGCGCATGGCCATTCTCGGCCTGACCTTCAAGGAAAACGTGCCGGATTTGCGCAATACCCGCGTGGTGGATATCATCGCCGAACTGGAGAGCTTCGGCGCGGTGGTCCTGGTGCACGACCCTCTGGCCGACCCGGAGGAGGCCAAGCGCGAATACGGCGTCGAGCTCATGGACCTGGAGCGGATCAACGATCTCGACGTTCTGATTCTGGCCGTGCCGCACCAGGCTTATGCCGAGCTGGGCGTGGAGAATCTCAAAAAGCGTTTCCGCGACCCCTCCAAGGCGGTCATTCTGGACGTCAAGGGGCTGCTGGACCGCGACGCCGCGAAGGCCGCGGGAATCGACTTGTGGCGGCTGTAGAGGGAGAAACGCGTGGACCACTCCATTGCATGCTGGCGGGACTGCTGAACGGGATTCCTGGAGGCGAGTTCCCGCCTCCGAGACATGCCCCCGGAGGACCGGCTTGTACTCGAACTGGACGCTGAGCAGCGCGATAGGCTGATGCGCGTCATAAACCATCGAGGCGGCAGGATCGTGGAGGAGCGCATTCTGGACAACGGGCGGCTGCGCATCATCGCAGCGGGAGCGGAATGCCCCGGCTGATTTTGGCCGCAGCCACCGCCATGGAGATGGAAGGCGCGATATCCCCGGCCTTGCAGTCCGGGACCATCGTTTCCGACCATGGAAACTTTCGGGTCGGCGAAGTCCTCTTGACGCCCCTCGTCACCGGCGTGGGACTGGTGAACGCCTCGCGCAAGGCCGGAGCCGTCCTGGCCAAGGGCGGCGTTGACGGCGTCATCGCAGTGGGCGTCGCCGGCAGCTACGACCTGGACAAGCTGCCGCTGGGCTCGGCCGCCGCGGCGTGCGAAGAAATCTGGCCGGAATACGGGTTGGAGGACGGCCGAGGCGCCGATCCCCGAGCGCTGGGATTTCCCCTGGCTGAAATCTCGGGGAAGGCGATTTGGGGCAGCATTCCGCTCGATCCCGCGGCTTCGGCGAAATCCATGGGCATAAATGCGCCTCACGGGCTTGCCGAGGCCCCCTGCTTGAGTGTAAGCACGGTGAGCGCGACGCGGGAGAAAGCTGTTTTTTTGCAACAAAGTCACCGTGCGCTGTTGGAAAACATGGAAGGGTTCGCCTGGGCCTTGGCCTGCCTGGAGGCAACAACCCCTTTTCTTGAGTTGCGAGGCGTATCGAACCTAGCCGGATCAAGGCTTGAGCAGCATTGGCGGCTTGGAGACGGCGCGGCCGCGGCCGGCCGGCTGTTGGAAAAAGTATTGCGCTCCGCCTGCAAAGGCGGCTATGACCAAGAAAAACGCGAAGCATAAGGCCTGCCTGGAAGATTCATGAAGGAGCTGCGGGAATACTTCGACCGGGAACTCCCCAGGATCGACTCCTTTCTTCAGGGGGAAGTTCAAAAGCTGCACGGCCTCGTTCGCCAGGTGGCGGAGCACGTCATCATGTCGCCCGGCAAACGCATTCGACCGATGCTGACGTTATTGTTCGCCCGGTCGTTGGGTCCGCTGTCCACCGACCCCTATCCCCTGGCCTGCGCCCTGGAGATGCTGCACTCGGCCACCCTGCTGCACGACGACGTGCTGGACGGGGCGGAAACGCGCCGCGGCCAAGCCTCGGCCCACATCACGTTCGGCGCGACCCAGGCCATCTTGGCCGGCGACGTGCTGCTGGCGCTTTCCAACCGCATCGGGGCAGATTACGGAATTCCCGAGATCAGCCGCCGGCTGTCCGGCGGCGCCATGGCGACGGCCATGGGAGAAATCCAGGAAATGGCTGCGGCCGGCTCCGGGGTCATCGACCGCAAGGAATATCTGGAAATCATCATCGGCAAGACGGCCAAGCTCATTGAAACCGCCTGCCGCCTCGGAGCCGTGCTGTCCGGCGCCGACCAGGAGCGAATCCAGGCCGCAGCCGACTACGGGCTCAACGTGGGGATGAGTTTCCAACTCGTGGACGACCTTTTGGATTATTCGGGCGACGCCGAACGCCTCGGCAAACCCTCCGGTTCGGACCTGGTGGAAGGCAAGATCACCTTGCCGCTCATCGACTGGCTGGAGACCATTCCTCCCGCGGAGCGCCAGGAAATCCTGACCGATATCGCAGAAAAGCGGCTGGCGGAGCCGACGCAGCGGCGCATCATCGAAGGCGTCCGGAAAGCGGGCGCCGACGGCTCCACGCAGAAACTCGCCGAGGGCCACGTCAGACAGGCCTTGGACGCCTTGGACGCCTTCCCGGACAGCGAGGAGCGGGAAGTGCTAATTCAGGCCGCGAGCTTTATTCTCACCCGGCAAACTTAAGCGTGACCGCAATCCCTCCGGCTCCTGCACGAGGGTTTCCGGCAGGGCGAGGCTTATGACTCTGGAAACGGTTTTCAAATCTCCACACCTGTTCCAGCGGCTCAGCTTCCCGCCAGCGGTTGTTCAGCTTATGGAGGAAGCGGTCAAGCCGGAGCCGTCCTTCGACGCCATCGCCGAAGTCATTCGACTCGACCCGGCCATGACCACGTTGGTGCTCAAGCTGGTCAACTCCCCGGCTTTCGGTTTGAGTCGGAAGGTCATGGACCTGCAGCGCGCGGCCGTGGTGCTGGGCACGCGCGAAATCCTCAAGATCGCCGTAACGCTCTCTTTCCAGAAAGGCCTGCAGCCGCAACTCGAACAGTGCCAATACGACTTCTTTCCCGATTGGCGGCTGACCATCTTCTCGGCCATCGCCGCGGAAAGCCTGGCCGAGCTGCTTACTCCCGAAGAGGCGAAGAAGGCCTATCTGTGCTGCCTGCTGAAGGACGTTTCCCTCATGATGCTGCGTTGCTCGGCCGCGGAGGAGCTCCCGGAGGCCTGCCAGCTTGAGCCCCTTACGGCCTTGCACGCCGGCCAGCACGAAGCGGAGGAGCAGGCCTGGGGCATGCGCCACGGAGCATTGAGCCAACTTTTCCTGTCCAAGTGGGGCGTCCCCCAGGAATTGAACTGCATCCGCCATCACCACGACCTGGACCGTCTGGACGACCACGACTTTTTGACGCAATGCGTCATCCTGGCCACCCATTGGGCCGAAATGGAGCTGGGCTGCTCGGACAGCCCCTTCAACGTGCTGCGCTTCGAAATGATGCTCAAAACGGTGTTGCAGGCCAGCGAAGACGATATCGAGTCCTTGCGCTCGACCTGCATCGAGGCCTACCGAAACACCCTGAGCGCCCTCGGCATCGGGGAGAGCGACAGCTCCACCAGATACTATCACCACTCCCTCTCATCCCTGCAGACCTATTATTTCCTCGGCATGGACCTGCCCGGGGTGGAAGGCGGCCTGCCCGCCGTGGCCCGGACCATAGGCCGCCATCTGAAACTCAACTGGGACCTGCCGTCCTGGGACTTGTGCCTGCGCACGCGGGACGGGCAGTTCCGGCTGTTCAGCTTCGACCGCCGCCAAGGCGTCCAGGCCGCCGAGTCCGGCAACCGCACCAACGACCTGCCCTGGCGCTTCAAACGCCCCGGCCAACTGCTGCGAGCCGGCGAGACCGTGTGGGGAGAGCTGCGTTTCGAACCCGGCCGGCTCGATCCGGAAGAACGGGACGAATTGCAGCTCTACCTCAAATTCGTAAGCCGCGGCTATCGGGACTACCTGGGCAAGACCGCCGTTCTGGAGCAAAAGGCCCACGCCCTGGACGACCTTCCCGTGGGCGTGGCCATCTGCGACGGAAAAGGGCGGATTCAGCAGTGCAATCAGCGCATCGCCGAATTGGCCGGCTGCGGCAAAAAGCACATCGGGCGCTCCCTGGCCCTGCTGCTCAAGGACGGCGCGGGCCTCTCCATGGAAAAAGAGCTGGAGGAGTTTCTGCTGTCCCCTTCCAAGCGCCTCATCAGCCGCATCTGGTGCCCTCCCAGCCCCGGTCCGGAGGGAGGAGAAGGCGCATGCCTGCACCTCTCCATCCACAAACGCTCCTACCAGGACCAAGGCGAAGTGCTTTTGCTCATGCAGGACATCGCCGAACTCAGTCGCCTGGAATACAAGGCTCTGCACGAGCGGGACTTCCTGGAGCGGCTTGTGGACTCCATGCGCGACATGGTGATCACGGTCGATGACCAGGGAGTCATCGACTTCGCCTCCAAGGACGCGAAGCACCTGGTGGGCGCCAACATGTTTCAAACGCTCCACCCGGCCGAATCCTTCACGGGCAAATGGAGCCCGGAGTTGCTGGAGTCGGGCCAAGGCCCGGTGGAGGCCTATTATACGGCGCCCGGGGGCGGGCGGCGGGCCCTGGAGCTTGTCGTCTCCAAGTTCAAGCGACGCGGCGAAGAGCCCGGCGCCTGGCTGGTGGTGGGACGCGATCTGACCACCATCCGCAGGTTGGAGGAGAAAATCAGACACCAAGCCATGTTCGACGGCCTGACCAATCTCTACAACCACCACCAATTCCACGCCATGCTCCAGCGTGAAATCGACCGCAGCCGCCGCACATCCCGGCCCATGGGAGTCATTTTCTTCGATCTGGACGGATTCAAACAAATCAACGATACCCGGGGACACCAAGCCGGAGACTCCATCCTGCGCCTCGTGGGCGAAATCCTCACCCATGAAGTCCGCCAAGGGATGGATTTTCCCTGCCGCTACGGCGGGGACGAATTCGGCGTCATCGTCACCGAAATCAGCTCGGCAAATCTCAACGCCATGGCCGAACGCATTCGCCTGGCCGTGCAGGAACGATTCAACGGCAAGGTGACTATCAGCGCCGGCGCCGTGCAACTGGTGGAAGGGGACACCCCCGAAACGCTGTTGCGACGCGCAGACACCGCCGCCTACCAAGCCAAAGCCGCCGGAACGAACAGGGTCGTCTTCTCCGCTTGAAGAGGACGGCGGCCTGCGCGCTGCAGCGGCCGACGGAACAGCAAGGAGTCATATCATGTTGACGCGCATTGAGGTCTCGCCCCGCTCCGGCGTCCGCGACGTCGTCGGAGAAGGCGTGGCCCGCAAAATTCGATCCGAACTCGCCCTCGCGGCCGACAGCGTCCGCGTGGTCAAAGTCTTCACCGTCCAGGGCCTTGAGGACAAAGACGTCCAGGCCGTGGTGGACGCCCAGGCGCTGCACGACCCGGTTCTGCACCGGATATCCACGACGCCCCTGGACGAAGACGGCTTCGACTGGGCCCTGGAAGTAGGATTCCGGCCCGGGGTCACGGACAACGAAGGCCGCACGGCCCAGGCAACGCTGAACATGGTCCTGGGGCGCGGCGACGTGCGCGTCTACACGTCCCAACGCTATCACATCTCCGGCGCTCTCTCCCGCGAGGAGGCGGCCAGCATCGCCAAGGATCTGCTCGCCAACGAACTGATCCAGCGCTACGAACTCGCATCCCGCGAGGAGTGGGACAAAAGCCCCGGTTTCGCGCCGTTCGCGGCCCAGGTCACGGGCGCGTCCGTGTCCGAGGTGGCGACCATCCCCATCGGGGACATGACCGACGCCGAACTTGCGGCCTTCAGCCGGGAAAACACCCTGGCCCTGAGCCTGGCCGAAATGCACGAAATTCAAAGCTACTTCTCCGACCCCTCCGTTGCGGCCAGGCGCGCCGCCGCGAAAGCACCCGCCCAGCCGACGGACGCCGAGATGGAGGCCTTGGCCCAAACCTGGTCCGAGCACTGCAAGCACAAAATCTTCAACGCGAAAATCCACTACCGAAATCAGGAGAACGGCCGCAGCGAGATCGTGGACAGCCTGTTCAAAACCTGCATCCAGGACTCCACCAAGCGTATCCGCGAGGCCAAGGGCGAAAAGGATTTCTGCCTGTCCGTGTTCAAGGACAACGCAGGGGTCATCAAGATCGACGACGAACTCTCGGCCTGCATCAAGGTGGAGACCCACAACTCGCCTTCGGCCCTGGACCCCTACGGCGGCGCCCTCACCGGCATCGTGGGCGTGAACCGCGACCCCATGGGCACGGGGCTCGGCGCCAACCTGCTTTGCAACACCGACGTGTTCTGCTTCGCATCGCCTTTCTTCGAAGGCGAGCTGCCGCCCCGCCTGCTCCATCCGCGGCGGGTCTTCGAGGGCGTGCGCGAGGGCGTGGAGCACGGGGGCAACAAGTCCGGCGTCCCCACGGTCAACGGCTCCATCCTGTTCGACGAACGCTACCTGGGCAAACCGCTCGTCTACTGCGGCACCGTGGGAACCATGCCGGCCGCCGTCCAGGGACGGCCGTCCCACGAGAAGGCGGCGCTCCCCGGCGACTACATCGTCATGGCCGGCGGGCGCATCGGCAAGGACGGCATCCACGGCGCCACCTTCTCCTCCGAGGAACTGCACGAGCACTCCCCGGCCACGGCGGTCCAGATCGGCGACCCCATTACCCAGCGTCGGATGTACGACTGCCTCATGCGCGCGCGTGATCTCGGCCTGTACAACGCCATCACCGACAACGGCGCGGGCGGGCTGTCGTCCTCCGTGGGCGAAATGGCCCAGGACCCGGGCGGGTGCGACCTGGACCTGGCCAAGGCGCCCCTCAAATACGACGGCCTCAGGCCCTGGGAGATTCTGGTGTCCGAGGCCCAGGAGCGCATGACCATGGCCGTGCCGCCCGAGCGTATCGACGCGTTTCTGGATCTGGCCAAAGAAATGGGCGTCGAGGCCACCGTGCTCGGAACATTCAACGACTCCGGCGTCTTCCATGTCCGCTACGGCGAGAAGCTTGTAACCTGGCTGGACATGGACTTCCTGCACGAAGGCGCTCCGCAAATGGAGCTGTCCGCGGTTTGGGAGCGCCCGAAAGTCGAAGCCTCGGCGCTGCCCTCGGACCTGGACCACAAAAATCTGCTGCGCCGGATGCTCGGCCGCTTGAACATCTGCAGCAAAGCCTACGTGATCCGCCAGTACGACCACGAAGTTCAAGGCGGCAGCGTGATCAAGCCCCTGGTGGGCGTGCTGCGGGACGGCCCCGGGGACGCGGGCGTGCTGCGTCCGAAGCTGGGAAGCGAGGCAGGCCTGGTGCTCTCTCACGGAATCTGCCCGCGTTACGGCGACCTGGACGCCTACTGGATGATGGCCCTCGCCATCGACGAAGCGGTGCGCAACGCCGTGGCCGTGGGCGGAGACATCGACTACATGGCCGGAGTGGACAACTTCTGCTGGTGCGACCCCGTGGCCAGCGAGGCCAACCCCGACGGAGCGTACAAGCTGGCGCAACTGGTGCGGGCCAACCGGGCGCTCGCCCACTTCTGCACCGCCTACGGGGTTCCGTGCATCTCGGGCAAAGACTCCATGAAAAACGACTACAAGGGCGGCGGCAAAACCATCTCCATTCCGCCCACCGTCCTTTTCTCATGCCTCGGCGTCATCCCGGACGTACGCAAGGCCATGTCTTCGGACTTCAAGCATCCCGGCGACCTGATCTACGTCCTGGGCCGCACCCTGCCCGAGCTCGGAAAAAGCGAGGCCGCGGACGAGCTGGGCCTCAGCTTCCCGGAGCCGCCGCAGGTGGACGCCCTGGCCAACCGTCGGTTGTACCGCGCGGTGCATCAGGCGGCCGGGCGAGGCTTGATCACCGCCTGCCACGACCTGTCGGACGGAGGACTGGCCGTGGCCCTGGCCGAGATGGCCATTGGCGGCCGGTTGGGCTGCAACGTCGACCTCCAGAAGGCTCCCGCTTCGCCGGCGCAGTTGCATCCGCTGGAGCTGCTTTATTCGGAATCCGCCGGGCGACTCATCGCAACGGTGCGTCCGGAGAACAAAACGGCTTTTGAATCCTGCATCACCGGTTGCGCTGCAGCCTGTTTGGGCTCTGTGACAAGCAACGCAGACGTAACGTTGCGCGTCGGAGAAACAACGATCGTCGAGGACGAGGTTTTATCCGTCGCAAAAGCGTTCCAAAGCACGCTTGACTGGTAGATTTAGACGCTTGAACAGGTAAAAAAGCGCCTTTACCTGTTAGCTTAGGCATACTATATTTATAAAAGGTCTAAAAAAAGGAGTACTGATACGTCGGAACCCGCCGCCGGTTAAGCGCGAGGAGGTGCGGAGATGAAGCTCGGACTGTCTGGCGTACTGGGTGTTGCGTTTTTTTCGGCGACCGTTTTGATGGGAGCTCAACCGGCCGCCTCGGATTCCGCAACCTACGTGGGGTCGAAAGTCTGCGCAGAATGCCACGAGAAAGAGTTCCGAAATTTCACGAAATACGCAAAGAAAGCAAAATCAGGGCGCAGTGTAAAAATCATGGCCTCCGATCTCACGGCAAAGGAGATCGAGGAGTGCTTCGCCTGCCACGCCACCGGCTACGGCAAGCCGGGCGGTTTCGTAAGCTTCGAAAAGACGCCGGAACTCGCCAATGCAGGCTGCGAGGTCTGCCATGGGCCCGGGTCCCTTCACGTCGAAAGCGGCGGCGATCCCGAATACATCAAAAGCCGTTTGAGTATGGAGGACTGCGAGGTCTGCCACAGCGAGGAGCGCGTCCGAAGCTTCGACTTCAAACCGCTGTTGTACGGCGGGGCGCATTAGAAGGGGGGCGCGATGAAGCTGATATTACACTCTATCGGCGTCAAGGTGCTCGTGCTCACTTCCTTGTTGACCATCGTAGCCTTTACCGGACTGTTTCTGGCCAGCTCCTACTGGCAGCGAAAAGACACGCTCCATGAAGTCCATCTCAATGCGGAACGAACCGCCGACTTGCTGCAAATGGCCATCGAAGAACCGATGCGCCTCGGAGACAACACGGGAACCGAAGACCAGTTCGGCAAAGTCTCCAAGAACTACAAAGACATCACCATCTGCCTGACGAATTACAAAGGGGAGATCACCTACTCCACCTCCCCGGACATGCTCCGGAAAAACATCAGGGACATTTCCGATTGCGACCAGTTTCGGGCGATCATCGATAAATCCCTGGCCTCGGCGAGTTCTCTGGGCGACCTCATGACCATGGAAGGCACGGCGAACTTCGTTGAAATCAAGTCCATCGAAAACGATCCGGCCTGCCACCACTGCCATGGAGCATCCAAGCCCATTTTGGGCGCCCTGGTCATGCGCCAGGACGTGACGCCGCAACTCGCCGCTCTCCGAATGAACGAACTGCGCAACGCAGCCATCTCTTTGGCCGGCATGGCGGTTCTGCTTGTCTGCCTGCTGCTGTTCATGAAATATTCGATCATCAACCGCATCACGGCCATCACCTCCACCACGGAAGAGGTGGCCAAGGGCGATCTGGACGCCGACTTCGCCGTCAAAGGCGCGGACGAGCTCGCCAACCTCGCCAAGTACCTCGGCGCCATGGTCCACCAGATCAAAGACCAGTTGGAGTACAACCGCTCCATTCTCGACGGCGTCATCGTACCGCTCATGGTCGCGACCAGAGAGGAAACGGTGAATTTCTGCAATGCGCCGTTGCGGGCCATTCTGGGCAAGCAGAAAAACGACATCGTGGGCAGGAAAGTCTCCGGGCTGTTTGCAGGCAACGGGCAGGTCAACAGCCTGGCCCACGACGTTATCGCCACAGGCAAGTCAACCAGCGGCATGATCCGGCACAAGCGCACGGACGGCGTAGAGTTCCCGCTGCACTTCGAAGGCTCCCCGCTACGGGACGCCAAGAACAACATCGTCGGCGCCATCACCGTACTCATCGACCTGACCCAGCAGGAGCGAGACAAGGAAAGCATCGAATCCCAACGAAAGAACCTCATGGACGTGGCCGATATGGTCACGAGCGTGGCGCAAAACCTCAAAGACTCTTCGGAGATCATGAGCCAGCGCATGGTGGAGCTCACGTCGAGCGTCGACACCACGGCGGAGCAGACCAGCCGCGTCGCCACCGCCATGGAGGAAATGAACGCCACGGTGCTGGAGGTGGCCAAAAACGCGGGAACAACCGCCGAGACTTCGGAGGAGGCCAACCAGACCGCCCGGGGCGGCGGCGACGTGGTCCAGGCGACGGTGGAGGAAATTCAAACGGTGGCCTCCACCACGGAAACGCTCGCCAGCTCCCTGAACGACCTCTCCGGACGAGCGGAAAACATCGGCCACGTCATGTCCGTGATCAACGACATAGCGGACCAGACGAATCTGCTGGCCCTGAACGCGGCCATCGAGGCCGCCCGCGCCGGCGACGCCGGCCGGGGCTTCGCGGTGGTGGCCGACGAGGTGCGCAAGCTGGCCGAAAAGACCATGAACGCCACCAAAGAGGTCGAAGCGGCCATCGTCCAGATCCAGCAAGGCGCCCACGGCGCGGTGGAGGCCATGGGAGACGCCCGCGAACGCGTGGCGCACACCGTTGAAAAAGCCCAAAACGCCGGCGCAGTGCTCAGCAAAATCATGGAGCAATCGGACGTTATCGCGGACAGGGTGCGCAACATCGCAACCGCCGCCGAAGAGCAGTCGGCCACCAGCGACGAAATCAACATCAACGTGAACCAGATCAACGAACTCACCCTGGTGCTCACCAGCGGCATCCAGGAAGCCAACAACATCATCACCGACGTCGCGTCCATGTCCCAACGATTGAGCGAACTGGTGCAACGCTTCAAAACATAACAGATTCAACGCCGGACCCCGGTTTCCGGGTTCCGGCGTTGATCGCCCAACCATAGATCAAGCATCGCACGGAGGTCTCCGCCATGTCTTACACTGAAGACGATGACCGCAGGCGACACGTCCGGTTGATCATACGGGCATACGGCTTCAACTTCGAATGTTTCATGGACCACGGAGAAATCCGCTTCCAAGCGCATCTCATCGACATTGCTTTGGGCGGGGCCCGGCTTAAATTGCTTTCTCCCGAGGAAGCCCAAGCACCTCCGAAAGGCGAGGTCGTCGTCTTTTCCCTGGGAGACAAATTTCCCGAACTCGGCTTGGCGTCCGTGCGGTCCAACGTCCGGTGGACCAAGGGCCGTGAGCTGGGTCTGCAATTTATTGAAGAACCCGCGATAATCCTTGCGGACATACAACGGGTCATCGCGCCGTAAAGCAAACGCACCGCTGATACATTCACCGCGCCGACCGGTTGCGTCGAATTCTCCGGCGCGGCCGGCCTCATCCCCTTTGCGATGCGTCGACGAATACCTGCACGCCGCGTTTTCCGTCGCCGTTCCTTCCCATTGAGCGCCTCGTCGCAATTCTCCAGCCCGCCCTTGACAAACAGCAAAAAAATAGCTAGGAATAGTTATTATTAACTTGATGGAGGCGCTTATGAACGCTCCGGATTTTCGACTTTCAAAGCAACGCAAGGTGATTTTGGAAAAACTCCAGGCGACGGACAGCCATCCGACGGCTGATGAGCTTTATACTGTCGTCAGGGAGATCATTCCACGAATCAGCCTCGGCACCGTCTACAGAAACCTCGAATTCCTGTGCAGCCAGGGCGTTATCCAGAAAGTGGGCCACGGAGGCCCGCAAATGCGTTTTGACGGCAACCCTGAACCGCACGCCCACATCCGCTGCCTGTCTTGCAACAAGGTGGCCGACGTGAAGACGCCCCTGGCGGTTCCGGAGTTGGACGAACTCCAGAGCATGGGATATCTAGTGCTTGGAGTGAATCTCGAATATGTTGGTCTTTGCCCGGATTGCAAAAAGAAATCCGAGGCGGAGACCGTAGTGCACACCCACTGAATTCAAGGAGGATATTACAATGGCTTCGATCAAGGGGACGCAAACCGAAAAGAACCTGTTAACCGCCTTCGCCGGTGAATCCCAGGCCCGCAACCGCTACACGTATTTCGCCAGCCAGGCCAAAAAAGAAGGCTTTGTCCAGATGGCCGATATCTTCGAAGAGACCGCCAACCAGGAAAAGGAGCACGCCAAACGGCTGTTCAAACTGCTTGAAGGCGGGGAAGTGGAGATTACGGCGAGCTTCCCCGCGGGCGTTATCGGAACCACCCTGGAGAACCTCAAAGAGTCCGCCGGCGGAGAGCGCTACGAGCATACGGAGATGTACCCCTCTTTCGCCAAGATCGCGGAGGAGGAAGGTTTCCCGCAGATTGCCATCATCTTCCGCAACATCGCCATCGCCGAAGCCTTCCACGAAAAACGCTTCAACCACCTCGCAGCCAATATCGAGAATGATTGCGTCTTCACGAGCGACGGCGAAGTGATGTGGCGCTGCCGCAACTGCGGTTACGTCCACAAAGGAGCTTCCGCGCTCAAGGCTTGCCCCGCTTGTGCGCATCCCCAGGCCTATTTCGAGCGTGTCGCCGAGAACTGGTAGCATTGGAGTTCGCGCCAACGAAAAAGGCTGGGGGAATCGGCCAGGGCGGCGCAACGCGGCGAAGCATGCAAATGCAAAACTTGCGGCGACTTCGCCCAAGTTTTCCGCACAAGCGCCGAGGAGTTCGGTTTGATGAATTTTGCGCCAAAGGCGCCGCCCGATCCCCCACTGCATTCCGCACGGACATGAAAGGCTGGGCGTAAGCTTCGCTGCATCGCTTCAACGGCTCAAGGCCAGCGGGTTCGCCGGTCTTGAGCCTTTTATCTTTACCGCAAATTGCCTTCCCCCTGCTCTTATGGCATGAGCAGTGTGTCGGGTCTTGCCCCCTCGGCGCGCAGGACTTAGCATTAGCTCGTCGCCGCGCCTCGACGAAACCGAGGCGCATCCGGCGCAACAACGACAGCACACAGGAGAACTATCATGAAAAAGTACGTTTGCACCATTTGCGGCTATGTTTACGACCCCGAAACCGGCGACCCGGACAACGACATCCCCGCCGGGACGTCCTTTGACGATCTGCCCGACGACTGGACCTGCCCTGTTTGCGGCGCAGGCAAAGACAGCTTCGAGCCCGAGGATTAAGCCAGCTCCGCAACAACACCAAGAGCGAGGACATCATGCGCCCTGTTGAGATCAAGCCCGACGTGCATTGGGTAGGTGCGGTGGATTGGAACTGCCGCAATTTCCACGGCTATTCCCGCTCCCCCTGGGGAACCACCTACAACGCTTTTTTAGTGAAAGATGAGAAAACGGTCCTGTTCGACACCGTGAAGCACGATTTTTTGGAGCACATGCTCTGCAACATTGCGCAGCTCACCGAGCTGGACAAAATCGACTACATCGTGGCCAACCACATGGAGCCGGACCACGCAGGCTGCCTCGGCGAGTTGATCAAACTCGCCAAGCCCGAGAAGGTCTTCTGCTCTCCCATGGGCAAGAAGGCCATGGACTCCTACTTCCACGACACCCAGGACTGGCCCGTGGAGGTGGTCGCCTCGGGAGACTCCGTGTCCATCGGCAAACGTACGGTGCAGTTCATCGAGACCCGCATGCTCCACTGGCCGGACAACATGTTCTCGTACATCCCCGAAGACAAGCTGGCCATCACCAGCGACGCCTTCGGCCAGAACTGGGCCACCAGCGAACGCTTTGCGGACGAGGTGGACCGCTCCTTCCTGCGCCGCCGGCTGGCCGAGTACTACGCCAACATCGTGCTGCCCTACTCTCCCGTGGTCCTCAAAACCCTGGACGCCCTGGCCGGTATGAACCTGGACGTGGACATGCTTTCCCCGGACCACGGCCTGATCTATCGCGGCGACGACGTGGCCTGGGTTCTGGACCAGTACCGCGAGTTCGCCGAACAAAAGCCGAAAAACCGTGCAGTGGTTTTCTATGACACCATGTGGCATTCCACGGAGAAAATGGCCCTGGCCGTGGCCGACGGATTGATCGACCAGGGCGTCAGCGTGAAAGTCATGTCGGTCAAAGCGAATTACCACAGCGACGTCATGACCGAAGTCTTTGACGCCGGCGCGGTGGCCGTGGGATCTCCCACCCACAACAACGGCATCCTGCCCGAGCTGGCCGAAACCCTGACCTACATCAAGGGCCTGCGGCCGCAGAACAAGATCGGCGGCGTCTTCGGCTCCTTCGGCTGGAGCGGCGAGTGCGTCAACATCCTCACCCAGTGGCTTGAGGATATGAAGTTCGAAATCCCCGAAAAGGGAATCAAGTGGAAAAACGCTCCCACCCACGAAACCTTCCAACAGTGTTTCGACCTGGGCAAGGCCATGGGCCAGGCCCTCAAGGCGAAGCTCTAACCGACGAACAACGGGGCGGACCAATGGCCCGCCCCGCACCAATCCGCCAGCCCGCTGAAAAAGCCGTAGACGCGAGGCGCAAGCTTGCGCTTCCCCCCCGAAGCATTTATTCCTTACCGGTAATGAAACAATAACGCGCCCGCATTCGGCGCGGGGAAGACCAGCAAGGAGCCTTTATGTGCGGCATCATCGGCTATTGCGGACATCGGCCCGCCGTCCCACTGATTATTGAAGGGCTCAAGCGCCTGGAATACCGCGGCTACGACTCGGCCGGAGTCGCTTTCGCCCGGAAGGACGGGTTCGAGGTCATCCGCTCCGCAGGCAAGCTCGGCAACCTGGAGGAAAAGCTCGGAGGCCTCTACGTTTACGAAGCCTCGGCCGGGGTCGGACACACCCGCTGGGCCACCCACGGCGCCCCCACCGAACAGAACGCCCACCCGCATACGGACGCAACAGGCCGGCTGGTCATAATCCACAATGGCATCATCGAGAACTACGCCGAACTCAAGGCCGAAATGGCGGCCCAGGGCGTAACTTTCCGCTCCGAGACCGACACCGAAGTGCTCGTCAACCTCATCGCCAAAGGCCTGGACGAGACGAAGGACATGCTGCAGGCCCTGAGCTGGGCCCTGAACCGCGTCGAAGGCGCTTACGCCATCGCTTTACAGAACATCGACGAACCCGACGCCATCTACGCCGCGCGCAAATCGAGCCCCCTGGTCATGGGCCTGGGCGTCGGAGAAAATTTCGTGGCCTCGGACATCCCCGCCTTCCTGCCCTACACCCGCAAGGTCGTCTTCCTGGAGGACGGGGAAATGTGCAAGATCACGGCCTCCTCCTGGAGCGTCTTCCAGGTCCGGGACATCACCCCCGTGGACAAAGAGGTCCACACCATCGACTGGGACGTCCAGGCGGCCCAGAAGGGCGGCTACAAGCATTTCATGCTGAAGGAGATATTCGAGCAGCCCAAGGTGATCCGGGACTGCCTGGCGGGCCGGTTGGACCTTTCCGCGTCCCGGGTCTGCCTGCCGGAGATCGAAAACATGGAGATTCCCGAGCGGCTCATCATCGTGGCCTGCGGAACGTCCTACCACGCGGGACTGTGGGGCATGTACCTGCTGGAGAGCTGGGCCAAGGTCCCCGTTTCCGTGGAGATCGCCTCGGAGTTCCGGTACCGGGACCTGATCCTTGACGAAAAGGACGTGGTGCTGGCCATCAGCCAGTCCGGCGAAACCGCGGACACGTTGGCCGGCATCCGCATCGCCAAGGAGCGAGGCGCCAAGATCATCGGGCTGTGCAACGTGGTAGGCTCCAGCGTGGCCCGCGAGTCGGACGCCGTGATCTACACCCAGGCCGGGCCCGAAATCAGCGTGGCCTCCACCAAGGCCATGTGCAGCCAACTGACGGCGCTGCTGCTTTTGGCCCTGTACTGGGGCGAAAAACGCGGCTCCCTCGATTCGAAGCTTCGCGACGGAGCGGTGCGGGGATTGTCCGAACTGCCCGGCCTTCTGGAGGCCGAGTTGCCGGCCCTGCGCGGCAAGGCCTCGCAACTGGCCCGCAAGTACTCGGAAGCCAGAAGTTTTCTCTACCTGGGCCGGGGCTTGAACTACCCCTTGGCCATGGAGGGCGCGCTCAAGCTCAAGGAAATTTCCTACATCCACGCGGAAGGCTACGCCGCGGGCGAGATGAAGCACGGTCCCATCGCCCTCATCGACCCCAACTTCCCGACCTTCGCCCTCGCCCCCGTCGACGATCTCTACCCCAAGGTCAAATCCAACTTGGAAGAGGTGCAGGCCCGGGCGGGCAAGATCATCGCCTTGACCGGGCCGGAGGCCGAGCTGGCCGTGGACGATCCCTGGCGCGTCCCCACCCCGCAAAGCCCCCTGTGCAGCTTCGTGTTCCTGCCGGCCCTGCAGCTCTTCGCTTACGAAATGGCCGACTACCTGGGCAAGGACGTGGACCAACCAAGGAACCTTGCCAAGAGCGTGACCGTAGAGTAATTTCAGGCCCAGGTTGGTGGTCCGCATGAATGCAACAACGCAGCACATAGAACAAGCCATCGAGCGCATGACGCAAGCCCTGCGTCAAACGGCCCTCCCCGATCCTCCGCTCTCGGGCCCGGAGTTGAACCAGGCCCCAAGCTGGTGGCTTCTGGCCGTAGGCGACCATGTGGATGCGACGTCCTTGGAGGCCCGCGATCAGGCGCGCGAACGCTTGCGGAGCCAGGTGCTGGACGCCGGGTTGCAACTCCAGGAATTCGTCTGGGTCTGGGACGAGACGGACCGCGCCCAGCTCGTGGTGACCACCCTGCCGACGCGGGAGCGCGCCGAGCGCGTAGCCGAACGGCTGCGGCAACGCGGGCTCGACATCCGCGTCACCCCAGAGATGAAGTGACCCCCCGCCTTCCTTCCCAATCTTTCAAAAATTGATTTCTTTCAGCAGGTTGAAGACGCAAGCGTTGAACGGTCTCCAAGGCCGGCCCCCTCTTCCTTCTTTACCCATAAAAGTTTTCGGGAAAAGAGACGGGGGTCTGGGGGTTGGTGAAAACAACTACCCCCAGTTCTATTTCTCGCTCGCGCACGCCGCGTTGGGCGGCTCCAGGGGCAGGAGAATGTAGAAAGTGGTGCCGTCCTCCTCGGTCGAGGAGAAACCCACCTCTCCCTTCAAATACCTCTCCGTCAGCAACTTGATGCTGTACGTTCCCAAGCCCCGCCCCTCGCCTTTGGTGGAGAAGGATCGGGAAAAGACCTTCAATTGGATGCGGCGCGGCATCACGCCCGGATTGTGCACGAAGAATCGCACGCCCATGGGATCGAGCATATAGCCGATGCTGACGACAGAACCTTCGGGGCTCGCCTCCAGAGCGTTTTTGACCATGTTGCCTAAGGCGCGGCCCAGAATCGCCGGATCGGTCAGCAGCGCGATCTCGCCGCCGTCTTCGTTGGCCACGACCTCGCGTCCCCTGGCTACGGGATGGCCGGCGTGAATCCTCGCCACAGCGCGCGTGACGTCAAGGGCGCTCAGCCAGCTCGGATGGCAGGCCAATTCATGGCTCTCCGCGGCCAGCAAATCCTTCTGGCTCGAAATTTCGTCCAATAGGCGATCCAGCCCCTCGGACAACATGGAAGCCGAGGGGCGGGCGTCTTCCGGCAAGCTCTCGGTCAAATGATCGGTCAAACCGCTCAACGCCCCCGCCAAGTTCAGCACGTCGTGGAAGAAGACACGCTCCAAGGCGCGGCGGCGCTGCTCGTGGCTCACGTCCTGCAGCGAAAAGATGACGAAATCCTCGCCGAGATAGTTGAACGGCGTGGACGTAACTCGCAGGTCCAGGCCTTCCACGCCGCCATCCGGGGCGTTGTGCAGCATGCGGCACTCCTGCACCGACGCCTTCCCGCCCACGGCGGACAGAATGGCCCGCACCGCGCCGCATTCACGGCAAAACTCGCTGGTTCCGCAGCCGGCCTTCATCTTGCGGGCGTGGATGCAGCCGAATATCTCACCGGGCCGTTGGCCAAGGACCGATTGCAAGCTCTCCAGTCCCAGCGCCTCCCGCAACATCGAATTGCCGTAGACCAGTTGCCGGCAAGGATTGAGCACCATAACGGTTACGGGCAGCGCGTCGAGCACCACCACGCTGCCCAGCGTCTTGAAGCGTTCATGCTGGCCCAACACGATTGCCGGCTCATCTCTTTCGGCCGGGGCGAAATATGTTTCACGGACGGTTTCGCCCATATCTGCATCTCCCTTCAAGCAAATGGTGGAAAAATTAGTACGCAATTAACTGCGGCGGCGCAAGAAAAACCGGTCAGCCTTTCTGGCGGCCCAAGAGGAATATTCCATAGATAGCCCGTAAATTGGGCAGAAGGTGGACGAGCTTTCCCTGCTCTTCCTGATGCGGCGTCCGGGTGGCGACCTCCGCCTGGATGTCCACGCCCAATTTTTTACAGAACCGCCGAAAATCCTTGATTGTTATGACCCGGATGTTTGGCGTGTCAAACCAATCGTACGGCAGTTCCTTGGATATGGGCGACCGTCCGCCCAGCATAAGCTGCAAACGGATGCCGATGTGGGAAAAATTGGGAAAGCTGACGATGCCTCGGGAGCCGATGCGCAGCATCTGGCCGATGATTCGTGCAGGATCGTAGACCTGTTGCAAGGTCTGGCTCAGGATGACGTAATCGAATGCGTTATCCGAATAGTCCAAAACTTCTTCGTTGATGTCGCCGTGGAGTACGGACAAGCCTTTGGACAGGCATTCGGCGACTTTTTCTTCACTGTTCTCGATTCCGGTGGCGCGCACGCCTTTTTCCCTGGCCAAATGCTCCATCAGCACGCCGCCGCCGCAGCCGAGGTCCAAAACCTTGGCGCCCGGCTCGATCCACGAAGCCACGACCTGAAGGTCAAACCGCACGGTCCGCCACCTCTTCGGGCTCCTGCTCCAAAAAACGTCCGATGAAGCTTCCGAGCATGCTGGCCAGCCTGGGATTGGGCAGCAGAAAGGCGTCGTGGCCGCAATCCGCGTGCACTTCGCAAAAACTCACGTCAAGACCGGCCTTTTTCATGGCCTGGACCATGGCCCGGGACTGGTAGGTGGGATAGAGCCAATCCGACGTGAAACTGACCGCCAAAAAGGAGCATTGCGCCCTGGAAAAAGCCTCAACCAGCGATCCGCGCCCCCAGGAGCTTTCCAAATGGAAGTAATCGGCAGCCTTGGTGATGTACAAGAAGCTGTTGGCGTCGAACCGCTCCGTGAACTTTTGGCCCTGGTGGCGCAAATAGCTCTCCACCTGGAAATCCGCCTCGAAATTGAAGGAAATGTCGCAACGATCCTGGAGCCTGCGGTCGAACTTCCGGCGCATGGCCTCGTCCGAAAGGTAGGTGATGTGGCCGATCATGCGCGCCACGGCCAAGCCGTGCTGAGGAAGCTCTCCGTCGTAATAATCTCCGTTGCTCCATTTGGGATCGGCCATGATGGCCTGCCGCGCGACCTCGTTGAAGGCGATGGCCAGGGCCGAATGCTTTGTCGTGGTGGCCAGCGGAATGGCGGCGCGGACCATTTCCGGGAACCGGACGGTCCACTCCAGCACCTGCATGCCGCCAAGGGACCCTCCCACGACCGCCAGAAGGCGGGACACGCCCAGATGCTCCACCAAGCGGCGCTGGGCCTCCACCATGTCCCCGATGGTGACCACGGGAAAATCCAGGCCATACGGCCGACCGGTCTGCGGATTCACGCTGCTCGGCCCTGTGGACCCCATGCAGCCGCTCACGACGTTCGAACAGATGACGAACAACCGGTCCGTATCCAGAGCCTTGCCCGGCCCGACGTAGTCGTCCCACCAGCCCGGTTTGTGATCGGACTGCGAATAGTAGCCCGCGGCGTGGGAGTCTCCGGACAGAGCGTGGCAAACAAGCACGGCGTTGGTCGCGTCCTTGTTCAAACAGCCGTAAGTCTCGTAAGCCAGCGTCACGGGAGCGAGCCGCCGTCCCGACTCCAGACGCAGCGCGTCGTCTCCTTCGGCGAACGTGAACAGACATTTTTCCACTCGGCCTACGGAGCCGCCTTGCGCCTGCATTGCAACCATGTCCGAAATGTAGGCCAACACAAAGCTATTGTCATCCCCCCCGCCGGCGGGGGAAAAACGCTCCTACCAGACCCGGTAGTCCTTCGGATTCCCGACGGGAAATTTCTTCTTATCCCGCCAGGTGCGTAGATCGCCGAACAGATCGCTG
The DNA here is from genome assembly GCA_030156255.1 of Desulfovibrionales bacterium. GTDB lineage: Bacteria > Desulfobacterota > Desulfovibrionia > Desulfovibrionales > Desulfovibrionaceae > JASGMV01. The sequence goes on from JASGMV010000023.1 coordinate 49,840, forward strand.
CCCGACAGCTCGATCGCTTTTTGCAATTCTTCGAAATACCTTGGATTATCCTTCATGACGCTCTTGGATGCGCTGATGAACGCTTCCGAAAATTTCGAGTCTTTGGACATCTGCGCCCGCCTTGGCTTGAGGTTGATACCCAGCCGATGCAGGCGCGGCGCCATAACGGATGTTTCAGCGCTCGGAGAAAAGGCGCGCGCAAATTCTTCAACGGACGATCCACGGCCCGGCCGTTTTGGCGTGCCCGGCCATCCGGCACAGCCAGGCCTTGTCCCCTTCGAAACCAGGACACAACGGTTTGGAGACCTGAAACTCGCATTCCGGGCAGGCCTTTTCCAGAGCGGCTTCGGCCTTGAGACACGCGGCGGCGTCTTGGGCGCAGGCCACGGCCAGCAACACCCGGCTCGCCCGGCCCAGTCCGGACAGCAGCCGGCTGTCGCGCACCGCGATTTCCACCTGTGAAGAAGCGCTCAGAGAAACCACGGCGAAAGGCAAATATCGGCCCCGGGCCATGGCCGCGGCGATTTCAAGCCCTCTGGCCCTGCGGCCCCACACGCCGACGCGGGAGGCGTCCACCTCCGGCAGGTTGGACAGAAAATCCACGGCCGCCCAGGAGTCTCGCGCCGCCTGCTCCACGGAGGGAGGCTTGCGGCGCTCCTTCGGAATGCTGCATTGCGAACCGTCCGGCACCAATGCGACGACCCCTTCGGCGGCCAGCATGCGCCCGAAAGAGGCGTGCAGCGCCGTGGGCTCGCAAGCCTTTTCGACCGCCAGCGCCACGGCGGGGTAACGGCCTTGCTCCGGCGGAAGGTAGACCGTGGCGGTTCGGGAGGCGCCCCTGCATTCGTACGCGACCCGCTTGCGTCTTGAGCGCACCTTGACGGGAAATTCCGCGGGGCCGCTTTTGGGTAGCCAGATGAAACGGTGAATGTACGTTGCGTCGCCGGGCAAAAAGGTCAGGGATCCCTCTCCCGGCGCCGTATCCTGGAAATCCGGGCCGTAAACGAAAACGAATGTGTTGACGTCCGTACGCGCCAGCCGCCGGGTCATGCCGGTTTTCAAATCCTGAATCACCAGGGCGCCCACGATCTCCCGCCCGTCGATGACCAAAACCGTGCGACCGGTGGTGGTGACGTAGTGCCCGGCGTAGTCGGACTCGTCGAAATCGACCTCGACCAGCGCGGCCAGGGTTCGGCCGACAGCGCCGACTTTGAGCGTCATATTGCCCTTGCCCATGTTCACCCGCAGCCCTTGATGGATGTAGATGGGCCTGCGGGGGATGTCCGAGGCGTTGGCGACTGCCGGCCGCTTGATCGGACTGATGTCGACCGCGCCCGGGGGCGGAGGGGGAGCATCGGGACCGGCCCATTCCTCCTCGGCGGGCGCCGGCGAGGCGGGGGCGTCGTCCAAATCCTTCGCGGCTGGACGAGAGGGTGTCTTCGCAGCTTGGGGCTCGCAGGGCGCCGGCGGTTGCGCCTTCACAGGCGCCCGGGGCGGCTGGGGGCGCAGATGGTCGGGGAGCTCCGTCTCTTTCAACGGCGGCAAGTCCTTCGGCGCCTCGGTCTCCACAAGCTGGATACGGATGGGGACGTCGCTCGGCGTTTTCTGCGTGAACCACCTGTCTGCGTGATACACGAAGACAAGAGCCGCCGCCGCATGCAGCAACAATGAAATCGCCAGGCTGATGATGCGCATAGGGCCGTCCGCCCGGATTCGGGGGGCCGACGGGCAATGGCGGCCAAGGCCTGGCCCGGACCCGGAGCAAAGACGAATCTAGCAAGCGCCGCGTCCGGAGTCCAGATGCAGACGCACGACACCGCTCTCTTCTTCGCTTTCCGGCGCCCGCAGCGGCAGGGAGTCGAATCCGCCCGTTGGTTCGGTTGAAAACGCGCTTCGCGGCCGGAGGAATTAACGCGCCGTGTACGATCCGCCGTGCCGGGCCAACTCCTCCAGAATCTTTTGTTTGATTTCCGGGAACTTGGCGCGAATGGTCGGGGTTACGTCAATGGCCAGGTCCTGGTAATTCTCCGGCTCCACGCCGATGACCACGGCCTCGGGCCTGCGGCCGATGAGTTCGCATTGCATGAGGGTGTCCAGAAGGTCCGTGTCGTGCAGGGAATTCCTGAAGGCCAGGCTGGCCCGCAAATCCTCCCCTTCGAGACGGTAGACATCCCCCGGCGCTCCGTCCATGAGCACGGCGTCGACCACGATGAGTTGGTCCTGCTCCATCATGGGCCCCATGAGCTTGCCGCCGAGTGTGCCGCCGTCCATGAGCTCCACGTTTTCAGGAAACTCATACTCCCGCTCCAGCTCCTCCACGACGCGAACGCCAAGCCCTTCGTCCGAGTACAGAATGTTGCCGACGCCGAGGATGAGTATTTTTCGCGTATCGCCCATGCGCCTCCCCGCGAGAGGAAAAAAGCGGGAGCCCGAAGACCGGGCTCCCGCTGGTTGTTCCGTTTTGTCGAGGCTTACAAGGCCTTGACGTAGGTCTTCTTGCCGGTGCGCTTGTCCACGACGTGCACGCCGCAGGCGATGCAAGGGTCAAAGGAGTGGACGGTGCGCAGGATTTCCACCGGACGTTCGGGGTCGGCGATGGGGGTGTTGTTCATCAACGACTCCTCGGTGGGGCCGGGGACGCCGGCGTCATCGCGGGGACCGAGGTTCCAGGTGGAGGGCACCACGAGCTGGAAGTTCTCGATCTTGTCCTTGTTGATGACGATCCAATGGGACAAACCGCCGCGCGGCGCGCCCACGAAACCGACGCCTTCATAGGTTCCGCTCTTCCACTTCCAGTCCTGGTAGATCTTGTCGTCGCCCTTCTTGAGGTTGGCTTCAAGCTGATCGATCCAGCTGCCGATGCGGTTGGCGGTGACGATGCACTCGATGCCGCGGCCGGCGGTGCGGCCCAGGGTGGAGAACAGGGCGGAGGTGTCGGCGTTGAGGTATTCCAACACGTACTTGACGTATTTGGTGACCTCGGGATGCCCCTTGGCGTAAGCCACCAGACAGTGGGCCAACGGGCCGGTCTCCATGGCCAGTCCGTTGTAGCGGGGCGCCTTCATCCAGGAGTAGTGGTCGTAGTCGCCCAGGTCGGTGTACTTGGGAGCGGTCACGCCCTGATACGGATGCAGGGGCTGGCCCGCTTCGTACCAGGAGTGGCCCACGGCCTCGGTGATGACCTTCGGGTCGAATTCGGCGATGGTCGAGGGGTCCTGGTTGAAGATGATCCCGGCCGGGAAGTAGCGTTCGGACAGAGAGCAGTCCACGGTTTCGGGGAATTCGCCCATGGACATGAAGTTCGTGCAACCGCCGATCTTGGTCCAATCCTTGTAGAACGAAGCCACGGCCAGCAAGTCGGGAATGTAGTAATCCTCGACGAAGGTCTTCACTTCGGCCAAGAGTTCACGGTACTGGGCGATGACCTTCGGGGTCAGGCCTTCGTAGCAGGTCACGCCGCCCACCACGGTGAACTGGGTGTGCGGGTTCTTGGCGCCGTAAATGGCCATGAGCCGCGCGGCCTTGACCTGGAGGTGCAGGGCCTTGAGATAGTCGGCCGTGGCCATGAGGTTGGCCGCGGGCGGCAGTTTGTAGGCAGGATGCTTTTCTCCCAGGAAGTAGGCGTGAGCGAAGGGGCCGAGCTGGCCGGAGGCCACGAAGGTCTTCAACTTGTCCTGCACGGCCTTGAACTCCTCGGCCGTGGCCTTGCGCCGGCCTCCGGAGATGTCGTTGGCCAGCTTGGCGGCGTCGGCCGGGTTGGCGGAAAGGCCGTCGACCACGTCCACCCAGTCCAGGGCGTGCAGGGCGTAGAAATGCACGATGTGGTCGTGCAGATACTGGGCGCCCATGACCAAGTTGCGGATGATGTTGGCGTTGTCCGGAATGCGCACGCCCACAGCGTCCTCCACCGCGCGGGTGGAGGCCAAGGCGTGGACGTAGGTGCACACGCCGCAGGCGCGTTGGGTAAAGTGTTGGGCGTCGCGGGGGTCGCGACCCTTGAGAATGATCTCCAAGCCCCGGAACAGCTGCGAGCTGGACCAGGCGTTCTTGATCATGCCGCCTTCGACTTCCGTCTCCACGCGCAGGTGGCCCTCGATGCGGGTAATCGGGTCGACGACGACCATGTTGTTTTTATTGACGGGATACAATCCCGGCGTTTCTTTGGCGGAGCAGCTTCCCATAACGTTCCCTCCTTAGAGGCATGCCGCTTGCGGGCGGCGCTTTTCAATTCGGCTGTTGACGGCCCAATATGTCCGGCCTTAACCCTGCTCGTAGAACGGGCTCATCTCGTCCCAGAAATCGGGCTCGCTGCAGCCGATGCAGGGATGCCCCGCCTGAATGGGGAAATTGACTTGATTGAACAGAACCTTGGGACAGTTGTTGTAGGTGTCCGGGCCCTTGCAGCCGAGTTCATAGAGGCAGTAGCCTTTCCTGGCGGTTTCGTCGCCGAAGGAAGTGGCGTACTCGTCGTTTTCGAAGTGAGAAAGCCGGGGACAGTTGTCGTGCACGGATTCGCCGAAGAACAACAACGGACGGCCGTCGGGTCCCAGCTCGGGCAACCCCTTGGTCAGGTAGTGCACCACCGTGCCCACGAAATTGATGGGGTTCGGCGGGCAACCGGAAATGTTCACCGTCGTAACGCCGCCCAAGGCCTGGCTTACGCTCTTGGCCTCGGTCGGATTGGGTTTGGCCGCCTGCACGCCGCCGAAGGACGAGCAAGTCCCCATGCAAATGGTCGCCTGGGCTTTGGGAACGATTTCGCTGACAATATCCAGCATGGTCTTGCCGGCGACCTTGCCGTCCACGCCGCCGGCGCGGGTCGGAATACCGCCTTCCACCACGCAAATGAAGCCATGCTCGGAATTGACCGCCTCCTCCAAGGCCTTTTCCGCAGCATGGCCCGCAGCAGCCATAATGGTCTCATGGTAGTCCAGGGAAATTGTGTCCAGAATCAGAGCGTCAATGTATGGCGCAATGGTTCGCAAAAGCGCTTCCGAGCACCCCGTGCATTCGGCGGCGTGCAAATACACCACCGAGGGACGACGTTTCGCCGTCAGCGCTTCGGCTATTTTGGGAGCAAAGGCGGCGTCCATTCCCATCGCGGCCGCTACCGCGGCGCAGAACTTCATGAAATCACGACGGGAAACTCCGTGCTGCTCGAGCCGCTCTTCAGCTCCATCCTTACCGAGTCCCACAGAAATCTTCATAGAACACCTCCATCCTCTTGTAAAAAGTCAGTAGCGCCCGCCCTCCTGCTTGGGGACCGCTGGCCGGCATCCCGGCCGCCGACACCTTCCGCCGGGTGTGGGCGTTGCGCACCTTTAAAGCGCCGTTGGAGCCCGCCCTCCCGTTTATCGGGCGGAAGACATGGCGCCTGTCTTCAAAATAAACCACCTCGACTCTTCCGAGTCAACACAATTCATCTTTTATCGCTAAAGTTGATTGATCAAAGAAGCTCTCATCAATGATACACGCCTTGAATAATACCAAAATACAAAACTTATATCGTTATGCATCACTTTTTAAAAATCGTATGCAAGCAATTGCCATCAACCCGCAATATTCTTGCGTCGTGTTCCCCGATCACGATACAGTGACAAGCTGAAGATCACATTCGCTACGGACAAGGAGCAGATCATGGAGAACAGCCATCGTTTTTTTTCGAATCCATCCTGCAGATATTTTCCCTGCCATCGCGAGCCCGAGCCCGAGCGTTTCAACTGCCTGTTTTGCTTTTGCCCTTTGTATTTGCTGGAGGACTGCGGCGGCGATTTTCGAATATCCAACGGAATCAAGGACTGCACCGGCTGCTCTCGCCCGCATCGTCCCGAAGGCTATGACGAAATTCTCGAACGTCTGCGCCAGGAGGCCGCCAAGCGCCGGGGCGGCGCAAAAGCTCCGTGAACCTCCCGGTTTACCCAAACAAAATTCGTTGAAAACCATACGTCGCCGCGAAAGAGGCGAGCATGGAGCGGTGTTTCTATAACAAAGAGGACGGTTTCCCGCAGAAAAACTCCGACGCGCCCATAACGACGGCGAATCCGGCATCCACCATGATCCCGTCGCACGGAAGGCAGCGCCTTCGCCGTCCTGCGCGGGGAGCCATTCGTGCTACTTCAAGGCCTGAAGCCATGATTCATCGCAGTAACGAAATCCGGGCGCCAGAGGCGAGCCTTTTGGAGGGTGGGGGTGTGTAGGGGCGGAAGAGAAGACGAAACGGGCGGCCAGCGGCTTCGACCAATGCGATCACGACCATGCGCGGCCGGCGAGAAGGGTCTGCATTATTCCAATTCCATGGAATCAAAAAACCTCCGCCTCGAACCACAGAATCTCCGTGTCCTTGTCGCGCCAGGCGGAGGGCGGCAGGCCCGCCTTCAGGCAGGTCTGCTCCAGGAATTTCTTTGCGTCCCACCCCCATTCCGTGGCCACCTGGGGCAGCAGCAGGCCCTGCTGCATCCCGCGGCGCATGATCAGCCCGTGGCGGCCGATTTCGATCTTTTCAACGTCCGGGCAGGGCTCGATGGGGCCCAGAATGGATATTTCGACGGAAAGGTCGTCCATCTCGTACGCTTCCAACGGGGAGAACCGCGGGTCGCGGAAGGCGGCGGCCCGGGCCATGTCCCAGACCGTCTCGAAGAGGGGCTTCGATCCCACGAGGTAGCCGATGCAGCCGCGCAGCCGGTCTCCCCGCTTCAGGGTCACGAAGGCGCCCAGCGGCTCCTTGAGCTGGTCCGTGGGCGGTTCGGGAGGGCCGTCGTTTTTCTGTTGAAGATGCTTCAGGATGCTCAGCCGGACCAAGTCCTTCAAATATTTCTTTTCCTGGCCGCTCAGCTCCAAATGGAATGGTTCGCTCATGCGGATAGCCCTCGAATAGAGATGTTCAGGAAACTATGCCCCGCATGGACCTAATTAGCAATCGTCGGCGCTGAATCAACGCCTATTTCTCATGAAGAGAGAATGCGCAGTGAATCCCTCCCCCAACACATAAAAGTCTTTGGAAGGGGGTTCGGGGGAAACCTTTCTCTCAGAAAGGTTT
>JASGMV010000024.1 GCA_030156255.1 Desulfovibrionales bacterium
AAGGGTCGAGACGTCGATACTCCCGTTGATGATGCCGTCTCCCACGTCGTTCCAGATCAGCGCCTTGCCAGGCTCGGGCGCCGCGCATTCGACGTCCGTGAGGCTTGAGGACAGCGGAACCTTGATGGCGCGGCCGGCCTTGGCGTCGATTTGCTGGCAGAGCATGGTCAGCTTGTCGTCGGCCGCCTCGATCTCCTCCACGTCGATTTCGTCGGAGTTCTCCCAGTCGGTTTCCTGGGTGAGAGGGACCTCGCGGTAGATGGTCAGGGTTTCACCGACAGACAGGCGCGCGCGCGGGGAGGCGCCGGCCGGGAACGTGACGGTCCCGCCTTCGTCGTCCCCGGCGCCGGCCACGGTGTAGTCCGTGTCCAGCGCGAGAAGCTCGTCTTCTCCGTCGGTGTTGGTGAGCACGCAGACCACGTGCTCGTTTTCCAGAAACTTGAACGTGGTCGGGAACGACGCGGCCGAGCCGTTGCCCGCGTAGATCTCCTTGGCCGTAGTCGATGTGATGGCCATGATGCACCTCCTGCGCTTTGCAGCGCTGTTGTTGAGGCGTAAAATAACCGATGATGTTTTGCATCATCTACAGATATAAAGAAAGTGAAGTGATATTTCACATAGATCAGGGGCGGGAAGGAGGTCCTCCGCATGCGGCTGGACTCGCGTCGGCGAAGATTTCCTCCGTTTTTGGAGGATTTCTTGACATTCACCTTGCGCGGATTCAAGATTTTGCAGGAGGACGCTTATGGATACGATTCTGTTTCGCCCTATCGGAGTGATTCACTCGCCCTTCGCCGAAAGGGAGGGGATGCCCATCCAACCGTCCGGCGCGAAAGGCACGGTCGGGAAGATTTGCCTGGAGCCCGACCTTGCCGAGGGCTTGCAGGACCTGGATGGATTTTCCCACATCATCCTGCTGTATCAGTTCCACGCCTCATGCGGGTACAACCTGCAGGTCAAGCCGTTCATGGATACGGTCGCGCGCGGCCTGTTCGCCACGCGGGCGCCGCGGCGGCCGAATCCCATCGGCCTTTCCGTGGTCCGGCTTACGGCCGTTGAAGGCGACGTCCTGCACATTTTGGATGTGGACGTGTTGGACCAGACCCCGTTGCTGGACATCAAGCCCTATGTCCCGAGATTTGACGCCCCGAGCGACGGCGTGCGCTGCGGCTGGCTCGAAGAAAACGCCGAGAAGTCCGAGCACATCCGTTCCGATGACCGTTTCGTCAAAGAGGATATCTAGTGTCGCGCCCGGCAATTTCATATACCAAGAATCGACACGACACGCCGGCGGCCCGAAGGGACGACGCGCCGCGATAAGCGGCGTAAGCTCTGCTGAAAACCGCGTTTTTCAGCAGAGCGATCTTGAGCGAAATGCATGCATATGAATTTCGCGGACAGCACACTAGATTAAATCTAGAAATTTTAGATTGGCTTGTCTCTGCGTTGAAACAGCGCCCGCGTGTGTCGATATATGGAATATTATTCCGATATATCGAGACAGCCGCATATTCCTGTCCATGAAAAGAGGGCAAGCGCCGTCCGCAGGACCAAAATCTGTGCGCGTCCGGGGGCGATAAGGCCGCCGGACAGGTCGAACCGCCGATGGAGGAGCCTTTTTTCGACCCGTCAGCCCTCGACGACTCCATGGATAATGGATTTCACGGCGTTCGGATCAGGCCCTGGGTCGCGCCCGGCAATTTCATATACCAAGAATCGCCGCGCCGTAACGAGGGCGGCGTCCCCCGGAAACTGCATCGGCCGTTGGCGCCTTCCGAGGCGCGGAGGACCATGTCTATGATTTTTAGCCGACGCGCCGATGGAATATGATAAAACGAGTAGCCTCGGGTCGCCGCCGCCAACTTGCGTCGAGGCCTCCTTGGCGCTTGTCCTTAGACAAACACAGGATGGATGAAACCCCGGCGAGGGCGCCATTTTGGGTTCGGTCTGCTTGTCGTGCGCGCGGATTGCTTGCGCAAGGCCCCGTTGTGTGTTTCGTCGGGGGTAACGTGTTGGTTTGCTTGAAAGGCCGTCCGTGGTCGAATCTCCGGGAGGGGCGTATGCGGTTTGTCGATTTTTTTTCCCGCCAGGCGCGAAAGCCGCGCGGACTGTTCGGCCGTTTTTTTATGTCCAAGGTTTTCGACAAGGGAAACGCCGAACTGAACGCCTTGACGCTCGCCACGCTGCCCCTTCGGGACAACGCCCGCGTCCTGGAGATCGGCTCCGGGACGGGGGCGCTGATTGAACAACTGGCCGGCCGCCCGGCAGTCGGCCTTGTCGAGGGCGTTGATTTCTCAAAGCCCATGACGGCTATTGCCCGCAAGAGGAACAGGGAGGCGATCAAGATGGGGAGGGTGCGCATTCATCTTGGCGATTTCGACGCCACTCCCTTTGAGCCCGACGCATTCGACGCCATCGCGTCGGTGAACACCGTCTATTTTTGGAGCAAGCCGGCGGAAACCATGGCCAGAATATACGAGCTGCTGCGCCCTGGCGGCGCGGCGATCATAGGGTTTCATGAAAAAAGCGACATGGAGCGGATGCCGTTGGACCGCGATATCTTCCGGTATTACTCCGTAGAGGACATGGCGGCGTTGTTCGCGGACAGTGCGAATTTTCGGAACATCCGGACGGCCTCCGAAGAAGGAACAGGGAAAACTTGCTATTGCGCCCTGGGCTTTAAATAGGGGCGGCGGCCGACGCTGTTGGAGCCGGCGCTTGCTTCGTCGCTAAGGATGAAGCTCTCTCAGGCAGGCGGCGTATTTTTTCTCCACTCCCTTCGGGCAGTCCCCCGCGCCGTTGTTCAGACAACCCACGATCATTTTTTGGCAAGAGTCGTAGCCGCGCTCAAGGGGTTGTTCGTCGCCGCTTTGGTCCAGCACGCACTCCCAGGCCGCGCCGTCGGCCTCGCTGAGGCAGAGGACGCGGTCTTTGCTGCAGGATTCGAGCGTCTTGGCGACGTCGTTCAGGCAGGCGCTCACGTCGGCCAGGGCGGGACTCTGCAAGAGCAGGAAAAGCAGGGCGCAAAGCGTCGGCAGTTTCATGCGGCCTCCTGTCAATCCCTTGTATGCCGCTGCCGGAAAAAGGCAAGCTCCGGGAGTGTTCGCCGAAACGCAGCCTTGCGCCCTGAGGCTATTTCGCGAGCTTGGGTTGAAGCCGGATGTTGAGCCGCAGGCTGGAGTCGGGCGCCACCCAGAGCCATTGGCCGTACAGGTGATCGTCGCCCGTCACGCTTACGAACTCCCACCCGGGGGCCACGGCCGCGAACAGGAAGGTTCCGGCCGCATCGGTGACGGCCTTGGCCTCGCAGTCGCCGCCGGGCTGCTTTTGCAGACAAACCGTCCGGCCGGGCGCCAGGGATCCGTTTTGGCTCGTGACCGTGCCGGCCAACTCGCCTCGGGCCGCAGCCAAAGCCGGGGCGGCGGTGAACGTCAAAAAAGCAACCAAAAGCAATGTCGCCGCGTTGCGCATGTCAACTCTCCCTCGTTAAAATCCTGGAGCGGCGTGTGGCGTCGCGCCAGTGAACAGCCAGCAAGCGGAAATGAAGACCAGGGAATTTCAGGCTACACATCTCGTTACAGTGCGGCAATAATTGAGACAAAATGGTAACAAACAAATCATGATAACGCTCGTTTGGAGGAAAGTTGCACCGTCGATAGGTAAAGAAGCGTTGTTAACTATCTGATAAGATAAAAAATTATTTTTTTAAAAGGCGTTAGAGCAAGTCCAGTCGAACGAGGTGGACGCTTGACGCGCGCCGGCGTGGGCGCCTGCCGTTGCTCAAACGCGCCACCGCTCCGTCGCCGAGAAAAAATCGAATTGGCCGAGGCGTGCGGGACTTGGTCTTTCCTTGCGTCTCTGGCTGCATTGACCGCCGGGGATGGGCCTTGTTGAGGAAGAAGTCGAAAGGGGGCAGCCGGTGCGGCGTCGGATGGTCGCCCCGGAAACGTTGTTTTTGCACGTTTCAGGAGGGCGTTAGGCGAGTTGGAAGGGACACGGAGTTTGGCGGGCGAGGGACTTTGTCGGCCTCGGCCGGAAAAAGACGGTGGGGCGAGGCGGCGTCCGAAAGGACGCGAGGGGTCGTGTTTGCACTTCTTGTTTGTTGCGCGCTGCAGCCCCGATGGGCAACGCATGCGGGATAGGCCGGAATCAGTAATCGTAGACGTCGAAGATGAACTCGTCGATGTAGTCTTCCCGTTGCTCGACTTGATCCAGATACTCGGAATGGATGAACTCGTCGCGCATGCCGTTTTTGTTCATCGGCGTGATCGGGAAAGTGACGATGTCGTAGGCACCGGACACGGCGCGCGCCATGCCGTAGAAGCAGCCGACGAACATCCCTCCGACGTATCCCGAAAGCTGCTCCATGGTGGAGTCGCCTTCAATGGCCTGCCCCGCCATCTGGTTGGGAAGCTCCAGGGGCGAACTGACGATGTTGGTCAGTCCCCGGGACAGTTTGCGGGCCGCCTTGTCGCCGTAAGATCCCCCCTTCTCCACGTAGTTGGGCTGCTGCTGCTTGACGGAGCACGCCGAGGCGGCGAACACAGCCAATGCGAGGAAAAGCAAGGCGAATCGGTGGGTCTTCATGGAAGCTCCTTCTCATGGGACCTTATTCCGCCGCAGCGCCCGTGTCAAGCGAGCTCGGGCGCTGCGGTTGCGCCGCGATATTCCTGGGAAGGCCGCGAGCGGACGAGGCTGCAAACGCCCGTGTCCGCCCATGGCCGTCCTTTTTATTCGCGGTTCGGTTTTCGTTCGCCCTGCTCCTTGGGCCCTAAGAGCAGAATGCGGCGCCCAGCTCTTCCGCCTGGGCCATGGCCGCATCCAGGCGCGCCTCTCTGGTGATCTGGTCGGCGAGGGTCATTTCCACAAAGATGCTGGCGTCCACGGTCAGTCCCATGAAGCCGAGAATGAAGTCCAGGTATGGGGACTGGTGGTTGAAGGCGGCCGCGGGAGTATTTTCGGGATAGGAGCCGCCGCGTGCGTAAATGGTCGCGGCCTTGCCCTGTATCAGTCCCTGATACGCTCCGCCTGGCAGGGACTCGAAAGTGTAGGTGGGCTGGCAGATCAGGTCGATGTAGTGTTTGAGGCGGTAGGGGATGGAGAAATTCCACATGGGCGCGGCGACGACGTAAAAGTCGTAGGCGGCGAACTCTTCAATGAGCCGCTCCACAGCGCTCCAGGCGCGCAATTCCCGGGGCGTATGAACCCGGGAGTGCATGATGTTGTACTTGGCTTGCAGGGCGTAGCCGTCGAAGGGCGGCAGATCCATTTCAAAAACGTTTTTCTCCACCACCTCAAGCTCCGGACGCGCTTTCCGGCAGGCCTCGGCAAAGGCCTTGGCCACGGCTGTGGACCGGGAACGCTTCTCCCGGGGGGAGGATGTGAGAAGCAGAAGTTTGCTCATAGGCGATCTCCTTGGTTGCGATGGACGTTGGCCCGCGGCCGTGCTGCGAACGCGAGTGAACCTTACGAAAAAAAAGAGGCGGGTCAAGCAGCGTGTGCGCCCCGCGACGCGTTCTCTGCGTTCCTATAGCAAGAACCAGTGCGACGCTACGACGAACAGAAGGGGCGTAGAGGTCCGCGCTTTGCTTCGTGCGTCTTGCTGTACTTCTGGAAGCTTTGAAATTTGCGCTGCTGCGGCCCCGCCCGCGAAAAATATGCTCTGGGCGGGCTCTGGGCGCGGCGTTGAACGCGCAATGCGTCCGCCACGTCCGGGGGCGGGCCGGCGCGAAGTCCGAAGGAGCAGGGACGTTGTTTCGGAGGTTGGCCTGCGTCGTTGACAGAAGTGAAGTGAACTCGCTATGATAAAAAGAATTATAATCGGTATCGAGGTGGGTCGGTTCATGCAGACATTGAGGCGTCCATGATCATTCGCTGTTGGGGAGCCCGTGGGTCCATTCCGGTATCTGGTCGTAAATATTTGAGATATGGCGGCGATACCACATGCCTGGAAATCCGGAGCCAGGACGGCGACATCCTGATCGTGGACGCCGGCACAGGCATCCGACGTCTGGGCAACCGCATGATGGCCGAAGGCGGCGACCGGTTCACGCTTTTTTTCACACATTCGCACTGGGACCATATGATCGGCTTCCCGTTCTTCAAGCCGATCTACAACGAGCAGGCCTCCTTTGTCCTGTACGGCTGCCCCATGAACCAGGGGAACATGCTGGAGCTGCTCGCAGCCATCATGAAACCGCCGCATTTTCCGGTGCCGTTTCACGACATCAAGGCCGGCATCGATTATCGCGGGCAGTGCGACCGGCCCTCCATGGTGGGCTCCATCGAGGTTGCGTCCATACCCATCAGCCACCCGAATCTGGGCCTGGGCTATAAATTCAAAGAGAACGGGCGCGCGTTGGTGTTCCTCACGGACAATGAATTGCTCCACCTCCACCGAGGGGGAAAGCGATTCGAAGACTACGTGGAGTTTTGCCGCGGGGCCGACCTGCTCATCCACGACGCCGAGTACACGGAAGAAGATTACGCCACGACCAAGGGGTGGGGCCACTCCCGGTACACGGACGCGTTGCGGCTGGCCCTCGAAGCCGGCGTCAAGAGCTTCGGATTGTTCCATCACAACCAGGACCGCTCGGACGAGGCGCTGGACGCGATGGTGGAGGACTGCCGCCGCCGCGCCCGGGCCGAAGGTTCGTCCCTGGAGTGCTTCGCGCTGGGCCAGACCACGGAATTGGTCTTGGATTGATGCGGCGGTCCTTCCGGTTTCGCCGCCCCCCGCCTCTCTTGAGCTCTTTTTGATCCAGACACTGTTGGCTCTGGCCCCTCGCGCGACCGTCCTCGAACCGCTGGCGCGGCGTCTGAGCAGGTAGCTCGTCAGTGTCGCACCTTCGATCCGCCAAAAGCTATTGAGCTGCAAACCCGATGATCGCCTTCCACCCCCGAAGCATGCGGATGCGAGAAGCTTACAACGCCTTGCACCGATCATGTGCCGTCACAATCGGTTTATCTATTAAAATTCCAAGATTTTTTCCCCATGCGTCTTGATCTCGCCGCCGGATAAAGCGGCGGTTATTATTGCTCAATCCGCTATAGTTCAGGGCTCGGAACGCCGTGTGAAAAATTTGTTCAATGGCCGGAAAGACGTCTTTTTTCGGCATCGTTATAACGGACTGGGCGACTGCATTGTGCTGGCGCAGCCCGTCGTGAACTTGGAGAACGAGACCATCAAGGCGGCGATCACGATGTTGAAGCTCCATGACTCCCGGGTACGGCAAAAAATCGTCGGCGCCGCGCCGCGGGCGTCCGCCGCTTGAAATTTTTCTTTCGGCTATGGATTCGCCCATCGGATGTTTTTCTCTTCTATCTAATTATTTATATGTGTTGCTCCTATTCAGGCGCTTGCTTGCCATTCAGAGGTAAATGTGAGATTGAATTTGCCGAACATTTCGCTTGAATTTTATACGGCGCGGGGCTTTTCCCCTGACCGCGCCAGGAGCGGCGCATGAGAGTTTTGATCGTGGATGACGATTATTATTCCCGGAGCATGCTGCACGAAATGCTGCATCCATACGCCTACTGCGACATGGCGGTGAACGGCGAGGAAGCCGTTTTCGCCTTCAAAAGAGCGAGGCAGGAAGGCCGTAATTACGATCTTGTGTGCATGGATTTGGTCATGCCCGACGTGGACGGCCAGCAGGCCTTGAAAGAGATCAGGGCGCTGGAGCGCGAAATGGGCGTGCACCCGGGAGAAGAAACAAAAGTCATTGTCACCACCATGCTCGACGACGACCGGGAGACCCACGACGCCTTTTTTCTGGGCGGCGCGGCGTTGTACCTGGTCAAGCCCATTGACGAGCAAAAGCTTTTGGGCGGGTTGGTGAGCTTGGGGCTCCTTGCGGCCGACGCCGTCGAGAAGAGCCGCGTCTGACAAATTTCCTTAGCCCTCAGGCCCGGAGAAGGGGCGGATCGAGCCGTCGGATGCGGAGGCGTTTGGTTTTGCATTCCTGCGCATGGTGTTTGCCGTTAAGAGCGATGTGGGCTACAGTGATCGGCGTCAATCAAGGATCGTCCATTCCATGAGCCAGGTGCTGGGTGTAAAATTCAACGACTTCGGGTCGATTTATTATTTTTCTTCCGGGCCCTTCGTGCTGCGCAAAGGCAAGAAGGTGCTGGTGAAAACCGAGCAGGGCATGGGATTGGCCACCGTGGTGGACGTGCGGGGCAAGCCGCCCAGGGAGATGGGTGAAGAGGATCTGAAGCCCATCTACCGCCTGGTCAACGATGAAGACCTGCAGGCCGTGGCCGAGAACGACAAATTGGCCCGGGAGGCGCGCAGTTTTTGCCGCCAGTGCATCGAAGAGCGGAAGCTGGAAATGAAGCTTGTGGACGTAGAGGTCTTCTTCGATCGCTCCAAGATCATATTTTATTTCACAGCCCAAGGCCGCATCGATTTTCGTGAGCTGGTGAAGGATCTGGTTCGGAAGTATCGCACGCGCATCGAATTGCGCCAGATCGGCGTGCGCCACGAAACCCAGATGCTCGGCGCCGTGGGGAACTGCGGCCAGGTCTGCTGCTGCCGGAGGTTCATGCGCAAGTTCGCTCCCGTGACCATCAAAATGGCCAAGGAGCAGAACCTGTTTCTCAATCCAACGAAGATTTCCGGTATTTGCGGGCGCCTTCTCTGCTGCCTGAGCTTTGAACAGGCGAACTACGAATCTTTCCACAAAAGCTGTCCCCGACTCGGCAAAAAATACGCCACCACGGAGGGAAGGGCGAAGCCCATCCGCTCCAACCTTTTCCGCCAGACGCTGACCGTGATCTTCGAATCCGGCGAGGAGCGGGAATTGTCGTTGGAGGAGTGGATAGCGATGACGGCCCCTCAGGACGAGGCTTTGCTGCAAGAGGCCTCGGCCTCTTCGGAGGATGCGGCCCCGGAGCGCAAGAGCCGCCCCGGGCGCAAGTCTTCGGAGCGTCGGGGGGAGGAGAAAAAGGGCAGGCCCCGGAAAGAACGCAGCCAGGAGGCGAAAAATCCTGGCGAAGACGAAAAATCCGACGCCGCCGAGTCCGTCGAAAATCCGGCCGCCCCGGCCGAAGCCGGACAGCAGCCCCAGGACGGGGCCAAAACGACCGGCCAGAGCCAATCCAAGAGCGCTCGGCCCGATAAAATCCAGAGGCCCAGGCGCAAACGCCGGAGCCGTCCCCGGGGCGCCGGCTCCAAAGGCGACGGCGACAAGAGCTGAACGCCCGAAACGGGCCCCGCCAACTTTCCGCAAAAGAGGTTCTCGTGGACGCCTACTACGCCACAACTCCCATTTACTACGTCAACGCCAAACCCCATCTGGGCCACGCCTACACCACCATCGTGGCCGACGCCATGCGCCGCTTTCACCGGCTCATGGGCGAAGAGACCTATTTCCTGACCGGAACGGACGAACACGGAGACAAGATCGTCAAGGCGGCCGACGCCAACGGGCAGTCCCCGCAAGAGTACGTGGACCAGATCAGCGCCTTGTTTCAGGAAATGCTTCCCCAAATCGCCGCCGAACCCGACGACTTCATCCGCACCACCCAGAAGCGGCATGTTGCATGCGTGCAGCGGATTCTCCAGAAGGTCTACGACGCCGGCGACATTTATTTCGGGGAATACGGCGGCCACTACTGCTATGGCTGCGAGCGGTTCTATACGGAAAAGGAGCTGGAGGACGGCAAATGCCCGCAGCACGGCGTCAAACCGGAGTGGATCGCCGAGAAGAATTATTTCTTCAAAATGTCCAAGTATCGGGATTGGCTGCTCAAGCACATTGAGAAGCATCCGGATTTCATCCGTCCGGAAGGCTACCGCAACGAGGTGGTCAGCCTTTTGGAGTCAGGAGAGCTGGAAGACCTCTGCATCTCCCGGCCCAAGTCCCGTCTTTCCTGGGGGATCGAGCTGCCCTTCGACAAGGACTACGTCTGCTACGTCTGGTTCGACGCCCTCATCAACTATCTTTCGGCCGTAGGTTATCCCGATTCGCCCAAATTCAAGGAGTTCTGGCCGGCGGTCAACCATTTCGTGGCCAAGGACATTCTCAAGCCCCACGCCGTGTTTTGGCCCACCATGCTGAAAGCCGCGGGCGTCGAACCCTACCAGCACCTCAACGTGCACGGCTATTGGCTGGTGGACGAGACCAAGATGTCCAAGTCTCTGGGCAACGTGGTCTCGCCCATGGACATGCTGGGCAAGTACGGACTGGCCAGCTTCCGCTACTTCCTGCTGCGCGAGATGTCCTTCGGCATGGACGCCAGCTTCTCCGAGTCCGCCCTTATCGGACGCCATAATGCGGACTTGGCCAACGACCTGGGCAACCTGTTCAACCGTTCTCTGGCCATGACCCACAAGTATTTCAACGGAAAGATTCCGGCCCCGGGCGAAGAGGGCGTCGAGGACATCGAGATCAAAAAGCTCGGCCGAGAGGCCATGGCCAACTACCAGACTTTTTTCAGGGATCTGAAATACTCCCGCGCCTTGGAGTCCTTGTGGGAGCTTGTCCGCGGATTGAATCGCTACATCGACGCCACCGCGCCATGGGCGTTGTTCAAGAATGGGGAGACGGCGCGGCTTTCCTCGGTGTTGTACACCGTGCTGGAGCACCTGAGAAAGGTGGCCGTGCACCTGTGGCCCGTGATGCCTCACGCTTCCGTGGAGATGCTGGGGCAGATCGGCGCTTCGTTTGATCCCGAAAAGATCGTTCTCACCAAGGAACTGGACATCTGGGGCGTGCTCGCCTCGGGCGTGGAGGTGGCATCGAGCTCCAATTTGTTCCCCAGGATCGACATGCCGGAAGTCTCCGTTGCGGCGGAAAAGGGCAAACCGGCCTCCAAAAAGAAAGCGGCCTCCGAAAAAAAGAAAAAGAACGCGCCCGCGGCGGCGGAGGTGGAGTTTTCGGACTTCCAGAAGCTGGAGATGCGCCTGGGAAAAATTCTGGAGGCCTGTTCGCATCCGGATGCGGACAAGTTGCTGGTCCTGAAGGTGGACCTGGGCGAGGAGCGTCCGCGGCAGGTGGTGGCCGGTCTGGCCGCGTACTACAAACCCGAGGACCTGCCGGGCCAGGACGTTGTGGCGGTGGTCAACCTCGCGCCCCGCAAGATTCGCGGCGAGGTCTCCGAAGCCATGCTGCTCACCGCCCAGGCGAAAGGGCGCGTGATGCTGTTGACGGCTCCCGGAGAGTTGCCGGC
Organism: Desulfovibrionales bacterium; assembly: GCA_030156255.1. GTDB lineage: Bacteria > Desulfobacterota > Desulfovibrionia > Desulfovibrionales > Desulfovibrionaceae > JASGMV01. The sequence continues at coordinate 11,176 of JASGMV010000024.1, forward strand.
CGGCGCCAAAATCGCCTGAGCTTCGCCGCGTCGCGCCAGCCGCAACGCGGAGAAATCCCGATCGATCGTCGGCGCTCGGCCGAGGCGCGTTCACGCGATTCCCGCAATGAAGGGGCGCGCTCCCCGCGACCGCCTCGTTTCTTGGATGCATGCATCCCTCAATCCGCCGGGACGCCGTTTCGCATCCCGCCCTTGGCTTGCGAGGCGCGGCCGCGATTCTTGCGCTGCTTCCCGTTCGAACCCGTCTTGCCCGGAGCGCCGCGGGTCTCGGATTGCTACGAATATTTTCTAATATGTTTATTTATCTACATATTTTTGTTTTGTGTAACTTTTTGAACCCGTTCGCCAAACTTTTCTTTGCGGACCGTCCGAAATATGCTATCAAAAGAGATGAGGCGAAGGATAGAATTTGTAAATCATCGCCTTACGAGCAGGAGGCTGAATATGAAAGTTGTTATAGCCTACATCCCCCCGGAGTTGCTCGCCTCCGTTAAACAGGCCCTGATTGCTCGAGGCCGGTCGTCCATGTCGGTGAAAGAAGCTCAGGGCAGTGGATGCAACGACGGAGTCTGCATCGATCCGGAAGTATTGATCGACGCCAACGACCGCAAAGTGATGCGCGTCGAGTTGGGCGTCGCGGAGCGGGAGTTGGATGAAGTGTTGGACGCATTGCGCGCTGCGGTGCGTTTCGGGCGCGAGGCCGAGGTTACGGTTTACGTTCAGGAGGCCGCTCGCGCCGTGCGCATCAGAACTTCGGAGGAGTGCGCCGCCGACCGGCATGAGGCCGTGACCTGAGCGGGTTTTCCCGCGAGACGCATGCATTGATTTTGGTGGAGTCTGCAACGCTGGAGGTCGGCGCGGCGCTTGGCCGCAAGCCCCTCCGGCGAGCGCCTCCAACCGCGGTAAGCGCCGAATTTTTCCCTTTCAGCCAATTCTCCCAAACATAGCTCGCCGCTGGCGAAGGCGTCCGGCCGATACCCTCAGGCGTGGTTGCGCAGCTTCAGCTCTAGAGGATGAGGCTTGAGGTAGTGCTGTTCGAGAAGGCGCTGCTTCTCGTATTTGCGGGCGAGGTGGGCCAGCAGCGTCACCGGGACGATGAGCGGGGTAAGGCCTTTGTGGAAGTCGTCGATGATTTCCAGCAATTCCTGCTTTTCGTCGCTTTCGATGTCTTTTTTGAAGTGTCCCAGCATGTGCATGAGCACGTTGACGTGTTTTTTCACCGTGGGCGGGAGGCGCATGGCTTCGGACAGCTTCGCGGAGTAGGCCGCGCGCAACGCGTCGAGGTCCAGGGGGCCGTGCGCCGTGATGCGGCCAAGCTCTCGGTAACGCTCCACGCTGTGGGACAGAAGCAGTGATTTGTGCCGGGTGTGGAAATCGACCAGCGCGCCTCGGTCGAACCCGTGGGACAGCATGTCGCGCCAGCGTTTCATGACGAAAATCCGCTCGATGAAATTTTCGCGCAGCCGGGGATCGTTGAGCCGGCCTTCCTCCTCGACCGGAAGCTCCGGGAATCGGTCCATGAAAGCCCGGGCGAAGACGCCGACCCCTTTGTTCGCCGGAGCGCCGCCGCCTTCGGGGTACACTTTGACCCGCTCCATGCCGCTGGAGGGCGAGCGGCTTTTGAAGACGAATCCGCACAAGTCCGCGTCGGCCAGTTCGTCCAGGCGGGACCGGGCCCACGTTTGCATGGCCGCGGTATGGTCCCTGCCGGTTTTGGGGAAGACGAGCCGCGGGGAGGCGGGATCGCCGACCAGGCGCAGGCTGGGCCGGGGGACGGGGAGTCCGGACTCGACCTCCGGGCAGACCGGAACGAACTCCGCGAAACGCCCCAAAGTGTCTCGAAGGAATTTATCCAGTTTGTGGCCGCCGTCGTATCGAACCTTGGCGCCTAGCAGGCAACTGCTGACGCCGAGCTTCAGAGGCGTCGCCGGGTTGTCGGCGGATGGTCGGGAAGGGAGAGCCATAGGATGCGCTTACACCAAGTTGCGGGAAATTTCCATGGCTCCCTTCCGAAAGAGGTCAATCTTTCACGTGTTCGCAAAGGGCGAGCAGCAGCCGCTTGTGGTCCAAGGGTTTGTCGAGGCAGGCGCTCATGCCGGCTTCGAGGAACTCCAGTTTTTGTTTGGGGGAAACGTGGGCCATGACGCCCAGGACGGGCGGAGTTTCGCCGAGGATGGCTTCGCCGCCGAGGATGCGCCGTAGCGCCTCCAGCCCGCTCATGTCAGGCGGCTGTACGTCCAAAAGAACACAGTGAACCTTTTTTTCTTCCAATATTCTCAGAGCACCCCGCCCGTCAGCCGCTTCCAGGGGGATGACACCGTAAGGTTTCAGGACGTCGCAGACGGATTCCCTGCTGGTTCGGTCGCCGTCCACCACCAGAACGGCCTTGCCCTTGAGTCTGCCGAACCGGTTCTCCAAAGAGCTTTCGCACGCCTGCGCCGTTTTCTCCGGAGGGACGCGGGTCGGCAGAGTGAAGCGGAAGGAGGAGCCGCGACCCAGCTCGCTCTGCACCTGTATGTCGCCTCCGAAAAGCTGCAGCAGCCTGCGGACAATGGCCAGCCCGAGGCCGGAGCCTTCCCGGCTGGTCTGGTAATCTCCTTCGACCTGGACAAAAGGCTCGAAGACTTTGTCCGCGACGTCCTCCGGGATGCCTCGACCGGTGTCGGTCACGGTGAAGCCCAAAATGACCGTCTGATGTTCGTCTTGCCGCCTGTGGACGTCTACGTCGACCGACACGAAGCCTTGCTGGGTGAACTTGACGGCGTTGGAGACGAGGTTGAGCAATATTTGCCGCAACCTGCCCGGATCGGTGAGAATGCGTTCCGGAACGTCGAGGTTCTTCCTCCAGCGAAGTTCAAGGCCTTTGCGCTCGGCCTGATTGTGAAGAAATTTGAACGACTGGTCGAGGAATGCGTCCAGGTTCACCTGCTCGATACTGAGGTCCATTCGCCCGGCTTCTATTTTCGCCAGATCCAGCACGTCGTTAATGACGCCGGTCAAGGTTTTTCCGGCCTCCAAAGCGGCGTCCAAATATTCGGCCTGTTCTCCGGTCGTCCCGGTCAGGCGGACCAACTGGACCATACTCAGCAATCCGTTGAGCGGCGTTCTTATTTCGTGGCTCATGGTGGCCAGAAAGTCGCTTTTGGCCTGCGCCGCCTTTTCGGCTTCGCGCTTGGCCTGGAGCAACTCCTCCGTCCATTGGTTCACGGCGCGGCGCCGGGCCAACCCTCGGAGCAAGAGCTGGGTGTGGCCGAGGTCTGTTTCGTCGTATCCTCCGCTTTTGTTGGCGAGCAGGAGGAGCGCGGTGTTCGACTCGCCATAGGTCAGCGGCGTCGCCAGCAGCGATCGGATGGGGGGATGGTTCTCGGGCGGAGAGACGCCAACGGAGCGGCGTTCGTTTGCAAAGTCGTTCAGGATCAAGGGCATGGTGTTTTTTGTGAACTTGGGGCTCAAGCCGAGCAGGTTCGGGAGGGCGTGTTCGTGCTCCGGCTCCCTGCAGATTAGGGCGGCGTTTTTGGAAATGAAGGAACGCTGCAGATTGCTTTCCGTAATGTGGATCAGGCCGAATTCGCTTTCCGTCAGTTTCACCGCCTGCTCCAAGACGTATTCGGCCGTTTGGCGTTCGGAGGGGTGCTGCATGGCGCCGAGCTCCTCCAGCGTTTCAAGGCAACGAATGCGGCGCAGCAGCTCCCTTTCGGCGCGCTGCTGGAGTTTGACGTCCTGGAGCATGCAGTTTACTTGGTTGAATCGTCCTAAGTCGTCAAAGCCAATGGCGCCCCTGCAAGAGATGGGGAGGATGGAGCCGTCTTTTTTGACCAACTCCAGCTCCAAGCCGTGGAGTTCGCCGGAAGCTTTGAATGTTGGGAGGCTCTCCTGGAACCGCTCGATCCAACCGGGATGGAGAAAGCTGCTGAAATTTTTGCCGAGAATTTCATCCGGCCGGTAGCCGAGGAGATCGCAGAATGTTCTGTTCACCGAGAGGACGCTTCCGCCGTTGCGCAGGGACTGATAGGCGATGGGAACATTTTCATAGTGCAGACAAAACAGTTGCTTTTCGGTTTCGGACGCTACGGCTTGCCGTTGCCCGGCGGCGGCGTAGAAGGTCAGGTGGATGGAGGCCCGGCCCTCGTAGTTCAGAGGGACGCTGCAGGCGATAATGTCCAACAGCTCTCCATCCATGCGCCGGAGCCGGCCGCTCTCGGAGACGATGAGGAAGCGCTCCCGGCTTTCGTTCTCCAAAGCCCTTTCGCCCGAAAACACGATGTAATCCCGGATGTCCGCTCCCATGAGCATGTTTTTGGATGTGGCTCCAATGGCCTTGGCCGCAGCGCTGTTCAGGAAGACGACGGCGTGGTTGTGGTGGACCACCACCGGAGCGGCGCAGGCCTCCACCAATTGCCGGAAGCGCGATTCGCTTTGGCGCAGCAGCTGGATGGCGCGCCGCAGTCCCGTCGTTTCGTGGGCGACGACAACGAACCTGGCCCGGGTTGCGCTCAACGCCGGCAGAGGGATGATGGTGGTTTCGAACGACCACGCTCCCCGCATGTCGTGAAACCTGACCACCCGCTTGCCTGTTTGCGCTTCTTGAATTTTGTGCAACCGCAGAGCCCAGGCGTCCGGGGGGAAGATATCCTGGAGGCGCCGGCCGATGATCTCTCCGGGTTGCTTGCCGAAACGGGCGGCGCCGGCCTCGTTGATCTGGAGGATGCAGTAGTCGTGGTCCAGGATGATGATGGAGTCGTTGGTGTGTTCGAACACGGCGTCCATGGCCGTGCGCATTTCCGTAAGATCGGCCTCCATGACCAGAACGTCGGTGAGATCCCTGGCCGTTATCACGGCTCCCGTGACGGCTCCGGCCTCGAAATGGGGCGTGTACTCCACCTCGATGTAATAGAGCCCGCCGGCGGAGTAGTGGGTCCACTCCTTGATTCGGACGGTCTCGCCGGAAAAGCAGGCGTCGAGGCGTGGTTTGATGCGGCGTTCGAAGAGTTCGCGGCCGAAGACGGCGTCCAGGGGCCTTCCCACCAAATTTTCGAAAGCCGAGCCGAAAAAGCTTCTGTAGCGTCGGTTGGCCACTTGGTAGACGTAGTTGCGATCCACCATCCCCAGCGCGTCGGCCGAGGCGGCCACGACTTGCTCGTAAACGCTCAGGGAATGCTCTGCTCCTTCTCTCTGCGTTTTTTCGCGCTCCAGCTTTTCCACTGTCCTAGCCAGTTCTTTCGTGCGCTCCCGGACATGCGCCTCCAACTCGTCCCTGTTGTCGAGCAGCGTGGTTTCAAGATCTTTCCAGGCGGTGACATCGAGGAGCACGCCCCAAACGGCCTTGACGCCGTCCTCGTCCCCCTCCTCCGCCACCGCGTGCAGCATGGCGATTCGCTGGAGTCCGTCTTTTCGGAGCAGGCGAAGCTCCATGTTCGCCACGGGTTCGCCGGCCCGGAGCCGGTTGTAGGCGCGCTCCAGGGCGCTTGCGTCCTCCGGATGGACAAGGTCCAGCAGGGTCCGGAAGGACAGCGCTCCCGTTCTGGGCGGCCGGTCCAGGAGTTTGCGCAACGATTTGGACCAGATGGTTTTTCCCGTGTCGAGTTCTTCACGCCAGGAGCCGCACCACGCCATGTAACTGACCCAGTCCAGAGGCCCGGTGCGATGGAGGGGGTGTGATTCGTCGTGGGACGAGTCCAGCTTGAACAGGAAGAGGTTGGCGGGCTGGGTGTCCAATGCTTTGCAAATTGCTTCAATCACCGTAAAGGATGGTGAAGCGAGTCCGCGTTCTATGCGGCTCAGGTATTGCGTTGTGAGCCCGGTTCGCTCTGCGAGGTCCGCCTGGGTGAGGTTTTTCAATGCTCGCAACAGCTTAAGTCGCTGGCCGAAACGTTGAGCAATTCGCATAGCTTCCCGCCGACAAAGATGATTAGGCAAGGCTAAAAGGAAAATGTATAGGATACGTATTGAAATGGAACAACCTTAGAGGTTGAATTGCTCAAATATGCATTGCTATAGCGAATTTTGTTACGTGAACGTTCTTTATTAATCGATAATAATCGCAATAAAAAATACTAATACGGTCGTTGGGCCGTAACCTGCGGAAAAGATGAGCAACACTTCTTGCTTCCAGGCCGCCGTCGGCCTACATAAGTAGTGCGGATTTTCCGCTCGGAGCGTGTACATCGAAGAATCGACGGCGGAAAGGGCGGTCCTGCGTTCTGAAGCGCCGCAGGCGGGCCTGCGGCGGAGATCGGAGGCTCCCACTGCGAAGCACGACGCTTGGCGGATTCGGCATTTGTTCAGAGCGATGGAGCATCAGTTATCTCAAAAAGCACGGAGGCGGCATGTCCGAGGAGAAAAAGGCGCAGCAGGGCGAATGGAGAGTCGCTCGCACGCAAGTGGAAAACGACGACGTAACTTCGTTGTTTCTGGAAGGGCCCGTGGAAAAGGTGAAAAATCGCAAGCCGGGGCAGTTCGCGGTCATCAGAGTCTGGAATGGAGAAGACTGGAGCGAGCCGCATCCCTTCACCATCTCCTGCGCGCCGGGAGACGGATGTTTGAGGTTCACCATTAAAAACGTCGGGGAGTTCACCTCCAAGATTCGGGACCTGAAGCCCGGAACCCCGATACAATTCTCCGGTCCCTTCGGCGCGTTTTGCAAGGATATCGATCAGGAGAAGGAGATCGTCATGATCGCCGGCGGCGTCGGCGTCACGCCCTTTCTCAGCGTGCTGCGCCATTTTCGGGAAATCAAGGCCGACAATCGCGTGGTGCTGTTCTGGGGCAACAAAACGTCGGCCGACGCCTTCGCCTCCGAGGAGCTGGAGGCGATGACCCGAGAGTTGAATCTCAAGGTGGTTCACGCCTTCGACCACGTCACGCCGGAGGATTTGCCGCCTTCCCCGGACCCGGAGCGGGTCGTACACATCCTCGGCTATTTGAGCCGCGACGTGCTGCGGGAGCACATCCACACGCCGGAGGCCTCGTTCTATTTGTGCGGGCCGCCGCCCATGCAGAACGCCGTGATCGACGAATTGGCGGCCTGCGGCGTGGATCCTTCCCGCGTTCAGAAAGAAACCTTCTCCGCGCCGGCCAGGCCCAAAAAGGGGTAGCACTCGGTCAGAAGCTGCAGGTTGCGCCACCCGGGGCGCTGCGGGAGTAGACGGTCAGGCCGTGGTAATCCACGTCCACGGTGAAGGGCCCGAACGTATCGGCCAACCCCGGCGCGACAAGGAAACGGACGCCGTTGCTTTCGACCTCGATGTCGCCATCCGCCGGCTCGTCCAGAGCCAGGCCGAGTCTGGGGCCGGTTCAACCGGCTCCCTTGTAGTGAATGCGCAAGGCTCCCGGCGCGCCTTCGAGCCGGCGGATGATCTCTTGCGCCGCGGCCCGGGTGGCTCGGACCATATTCGAATGATCGTGCATGCGATGGCTCCGTGTTTTGTCTTTTCCGTGAGTTATCGCATGCGGGCGTGAAAAGGCAACCAATCCCGGGGCGAAACTTTTTGGCGCGCAACGGCGGTTCGTTCGCGCCAAGGGAGACGCCGGCCGGACAAAAGCTCCGCCGCGGCGGCGACGGACTTCAGCCTAGCGCTCCATGAAACGCGAATGGCCAGGGCGAAACCGGCGCCGTTAGAACTTGAAAGGTTCTTATTGACAGAAGGTTGCGGCGACAGGATACAATGGCCTACAAATCGTGGAGGAGGGCGAAGCATGAGCCGAAGCGAAACGTTGCTTGAAGTTGGGACGAATGAGCTTGAGATTATTGAATTTTTTATTGACGAAACCCCCGAGGACGGCGGCGAGCCGATAAAAAACCACTTTGGCGTCAATGTGGCCAAGGTGCTGGAAGTGATCGAGAGCCCTCAACTCGAAGCCCAGCCTTCGGCGCCGCATCCCTGCTTCATGGGGACGATTCCCCTGCGCGACAAGATCCTGCCGGTGCTCGACCTGAGCGTCTGGTTGGATATCCCGCGGGCCCAGCACCCCAACGAGGTGATTCTCGTTACCGAGTTCTATGGAAAGATCACCGGATTCCTGTCCTCGGGCGTGACGCAGATTCACCGCTTGAGCTGGGGCGAAGTGAACCCTCCCAGCAAGTACATCGAGTCCGTCCACGGCAACTGCGTCAACGGCATGGTCCGCATCGAAGATCGTTTCGTGCTGATGCTGGACTTCGAGCGCATTCTCGCCGAACTGGACCCGGATTTCGACGAAAAAGCCGGGGAAACCGCCGTCCACGCCCGGGAGAAGTACCGGGCGCTGATGGCGGACGACTCCAAGGCCGTCCGCGCCATGCTCAAGAACAAGCTGGAGGCGGCCAACTTCGAAGTGCTGTTGGTCAACGACGGCCTGGAGGCCTGGGAGACGCTCAACGGGTTGCGCGAAAAGGCGCAAAGCCAGGGCGAGGACGTCACCGACCTGGTGGACATCGTGGTTTCGGATATCGAAATGCCCCGTATGGACGGCTACACCCTGACCAAGCGCATCAAAGACGACAGCCAACTGAACCGGTTGCCGGTCATCCTTTTTTCATCCCTCATCCGGGACGACTTGCGCCATAAAGGCGTATCCGTCGGGGCCGACGACCAAATCACCAAACCGGAATTCGATTCGCTCGCCGAAAGGGCGGTGAATTTGGTCGAAGGCCGCAAGGCCCGAGAAAAAGACGAATAGTCCTTACTGGCTCTGCTGCTGGCCGGCCTGATTCGCCGCCGGCTGCTGCTGCGCCGGTTGCTGCGGCTGGGTCTGCGCCGGCTTCGAGGTGGACCCGGTGTCGTAGCCGGAAGTGACGTCCACCGAGGTTTGCACGTCCGAACTCTCCGACTCCTGTCTGGAGTTCGTCGGCCCAGGCGCCGGCCCCGATTGTTGCGCTTCCGGGGCGGCTTGCTGCGCTTGCGCCGGTTGCGCGGGCTGCTGCTGTTGAGGCTCCGCTTGCTGCGGGGCCGGCTGTTGCGGTTGCTGCGCCGGCGCCGGCTGCTGATCGGCTTGGTTCGCCGCCGGTTGCTGCTGCTGGGGTTGCTGCGGGGCCGGCTGTTGTTGCGGCTGTTGCTGTTGCGCCGGCGCCTGGGGAGCTTGCTGCTGCGCCTGCGGCTGTTGCTGCGGTTGCGCCGGTTGCGCCTGGGCCGGTTGCTGCTGGTTTGGCTGTTGGGGAGCGGTTTGCTGCTGCGCCTGCCCCTGCGGTTGCGTCTGGGTCGGCTGTTGGGGCGCGGCTTGCTGCTGTTGCTGTTGCGGGGCTTGTTGCTGCGTGGCCGGATCGCTCTGGGCGGGTTGCGTCTGGATTTGGCCGGCGGCCGGGTCTTGCGGATTTTCCTGGGCCAGGGCAGGAGTCGCCGAAGCGAAAAACGCCGTGAGAACAAGCGCCAAAAGTTTTTTCATGGTCCGTTCCTTATTGCCGCCGGCGGGCGAGTTGGATGTTCATGAAACCGTTTCAGTTTACTGGCATACATGCAATGCGTGAAAAAATGAAGTCTTTCGACATCCCCAAGGCCATTATCGAACCATTTTCGTCGAGGGCCTTCGTTTGCTTGATGGCTGCGAAACCCCGTTCCGTTTTTTCGGGCGTTGAGCCTGAAAGGGCTGCTTCGCCGTTTTTCGCAATGCATCCGCTGCGATTTTCTGTAGTCGGTGGAGAGTCCGTCTGTGCGGGCGCCCGTTGGCGGACTCTCCCGCCGTTTTTTCTTTTCTGTGGGGCTTGTTAAAGCGTAGGGCCGGAACCGCTTGCTTTGGGGGCGCCCATCCATTACATTGAAACCGGACGACTGGAGCGTCCACCAGATCTTTTTGCGTAATAATCCTTACACGCTTTCACCATGAGCCTGTACGACAAGTTATCCGAGTCCTTGTCCGACGAAGTCATGACCGACATGGCCGAGGAGTTTTTCGGCGCCCGTCGGGCGTTGGAGGAGGACCTTGAATTTTTTGGCGTCATGGTCGAGCGGCTCAAGGCGCGGCGAAGGGACGTTCAAAACGCTTACGCCGTGCTGCGGCGGCTGTTGCTGGACGACGTCGAGGCCGAAGCCTTGATGCGCAGCCTGGGGCTCGAAGACCATCTGGCGGACTTGGCCGGCGGGACGATGGATATGGCCCTGCTCCGGCGTCCGCCGCGAGTCCTGTATTTTTCCCGTCGGTACGCGCGCGCCCTGTTTTGGGCCTATTCGTATTTCTACAAGACCCTGGACGCCTATCGACACGGGCAATGGCGGGACGATCCCCGCCAGAAAGGCCGCAAGACGCTCAGCGTGCACTACGAGCAGGCCCGGGAGTTTTGCCGCCGGCTCAACGAGCGCATCGAGGACTTGAACACCCATTGTTCGCCGGCGTGCGCGCTGCAGCGCGTGAAGTCGATGGACCCGGAGCAGGTGGAGCGCGAGCGGATCACCGGGGCGACGTTTACCGACTACGCCTGCGGCCTGGATGATGCGATGGCTTTCAAGCCCGCCGAGTTTCCGGAGGAGGCGTTGCCCGAGTACTGCGATGCGCCGGAGCCGAAGGATGCGGAAAAAATCGTACTTGCCTTCGGTTTGAAACTCGCCCGCCGGCGGCGCGTCGAGGCGCGCGGCGCATTGAGGGACATTGTCTGCGCCTGGCGGGAGGCCCGCAAGGGGGCGGCGAAGGGATGACTCCGCCGGGTCGGAGGACCTTGGTTATGAAAAAATTGTTCTGTTCGGGAGCGGCTTGTCTGCTTTTGGCGTTGATGGGCGCGGTGTTGCTTCCGCAGACCGGCATGGCCCAGGAGAAACAGAACCCGCCGCCGGCCTCCAGCCTGAAGGAAGCCGCCCCGGACGGCCAGGGCCGCCAATGGCCGGTGCTGGTGGCCTTCGAGGGAGCGGACCTTTTGGGGCAGCGGCTGGCTTTACGGCTCAAGGAAAGGCTGGACGCCTCCCCGTTGTTCCGACTGGCGCGGCAGGATGAAAAGGCGGTCAAGGTGCTGCTGACCAGCCGCACCGAGATTCAGGAGCGCCCGGCCTTTGGTTCGGTCTACGCCGCGGTGTGGATGTACGCCGAAGGCAAGGACGTCCTGGCCTATTTCCTGGACGCCCAGGCGGGCTCGGTGGACGAGGCCCGTCTGGACGCCGAGGCGGATCGCCTGGCCGCGAACGCGGACAAGATCGCCGAACGGTACGCCTACCTGTTCGAATAGCCGTCCCACGACCGGACCGCGGCCCGGCCGGAGGCGCTTGCTCAGGTCTTCGGAAGCCAGACCTCCGCCAGTTCCGGGCCGAAGTAGGCCCGCTCGTTTTCCGCCAACATGCCGAGGCTCAGGCAGAGGATGCTCCACAGGTTCACGGTGCGCCAGCCTCCCTTGTAGTGCTCGGAGAGCTCCTCGATCTGCGCATGGCAGTTGTGGCAGGGCGTGATCACGTAATCCGCTCTGGTCGCCTTGATCTGTCCGGCCTTGACGCGTCCGTAGGCCAGCCGTGCGTCCTTGAATCCCGATTGCAGGAAGCCTCCCCCGCCGCCGCAGCAATAATTGTTGGACCGGTTGGGGAACATGTCCACGAAGTTTTCCTCGCCCACGCACGCCTTGACCACAAAGCGCAGCTCTTCGGCGAAAGCGTCGCCCATGGACTTGCGCACGGCCATGCACGGGTCCTGGACCGTGAACCGAAGCTTCAGGTCCTTGTTCCATTCGCTGCTGGGCGTGAGTCTGCCCTCGCGAATCCAGCGGGCGTACCAGTTGACGATGTGGTCGAAGTCGACTCCGCCGGTGTCCATGCCGAATCGCTGAAGACCGGCCCAGATGGAGTAAAAGGAGTGGCCGCATTCTATGTTGACCCAGGATTTGCAGCCGAGATTTTTGACTCCGAGGACCTGCTTGTCCAGGATTTCGCGCCAGTGCTCGTCCTCGGCCGCGAACATGCAGTAGTTTTCCGCGCCCCAGCCCGTGGACCCGTAGGTCCAATCGACGCCGGCCCGGTGGAGAATTTTCCATAGGGGCGCCATTTCTTCGGGCTCTTTGACCGGCTCCCGGGAGTTCTGGTTGAAGAAGAAATAGGCGCCTTCCTTGTCGATGGGGGCCTGCAGGTCTTCGAAACCGGGCTGGGTCTCGTGGATTTCCTCCAGCACGTCGTCCACCACGAAGCGGAAGTCGTCGCTGGAAATCCCCACGGCGCTTGCGCCTTGGGTGCGCAGGCCCTGGTCGCAGGAGCCGATGATCCCCTTGGGTTTTTTGTCTCGCGGCCAACCGGCCCGCAGTTCGTAGACCAGGGCCGGAATGTCCACCTGCATGGGGCAGACCTCCTTGCAGCGGAAGCACATGGTGCACATCCATACCCAGGGCGTGGAGGCGATTTCCTCGTCCAGTCCCAGGGCGGCCATGCGCAGCAGCTTTCGGGGGTTCATGTCTTCGAGGCCGGAGGCGGGACATCCGGCGGAGCACAGTCCGCAGGTGAGGCAAAGATCAAGGTTGCCCCCCGCGGGAAGCAGTTCGGACACTTTGTCCACAAAAGCGCCGCGTCGTTTGTCGTCGATTCGAATCGCCGGTTCGACCATCTCCCTGCTCCTTGTCTTGTCGCAGGGAGGGGGCTTCAGGACGCCTGCTCCCCGCTATCGTTGAGAATCGGGCGGCAAGTCCAACTCATGGTATTGTTTCGCACGGTCTCTTTGTATCGCTTCCGGAGCATGAGGAGGCGTCGCGAGCGTCTGTTCTTTGCGTTGCGCAACGCGGTGTGGGGCAGTAAACTTTTATAATTATAACAAACTATGGGGATTAAAGCGTGTTGTCCAATACTTTTTTTCTATGCATTTCGTGTTGTTGCATTGAAAAAAATGACAGGACGCCGAAGGCGTGACGGCTTTGCTGCGCTTTGAAGACAAAATGCGGAGGTTCGAGAGCAGTTAACTTTGAAAAGTCCAACGGCTCGGCAAGGATTTCAAGCGTAATATGCTCTAATCGATGAGCTTGATATTGCGCAGTTCGTCCAGGAGCTTGGCTTTGATGTCGGGTTTGGCGATGTAGGCGTCCGCGTATCCGTGAAAAAACGACTTACATACGTTTTTCGTGTCCGAAAGGGCGGAGATCATGATGAGCTTGAATGTATGGATGTCGCTGACGCCCATTTCCTTTTCAAGGCTCCTCAACTGCTTGACCACTTCGTGGCCGTCCATGCCGGGCATCATGATATCCATGAACACCGCGTCGAACGGCTCGCTGGCCCCATGCTGCTCCCGGAAAAGTTCGATGGCTTCGTCGCCGTTATGCGCCACCGTGCAGGAGCCGTGCTTGGATAAGATTTTGGTGATCAACAGAGCGATGCGCTCGTCGTCGTCAACGATCAAGAACTTCATGGGGGACTCCCTACGGTCCTGGGCGCTGGCAGGTGAAAGCCCCGCGGCCGCGTTAAGAGCGCTTCTATGTAATATTTTTAGATATCCTTATTTAGAAGGTATAGAGCCGGGAAACGAATGTCAACGCTTTCTTGTTGAAATTGAGGCGACATGTTGTAACACATCCTTTCTTTACGCTTTCGTTTCAAGGGGGGTGGAGCACGATTCTATATCGGGGCAGCGCGCCTTTTCCGGCTTGAAACTTGATATTTCCACGGACGGTGTAACGGCGGTCTGGGTGGTTTTGCGCAAGAATCCTTTCGGGTCGTCGCGCAGCTGATTGCCGTAGACGTTCGTGGTCTGGCAAAAGGCCTCTCCCCAGCTGGTGGAGTAGGCGATGGACGATTCGAAGATGGCGTTCACGTCCCGTTTGCAGGTCAGATTGAGAATCAGCAGGGCTCGCAGCATGATTTCGGGTTTGTCCATCAGCGAGATGTTGATGTCCAGGTACTGGCTGCGTACGAAAAATTGGTCCATGAGGAACAAGAGCTGCTGGATATCTTTGGGAGTTATCGGGTTGGCGGTGTAGTCCACCTCGAACCTGCAGGACGGATCGTACAGGCCGTTGACCACATACCAGAGCAGCAGCCGGGCCAGATCGTCGTCGCGCCAGATTTCGACGAGGTTTTCCTTGGAGACCTTCTGCTCCGCGGGGACGCCTCGCAGCATCCATTGGGACGGCCTGCCCGACGCTTTTTCGCAAAACAGAATGACGTGGTGGAAGCGCCGGCTCATCAACCGCAGGAACGGGATGCGTCCGACTTTGTTTTTCCGCCGGGCGAACAGGATGTCCATCTTCCGCTCCAGTTGCTCAAGACGCTGGGGGGCGATTTGAAGCGCGGCGCCGGGCTGCATCGACTCGGCGGCGATGCGTTTGACGGCGTCGCGGATGAAGGCGCCGAAGACCTTTCCGGATTTCGTCATGTATTCGAAACTCGTCTCGGCCGCCAGGCAGTGCTTCAGGATGTTCTTGGCGCCCTTGGTTTCTTTGAAGATGTCCTGGACGCATCGAGACTTGTGCCCGGCCCAGGCCTGGTCCAAAGCCAATTCGACGTCCTTGCCTCCGGACTGCAGCGCGAAAGCCAGACCGGTAAGCTCCGCGGCTTTGCGATCCCCGCAGGCGATCAAAAAGTTGAAGGTCTCCCGGAACAGGGCGGCCCACGGGTCCACGTCCGCCAGATCACAGGAGCCTTCGAACACCCGCTGCTTGATCTTGTCGAAGACGAAAATTTCCGAGGGGTCCTCGTTGATCAGGAATCGCTGCAGTACGCCGTAGCGGATGAGGCAGACGAAGGGATTGGTGAATACGTCGGCCAGCTCGAACAAACAGGCTTCGAAAAACACCTGGGGATCGAGATTCGTGGGGAAGCCCAAGTCCAATGAGCGTTCTTCGAAAAAATAGGGAATGGACGCCAGTTGCTCCTGGTGTTCGCCGTGTTCCCGCTCGGTGACTCCGGGCGGCGTCAGCCACCAGGTGGGCGTTTTCCCGTACAGCGGCAAAAGCGTACGGCTGAGTTGCTCCTTGTGGAGCGCGGCCTGGCCGGGCGTCAGCTCCTCCCATTCAGGCGGAGCGTAGCCGCCTTTGCAGATGGAGCTCGCGTCGGCCACGGTGAAAAGCAGCCGCACGGAGTAGTGTTTCTGGGCGAAGGCTGCGACGCTCGCGAGCCTTCTTTTCAGCGCCGCCGCGGCGTTTTTGTCGGCCGGGGGATTTTCCAGCAACAGCAGCAACCGGGCGATCGAGCCGCCGGGCTGCGCCAGAGAGCCGAATTGCCCCACGGCGTACAAGCCGGCCACGGGCGCGGCGTCGCGGGCCGGCTCCGCCAAATCCATCATCCCGAACTGCTTTTGCAGCATTTCCCAACAGGAGAAGTCCGGAGCGTAGTCGAAGATGTCCAGATGCTGCTGGTTGTTGGCCTGGCGGGCGTCTCCGGGAGGGCCGAACTGCAAGGCGTAGGGCAGCAGGGTGAAAAGCTCCCTGGCCTTGGGCGGCTGGGGCTCCATGGCCATGTCCGTCCGTCGCCGCACGTAAGCCGCGTAGCGTTCCTCCTTGCGCGCGGCGTCTTCCTTGGGGAACCAGTTGTCCACCAGAAGCTGGATCATGTCCGAACATATCTCGCTGGCGGTCCAGCCGGGGACGTTCGCCGGAGGCCTAGCCGGCAGGTTGCCCGCCAGCCTTTCGCGGCGTCCGCAGTGGGCCGCTTGCAGCAAGGCCTGGGAAGAGGCGGCGTGCAGGCCGTAGCCGTGGACCAGACGGAAATGGCAGCCCTGGGTCGACAGGTTGCTGGCGTGGGTCTTCGCCAGCAGGGTGCGATGCAGCACGCAATCCAGCAACTCCAAGCCGTTGATCTGACAGGAGATGAAGCGGGCGTCCGAGAGGTCGGCGCCTTCCAGCCTGGAAGCGCTCAAGGCGCATCCCTCCAGCACGACCCGAAGAAAGCTCGTTTCCCGCGCCATGGACCGGCTGAAGTCCATGTTCTGCAGATACGACGCTTCGAAGCTGCTGCGGGAGCATACCAGCCCGGCGACTTCGCTTTCCTCCAGCCGGGCGCCGCTGAAGTCGCAGCTCTTCATGAAGGACCACTTGAGGAAGCACTTGGAGATCCTGGCGTTTGTGAAGCAACAGTTTTCGAAGGTGCAGTCCGCGAAATAGACGTTGTCGATGACGCAGGCTTCGAAAACGCAATCCCGGAAGGAAACGGACTGGAAATGCGAGCCCCGGACAGCGCCGCGAGTGAATTTGCAATGCGATACGGAGAGGTGCGAAGCCTCGACGCTCTCCAGCGTCCGTCCCGCCAAATCCAAGCCGAAGAGGTCTTTCTGCTCGCGCAACCTTTCTTTTGTTTGTTCGAGCGGGTCCGGCCCGGAGTCTTTTTTGAACACCTTGGCCAGAGAGCGCGAGGCGACGTTTTTTTCCTTGTCGGGCGCGGAGGGCGGGCCTTGCTGCGCGTCGGCCGGCGCGGACAGGCCCAGGACGGCCTTGTCGTGCTCGATGACGAATTCCTGGACATTGATCAGGTTTTGTTGATCCAGCTGATACAGCCTGGGCACCTTCTCCACGTAGTCGGCCAGAAATTGCGTCACCCATTCGGGATCGCTGTGAATGAGCGTCGTCAGCAAAACGCCGTCGGCCTTGGCGCGAAGTTTTTCGTCGAACCGGTCCAGCAGCCTGTTCAGTTGGGACGTGTCCAGCAAGCAAAGCCTGCGCAGCGTCTGCTCGGCGATGTCGGGCCGTTTCTTGAGCAGGAAAAGGAAGACTTTTTCTATGTTCGGGGCGTTCAGTTTGATGAGGGCCTCGAGGGAGGCGAAGATGATCTCGGGGGATTTGGCGGCGACGATCCGTTCAAGGATTTGTTTCGCCAGACCGCGTCCGGCGACGCCGAGCTTGGCCACGGCGCGCAGCAGGGGCAAATCCGTTTTGGGGTTCGCTCCGAGCAACTCGGCCACGGGAGCTTCGGGCAGGGGGCGTCCCAACTGCTCGAGGCCCGCCAGAACGTTTCGCAGGCGCTTGGCCTTTGCGCCGGCATTCAGTTCGTCGATGGACCAGGCCCAAAAGCCGTCGCGGTACAGAACGTCCTCAACTGCCGGGGACAGGCTCCCGCCGTACAGGCGCAGTATGGCGAGCAGCCGGACGTAGTCCTCGGGTTTGCGGATCGTGGGGGTGAAGAGCAATCTGGACGCCAGGGCCTTGGCGCTGGGTTCGGCTCGCCGGGCGGCCATGGTGTACTGGTTGAGCAGCAGCAGGCGCTCGTATTCTTCGAGATTATCGAGGGCGCTGGCGTAGGAGTCGCGGACGGCGCGGTTGCATTTGACCATGAAGTGGCGCGCGCCAAGAACCCAGCCGATAGGGCCGCAATGGGTCCAGAGGCCGAAAATGATCTCCAGCAACTCCCCGGCCTGGGTCGCCAGGGCGATCCGCCAGAGCGGGTAGGCGATGCGGGCCTGGAGCCGGGAGAATTCCCGTGGGTCGGCGGCTGAATCCGGATAGATGGAGGCCAGTTTGTCCTGCACCAGCCGCAAGTCCCGCCAGCGGTATGGCGGCGGCGGGGCGCCGTCCAACGCATTGATGGCGGCGCTGACCTGCTGAAGCGATTCGAGAGGATCGGTCATCGGATGAGCAATGCTGTAAAGACGCCCCGGGAAGCAGGAGGAGGCGCTTTAGCCGTCTTGGGTGATACGCTCGATGAGCTCGGCCTTCACCCGCTCAGCGTCGTCAGTCGGGACCTGGCAGGTCCCCACGGCTTCGTGTCCGCCGCCGCCGTACTCGAGCATGAGCCGCGCCACGTTGGTTTTGCTCGTGCGGTTCAAAATGCTTTTGCCCACGGTGAAAACGACGTTTTGTTTCCTGAACCCCCAGATGATCCGGATGCTGATGTTGCATTCCGGATAAAGCGCGTAGATCAAAAAACGGGGACCGCAGTAAATGGGGGCTTGGTTTCGAAGATCCACGACGGCGAGGTTGCCGTGCAGAGCGGCGTTTTCCTCGATCATGCGCCGGTAAGGCTCCTCGTGCTCCCGGTATCGTGCGATGCGCTCCTTGACGTCGGGGACTTCGAGGATCTCCTCCACGCGCATGGTCCGGCAAAATTCGATGAGGCTTTCCATTAACTGGTAGTTGCTGATGGTGTAATCGCGATAGCGCCCCAGGCCGGTGCGGGGATCCATGAGATAGCCCAGCAGGACGTAGCCTTCCGGATGGAGGATTTCCTCCTTGACCAACTCGGCGCTGTCCATCTTGTCCACGGCTTCGAGCAGGGGGATGAGTCTTTCGGAGAAGGTCTGCTCCCCCCCGTAGTAATCCCAGATGACCCGTGCGCAGCTTTTGGCCGGTTTGGAAAGGCCCGTGAAGCGAAGATTGGGGCGCATCCGTTCTTGCTCGCTGATGTGATGGTCAAACCACATGCCGCAATAGGGAACGTACGGTACGTTGGCCAGCACGTCGTTTTCCGTGACCTCCACGACGCCGTCCTGAAGATCTTTGGGATGGGCGAACTTGTAGGAGTCGATGACGCCTGCTTCTTTGAGTAGAACCCCGCAAACCAAGCCGTCGAAGTCGGAACGGGTGACAAGCCTCATGAACGTAGTCCTCCTCAAAAAAAGTGAGACGGCTCAGGCTCGACTCGGGCTGGATGAAGGCTCCTTACAATACCAGATGTCCGCCTGCGCTGTCAAAGCAGCTTTCAGCACGGCGGGAGGTTCGGCTCGTGCAACGGAAGGATGATTCCACCCATCTTTTGTATGCGCTGGGCGGAATCGTAGGCCGTGAGGGCGTCCGTATGCACGCCGGGACAGACCGCCGCGCCGCTCGCCGGGAAATTTTTTGCGTTGGAGCACATGCCGGGAATGATCGCCAGCCCGGAGGCCGTCTCCGCCAACACGCTCTGGCCGCCGGGCGTGTGCCCGGGCGAGGGAATGAGTTTCAGCCCCGGCGCCGGCTCGGCCTCCCCGTCCAGGGCCTCGATGTCCAGGCCTTCCATGAGCTCCGGGGCGTACCGTCCGTCGATGGGGTGCGGGTGGTCCATAAACTCCAATTCCGCTCGCTGCACCAGATGTCTGGCGTGGGGAAATACGAGATTGTTCCCGCAATGGTCGTCGTGCAGATGGGTGTTGACCACCATGGAGACGTCCGCGGGCGCCAACCCCTGGGAGGCCAGGGCGTCCTCCATGTACAAGGGCGTAAGCCCGGTGTCCTCGGTGAATCCCGCCGGGGTCATAAAATCGTCCAGTCCGGTGTCCACCAGGACGGCCAGGCCGTCCCGACGTAGTAAAAAAGTCCACATAGGAAGCCATATCTGCTTGCCATAGCCGGCCTGGTAGGTCATCATTCCCTGGTCCGCGGTGCGGACGCCGGTTAGAAGCGGCGTAATGGTCCAGAGCATGAGCGCCTCCTTTTTGTCCGTCCGGCGAACTCGCCGGATCGGATCGTGGGTCCCCGCCTCGCGGCGCCGGACGTACGATGCTCCATCGCGCAAGGGACTACGCTACGCCAGGAAAGCCCGGCCTGCAAGGCCGTTTGGTTATTATATATATGGAACGGATAGTCGCGGGTGGCTGTCGGCTGCGCAAGCTCGGCTCCCCCGCAATGGTCAAGGAAGGGATATTTTCTAGAAAATGTCTAAAAACGCTTGATTCTTTGAGAAGTATGCAGTACCAATCTTCTTGAGGGTCAAGCTGAAACTTCTTGCTTTCAGGAGGAAGCTATGGCCACTTCTCAAGAAAAGGTTCACCATTTGGAAGATTACAAAGCGAAGACGTACACAGAAGAATCCATTCAGGATGTAGGCAAAGCCTCTCCCCGCGACATGGGCAAGGCGGCGATCATCATCGCCATTCTGTCCGTTGTATTGTTGGTTATTTTTTTCTTCGGCCTGAACCAGAATCTCGCGGGACTCACCAAGCAGGTTGCGAAGCTCAGCTCTCTTGAAGGAGAGGTCGCCCGCATCGACGAGACGGTGACGGCGGTGGACGCGCGCATGACGGAGCTTGAAAAGCTTCCGCAGAAGACTCGGAACATGATGATCGACCAATCGTTGGATGAATTGAGCAATCGTCTGAACTACATGAGCGGATACCTCGGAGACGAAGAGAGCTCCGATAAACTGTACCAGGCCATGCAATTGCTCAAGCAAGTGCAGGCGGGCCTCGATCAGTAATAGGCGCTGTTATGATCCATGAACAAACGGCGGGAAGCTTGCTTGAATCGGCTTTCCGCCGTTTGTTTTTTCGGGGGTAGGCCGTATGCTCGAAGACAACTGGGGAGCGTCAGCCGAAGGGGGCCGGACCGATCGTCCAGGGCCGGGGCAGCCTTGGGAGGGCGAGCGGGAGCGGACGTTGCGGGACCGCATCAACTCGATTCTGAAAGAGCGGAGCTGCATGGAGCAGCGGTTCCGGGAGGAACTGCTTCATTTGGAAGGCGAACTCGAAAGGCTGCGTTCCGAAGCTGACGGCCGCGAGGGGTTTCAGCGCGAGCAGCCCGCCGGCGACGGCCTCGCCGCTCCGCCGTCCGTGTTGCTGAGCCAGCCGTTGGTGGTCAAGACCTCCTCCGAGGAATACCTCGGATTTTGCGGCCCCGACCGCAGGCATTTCGCCCTGAAGGATTTCATGGGGCTTATTTTGCAAAGCCTGTCCACGCGCAGCCCCGTGGAAATGCGCTGGGAAAGCCGGGACGGGGAGTGGGTGCTGGTCATTTCCGCCCAGCGCGAGGACGCTTGCGAGGAGTTGCGCATTCTGCTGGTGGTTCGCCGGGCCACGACTCCCAGAGAGAACACCGTCACACAGATCATTCGGCTGAACATCAACGGGCACGAAGCGCCCCAACCTCTGATTCTTAACCTGTTCCGACAAATACGGAAGAAATTCGAAGGATAACGTCTGGTCGCGACGCGATCCGCGCCGTTGTCCCGAAAGATTTTGTCTAGATAATATCTTGATTCGAGGGTGGTTTCTTGGTACTCAATTACGCAGGCAAAACTCAAAGTCTGCCGCACAAGGCCGGGGAGACCTCCAGGAGGGCTTCGATGCCACAGGTAGCCGCACGCATCACATACGACCACGAAAAGTGGTTGAAGAATTATTTCAAGACGAAAAGCGCAGGCGCCGAGTTTATTTTGCCTTGGGCTGTGGACATGTTTTTCAAGACGCTCAAGGGCGTGGTGGACGACTTTTCCCTGCCGGAGCTGAAGACCATTCTCGAATCCCACCGGGACGTCAAGTTATTGCCCAACCAATCCAAGCAGGCCTATCTGCTGCTGCGCGTCGAAGAGGCGTGCAACGAAAAAAACGCCCACAACCAACACGGCGCCAGCCGTTCCTCCCTGGAGATCAAGCTCAAGCGGCTGACCGACCTCCAGGCCACGGCGCTCATGATCTGGGCCACGGCCTACTGGGTCAGCAAGACCTGGAACGGCGTTTCCCTCGAAGAATACGTCAAGCTTTCCGGCTAGGCTTTCCCTCGTATCCATCTCGTCGAAGGGCGTCTGCGGGAGCCCGGCGCCTGTGGCGGCGCTGCTTTCCCTGCACGGCGCCTGAAGCGATGTACAGCATAAAAGTTTTGACGAGGGGGCTTGGGAGAGGCTTTCTTAAGAAGCTTCCCCCCCGGAAATCGTCCTCAAATCCCGGCTGCGGGATTGCATTTTCCCGGCCAGGGACGCGGCCTCCTCGGCCGCGGCCTTGAGGGCCGGCAATGCGTTGCTTTGGGCGATCAGCCGGCGGTGCGCCCATTGGACGATCGCCAGGATGTCGTCATTGTCCGGGCAATCCTGCTTGCACTCGTCGCGCGCGATGTCCGTGATGCGCCGCCGGGCCTGCTCGCGTGCGGTGATGGCCTGTTTGAGGGTCTGCGCCGCCTTGCGCAGCCGGGGGTTGTCCTCCACGTCGGACTTTTGTCCTCCCGCCTGGCGCAACCGGCCGAGCAATTGCTGAAATTCGGCGTTGGCCGCCAGGACCCGGTTGGCCGAGCGCACATAACGGCCTGCCTGCTCCCGCAGCTCCGGTTGGGCGACGACGGCGGCCAGCACGTTCGACCAGCTGCGCAATTTGTCTCCGTCGATCCGGAGCATCTCCGCCGTTTCTTCGGGGGTGAGCCCGCGCGTCTCGGACTGGCCGTCCTTGGCGAAGTTTTTGTTGGCGTTCTCCCCGGCGATCACCAGGGATTCGACGAACCAGTCGCCGTAGAGCTGGAACAAGGCGTGCACGGTCAGGGGGGCCATCACGTAATCCAGCACCTCCTTGCGCGCGGTTTCGGGCTCGGGGGATGCATGGGACAGACCGGCGAAGTCCACGCCGTAGTGGGCGTTGAGCCCCTTGACGGTCAACGTGGAGACAGGCTCGTCCTGGGCTGGAGGCGCGCCGGGCGGGAAAAAGCGCTCCACGATGTAGGCGCACAAGTTGTCGATGAACCCCAAAGTGACCACGGAGTCCTCGGTCTGGGTCTGCGTTTCCTGCGCGGCTGGACTGGGCTGGCCTGTGTTGTTTCGGTGGG
The DNA here is from genome assembly GCA_030156255.1 of Desulfovibrionales bacterium. Taxonomy (GTDB): domain Bacteria; phylum Desulfobacterota; class Desulfovibrionia; order Desulfovibrionales; family Desulfovibrionaceae; genus JASGMV01. Next base: position 33,464 of record JASGMV010000024.1, read on the forward strand.
CGGCTTGCCGGGAGGATGTGGCCTGCTCCTCGGCGCTTGGAGCGGAGGCGAGGCCGCCTTCCGCCGGGCCTGATCGGTCAACCGCGCCAACGGCGGGCGCTGTTTGGGAGGGAGGGGCGACGGTTTCCCGCTCCGTCCCTTGGACTTCGAAGGGCTTCGCGGCGTCGGTCGACTGGCCGGGAGCGGATTGTTCCGCAAGTCCGGCGTCTTCCCGGGCGGCCATGGGCTCCTGAGCGGGCCGGGAGGCCAGATAATAGACGACGCCCGCCCCGATGAGCAGGACCACGGCGACGACGGCGATGATGCTGTTTTTTTTCATAGTCTTCGGTGGGGTTGGCGTTGCGCCGCAAAAATGGCGACATTGCCTCGCACTGTGGCCTCTCCCCAGGAAAAAAGCAAGTGGGGCCGGCGGCTACCAGGGTTGGTTCCAGGCGAAGTTCGACGGGGACGGCGCGTTCGGGCAAACATTCGCGGCGCCGCGCATCTGGGCCCAGAACATGGCCGCCTTGGCGTTTTGCTCGATCATGCGATGTACGGCGCTGTAGCGCTCCAGCCGCCGGACCATGACGGCGATGGGCGTTCGCCCTGCGCCGCCGTCGGCCAGGAGGGCGGCCTTGAGCTGGTGGTAGCGCTCGCCGAATTCGGCCAACCCGGCCTCGGAGCGGGCGAATTCCGCGGAGCAGGGGGCGTCCGCGGCCTGAAGGAGCTGCAGGGCCGACTCGACGAATCCGGCGCGGGCCTGTTCGGTTTCGGTCGCACCGGTCTCCGGCTCGTCGCCTTCTTGGCGCGAGAGCTCCAAGGCGAGGTCGGCGGCCGTGGTGTGGTATTGGCAAATGCGCAGGGCCGCCGGGAGTTTCTGAGCCAGGGCGGCCGGCAGGACCGCCTGCTGAAGGCTTGCGCAAAAGTCTCTGACTGCGGCGATGAGGCTGTCCAGGGCCTGCTTGTCCGGCTCCAAAAGCCGGCAGGAGGCGCCTTTGGGAGCGAGGACTTCGCGGGCCATGCTCCGGTTGGTCTCCCCGATACGAGCCAACTCCAGCGCCAGCGCGTCCAGGGCCAGCTCCGGGGCGGCCAGGACGGTCTTGTCCAGATAGCGCGGCGCGCCGGCCTCGTCCCTGACGCGTCCTACCCGGCGCCGCAGGAAGCGGACGAGCCTCGGAGTCAGCGGCCACATGACGGCCACGCCCAAGACGTTGAACATCGTGTGGAACAGGGCCAGCAGGACGGCCGGTCCGGCGTCGGGCCCGATGAGAGCGGCCAGTTTTTCCAGCAACGGAAGCATGATCGGCAGCAGGATCAGAGCCGTGGCCGCGGTGACGGCGTTGAATACGACGTGGGCGGCGGCGACCCGTTTGGCGTTGGCCGTGGCTCCGAGCACGGACAGCGCCGCGGTGGAGGTGGTGCCGAGATTGGCTCCGATGACCGCGGCCGCAGCCGCCGGCAGGTCCACGAAGCCTCCGGCCGCGGCCGTGAGCACGACGGCCATGGCCGCGCTGGAGCTTTGCATGAGGATGGTCAAGCCGCAGCCCACGCCGAGGAAAATGAGCACGCTCCAGAATCCGTAACGGCCGAGCTGGTCCAGGGGCAGGCTGGCGCCCAGGCCCTGAAAGGCCTGCTGCAAGATTTCGATGCCGAGAAAAAAGATGCCGAAGCCGGCCAGAGCCTCGCCCAGAGAAGCGCGCCGGGTTCCCTTGCCCGTGAGCTGCAGGATCATGCCCAAGCCGACCAGGGGCAGGGCCAGGGCCTTGAGGTCCACGTCCAGACCCACGGCGGCCACGATCCAGCCGGTGACGGTGGTGCCGATGTTGGAGCCGTAGATGACGCCGATGGACTGGGCCAGGGTGAGCAGGCCGGCGTTCACGAAGCCGATGACGGCCACGGTCACGGCCGACGAGGACTGGACCAGGGCGGTGACGCCGAATCCGGCGACCACGCCGCGCAGCACCGTGCGCGTCCAGGCGCCCAGGATTTTGCGCAAGGCCTGGCCCGCGGCCAGCTTGAGGCCGTGGGTCATCAAGCCCATGCCCAGGAGGAAAAGCCCTACGCCTCCGATCAGTGTCGCAGCCAGAGTGATGCTCATCGGCCTTCTTGAGTTGAGTCCGCCGGAGGGCTCTGTCTATCCTGTACCTTGGGCGAAGGCAAGGCTATGCCGGCAATCTCGCCGCAGTCGTTGCAAACGCGCCGCGAACTTTTTATGGTGTCGCAACGAGGAGGCGCCATGGCGGCTGAAATCGAGTTTTCCGTAATCACGCCCACCTGCGGCGAGAGGCCCAAGGGATTGCAGCAGGCTGTGGACAGCGTGGCCGCGGCCGTGGAGGCGGCCGGCGATGCGTTGCCGCCGGGGGCGGTGGAGATGCTCATCGGCTTCGACGGCGTCAAGGGCGAAAAGCCCCGGGGAGCCGACTTCACGCGCTGCTTCAATTTGCCCCTGGACAACGACTACGGCAACGGAATTCGCCGTATTCTGCTCCAGCAGGCCAAAGGCCGGCGGTTGGTTTTCGTGGACGACGACAACGTTCTGGCCCCGGAGGCGTTCCGGGTGTACCTGCGCCATCCCGACGCCGACCTGATCATCGCGCGCATCGACACGAGCCGCGCATTCCCCGACGCGCCGTATTTGCCGGTGGATGACGGAGGCCCCTCGCTGGTGCGCCAGAACAACGTGGACCCGCTGTGCCTGTGCGTTTCCCGGGAGCTGGCCGTCGTGCGTTGCGGGGGGTGGCGTTATACGAATTATGTGGCCGACTATCTGGCCATCCGGGACTTCGACCGCCGCTCCCGTTCAACCGTTATTCTGACCGACGTCGTGGGCGTGTACGATGCGGGCCGTGGGCTGGACGACCAATCCTCGACCACGCGCAGGATGCTCACCAGGGAGTCGGGGTAAAGCAACTGTAGCTTGATAAAAGCTGGAGAAAGGGGGCGGCCGGCTTCGTCGATGCCGGATGCCGCGTCAGTTAGTCTCCACCGGACTTGCGCAGGTAGTCTCCCACGGCTTCCTTGAGCGATTCCGCCGCCAGATGCGCGCAGTGCCGGTCGTCTTCCGGGAAGTCTCCCAGAACGTCCAGAATGGTTTGGCCGCTGAAGTCGGCCAGTTCGTCCGGCGTCTTGCCGTGGGCCAATTCCGCTGCGAAGGAGGCGCAGATTTGACTGGAGGCGCAACCGTCCGTCAGATAGGACGCCTGGGACACCGCGCCGTCCTCGAAACGCAGGAAGATCATGATGGTGTCGCCGCAGGAGCCGCTCACCTTGCTGGTCCCGTGGGGATTTTTCAGGGGGCCGACGAACTTCGGTTCGCGCCAGCGCTGGTAACCCGTGGGGCCGTAGCGCTTTTCCGCGTCTTCGTTGATCTGGCGCTGCAAACCGTCCAGGTAGGTTTCAAGCTTGTCGGGCATCGTTAGCTCTTGGAGGTTGTGGTGGAGGCCAACTCGTCGGCCGCCAGCTTGGCGAAGGTCATGGATGACGTGAAGGCCGGAGAAATGGCGTTGAGCACGTGCAGGCTGTTTTCGCCGCGTTCGATCAGAAAGTCCATCACGAGTTCGCCGGTTTTCAGGTCCACCAGTTGGGGCCGGATGCCGGCCTTGGAGCAATGGACCAGATCGCCTTTGGAAAGGGACGGGACCAGCGCTTTGGCGTCGCGGAAGAAACTGCCGGACACCCGGCGCACGACCTCTTCTTTGGCTGCGGCCCGGTACTTGGGATTGATGACGACCAGGCGCAGGTTGCGGACCAGGATCAGGGCCGACTCGGCGGACAGGCCCTCGAAGGGGTGATAGTTCTCCCGGCCGAACACCGGCTGGGCCGTCGGTCCGGCGTAGACCGCGCCGGAGACGCCGCGGGTCAGGTGGACGCCGAGAAAGGGGTTGCGGATGTCCGGCGTGGGGTAGATGGAGCCGCGGACCAGATGGGTTTTCTCGTCGCGCAATTTCTCGTAGCCGCCCATGAACGGCATCAGCGCGTAGCCCTGGCCCAGGCCGAACATCCGGGCCACGACGTCGGCGTAGGCGCCGGCCGCGTTGATGAAGGTTCGAAACTCCACGGGGCCGTCCGTGGTCGCAAGGACATTGGGCTTGTCCCGGCCGATGGCGCTGACGCCCATCATGAAGCGAACCTTGCCCGTGGCGGCCAGGCTCTTTTGGAGTTCCTGCAGAATGGCCTTGGGGTCCACCACCGCGGTGTGGGGCGAATGGATGGCCCGTTGCGTGGTGGCGGCGTAGGGCTCTATTTCATGCAGCTCCTTTTCGTCGATGATGCGGGTTCCGGCGCCGTTGGCCGTGGCCCGCCGGTGCAGTTCGTCCAATGTGGGCAGCTCCTCCGGGGTCTTGGCCACGATGACCTTGCCGTAGGGCTGATAGGGCAGGCCGCGCTCCTTGCAAAAGTCGCGCATGAGGAAATTGCCCTGGATGCACAGTTTGGCTTTCAGGGTGCCCGGAGAGTAGTACACGCCGGCGTGGAGCACGCCGGAGTTGCGGCCCGAGGCGTGCAGGCCCAGGGCGTGTTCCTTTTCGAGAACGAGAATGTCGTCTGCGCCGCGTGAGAGAAGTTCGCGAGCCAGGGTGAGGCCGGTGACGCCGGCCCCGCAAATGACGATTTGGGCGTTTTGCATGTTCGTCAACCTTGAATCATGGCGTCATGGAGTCGCTGGGCCTGGAGGACAAACGCCTCCAGTCTCGCTTCGATGAGTTGGGGGAAAGGATTGCCGTCGGTTTCGATGGCCAGGAAGGGGAGCTTGCTGTCTTTCTCCAGGATCTGGCGGGCGCCGGGGAGCTTGAGCTTTCGCGGCGCTGTCCTCCGCACCTGCTCCGTCGTGAACGTCTCGTTCAGGACGGCTTCCGCCACCCGGGAGGGCATACAGCCAAAGGGGCCGATGGAGATGATACCGCAGGTCGGTTCTAAAATTTCATGGAAGGCCGCGCCCACGGTCAGGATGGCCTCTCCGGTGAGTTTGGGGGAGATGAAGCGCGCGCCCTCCTTGACGATGTGGGACGCGGGCGGCTCATGGGGATGGATGAGCCCGCAACGGACCATCTTGCTGCGGATGCGCGCCTCGAAATAGCGTTTGTAGGCCAGCCTGATCCACATGCCGGAGGTCGGCCTTCCTTCGATGCTCTTTTTATTAAGGTAATCTGTGTACTTGACCCACTCGGAAACCTTGGACGTGCGAACCGCGAACCCTCGTTGGGCCAGGCGCTCGATGAGCCGCTGCCGTGACAACGGGTCGTGCCGTACGTAGATTTCCCCCACCAGCGTGATTTTGGGCAGGTCCTTGTACGGCGTGCGCATGGGGACGGCCTGAAGCTTGGCGGCGCTGCGGTTCAGGGTGCGGCCGAAGGTTTTCCAGTCTTTGGAGACGTTCCGGCGGATGTCGGACAGGACTTCCGAAAATACGCCCAGGGCTTGGGGGACGTCTGCGGCGCCGGCCAGCAAGCTGGAGTGGACCTCCTCCATGATGTCCCCCACGACGATGGACTGCCAGACTTTGAGCATGACCTTGTCCGAGAGTCCGCTGTAGCCATTGACGGAATTGGGAGCGAACACGGCGGCGTTCTTGAAGTCGTGCAGGGCGATGGTTCGGGACGAGAAGACGTTGTATTGGCCGAATCGGCAAGGACCCACGGCGCTGGGCATGAGGTAGACGCTGACCTCCTCCGGGTCGCGGTTGCGCAGGTGGTGGATCATGGAGCCGATGGTCAGCTGTAGCGGCAGGCATTCCTTGCAGGAGGAGTTGCCGCGCCCGATTTTGAGTTGCTCTTCGTCGGCCGGAGGGATCACTTCGGCCCGGATGCCTCCGCTGGCCAGGGATTGCGCCAGAATGGGCGTTCCGTACGTTCCCATGGACGGCACGAGCAGGACCACGCGTTCGTGTGTCAGCGGCAGCCATTGCCCGGTGTCCGTGGTCACCCCGAGTTGTCCGTTGGCGCCCGTGAGCTTGGACAGGTTGTCCGCGGGCCTGCGGGGCTTGCCCACGGCGGCGCCGAGGCGCCGGGAGGCCTCGGCGATGTCCAGAAAGGCTTCGATGCGCGTTTCCAGGCCGGCGTCGGCCGTGTGGCTGTCCAACTCCAGGGTCAAGGAGGGTTTCTTGCCCATGGAGTCGCGGAAATAGCTTAGAATGAAGGAGTCCGGCCCGCAGGAGAAGTTGGTGATGTAGCAGCCGAAAAGTTGGGGATGCCTCGCCGTGAACCGCGCGGCCTGCAGGTTGGCCCGACCCAGGCCCCAGTACATGTTTTGACCCTGCGGCAGCTCTTCGTTTTCATAGGGAAGCGCGTCGAAGGGAATGATGAGCTTGCCCCGCGTGGCGAACTTGGCCGGCACGGCCTTGTTGGCGTCGGACGCAAAGGCGTTGTACGGCCGTCCGAACTGGACCACGGCGAACTCGTCCGGGTTGTCGGCCAGCCGGGCCAGGGCCTGCTCGCCCATCTGCTTGAGCCGGCGCTGGAAATCCTTTTGGGCGGCGACGGCCTTTTGGAAGGCCCGTCCCGCATCGGCTTTTGCTGCGCCCAACTCGAGCGCTACGCCGTTCAGGACGGGCTCGGATTCCTCAAGGCCGCTTCTCATGTCGATGACCGGGAACAGGGCCTTCGACCCCCAGTTCAGAATTTCGGGGAAGGCCGTGCGCAGATAGTAGGACTCCCCCTGAACCAGGACGCAGGCGCACGAGGCGTCTTCCGTTTTTTCGGTCGGCAGGGAGCGCAGGTGCGGCAGGAAGAGGTAGTCGGGGGTCTTGTCCAGAAGGTTCTTGGCGAACCCGTGGGACAATTCGCCGGGGAAGCAGAAGGCCGAGCCGCGCTGCTCCACACCCAAGGGGTCGCAGACGTCCGGCAAGACCACGTCCAGGCCCAGTTCGTCGAAGTAGGCCTCGAAAAACGGCAGATAGGTGTAGATAAGGTAGGAGCGGTTCAGGCCGATGGTCGGACGCTGGCCCGAGGGCGGACCGGCGCAGTCCATGACCATTCGTTCGCGGACTTCGACCAGGTTGAGGCTGGCCGCGTCCACCTGTTTGCGTCGAACCACGTTCTCGTAGCGGTTGCAGATCCCGCCGAAAGGATAGGTCTTGCCTTCGATGACGATGCGCGCGATTTCGCAGTTGCGGTCGCAACGCTCGCGTCCGCCTTTGCAACGGAACGGCTCCTTGTAGCTGACTTCGCGGGCGGCCAGACGGTTCAGGTCGAAGCGCTGCTCGGCCATGAGCCCGGCGTCCAGGCGGTGCTTGACCTCCAGAGCCACGCCGAAGGCGCCCATCAGTCCTGGCTCGGGCGGCACCACGATGCGTTTGCCGGTCAGGGCGGCCATGGCCGCGGGCACGGCCTTGTTGTAACAGACGCCGCCCTGCATGAAGATGCGCCCGCCCATGGGCCGGGCGCCTTTGACCCTGTTCGCGTAGTTCATGCAGATGGAGTAGACGAGCCCGGCCACGATGTCGGCCAGGGGCAGTCCCTCCTGGGTCGCGATCTTGATGTCCGAACTGATGAAGGCCGCGCATTGGTCGTTGAAATTCGGGGGGCGCTGGCCCTGGTAGGCCAAATCCCCGATGTCCTCCATGGCCACGCCCAGAGTTTCTCTGGCCGATTCCTCCAAAAACGATCCGGTCCCCGCGCTGCAGGCTTCGTTCATGGCGTAGTCGCACGGGACGCCGTTCTGGATGGAGGTGTACTTGGCGTCCTGGCCGCCGATCTCGAAGATGGTCTCGACTTTGGGGTCGAAGTGCACCGCGGCCGTGGCGTGGGCGATGATTTCGTTGATCACGCCTACGGTCCCGGCGTGCAGCCCGGCGATAGCCCGGCCCGAGCCGGTGACGCCGAGCCCGACGATCTCCACCGGGACGTCGAGCTGGCCGCTCAGGCTGGCGTAGACGTTGCGCGAGGCGCCCACGGGATCGCCCATGGTGCGCAAATATTCTGCGGCCAGAATGGCCTTGTCCGAGTCGCGCAGGATCACGCCCTTGGTGGTGGTGGACCCCACGTCCAGACCGACGATGACCCGGTCTCCCGGCCGGGCTTCGGAGCGCGGGTGCGACTTGAAGGCGACTCTGTCCTTGAATTCTCCCAGGGGCTTTAAAAAAGAAAAGCTGGCGTCGTGGTCCTTGAAAATGCCGTCCAGGCCAGGGAAGGCGGGCGGGTCGGCTTCGAGCGCCCAGAGCGCCGCGCCCAGGGCTTCGGCGTACGGAGCTTCCTCCGGGATCACGAGGCCCGGCAGCTCCTGTTTCAGATAGTGGACCATGAAGGCGTTGGACGCGCATCCTCCGGTGAGGACGCAGCCGTCCTTGGGCAGTTTTTTGAGCAGCTCCAGGCATTTTTCGGCCATCATTCTGGCCAACCCCGCCACCACGTGGGGCCGCGGCACGCCTTTGTTCAGTGCGTGCGTGCAGTCACTCTTGCAGAACACCGAACAGCGGCCCGAAACCCGGTGCGCCGGGGCTTTGACGTCCATGGACGCCAAATCGTCCAGGCGCATGTCCATGCGCGAGAGCTGCTGCAGCAGAAATTCGCCGGTGCCCGAGGCGCATTTGTTGCCGGTATGGATGGACTGGATGCGGCCCTGCGCGTCCAGGCGGTAGACCAGAAAGGTTTCGCCGCCCGCGCTGATGACGGTCTTTTGGCGCTCGCCTTCGGGGAAGATATACGCCATGGCCAGCTCCACGGCCTCGGGTTCGGAGATCGAAGGCAGGGAGAGTAGATTGCGGAATTTCCGGCCGGTGGCCGCCACCTTGAGCGAGGCAAGGTCTTCCACTTCCCGGAGCATCTTCAGCAGCACGCCCCTGGAGTCTCCCTCGTGGGAGCGAACCCGGCGGTCGACGACAACCGGCCCGTTTTCAGTACGACGAAGGCGCGCCATCTTGATGCTGGATGCGCCGATGCAGATTCCCAAGCTTTCCATCTACGATCCCGACCTCCCGCGTCTTATCCTATAATGATCCGACGCATTTGGAAAGGCTTTGAGCGCGGCGAAAGCGGTTTCGGACGGGAAAGCTTGCCATTGCCGGCGCAAAGCCTTACAGATTCGGCGGTTCATACGACTTTAACCTTCTCTCCCCCCATGCTGCAATATCCCAATATCGATCCGGTGATTTTCAAGATCGGCCCGCTGTCCTTGCATTGGTATGGTCTTGCCTATGCGGCGGGATTCATTTCCGCGTACTTTTTGGCTGCGCGGCGCGTCAAGCGTCTGCTGCCGGATTGGACCGACCAGGACGTCAGCGGCCTGGTGATGCATCTGGTGGCAGGCGTCGTCCTGGGCGCTAGGCTGGGCTATGTCCTATTTTATGACTTCTCCTGGTTTCTAAGCCATCCTTGGGATATCGTCGCGGTCTGGAAGGGCGGCATGTCCTTCCACGGCGGATTGATCGGCGTCATCGTCGGCGTCTGGATTTTCGCCCGCAGAGCCAAGAAGTCTTTCCTGCGCGCCACGGACCTCATCGCCCCGCTTGCGCCCATTGGCCTGTTTTGCGGCAGAATCGCCAACTTCATCAATGGCGAACTGTGGGGCCGGGCCACGACGGCGCCGTGGGGCATGGTCTTCCCGGGCGCGGGCCCCTTGCCGCGGCATCCATCCCAGTTGTACGAAGCCCTGCTGGAAGGCGTGGTCCTGTTCACGGTGTTGTGGACGTATTCCCGCAAGCTGCGTTCTCCGGGCAAGGCCTCAGGGTTGTTTCTGGTTTTGTACGGCTGCTTTCGTTTCTCCGTGGAGTTCGTGCGCCAGCCCGACGCCCAGCTCGGCTTTATCGCCTTCGGCTGGTTGACCATGGGCCAGATCCTGTGCCTGCCCATGATCCTGCTCGGCGGATATTTGCTGGCCACGGCCCATCGCCGGGCGGGATGATGCGTCGGCCGCTTTATTCCCTGAACCTCGTCCCTAACATCAACAGCCAAAGCCCCAGCGCCATGAGGGGCAGGCTGAGCCATTGGCTCACGGAGAATCCGAGCAGGAATTCTCCGCGGAAGTCGGCGCGCTGGAACTCCACCAGGATGCGCGCGATGGGGTAGAGAATCAGGAAGATCGCCGCGGACAGGCCCGGGAAGCGGAGCCTGGGCAGGCCGCGTTCGCAGAAGATGATCAGTAGAAACACGATGAAGGCCGCAGCGCTCAGATAGAGCTGGGTCGGGGCCAGGGGAACGCCCGCCGGCGCCACGGCGCCTTGGGGGAAGACCACGGCCCATGGCGAATCGGACGCAACGCCGTAACAGCAGCCGCGGGCGAAACAGGCCAGCCGCGCCACGACGAAAACCAACGCTATGGGCGCGGCCAAGGCGTCGGCCGTGAGCAGGACGGGCAGTTTTTTGACCGCGATGAAGACCGCCGCCGAGATCAAGGCGAAGAACAATCCGCCGTAGGCCACGAATCCGCCTTTCCAGAACTGGAAGATCGCCATAGGGTGCGCCAGATAGTAGCCCGGCAGTTCGAAGATGACGTGAAAGAGCCGAAAGCCGATGAGGGCGCAGACGTACATGACCAGGAGCAGGTTGGAGAAATCCCGAGCCCTTTCGGGCATCAGGCGCCTGGCGCGGCTCGGTCCGTAGAACAACGGGATGGCCAGGGCCAAGGCCATGAGGGTGAAGTAGCTGTCCAGCCGGAGGGGGCCGAGGTGTATTTCCGGGAACATGGCGCTCGCGATGTCTGGGTATGGGGTCAAGCGCGGCGCGGGACACTCCGGCCGGCCTCGACGCAATGAACGCGAACATACAGAAAAGCCTCCTATTCGTCGAGGCGCAGGCGGGAGAACCGGCGTGTTTTTTTAAGCGGCGGGCGAGGTTGCCCTATAGACCGGCGGGGGAGAGAGATGTTATCGTATGCCGCCGGCCAGGTTAAACGGGCCGCGAGGAGCGAGCATGAGCCAATCCGAAATCCTGCTGGAGACGGGAACCAACGAGCTTGAGATTTTGGAGTTTTTCATCAACGAAGTCGGGCCGGACGGCAAGGTCGAACCGTGCCGCTTCGGCATGAACGTGGCCAAGGTGATGCAGGTCATTGAATCGCCGAAGCTGACGCCTTCCGAATCCGCGCCGCATCCTTGCTACATGGGCATCATTCCTCTTCGGGGCCACATCCTTCCTGTGCTGGATCTGGCGGTGTGGCTGGGCATGGAGCGTCGGCCGACCGATTTCGACGTGGTGGTCATCACCGAGTTCAGCCAGACCGTGACCGGTTTTCTGGTCTCCGGCGTGGTGGAAATCCACCGGCTGGGATGGGAGGAGGTGATCCCTCCCGGCTCGTTCATTTCCGGCCTCGGCGCCAACTCCATCATCGGCATGGTGAAGCAGGGCGATCATTTCATTCAACTGCTCGATCTGGAGTCCATTTTGACGGATTTGGATCCGCGCGGCATGGACAGCTACAAGGTCGACATCGCAGTGGAGGGCAAAGGATACAAGGCCCTGGTGGCGGACGATTCGGCCACCATCCGCTTCATGCTGCAAAACCATCTCGAAGACGCCGGGTTGGTGGTCACCATGGTGACCAACGGCTCCGAGGCCCTGGACCAGTTGATGGCCGTGAAGGCGAAGGCCCAGGAAGAGGGCAAGCCGCCGACGCATTACGTGGATGTGGTCATCTCGGACATCGAGATGCCTCTCATGGACGGCTTTTCCATGACCAAGGCCGTCAAGACGGATGAAGTACTGCGGGATCTGCCCGTTATTTTGTATTCGTCGATCATTACCAAAGAGCTTCGGCACAAGGGGGAGTCCGTGCGCGCAGACGAACAGGTCGCCAAACCGGAGATGAACCGCATGGCTGAGATCGCCGTGAAGCTCATAGAAGATCGCCGGAGCAAGGCGAAGGAGCTGTTGGCGAATGGATGAAAGGACCCGCAAGGCTCTTCAGATATATACGGAAGAGGCCAATGAACGGCTTGAAGCCGTGGAGGCCGGTTTGCTGGACATGGAGCGGCAGGGCGCCTCGGCTTCCGAGGACCTGGTGAACCGGGTGTTTCGCGACGCCCACTCCATGAAAGCCGGGGCGAACCTGCTGGGGCTGAGCAACATAGAATCTTTGACGCACCGGCTGGAGAACGTGCTGGACGAATTGCGTTTCGGCCGGTTGAGCCTGTCCACGCATCTGGTGACGGATTTGCTGGAGGCCGTGGACTCGCTCAAGGACATGCTGGCCTCGCCGGGAGCCGGCAACGCGGCCGACATCAGCACGGTGGACGCGAACCTCTCCAGGTGGCTGGCCTGACGAGCGGCCGACGGCGAGTGGCTCGCACGGTGGTTTTTTCCTGAGGGACGTCACTGCGGAATACGCATGCGCATCGCTTACTCGGGCAACTTCCTGGGCGAGGGGCTTCGCCGGCTTGGACAGGATGTTGTCGACATTCGGCTTTCCCCGGATACGTCCCTGGACGACATTCTCGATGCGCAGGACCCGGCGCCCGACATCGTCCTGATCGAACTCTGGGGTAACACTTCGTTGCCGCTGAAAATGCACGCATGCCGGCGTCGGCTTGTCGCGTACGCCGTGGATTCCTGCCTGAACGAATTCTGGCAGGCCCCTTTGCTTTCCCTTTTCGACGACGTCTTCTTTGACCAGCTTTTGACGGCGCCCAGGCTGAAACGGCTTGGGCTGCGGGCCGGCTGGCTGCCTCTGTGCGCTTCCGAAGAAGACTTCAGGGAGCCGCAGGAAAAGTTGTACGACATTTCCTTCGTGGGCCGGGTCACGGAGCATCGCCCCAAACGCAGGAATCTATTGAACCTCATCGCCGGGGAGTTTTCCCTGAACCGCGTCGAGGGCGTCTCCCGCGCCAGGATGCAGGACATCCATGCGCAGTCGCGCATTGTTCTGAACGAGAATTTTTTCAATGGGCTGAATTTGCGGGCGCTCCAAGGCTTCGCTTCCGGATCGTTACTGCTGACCGAAGCCGGCGGCGTCGGGATGGATCGTTTTTTCACGGACGGGCGGCATTACGCGTCCTTCACCCCGGACAACGTGCTGGACCGCATCGCGGACATTCTTGGACATCAGGGAGAGTGGGCCGCCGCGGCCGCGGCGGGCCGGGATGCGTGCCGGGAGCGGCACACCAGCCGAGCCCGGGCCGGGGATCTGTTGCGTATGGTGGCGGATAATGCGGCGCGTAATTCCAGACGCCCCGATTCCGCACGGAAGCTGGCCGAGGCCGAGGCCAAGCACGCCTACGCCCGGCGTTTCGGCGGCTCCTTCGAGGAGGCGGTGATGTTGGCGGCCGAGGCGGCGCAGGATCATGGGGAAACCGGCCGCAAGGCGGATCATCTGCTGGGTCTGATGCTCGCCAGAAGCGGCAGGCCCGGTCCCGCCCGGAAGCGTTTTATCAGGGCGTTGAAGGGAAAGAGGCCGATGCTTCCGGCCGCTGCGTTGGCAATGTCCCTACTTCATGAAGGAGGCGTTCGGAGGGTCTGTGAGGGCTTGAAGCCAGCGGCGGCGTATTTTCCCAAAGGACTGCTTGATGTTTTGGAGCGCCGCAATTCCGAAAAAAGTGAAGAAGCCGTTTTTGGAGCGTTGATGCTGGAGCTGGCGCGGATTTATTTGGAGTTGGGACGCGCCTCCGACTTGGGGTTCGTCAAGATAGAGAAGGAGCGTTTTCCGGATTACGCCTTGGAGTTCGCCATGTTGGCCTGGGACAGGCAGCCCTCCAAACCGGCGCTGGACATGATCCGGAGGTGCGCGGAGTCCTGCGGCGCTGCGTTGGGCCTTCCGCCGTTGTTCGCCGCGGCCGTGGAAAAAGGAATCGCCTCACGGGAGGACATTGCGTACGCGGCCGATCTGGCGCGTTTGTGCTACGATAGGGAGAGGGCCGCGGCCCTTCGGCGCGCTTTGGAGACGCCCGGCGCACAGGCGCAGGAATGAAAAAGGGCGAGGCCGAAGCCTCGCCCTTTCGTTGCGCTTCGTTGGTTGGCGGCTAAAACTGGATGGGTTCGCCGCAGAAGGGACAGTGCTTGAAGCCCTCGTCCGTGATCGGCTCCATGCAGGCCCGGCACCTCTTGGGCACGGGACCGAGCTCCACGAGCAACTCGCCCGCTATCACCGGAACCATTGTTTTGTCTTCCTGGAAGTTCGCGGCCTTGAGCACGCGCTTCACCACGGCGTCCATGGGCGCGTACACAGCCTTTTCCTGCTTCATGATGGAGATGTTGAACAGCTCCTCTCCCTTGGACACCACCGCGCCCGGCGCGGCGTGCATCACCCAGAGGTCGCCGTTGGAGGGGGCGGCCACGTGCATGGCGTTCTGCGGATCGGCCATCTCCACGCCGCCCGTATCCACGGCGTGCCCCGCCTGGATTCTGACCTGGTGGGAGAAGATTTCGGAGTCGAAGGAGTAGCGCACGACGCTCATGCCGGCGTCGTTGGGCTCCATAATGGCCAAAATGCGCATCTTGTGGGGCTTGCCCGCCTCGTCCATGAACTTGAGTTCTTCGCCCCGCTCCAGCCCCTCGAACCAGACGTCCAAGGGGATGTTGTTGGGGTCGCCGTACTTCTCCACGAACTCGATGGTCTTGATCGCGTCGGCCGGGTGGTTGAGGTAGTTCACCAACTCCTCTCGGGTCGGGGTCCGGCCCAAGGTCTTGGCCAGGGCGGCCCGTTCGGCCTTGATGTCCACGTCGGGCAGTTCGGCGATGGGCGAGGTTGTGGTGCGGTTGTCCACGGCGTTGCGCCATTCCTGGGGGCCGAAGGCGGATTCGTAGACCCAGTTCGCGGGGAATCCCAGCGGCAGCCTGCCGTATTTGCCCAACAGCAGGTTGCGGAAGGCGTCATTGGCGTCGCAGTACAGGTCGAGCCGCGCCTTCTTCTCCAGTTCGGTGAGTTCGTCTTCGCTCGCCAGATTAACGATATCCAGAATGGTCAGCAGCCGGCGCACTTCGCGCTCTCCGCCGCGCTTGAAGGCGCCCGTGACGGCCAGGAAGGCGGTGTTCCAGGTGATCTGGGAGCCGGGGGTGACGTCGTGGTAGCGCACGATCTTGCGGGTTCCGGCCAGGAATTTGAGCATGTAGGGCAGCAGGTGGATGTAGCCCTGTTTCATGGCGCCTTCCTGGGAGGAGGACGTGGCGCCGCCGGGCATGCCGTGCTGGACGGCGTCGTAGTCGACGCCCTGGAAGTAGGGCGCGGTGTAGCGGTCGTAGTAAGGCATGATCTGCTTGATGGCGAAGTTGGCCGAGCGGATCATCTCCTTGTCCAGATCGGTCTTCAGGCCGAGTTCGTCTTCGATGTAGGCCGAGGTGGACAGGATATCTCCCTGGCCGTACCAGCGCACGCTGGCGCCCAGGCCGGTGTCCACGATATGCACGCCCGCTTCGGCCGCCGCGCCCACGGACGGGACGAAGAGGCCGTCGGTGTAGTGGCGGTGGCAATGGAGCACGAGTTCGGGGTGTCTTTTGCGCAACGCCGAGACCAGCTCCCGCATGAAGCGGGGGGGACAGACGCCGCCCATGTCCTTGAGGCCCAGAATGATGCGGGAGGCCGCCTTGGTTTTGGAGACTCCGGCGGCCTCGGCGCACAGGGCGAGGATTTCCTCCGTGATCTCCAGGTAGTGGTCCACGGTGAAACCCTTGGCCCAAGACATGGACAGGGCCGGCTCGAAGATGTTGGCGGTGCTGTTCAGGGCCACTTCGGCGAAGGGCCGCATGTTTTCAACGTGGTTCAGGAAGTCGAAGCAGCGGATGATGTTGTAGTGCTCGCTGATCATCTCGCCGGTGAGGCGCATCAGGTTCTTGGCCATGGGCTTGTAGCCCAGCACGTTGGTGGAGCGGATGAGGATCTGCTTGAGCGTCCTGGGCGCGAAACGGTTCCACTCCTCGGCCTCCGTGAACGGATAGGTCATGTTGGCCATCATGGCCACGTGATAGTGGGCGCCTCCGCCGTTCTCCAGAGAAAAGAATCCGCACTTGTCCAGATACGGGCCGATGATGCGGTCTTCGGCCAGCCGGAAGCGGTTGCCGCTGTTGGACTGGGTGATGTCCCGCGTGGTGGTGTCCGTGAAGTGGATGATTCCCTGCTCCCGGTCGGCGCGCAGCACGTCGAGAATGGAATCCCGGGACATGCCGCGGGTGATGCGGGGTTCGAACCACGTGGAGATTTCGGGCGGCTCCACCGGATTGAACCGTCCGACGCGTTTGTCGTTGCGGCCGCGGTACTCGCCGAGCTGGACGTGGGGGTTGTAGCCGATGGCGGAGATTTCGGCGATGAGCCGGGAGAGGCGCAGGCCGTCGGGCTCCTTGTCCTGATAGGAAATGAGTTCGTCGCGCCGCTTGTCCACGAAGTTGGTGTCGTATTCGGCGTCCATGAAGGCCGGGTGCTTGGTGACCATGCGATGGAAGGGGATGGTCGTCTTGACCCCGCCGACGATGTATTCGCGCAGAGCCCGGCGCATGAGCATGACCACCTTCGCCCAACTGGAGCCGTAGGTGATGAGCAGGGCCATGGCCGAGTCGTACTGGGACGGGAAGACGTACCCGTCGCAGATGCAGGAGTCCACGCGCACGCCCTGGCCTCCGGGAGAGAGGTAGCGGGTGATGCGTCCGGCGTTGGGGGCGAAGTTTTCCTGCGGGTCCTCGCAGTTGATGCGAACCTGCATGGCGTGCTGGTACGGCTTGGTGTTCTCTTCGTTGAAGCGCAGCCTGGCGCCGAAGGCCACGGCGATCTGCTCCTCCACGAGGTCCACGCCGTAACGGCATTCGGTGATGCCGTGCTCCACCTGGAGCCGGGTGTTGACTTCGATGAGATAGGGCGTTCCGGTGTGGTCCACCAGGAACTCCACCGTGGCCAGGGAGTAATAGCCGACTTCCGTGACCAGTTGGGCGGCGTATTTCTTGAGCCGGGCCCGGAGTTCGGGCGTCATGCCGGGCCACGGCGAAGGCGTGATCTCGATGAGCTTCTGGTGGTTGCGCTGCACGGTGCAGTCGCGTTCGTCGAAACAGAAGACTGAGCCGTACTTGTCCGCAATGACCTGGATTTCGATGTGGCGCACCGAGGTCAGGAGTTTTTCGACGTAGACCCGCGGATTGCCGAAGCTCGCGCTGGCCATGGCCGAGGCCTTTTGGAAGGAGCTCTCCAGATCGCTGTCCGAGTAGACCTCGTAGATGCCCCGGCCGCCGCCGCCGCCTTCCGCCTTGAGCATGATGGGATAGCCGATTTCGCGGGCCAGCCGGCGGGCTTTGGCCGCGTCCACCGCGCCGTCGGATCCGGGCACAACCGGCACGCCCACTTTTTTAGCCAGGCGGCGCACCGCCACCTTGTTGCCGAGGATGCGCATGGGTTCGGTGGGGGGGCCTATGAAAATGATGCCGGCTTCTTCGCATTTGGCGGGAAACGATTCATCCTCCGCGCCGAAGCCCCAACCCGGGTGCAAGGCCACCGCGCCGATCGCTTTGGCTTTGCGAACGATCATGTCCAGGTTCAGATAGCCTCTGGGATCGGAGCCGAGCAGCAGCAGTTCGCTGGCGCCGGAAGTGGCGGGGGAGGTCATGTCCACATCCGTGGCGGTCAACACCGCTTTGGCCTCGAACATTTCGGTGACGGTTCTGCAAATCCGCCTGCCCGGGATGCCCCGGTTGGCCACCACGATGGGGCGGCCTTTGATTATGGCCAACATTTCCTTGAAGGACTTGGGGGTGTTCATGCGAAGAAATCTCCTGCGCTGGTGTTCGCCCCGGAAAGGTTCAAAACATCCTTTCCGCCGGGCTGCGCGGCGTATAGTCCTACTCGGCGTTCACCGAGCCTGAGTAAATGATATGCTCCGTCCCGCCCCGGCGAATTCGCAGGCCGCCGTCTGCGGCTACCCCGACAATCCGGGCCTGGTACGGGGCGCAATCATTTTCGCGCACCGTCGCCATGCGTCCGGTCCACGCCATCCGACGGCTGAATCTCTGGAGGAATTCCTGGGGGCCTGCGGAGCGAAGCAAACTTTTATAGCAGTTTTGACAAAAAGTTACAAGTCTGATCCACAGGGTCAAAGGCGGCGGATCCAGCCCCGCTTCGTTCAAAGAGGCCGCCTGCACGGCGCTGTCGGCCCGCAAATCTTCGGCGTCCGGAGCCTTCGCCAGATTCAGCCCCACGCCCGCGACCGTCACGCCGCGCCGCTCCTCCACCAAGATTCCGGCGGTTTTACGCCCGCGCCAGAGCAGGTCGTTGGGCCATTTGATTTCCAGTTCAACGCCCAACTCGCTGAACGCCTCGGCCAGCATCCAGCCGACGACCAGGGGCGTGAGCCTGTCCCAGGCCTCGACGCCGAATCGTTCGCCGGGGGGCCCGGGCCAGCGCACGGTCGCAAACAGATTCCCCGCCAGGGAGGACCACGGCCGCCGCATTTGCCCGCGAGCCGAATGCTGGCGCACGGTGGCTGCGGCGTCCCATGGTTCGAGCAATCCTTCCCCGGACAACCAGCGGGCCGCGTCCATGGTGGAGCCGCACTCCCCGCAAACGTAGATGTTCGCCGGAGTCGGCGCCGCCGCGGCCAATCCGCGGAGCTCTCCACCCGAGGCCAGGGGCAGGCTCACGCGCCTCCATTGTCCAGCCGCCGTCAATTCTTCGATTTGGCGCGCCCAAGAAGAATGGACGGCGGCCGTTTCCTCCGGGCGAGCCGGGGAAAAGACGCCCTCCACCTCGTCTTGCAGCAACACCAGACTGTGTTTCATGCTTTTTTCTCCGGTTCGTTATGGCGCAAGGGAGGCGGTTTTGGTACAAAAAGGCCATGCGTGTTCTTTTGGTGGGAGGAGCCGTACGGGATCTTGTACTCGGCAGGCCCGTGTCGGACAAGGATTATTTGGTTATGGGCGCCGATGCGGCCGAATTCGGGGAGCGTTTTCCGCAGGCTCTTCCGGTCGGTAAATCGTTTCCCGTGTACTGGCTACGCGGCGACCAGTTCGCTTTCCTTCGCGGCGCAAGCGTGGACGAGGACCTTTTGGCTCGCGACTTCACCGTCAACGCCATGGCCCTGGACGAGAACGGCGAGATATACGCCCATCCCCGCGCCCTGGAGGACCTGGACGCAAAGGCGCTGCGCCCTTGCTCCGCGAGGTCCTTGTCCGACGATCCGTTGCGCGTTTTCAGGGCCGCGAGATTCCTCGCGCAGCTTTCGGGCTTCAAGGCGCATCCGGAGTTGGCGTTGGCCATGCGCCGCGAAGCGGCCCTCGGGGAGTTGGAGGGCATCGACGCCGAGCGCGTGGGCGTCGAGCTGCGCAAGGCGCTGCAGGGGCTCCGGCCCGGCGTTTTCCTCCGCCTCCTGTCCGAAACCGGCTGCCTGCGGCCGTGGTTCGAGGAATTGGCGTCCGCCGCGGATATTCCCGCCGGCCCCTTGCCCTATCATGACGAGTCCGTGTTGGAGCACACGGCCCAGGTCATGGACCGCCTGGCCGGCCAGGGCGAGTTGGCCGTGTTCATGGGGTTGTGCCACGATCTGGGTAAGACCGTGACACCCTCCGACCGCTGGCCGAGCCACCATGGGCACGACCGGCTGGGAGAGGAACTGGCGTCCGACATGGCGCTGCGGCTGCGGCTGCCGTCCCGAATGGAGGCTGCGGGCCGAACCGCGGCGCGTTGGCACATGACCGCGGCGAGATACAAGGACCTGCGGACCGGAACGCGCGTGGACCTTCTGTCCAGACTGCACGCCCTGAAGCTTGTCCGCGAAACGTTCGCCCTGGTCGTTGCGGATCGCGGCGCGAAGGCCGCGGGCCTGCTGGAGCGGGCGCAAGCCGATCTCGACGCCATGCTGGCCGTGCGGTTGCCCAAGGCCGACCGCAACCGGGGCGCAGCCTCGGGCGAACGCCTTCGCCAGCTGCGGTGCGAGGCCCTGGCCCATCGCCGCTGAATGGCCCGGCCAAAGGGTTTTTTTCTCTTTTGAGTTGCCAGACGACGCCGTCATGTTGCAAGTTGGCGAAAACACCATAAGGAGCCCAGATGCCCAAACCCGACGTTCATCCTTGGATAGAGGAACTGGCTGACGAGACTCGCAAGGGCGGAGTGAACCGAAGAGATTTTTTGCGCTACGCCTCCGTGATGGGCGTTTCCCTGTTCGCGGCGGGCGCCATGGCCGGCATGAAGCCGCGGGAAGTGTTGGCCCTGGAGCAGGAGAATTGGGCCGCCTTGAATAAGGAAAGCCCGTTCGAGGTCAAGAATCTGCTCATCGAGCGCGCGCAGGAGGCGTGCGCCAAACAGAGCAAGGCCGGCCGGTCCTGCTCCGTGCTCAACGCCGGACGGGGCAACCCGGACTTCCTGAATGTCACCGTCCGGCAGGCCTTTGCGTTGCTGTTGTCGTTCGCGGCGTACGAGGCGGGCCATCTCGCTGAGGACCCCGACCTGGGCATGATCGCGCCCAAGGCCGGCATGGCCGCCAAGCTGCGGGACTTCGCCAAGCAGCACGCCAAGACTCCGGGCGGGGAGATGCTCGCCCAAAGCGTCGAGTACATCCTCACCAAACTCGGCATGGATCCGGACGAGGCGGCCTATCAACTCGTGGACGCCGTGCAGGGCGACCACTACCCGGAGCCTTCGATGATCCAGCCCGTGGTGGAGAAAGGGGTCGCCAAGTATCTTGAGAAGATTGTTTTCTCTGGCCGGCCTCCGAAAAAGCCTTTCGGACTTTTCGCCACCGAGGGCGCTACGGCGGCTATGGTTTATTTGTTCAAGTCGCTGCAGGTGAACAAAATTTTGATTCCCGGCGACAAAATCGCCATTGTGACGCCTATTTTTTCGCCGTACCTGGAAATTCCCGTGCTGGCCCGCTTCGGCTTGAAACCGGTGTATATCGCCACCACCGCCAAGGACGGTTGGCAGATCCCCCCGTCCGAGTTGAACAAGCTGAAAGATCGCTCCGTGAAGGGACTGTTCCTGGTCAATCCGGCCAACCCCGCTTCGGTGTCCCTGAACGCCTCCACGGTGCAGAAAATTGCAAAGATCGTGCGCAACGACAACCCTGATTTGGTGGTCATTTCGGACACGGTCTACGCGAGCTTCGTGGACGAGTTCCATACACTGGCCGAGGAGATTCCGGAGAACGTGCTCGGCGCTTACTCCTTCTCCAAGTACTTCGGCGTCACCGGTTGGAGACTTGGCGTGATCATGGCCGTGCAAAACAACGTTGTCGATCGGCTCATCGCCCGGCTGCCCAAGCGCGACCAGGCCATACTGGACGCCCGCTACCGGTTGACCTCCACCCAGCCGGAGACCATTCCGTTCCTTGAACGATTGGAGATCGACAGCCGTAACGTGGCCTTGGCCCACACCGGCGGCCTGTCTACGCCCCAGCAGGTCATCATGCTGCTGTTCAGCGTGTTCGAACTGCTGGACGAGAAGTGCGAATACAAGAAGGCGGTAATGAACGTTCTGCGCAAGCGCTGGGCGGGGTTGTACAAAGGGCTGGAGCTGCCGGCGCCGGACGATCCGGGCCTGACGCGCTACTACGCCCTCATCGACCTGCAGGACATGGCCCGTCGCCGCCATGGCGAAGCCGGGATCAAGGCCTTGTCGGGCCGCCAGCCCTTGGAGCTTTTGTTCAAACTGGCCGAAGATGCGATGACCGTGTGCTTGCCCGGAGCCGGATTCGCCGGGCCGGAATGGTCCTTGCGCGTGGCCCTGGCCAATCTGGACGCCAAGGACTGCGAGCAGGTCGGGGTGAACATCAAAAAAACGTTGGACGCCTTTGTGGGGAACGCCAAGTCCTGAAGCGTCGCCCGCCCAGGCGCAGGCCCATACTTCAGGCAAGAGGGCGGTCGGGCCGGCCGGAGGGTGAAGCCCTCCGGCCGACTGCGGCCGCAGTGCGGGGAAGGCCGCCGTCTTTTTTTCGCCTCCCTGGCGTTTTGATTCACGTCGCGGCGTCCGCCGAATACGGGCGCGCCGGTGCGGGCCTGTTGCGATTCGGAACTTTTGCTTCTTCGGGTTTCGTGGTATGCCTGTAACCCGGCTGCAACCATTCCCGTCACTACCAAGATTGAGGGCAATGCCAAAAATGAATATTCTGAGCCAAAATCCGGCCCTGCAAGGGGTCGTGGACCAACATTTGGACGCCACGCTTCAAGACGAGACCATCTCCCGGCAAGAGGCTCTGGACGCCATCAACGCCGGGACCATGGTTTTGCTGGGCAATCCCGCCCACCCTTCGATCCGGCCGTTGCTTGTGGGCCGGCCCTCCAAGATCAAGGTCAACGCCAACCTGGGCACGTCGCCTTTTTCGAGCGACCCGGACCTTGAGATGCAAAAACTGGCCATGGCCAAACAGGCCGGCGCCCACGCCGTCATGGATTTGTCCACGGGCGGCGACCTGGACGCGATCCGCCGGGGCATGATCGAGGCGACGGACCTTCCTCTGGGTACGGTGCCGATCTATTCCGTGGCCCAGAAACTCACCCTGCAGGAGAAGGATCCGGCGGAGTTCACCTGGGCCGACCTGCGCGGCGAGATCGTCAGCCAGGCCGAGCAGGGCGTGGACTTCATGACCCTGCACTGCGGCGTCACCCACAAAGGCGCCGAATACGCCTCCAAGCGGGTTTTGGGCATCGTGTCCCGCGGCGGCTCCATCCTGGCCCGCCACATGCGCAACAACGATTGCGAGAATCCGCTGCTGGAAAACTATGACGAACTGCTGGACGTTTGCCGGAAGTACAATGTGACCATCTCCCTGGGCGACGGACTGCGCCCCGGAGCGGGCGCCGACGCCGGAGACGCGGCCCAGTGGGAAGAGGTCGTCACCTTGGGAACGCTGGTGGCTCGCGCCCGCGAGGCCGGCGTCCAAACCATGGTGGAAGGACCCGGCCACGTGCCGCTGCACCTGGTGGAGGCTGAAATCCGCGGCATCAAACAGGCAACCCTGAACGCCCCGTTGTACGTCCTGGGACCTCTGGTCACGGACTGTTCGCCTGGCTACGACCACATTGCCGGCGCCATCGGCGGCGCCCTGGCCGCCTCCAGCGGGGCGGACTTCCTGTGCTACCTGACGCCGGCCGAGCACCTGACCCTGCCCAGTCCCGAGGACGTATGGGCCGGCGTCAAGGCTTCTCTCGTGGCCGCCCACGCCGCTCACATCGCCATGGGCGACGGGGAGGCCATCCGGCGCGACCTGGAAATCTCCCAGGCTCGGGCCAAACTGGACTGGGAGCGCATCACCGAGCTGGCCATGGACCCGTGCCTTGTGGACGCAAGACGCGGCGAACATCGGCGTGAAAAGGAATGCGCCATGTGCGGAAAGTTCTGCGCTATCCGCATGTTGGACGAATAACCGGGGATCGGGGGGAGACAGCTTTTCGCGCGCCGGCTCGGCCGGGCTTGGTTTCCTTCTGACGTTGAGGCAGCATGTATGGCGGACCCGTCGAGTCGACGGGTCCGCCATATTTTTTATATTTTTG
>JASGMV010000025.1 GCA_030156255.1 Desulfovibrionales bacterium
AATGGTCGCTCTACGAACCCAAATTTGGACCCGTTTTGCTTCCTTGCCCGACTCGCCATTTCATTGTCAAAGAACCGGTCTCCCGCTGAGCGGGAAAGAATCTTTTAAGTCATCCGCGATGGGCTGTCAACTGAATTTTTCAACTTTCTCGTTTCGAATTCGTTGTTCCCCGTCGCGGAGAAAGGTATCTACGGAGTTCCGCCCCACTCGTCAACAGAAAACTTCAAAAAGATTTGTTTTTGTTTTCAACTTATTACACGTTGCGGCCACAAAACCCACGGCTGGCGCGGGCTCCCGCCCCATCCGCGGGCTGCGATTTTTCATCAGAACTCCAGGTGATTCGGGGTGCGCGGAAACGGGATCACGTCCCGAATGTTCCCGACGCCGGTCAGCATCATGATCAACCGCTCGAAGCCCATGCCGAACCCGGCGTGCGGCGCGCTGCCGAAGCGGCGCGTGTCCAGATACCACCAGTAGGACGCCTCCTCGAGCCCGCAGGCCCGGGCTCTGGCCTGCAGCACGTCGAGCCGTTCCTCGCGGGCGCTGCCGCCCACGATCTCCCCCACGCCCGGGGCCAGCACGTCCATGGCCCCCACCGTGGCGCCGTCTTCGTTGAGCCGCATATAGAAAGGCTTGATGGACGCCGGGTAATCCCGCACGACCACGGGGGCCTTGAAGTGCTCCTCACAGAGAAAGCGTTCGTGTTCGGTCTGCAGGTCCATCTCCGGGTCCACGGGAAACTGGAAATCCCGCCCGGATGCGGCCAATACGCCGACCGCCTCGGCGTGGGTGATGCGAACAAAGGCCGTTTCGGCCGTGTGGCGGATGGATTCGAACAAGCCCGGACTCACGAACCTGTCGAACAGGGCGAGGTCCTCCTCGCACTGCTCCAGGGCGAAGGAGGCCAGGTTGCGCACGAGGGCCTCGGCAAGGTTCATGTTGTCCTCAAGGTCCGCAAAAGCCATTTCGGGCTCGACCATCCAGAACTCCGCGGCGTGGCGCGGCGTATTGGAGTTTTCGGCCCGGAAGGTCGGACCGAAGGTATAGACGTCGCCCACGCCGAGGCAGAGCAATTCGGCTTCGAGCTGGCCGGAGACCGTCAGGTAGGCAGGTTTGCCGAAGAAATCCCCGGCGCGGGGAGCCTCGCCCGCGGCGGCCCCGTCCAGCGTGGTCACGCGGAAGAGTTCGCCGGCGCCTTCGCAGTCCGAGCCCGTGAGCACGGGCGTTTGTACGTAGTGGAAATCACGCTCTCGAAAGAACCGGTGAATGGCGAACGAAAGGTCCGACCGGATGCGCAGCAGGGCTCCATATTTATTGGTCCGGGGCCGCAAGTGGGCGATGGTGCGCAGGAACTCGTCCGAATGGCGTTTCTTCTGCAGGGGATAATCCTCGGGAGCGGGCCCGAGAACGGTCAATTCCTCCACGCGGATTTCGAATTTCTGGCCCTTGCCCGGCGAAGGAACCATCTCGCCGACGGCCAGGATCGCCGCGCCGACGGCCGCCTCGGGCAGCACTTGGGCCGCCGGGCTTGCGCCATCCACCACCAACTGGACGTTGGCCAGGCACGAGCCGTCGTTGAGTTCGATAAACGAAACGCCCTTGGAGTCGCGGCGCGTGCGCGCCCAGCCCTTGACCATGATCCGGCCGAAAGGCGCTTCGGCCTGCAAAATGTTCCGCACTCGCGTTCTTTTCATGCATCCTCCTTGAGCCTACAGTATGCGCTGAGCCGAGTCCGCGCGCAAGAGGCCGTCTTGCCTCGCCGCGCATCCTGTTTTACATAGCCACTGGTTTGACATCGCTCCGGCGATTCGTCGGTTCTTCCAATTCTATCCGCGAGGTATCCCCATGGCCTTCTTCTCCAAACTGAAAAAACTGTGGAGCACCGAAGAAAGCGTCGAAGCGGCGGTGCAGGAATACGAGGCGTCGCGGCGCGCCGACTCCGACGCCTCGGCGGCGCAGGAGCCCCCGGCCGCGTCCGTACAGCCCTCCGTTGCTCCCGAGGAGATTTCGACCGCGGAGCCGACGTCCCCCGAAACCGCCTCCCCCCAAACGGCGCCCGTATCCGAAGCCGACGCTGGCTGGCGCGCAGACCTGACCACCGTTCTGCGGCAGGCCGAACCCCGGCTGTCGGTCTGGCTGGACATCCTGTTGGAAGACGTCAATGAGGCCGGCCCCGACCTGTGGGACCGTCTGTTGTTCTTGTTCAACAGCCTGCAGGCGCCGGAAAAGGAGGCCAAGGACTTCGTCGCCCGCTTCGAATCCTGGCTGGACGACATGGGCTACGAGGCGGTGGAGGAGTTCCGGTCCGAACTGCAGTATCGTCTGGCGCTGGCCCTGGATCTGGAGGACGAGGAGGACGAACGCAGCCGACTGTTCCTCAAGCTGTCCGAGGGCTTGAGCAAGACCAAGGAAAAGATATCCCAGCAGATCGATTCGCTGCTGGACCGCCACGGAGAACTGAACGACGTATTCTGGGAGGAGTTGGAGGAAATCCTGATCATGGCCGACGTCGGATTCGACGCCGCCACCAAACTTCTGGAGGGGCTCAAGTCCCGCGCCAGACGCGATGGCGTGCGCGATTCCGAGGGATTCCGGAAAATTTTGCGCGAGGAGCTGGAGGAGGTCTTCAAAGCTCCCAAACGCATCGCCTCCTACAATCCGCCCGAGGTGGTCCTGGTGGTGGGGGTCAACGGCGTGGGCAAGACCACGACCATCGCCAAGCTGGCCCACAGGGCCCAAATGCAGGGCCGCAAGGTGCTGGTGGCCGCTGGAGACACCTTCCGCGCCGCAGCCATCGAACAGTTGGAAATATGGTCCAAGCGCGTGGGCGCCGGATTCTACGCCAAGCAGCACGGCGCCGACCCTGCGGCCGTCGCCTACGAAGCCGTGGACAAAGCCATGCAGGAGGGGTTCGACCTGGTATTCCTGGACACGGCCGGCCGGTTGCACACCAAGGCCAACCTCATGGAGGAGCTGACCAAGATCAAACGCGTATGCGGCAAGAAGCACGAAGGCGCTCCCCATAAATGCGTACTCGTGGTAGACGCCACCACCGGGCAAAACGCCATATCGCAGACCAAACTCTTCCATGAAGCCGTGGGCGTGGACGAAATCATTCTGACCAAGCTGGACGGCACCGCCAAAGGCGGCGTCGTGGTCTCCCTGGCGCTCCTGTTCCATCTTCCCATCACCTATGTAGGGCTGGGCGAGAAGATGGAGGACCTGCGCCCCTTCAGCGGCGAGGACTTCGCCAAGGCTCTGCTGAGCTGACCTCCGAAAGAACAGCCCGCCCTTCCGCAAGCTACGCGAGCCGTCCGAAAAAAAAGCCGGCTTTCAAACTGCAGTCCGTCCGCCGCCAAAAAGGCGCACCATACATGCTGCGCCTTTTTTTGTCGGAATTCCGTTTGACAAATTGTCACACAGCCGTCATAAAAATAGCATCTATTCATACGGAGCCGCCTTTTTACGAGCCCGCTGTCGGTCACTCGACCAATGGAGAGCTTCATGGACGCACGCAACTGGCCTGTCGGGCGCGAGGATGAAGCGCCGCGCCGGCAAGCCCGATTTACCTGCAACCAAAGCCACTTCTGCGAAACCACCATCAAACGTTTTCGCGTCCATCTTCTTTCCTTCCTGTCCGAACAGAGTCTGCCCTTGGAGCAGCATTCCGTGGAGGCCCTTTCCGAAAGCCTCCAGAACGAGCTCAAGCAACTCCACGCGAACGCCTATCTGTCCAGGTTGTTCGCTCTGCGCCGGCAATTATCCAAGCAGGCCGAACAGGACGCGTCGGCGAACGGCATGGTTCCGGCGGCCAACCTCATCACCTCGGACTTTTCCCGGCAAGCAAGCCAGCTATTCGGCGCCTGCGTCGAAAAATATCTCGAAGGCGTTCGCCGGCAGGTGGGCCCCGAATTGCTCCGGGAGGAAATCGAGGCGTTCAGGGTGGAGTTTCTGCAACGCGCCAACAGGCAAACCATGAAAATTCTCGAACTGTTCGGCGTGGAGAATCGAGCGCATCAGGCGGGGGCCTACTCCCAGACGAAGCAGGCCTCCTGTAAACCGGAAAACAAAATCTACGTCATTTCCTACCTGCAGGACCTTTTCGGGCGCGGGTTGCTTTATCCCATGGAGCTCTATCACGAAATCACGGGCGACGAGGACGTGCGGCGGGATCCGGACGCCGCCGCCCTGCCCAGAAAACTCTGCTTTCACATTCTGGCGGGAATCCGCAGGAGGCTCATCGGCGCCGAGAAATACGACAAGATCAACGCCCGGCTTCTGAAACTTCTCACGCAGGCCACGGAAAAGGACTGCGACTTCAACGTCCGGGAATGCAACGCCATATTGATGGAGGAAACGAACAGACTGCATCTCATGGAGCACATGCTCCATTGCCTCGACCTTCTCACGCACAGCTCCCGCCGGGAGCAGCTCATCCAAAGCATCAACGCATCCATCCGCGGGGAAGCCGACGTCTGCGAATCGCCCCCCTTCAACAATGAGGATTTATCCACATTATGCAACGCCTGGGCGCGTTTTCTTTACGATAATTATGCACTCATCCCATCGAAAAGAACGACGAAAATCGTCCTGGAGCGCTATCTGCCGGAAAAAGCCGGCGCGTTGAGGATGGGCTCGACCGTCTGAAGCTCGAACTCGCCGGCCGCCTTGCGCGCAGCCCCGGGCGAACGCCGCCCCCCCCCGGCGCTCGCGATTTGCGTCACGCCCGCACAACGACCAGCGTGACGTCGTCCTCGATTTTGGCCTTGCCCGTAAATCGATACAAGTCGTGCAGCAGCGCATCCATCGTTTCCCGAGCCGACATCCCGGCGCAGCCTTGCAGCGCGGCCGTCAGCCGGTCGCGGCCATAGGCCTCCCCTTGCTCGTTGCGGGCTTCGGTGATTCCATCCGTCACCAGAACGAACGTCCGGCCGGCCAGCCGGTCCAGCCGGGAATCGGTGTACGCGCCCTCGGGCAAAACGCCCCAGGCCGCGCCTGCGCCGCCCAGAAACATCTCCACGTCTCCGGAATCCCTGTCCAGGACCAGCATCGGTTCATGCCCGGCGCGCACGAAGTCCAGTCTTCCCGCATCCGGGTCCAGCTCCAGCAGAAATGCGGTGACGAACTGTCCGGTCTCTTCGGTGTCCTCGGCCAGCAGCCGGTTCACGCGCCCGGCGATGTCCGCAAGGGAGGCGCCCTCCGTGGCCCGGGCTCGCACGGCGCTGCGGCAGGAGGCCATGAGCAGCGCGGCGGACAGGCCGTGCCCCGAGACATCGCCCACCACGCAAAGCAGCCGGCGGCGACCGAATTCCGGGTCGTCCCGGACAATGTAGTCGAAGAAATCCCCTCCGGTCTCGTCGCAATAAACGCTGACGCCGGCCGCATCGAGTCCCGGTACGGAAGGAGGGGCTTTGGGCAGCAGGTTCTGCTGCACCTCCATGGCGACTTCCAGAGACTCCCGGAGGCGAACGTGGGCCTTGAGCGCCGGGACCATATGGTCGAAGGTGCGCCCCAAGCGAGCCACCTCATCGTCGCCCGGAATGTCGGCCGTGATTTCGAAATTGCCTCGCCCCAGGGACTCCGCCGCCGAGGCCAGGCGTTTGAGCCGGGCGGTGAGCGAACGCGTCGCATACAGCGCAACGACCACCACCGCGACCAACATGAGAGCGACGAATATCCCCGTGGTCCGAAGCTGCTGGTTCATGACCGACTCCACAAAGGAGCCGAAGGCGTCCGCCTTGGCGGTCACGGCGGCTTCCGGAGCGATGACCAGCAAGGCCGCCCCCTGATCCCCGACCGGAGCGCCGGCCCACAGGGACGGACGGCCCCGCCAGTCCAGAAAGGAAATGGAGGATTCGCCCCGCCCCAGGGTTTGAGCCAGATGCTTGAAAGCCGTGGCGTTCCGCGAAGACAGGGTCCGGCGCTGCTCCGCCATCATCCAGCTCCTGAACCGAGGCGTCCTGTCGGACTTCGCCTCGGCCAGGATGTCCAAGGACTCGTCGCCGACCTGGACCAGATAGACGGCGACCTCGGGCGACAGGCTCTCCAGTTGTTTCTGGACGCCGAACAACGACTGAATGGTGAACACGGCCGCCGTGGCCACCGGCGCGTCATCGCCGGCGCCCGGTATGTTCGTGGCCATGGCCAGGACCGGCAGCCTGGTCAACGGATCGATCATGGGCGCGCTCCAGATGAATCCGGGCCGGGCCTTGTCCAAAAAGTTGCGCATCTTCATCGCCAAGACGTGGGTTCTCGCTGCGTTGATCGGAGCCGGATAAATCTCTACGTCTCCGTTTTTCAGCAGACTCGCCTGCCACAGGGCGTCCCCATCCATCCGGGCGCGGCTGAGTTGGTAGGCGAACAGCCGACTCGTTTGCAGCTCCACGGAAGTGGGCCTGGCCATACCGCCCATATCACCCACCATATCACCCATGGCGCCCATGCCGCGCCCCATCCCCGCTCCCGAGCCCATGCCGCCGGTCTTGACGACGCCAGCCGCATCGAGTCGGACATCGATCGGATCGCAGTCATCCGGACCGTAGTGCGCGCAGTACAAACCGGGATCTGCTTGCCCCGGATTCACCGACAAACGTTGCAGGGAGTCCGGGGCGACAAGCCCGAGAGCCTGGAGATTCAAGGCCGTCTCCAAAAATCTGCGGCCTTGCTCGAAGAAGAGGCCGTGATCCTCCACAAGCCTTTTCAGGTCGTTCATGGTCTGGTTGACCAGCGCATTACGGCTCGCAGTCGCCAATTCATCCCGCAGGCGAGCCAGGGAGCGCGCGCCGTTCACGCGAAGGACGATCGATGGGGCAACCGACAGGCAAAGCAACAGAATCAGCAATTTGGTCCGTAAGGTCATGGGCTCTCCAGTTTTATGCACAGGCGATCTTCCAAGCTATATCTACAGATCCTGACGAGCAATCCCCGCAATGAGCGCAATCCGGCCGCGGGAGAGGCGAGTCGCCGCCGCGCCGCAACAGCCCGCCGACAAAAGTGCTTGGAATACCATCGCCTCGCGGGTAAAGTCGCCCAAGGACAAGCCTCACACAAGGAGCTTGGATATGAAATCCTATCGCAAAGAGCTGTTTTTCGAAATCCCGTCCAGACGTGGTTTCGTGAATATCACTCCCGATTGCGTGCAGGCATTGTCGGAATCCGGCGTCCGTGAAGGGCTCATGCTGGTGAACGCCATGCACATCACCGCCAGCGTGTTCATCAACGACGACGAATCCGGACTGCATCAGGATTACGAAACGTGGCTCGAACGCCTGGCGCCGCATGAACCGGTCGGCCAATACGCCCACAACACCTTCGAAGACAACGCCGACGCCCACATGAAACGGCAAATCATGGGACGCGAAGTCGTGGTCGCCGTCACCGAGGGCCGGCTCGACTTCGGAACCTGGGAGCAGATATTTTACGGGGAGTTCGACGGGAGACGGCAAAAGCGCGTGCTCATCAAAATCGTCGGAGAGTAAACCGTGATCCGCAACGACCTGCACGTGCACTCCATTCGCAGCAGCTGCGGGCTGCACACCTTGTTGGAGATCGTGTCCATCGCCTCGGCCAAGGGCGTGCGGAGCTTGAACCTCAGCGACCACGGGCCGGCCCTGGGACGATCCATCAACTTCGGCGTCTTCACCGACCTGCGGCGGTTGCCGGAAACCGTGGAATGGGGCGCAGCAAAGGTCCGCGTGTGGCGGGGAATCGAGGCCAACCTGCTCAACATCGCCGGCGACACGGACGTTCCGCCGAAATTCGTCCACCGATTCGACATCATCAGCCTGGGCCTGCACGCCTGTTTCGAACTGGCGGGGCTGCGCGACGAAGCCCGCAACACCAAGGCGTTCGTCAACGCTTTCACCCGCCGCGGCGTGGACCTGGCGACCCATCCCTGCATCAAGGCCCATCCCGTCAACATAGACGCCGTGGTCGAAGCGGCGGCTGAAACGGGCGTCATGCTGGAAATCAACAACACCAACTTGCGCCTGGGCAAAACGGACGTCCGAAAGCTTGAGAGAATGATCGCCAAGGCGCTGGATTGCGGCGCCCTGCTGGTCGAAAGCTCCGACGGGCACGTCTACACCGAAATCGGAGAAAACGAGCAGGTGGAAACGCTGCTGTCCAGAATGGGATTGGACCCGGACGCCACCCTGTTCAACCGCAGGGACAAGGCCCTGGACGCCTACATAACAAAACGAAAACAGGACCGCACGCCGTAAGTCGGGAGGAGCGCATGAAAGCAAGAGCGGCCTTTTCCATCTTCATTTTATTGGTTCTTGCGTCGTCCGCCGCGGCGCAAGACTTGCCCCAAGGCTTCGTCTATCTCGACCAGGTCGCACCCTCCATCCTGACGGAGCTCCGCTACGACACGCCGGACAACTTCCTGGGCCGCCCCGTGGACGGCTACCGGGCGCAGCGCGTCATCCTCACGCGCCAGGCGGCCCTTGCGCTGCAAAAGGTTCAGAAGTTCCTGGCGCCGTTCAACCTCGGCCTCAAGATATTGGACGCCTACCGGCCGCAACAGGCGGTGGACCATTTCATTCGCTGGGCCAAGGACCTTGGGGATACGACCATGAAATGGAAATACTATCCCGACGTCGACAAGAAAAATCTTTTCCGGGACGGCTACATAGCCAGCCGGTCCGGCCACAGCCGAGGTTCGACCGTAGACTTGACCATCGTCTCCCTGGAAGAAAAAACCTTCGGGCAAGAATTGGACATGGGCTCGGGGTTCGACTTCTTCAGCCCCATGTCCTGGCCGGACAGCCCGCGGCCGACGCCGAGCCAACGAGCCCACCGCGCGCTGCTCCGGTCGGCCATGGCCGGACAGGGCTT
This sequence comes from Desulfovibrionales bacterium, assembly GCA_030156255.1. Lineage (GTDB taxonomy): Bacteria > Desulfobacterota > Desulfovibrionia > Desulfovibrionales > Desulfovibrionaceae > JASGMV01. The sequence continues at coordinate 8,839 of JASGMV010000025.1, forward strand.
CCTTCCGTACGACAAGGAGTGGTGGCATTTCACCCTGAAACAGGAGCCCTTTCCGGAGACCTACTTCAACTTCCCCGTCCAATAGCGTCGGGGTTCCTTGCCGCTGCGGCGGGCGGAAGTCTCACTTGAGGCCGCGCCGCCCGCCGCAGTTCAGCTTGCAAACGATTCAAGCTCTCGCTCCCGCAGGGGCGGCAACCTCCATTCTTTTTGGCGTCCGGGTCAGCAAAAACTTGAACATCTACCGCTAATCACGCTACATTCACCGGGAACTTCCCCTTCTCCACGAAAGGCGGGCGATGCAACAGCGCGCCTGCTGCGCCCCGCTTTAGCCCGGGCGCAGCGCCGCCAGGAAAAAACGGCTCGGCGAGCCAAAGCCCGGAGGCGACATGAAGACATTGTCAGCGGTCCTGTTCCTGGGGCTCGCCTTGCCGCTGATCGCGGTCCAGTCGGCGCCCGCCCGCTCCCCCCTGGAGGGGAAAAACATTCTGTGGGTTGATTCCTACCATCAGGGGTACGCATGGAGCGACGGCATAGAACAGGGAATCCGCGAAACGCTCGCCGGGACCGGCGTCCGCTTGGACGTCTTTCGCATGGACACCAAGCGCCATCCCTCCGTAGCGGCCATGCGGCAGGCGGGAGAAAAGGCCCTTGCGGCCATCCAGCGCAAGCGCCCGGACGTGGTCATCGCTTCGGACGAAAACGCCCAGCGCTACCTCGTGACTCCCTATCTCATGAAGTCCGACCGGCCCGTAGTGTTCTGCGGCGTCAATTGGGACGCCTCGGTCTATGGGTATCCCACAAAACACATCACCGGCATGGTGGAGGTGGAGGGCGTTCTGGAGTTACGACAACTCTTGCGCAAAAGCGCCAAAGGGGACCGCGTCGGATTTATCGGCGGCGCCACCGCAACCATCGCCAAAATCGCGGACTACATCAACAGCCGCTACTTTCAAGGCGCTCTGAACGTATATCTCTTCCATAATTTCGAAGAGTTCAAAGAAGAGTTCCTGCGCGCTCAACAGGAAGTGGACCTCTTGTTCGTTCGCAGCTACGCGGGCGTCGCGGATTGGCCGGCCGAGGAGGCGGAATCCTTCGTACTGGCCAACACCCGCATCCCCACCGGGTCCCATCTGGACTTCATGGCCCCTTACGCCATTTACGTCATGAGCAAAGACCCGACGGAGCAAGGAGAATTCGCCGCTCAAACGGCGTTGAAAATCCTGCAGGGCGTCTCTCCGGCGGATATTCCGGTGGCTTACAACAAGCGCGTCAAATTAACCGTCAACATGGACTTGGCCCTCGCCGCAAATGTCGTCGCTCCCATGTCCGTGCTGCGGGTCGCCACCATCTTCAGGCGGCCCAACTCGGCGCCCGCGAAAGATTCCCATGACGCCGACGCCGAAGCTTCGAACAGAAATTTCGCGCAATGAACCGATACGGAAGGAGGTTGCGGGGTGCGTTTGCAAGTCAAGGTCAACATCATTTGCCTGGCTGTTTTGACCATCGTGGTCTGCTCCGCCGCCGCGGCCGGCGTCTGGACCATCGACAGGCTCGCTTACGATCTGAACCGCAAGCTCCTCGCCTCCGAGGTGGACAACGTTCTGGACCGCATCCGGGAGAGTTACGACGTCCTGGAAACCAGCGGCGTTTCAAAAGTCGCAAGCTACGTCAAATCCGCCCAGGACGAACTGGTCGCCAATCTGGTCAAAAGCCAACGTCGATTTTTCGGCCGCATCATGATTCTCGAAGGGCCCGGCCGCGTGGTCTTCAATGAATCGCAAACGCCGCCTCCCCTGGACGCTCCGTGCATCCGGAAAATGATCCTTGAGAAGGAAGGAGACATGGAGTGCCGCTTCAACGATAAAGACCGATTTTTCTTCTACCGCACCTTCACTCCGTGGGGGTGGCTCGTGGTCCTCTCCGTGTCAACGGATGAAATGTTCGCCATGCGCAGCTCATTTTTAGCCAATTCCGCCATCATCCTCACCCTGGGCTTGTTTCTGGGAGGTTTGGCGCTGGTCTGGTTCATGCGCAGCGTGGTGGGGCCTGTGCAGCAATTGGCCGAAACGGCTCTCGCCATCAGCAAAGGCGACTGGGACCGCAAACCGATCGTTCTCAAAACCGAGGACGAAATTTCGGAGCTGGCCCATGCTTTCTCCCTGATGGCGAAAGAACTTCAAACCGCCCAGAGCGATCTGAAGCAACAGGCCCGGGAACTCCGCACGGCCAACGCCAACCTGACCCAGGAGGTGGCCGTGCGAAGCCGCGCGGAACGGGAGCTTTACACCTTGAACCGCGACCTGGAGCGCCTTGTCCAGCAGCGCACCGCCGACCTGGTCGGCAAGGCCGACGAACTGGAGGCCGCCAACAAGAAGCTGCTGGAAATGGACGAAATCAAGTCCGCCTTTCTCAACTCCGTATCGCACGAACTGCGCACTCCGCTGACCTCCGTGCTGGGATTCACCAAGCTCATCAGCCGGGACTTCATCAAGCATTTCGACTCATTGTCGCAGGAAGAGGCCTCCTTGCGACAACAGGCCAAACGCATCCTGGACAACCTGAAGATCATCGAGCACGAAGGCGAACGGCTGACCCGCATGATCAATGAATTTCTCGACCTGACGCGCATCGAATCGGGTCGCGTGGAATGGAGCGACCGCGACCTCTGCCTCGATGAAATCCTGCGCCAGACGGTGAACAGCGTGGGCGGCCTCTTCGCCCAGAAACCCCAGATCCGGCTCGTCGCCGACATCCCCGACGATCTGCCGCGGCTGTATGCGGACCCCGACCGCCTTGAGCAGGTCTTCATCAACCTGTTGAACAACGCGGCGAAATTCACGCACCAAGGCAGCGTGACCATCACCGCGCGGGAGGTTGGAAACGACGTGTACATCTCCGTAGCGGACACGGGGGAGGGGATTCCGCAAGAGGAGCTGGACAAAATCTTCGACAAATTCCACCAGGTCCGCATGCCCGACACCCGGGAGCAAAAACCTCCGGGAACCGGCCTGGGATTGGCGATTTGCAAGCAGATCGCGACGCACTACGGCGGCGACATTCAAGTGGAGTCGCGCCTTGGCCGCGGCAGCGTCTTCACCGTGACGCTGCCCGCCTTTCGCCAGAATCAAGCTGCGCTCCAGGACGCAACGGAGTTCCTCGACGGAGAGGGGCCCCTCATTCTGGTGGTGGACGACGAGCCGGCCATTCGCACGTTCCTATCCCAATTTCTGCACGAGGCCGGCTACCGGGTCTTCACCGCTCCGGACGGCCCCAGCGCCTTGGAAAAAGCCAGGCGGCTCCGGCCGGACCTCGTCACCCTGGACATCATGATGCCTGGCATGAGCGGGCGCGAGGTCATCTCCAGAATGCGGCGAGACCCGGAGCTGGCCCACGCCCCCATCCTGGTCATCACCATGCTACGGGAGTTTCAAAGCAACGACGTGGAGGCGGCCCTGGCCAAACCCATTGACGAAGCGCTCTTGCTGGATACCGTGCACAGCCTGCTCAATCGCCGCAGCGCCAGCCGGCCGGCCATCGCCATGACCCGCAACGGCCCCGAGGACTTGAGCCCCTACATGGCCCTGGCCCAAGGCGAAATCCTGCATTGCCGGGAGGAAGAGATGTGGCGGCGCATCAAGGCCGGCTTCGAAGGGGCGGTGATCCTGCCGGCATGGGCCGCCAGGGTCGTGGACCTCTCGGTGCTGGCGGCCTACGAAAAGGTGCACCTGATCATTCTGCCCGACCCGCAGTCCCGCGGAGAGGCGAACGGATCCACGAAGTAGCAAGCATCGAGTCGGGGAAACGCCGTTCGCAGGCTATATCCCGGGAAGAAGAGGCTGGCGGCGGCGGTCCCTGCGGCGGGCGACGGTTTCGGGGGAGGCTCCCAACCGGAACGGCCAAAGCGGGCACAGGCCCTTGCCCTCGCAGGTTCGTATTTCCGTACGGTTCCCGCCGGCGCAATGCAGGCAAAATCGCCGAATCGCCCGCACCAGCGTCCGTTTCTCCATCTCCCTGCAATCCCGAAAGGCGTGCAGAGCGCAGGACGCGGCGCTGCAGCGCGCCACCTCCGAACGCTGGTCGCCCATGCACTCCAGGCATTGGCGGCGAATTCTTTCACACGGCTTCTGTTTCAAGGACATGGCGGGCGGACGCCCTCCCAGCGGGCGAGCCCGCTACGCCTTACGGACTTCCATCCACCCTGAGGCGTAAGACCGGGTGTGCCGTTCGCACATCAGCTTCAGGAACAGCAGGTCGTCGCCCACCTGAATCACTATTTCCTTGCCTTTGTCCACGTGAACCAATTGATACATGTCGACTCCTTCTCTGCATCGCCTTCCGGAACCGGAAAGCTTTTCGCTATCCTTTCTTCCTTGCTTGCGACGTGTTCAGCCGCGCCTCCGAGAGATCGGCTCGATCAACAAAAAAAGCTCTCCACCAGCCGGATAATGTCCTCGGGATCGAAAGGTTTGGTTATATAGCGCCGAGCCCCGGCGGCCAACCCCCGAAGGCGGTCGCTCTGCTGGTCGCGGGCCGTGAGCAGCACGATGTAGCAGGAGCTTGCGGCCTCGCCCAGGCCGTCCACCCGTCGGCAAACCTCGAAACCGTCCATGCCGGGCATCATCACGTCCAGTAAGACAAGAGCCGGCTGTTCCTGCTCGATGAGCCGGAGGCCGTCTTCCCCATTGCCGGCCGTCAGGACCTCAAACTCCAGGTCCTCCCGCACCGTCTCCAACGTCTGCTCCAACAAGCGGCGGACATTGGAATCATCGTCCACGATCAACACCTTCCTGGACACGGGCCATCATCCTTCGTTCGCATTTGAAATTGAAGCATCATGGCCCCAAGCAGCAACCCCGGTCAAGTCCAAACAGCATTCCGCCTCCGGCGGCCTGAAGGCGGGCGGACGCCTCACGCAAGTCGCTCCAACTTATTTTTCCGCCCGCGCTTCATCCCGAAGGACCCGGCGCAAAATTTTGCCCACGTGGGATTTCGGCAGGCAGTCGCGAATCTCGACTTCCCGGGGGGTCTTATAATTCGCCAGCCTGCGCCGGCAAAAAGAGCGGATGTCCACAGGCGCCGCATGGCTTCCCGGCTTGAGCACCACAAAAGCCTTGACCGTTTCGCCCCGCCTTCCATGTTTGACGCCCACCACCACGGCCTCCGCCACCTCTTCGTGCCGATACAAAACTTCTTCGATCTCCCGCGGATAGATATTGAATCCGCCGGAAATGATAAGATCCTTCTTGCGGTCCACGATGAAGAAGTACCCTTCTTCGTCCATGACCGCCACGTCACCGGTCAGCAACCAGCCGTCTTTCACGGCCTGGGCGTCGTCTTCGGGCCTGCCCCAGTATCCTTTCATGACCTGGGGGCCCCTGATGGCCAGCTCGCCCGGCATGCCGGGCGGCAAAGGCTCCATGCTCCCCTCGGCCACGACCTTGGCGTCGGTGTCGGGAAACGGCAGACCGATCGAGCCCGACTTGCGTTTGCCCTCCAGCGGATTGATGTGGGTCACGGGCGACGTCTCGGACAAGCCGTACCCTTCGATCACCTTGGCGCCCGTGGATTCCTCGAACCGGCGAAGCACTTCCTCCGGCAGCGGCGCCGAACCGGAGATGCAATAGCGCAGGTAGGAAAAATCCATCTTCGAAAAACCCTTCTGTTGCATCAAGGCCGTGTAAACGGACGGTGCGCCCGGGAAAACAGTGGGCCGGACCCGCTGCATGGTTTCCAGCAACTCCGAAGGAACGAACCGGGGCGTCGGAGCCAGGGTCGCCGCCAGGGACGTGGGGAAATTCAGGCACACGGTCAGGCCGTACACGTGGAAATAGGGTAAGATTCCCAAAAAAACCTCGGGATCGTGCCCCACGGCGTGCAGCACCGTCCGGCATTGCTGGGTGTTCACGGACAGGTTGCGGTGGGTGAGCATGCATCCTTTGGGCGTCCCCGTGGTGCCGCCGGTATATTGCAGTACGGCCAAGTCCTCGGCGGGGTCGATGTCCGGGCAGCTGTAGCGGGCTTTGCCGCGCGCAAGTTTCTTCAGCCGCTCCACGCCCCGGCCGTAGGGGACGTCCGGCAGCCGGCCTTCGCGCTTGAGGCGAAACCTGGCCAACTGCCCGAAGGGGAACCGCAAATCGTCCGGAATGGAAAAGCAAAAGAACTGCTCCACCGGAATCGTCCCCCGCAAAGGCGCGATCTTGGGCCACAGCATGTCCAGCAGAATCATGAACCGGGCGCCGGAGTCTTTCAAAATCCGGGTCAGTTCATGCTCCATGTACAACGGACTGACCATGACCACCGTCCCGCCTGCCTTGAGCACGCCCCAATAAGAGAGAATCGTGGACGGCAGGTTGGGCGCCATGACGGCCACACGATCGCCCTTGGCCAGTCCATGGGCCTTCAGCCCGGCGGCCAGAGCTTCGCAACGGGCCAGAAGCTTGCGGTAACTCGTGCGGCGATTGCGAAAGACGATGGCCGTTCGATCCGGATGGTCGGCGGCAGCGTTGTCCAGAAGCTGAAACAACGGGCCTTCGGTATAATGGACGCTCGCAGGGACGTTCGTGTCGTAACTGGACAGCCACGGCCGCTCCATAGTTCCTCCCAATTGGAAACGAGATGCGCAGAAACCTACAGGCTGGAGAAGCCAGTAGATCGAGAATCGCTTGCGCTGCGTCGCGCCCTGCCTGATACCCGATATCCACCCGCCCCTCAACTCTTTTGGTTTGGAGAGCCCGTGGTCCGCTCCCACATCGCATCGTAGAGAGACGTCGGCGGCGTGCTGCAGCGCGTCGAACATATTGGGAGCCCGGCAAGCGTCAGGGCGAACCGCCTCGCCCTGACGAAACAAGACGGCCCCGGCGCAGGTCGATTCGTTGAAGCTCCAGCCCAGGAGTATCGAGGGACAAACGGCCCGATGCGCTCGGTGCGTCCGCATGGTCTCCGTCTTGCCCTTGCATCGCTGCGCGCCTCCCGCACTTTGCATATCCTGAGCGGATGGGAATAAAAGCCCCGGCCCCGCAACGCGCTGTGCGGAACCGGCGCGACGCGTTCGCCGGACGGCGTCTTCACGCTGCGCGGTTGCCAGATCCGAGCGCCGGAGGTATCCTCAAACCATGAGCGGACATCAATCCTTCGACGGCGTCCAACGGCGGCGCGCCGTGGCGGAAGGCCAGGTTCAGGGCGTGGGCTTCAGGCCCTTCGTCTATCGCTTGGCCGTCGAGCACGGCCTGACCGGGCGGGTCAAAAACGCCCCGGAGGGCGTGGTGATGGAGTTGCAGGGCGCCGGGCCGGACCTCGACGCCTTTTTGTCCGACTTCCGGACCAAGCTCCCGCCCCTGGCCCGCGTGGTGCGGCTGGACGTGGCCGGCGTCGCCCCTGTGGAGGGGGAGAGCGGCTTTTCCATCGAAGCCAGCGAACAGGGTGCGGGGCACAACGTGCTCATCAGCCCGGACACCGCGACCTGCCCGGACTGCCTGGCCGAAATGTTCGATCCCGACGACCGGCGCTACCTCTACCCTTTCACCAACTGCACCAACTGCGGGCCGCGCTACACCATCACCAGAGCCATCCCCTACGACCGGCCCGTGACGTCCATGGCCTGCTTCCCGCTGTGCGACGCCTGCCGCCGGGAGTACGAAAATCCCATGAACCGGAGGTTCCACGCCCAACCCAACGCCTGCCCGGAGTGCGGCCCCAAGCTGCGCCTTGTGGACAAGGACGGGCGCGATCTGGCCCAGGGAGGCGACCCCCTCGCAATCCTGGCCAGCATGCTGGCCGACGGCCGCATCGCCGCGATCAAGGGGCTGGGAGGCTTCCACCTGTCCTGCGATGCGGGGAGCGAAACCGCAACGGTCCTGCTGCGCGAACGCAAACGCCGGCCCCACAAGCCCCTGGCCGTCATGGTCCCGGACCTGGAGGCCGCGCGCAGACTGGGCGATGTGGGTGAAGCCGAGCAGGCCTGGCTCGAAGGCTCCGTCCGGCCCATCGTCCTGCTGGCGCGCAAGGCCGGCGCGGGATTGGCGGCCTCCGTGGCGCCGGACACGGACCGCATAGGCGTCATGACGCCCTACACGCCCCTGCACCACGTTCTGCTCAGGCGATTCGCCGAACGCCTACCGCCCGGCCGACCGCCGGCCCTGGTCATGACCTCCGGCAACCTGAGCGAAGAGCCCATCGTCCTGGGAAACCGGGAGGCCCTGCGCCGGCTCGCGGACATCGCCGACGTCTTTCTGCTCCACAACCGGGACATCCTCGTCCGCACGGACGACTCCGTGTTGCGCGTCCTGCCGGAGTTCAAAACCCCGCTTCTGTTCCGCCGCGCTCGCGGATTCGTCCCGAGTCCCGTGTTTTTGCCCAAGCCAGGGCTGTGCGTCCTGGGCGTTGGTCCGGAGCTCAAGGCCACCCTCTGCCTGACCAAAGGCGATACGGCCTACGTCAGCCAGCACATCGGGGACATGGAGAATCTCGAAACCCTGGAGTTCTACAAGGAAATTCTGGATCATCTCCAGCGCATCCTGCGCGTTTCTCCGGTGTTGGCCGTGCACGACCTGCATCCGGATTACATGACCACAAGCCTGGCCAAGGAGCTCGGCCTGCCGACCTACGGCCTGCAGCACCACGCGGCCCACGCCTACGCGGCCCTGGCCGAGAACAAATTCAGCGGCCGCGCCCTGGCGCTGGCCCTGGACGGCACGGGCTACGGCGAGGACGGGACCATCTGGGGCGGAGAAATTCTGCTGATAGACACGGACAAGGCGCAGCATCAACGGTTGGCCCGGCTGCGGCCCTTCCGACTGCCAGGAGGCGAGGCCGCGGTGCGCGAGCCCTGGCGCACGGCCCAATCCCTGCTCTGGGAGGCCGGCCTACGCGAACCCGGTTTACAAGGACAGGGCGGTTGGGAATGGCCCTGGCTTACCGAGTTCGGCCCGGCCAGCCGCTTTTTGCCGCAAATGCTGGACAAAGGCGTCAACGCCCCCTGGACGTCGAGCTGCGGCAGGTTGTTCGACGGCGTTTCCGCCCTGGCGGGGCTGTGTTCGTCCATCAGCTACGAGGGACAAGCCGCCATCCGCCTGGAGCGGGCTCAGGATTTTTCCGCCCAAGGAAGCTACCCCCTGCCCCTGGATCTGGCGTCCGATCCGGCGGAGCTGGATGTGCGCGAACTCGTGTTCGCCGTGGCGCGCGACCTGAAAAACGGCGCGACGCCCGGCGCCGTGAGCCGGCGCTTCCACCGCGGCCTGGTCCACGGTCTGGCCGAAGCCGCCGCCGTCCTGGCCAAGCGATCCGGGACGACGCACGTCGCCTTGAGCGGCGGCGTGCTCCAGAACGCAACCGTTGCGGTGGAGCTGTCCAAAGCCCTGGCGGATCGCGGACTCACCCCCTTCGTGCACGGGCAGTCGCCCCCCAACGACGGCTGCATCAGTCTGGGGCAGGCCGCATACGGCCAGGCCATGGCCCGAAACCTGGAGCATTAGAAGCATCGTGGCGGACCTCGGATGGAAATACCGGGCCGAACGCGTGGAGATGGAGGACGGCGGGTTCGATTTGCGCGTGCTGCGGCCGGACGGCAAAACCTGGTCGTTGTGGGGCCGGCGCGGCGTGGACCGCGAGGAGGCCCTGGCCAAAAGCTCGCCCGTGGGCCAATTGCCGGTGCTGCTGGGATCGGGCCTCGGCCGCTGCCTGGAGCTTCTCGCCGGCCAGGGGCCCGTGGCCGTGGCGGACGCCGAGACGCCGCTGTTCGATGCCTCCGGCGTCTGGGAACGTTTCCGAAACCATCCTGAGGTGTTGTGGATCGAAGATCCGGACCCGGAACGGGCCGAAACGAAAATCAGAGCTTTCGCCCGCGAGCGAAACCTTCGCCCGGCGCCGCTAAAAATGCCCCTATACCCGCGCCTGAACCCGGCGCTTTACCCGACGCTTGCGGCCCGACTGGCTCGGCCCGAGGGGATGGACGCGGAGGCGTTGTTCTGGCGCCGCGCCAGATATCCAAAATTCAAGGGCGAAAAAACCAGAGTCCTGCTGCTGTCCAGCCCCTATTTTCTGTACCGTGAAATCCGCCAGGCCCTGGCGAGCCTCGGCGTTCTGACGCAGGAGGTGGACGTCGGCGCGGGTTCGACCATGCGACCGGGCTTTGTCGAGGACATGCTGCGCCGGGTCTTGTCCTTCCGGCCGGATTTCGTCCTGACCGTCAACCACCTCGGCGTGGACCGGGAAGGCGCCCTGGCCGAGCTTTTGGAGAAATTGTCCTTGCCCCTGGCCTCGTGGTTCGTGGACAGCCCCCATCTCATCCTGCACCGATATCCGGGTCTGGCGCGGCCGAACACGGCCGTTTTCACCTGGGACGAGGAGACGGCGGACCCACTGCGAAAGCAGGGATTCCCCCTGGTCGTCCATTTGCCCCTGGCTGCGGACGCGCGCGTGTTCCGCCCCGGCCTGAAGCCCCTGCGCAAGACCCTGCGGGCCGACGCCGGATTCGTGGGCGACTCCATGGTCGCCAAAGCGGCGGAAAGGTTCGCCGACGCCGCACCGACCGGATTGCTGGCCCGGGACTACCGAAAATTGGCCCAAGGACTGTCCGAAGCGCCGGAAACCGCCCCCGCGGACTTCCTGCGGCGGGCGTTCCCGGAGCACGCCAAGGCCTTCGAAGAGTTGCCGAACAACGAACGCAAACTGTCTTACGAAGCCCTGCTCACCTGGGAGGCGACCCGGGCCTACCGGAGCGGCTGCGTGCGAAAGATCACGGCGTTCGACGCGGTGGTGGCCGGAGACGAACATTGGAAGGACGTCCTGCCCCCGTCGCCGTCGCTGCGACTGGCGCCGAGGCTGGACTATTATCGCGACCTCCCCCGCTTCTACCCCGGGGTCAAGGTCAATTTGAACTGCACCAGCCGGCAAATGAAATCCGCGGTGAACCAGCGGGTCTTCGACGTTCCGGCCTGCGGGGGATTCGTGCTCACCGACCGCCAAACCGGGCTGGAGCGCCTGTTCGAACCGGGGAAGGAAACGGCCGTGTTCGACCATCCGGAGGAAATCACGGATATGGTCCGGCATTATCTGAATCACGAAGCGGAGCGCCGCCGACTGACCCAGGCCGCCAGAACGCGGGTTCTCGCCGAACACACCTACGAACGCCGCCTGGAGCAACTCCTGTCCGCCATGCGCTCGAACTTCGGTTAGAATCGGGGGAAGGGGAAGACCCTTTTTATGGAAAAAGGGTCTTCCCCTTCCCCCGAACCCCCATCCTCTTTCCCAAAAACATTTTATGGAGAGGGCCAGAAGCCAGGAAAAGGCGAACCGCCAAGAAGACGGACTCCCTCGCGAAAATTTTGAAAATTCTCAAGAACCTTTTTCCAAAAGGTTTTTGAGCCGCCGGAGGCTTATCCTCTTCGATTTGCTACGGCGCCAGGGGCGGCAGCCGCAGTCCGGCCGCCTCGTCCAGTCCGAGCATGAGGTTGGCGTTGGCCACGGCCTGGCCCGAGGCGCCCCGGCAAAGATTATCGATGGCCGACACAATGATAAGTCGGTTGGTCCGGGGGTCGACCACGAGCCCGATGTCGCAGAACATGGTCCCGCGCACGTTGCGGACCTCCGGCAGGCTCCCGGCCGGCAGCACCCGCACCCAAGGATCGTTCCTGTAGAAATCCCGATACGCTTCGACAACGTTGTCCGCATCCAGGGGCTTGGCCATCGTGGCGTAGATCGTGGACAGGATGCCGCGATTGATGGGCAGCAGATGCGGGCTGAAGGACACGACCACGTCCCGGCCGGCCAAAATCGACAACTCCTGCTCGATCTCGGGAGTGTGGCGGTGTTTGCCCAGATTGTAGGCCCTGAAATTGTCGTACACCCCGCAGAAGATGTTGCCGGGGCCGGCGTTGGCGCCTGCGCCCGTAGCCCCGGACTTGGAGTCGGCCACCAAGCCCTCGGGCGAGATCAGCCCCAGCCGCAGGGCCGGTGCGCAGCCCAGTAGAATGGACGTCGGGTAGCATCCGGGATTGGCGACGAGCCCGGCCCCCCGCACCTGCTCCCGGTACAGTTCGACCAGCCCGTAAACGGCTTCGGACAAGAGGCCCGGCTGGACGTGCTCGCAGCCGTACCAGGCCTCGTACACGGCCTTGTCCCGCAGGCGGAAATCCGCGCTCAGGTCGACCACCTTGACGTCCCGCGCTCTCAGCAGCCCGGCCGCCTCCATGGCCGTTTTGTGGGGCACGGCCAGAAAAACCAGGTCGCAGGCCGAGGCCAAATCATCGTAATCGGGTTCGCAAATCGCGACGTCCGCCAACGCGAATCCCTCCACCAGAGGATGGAGTTCGCCGAGGCGCTTGCCCGCTTCGCTGCGGGACGTCGCCCGGACCAACTCCATGTCCGGATGTCCGGCCAGAATCCTCAAAAGCTCCAGCCCGGTGTACCCCGTGGCTCCAACCAAGCCGACCTTCGCCTTTATCGCCATGTCGCGCTCCAAAATCCGATCCTGAACATGTATGAAAAAAATTTTCGCAGGCCCGGCTGGCGGGACCGGCTCTCAAACGTCTGCTAACGGGTTTTCTGAACGTATTTCATGCGCAACTGGGACAACAAGTCGCACAGCATTCTCGACTCTTCTTCGTTGAGCCCGGAGTCCAGCTTGCTCTTGAGCATGCCCAGCACGTCGATCGTATGTCTGGCCAGATGCGGCCGGGCCTCGACGCGCCCCGTTTCCGGGTCCTCGGTTTCGCCAAGCAAGACCATGGCGGAAGAATAAAGGGACAAGACAAAGGTCGAAAACGTCACTTCCGGCAGCGGCATATCCTTCAAATATTCAGCGCCGCAACCGCAGGACGCGGACTTTCCGTTTTGGGCCATCACACACCTCCTTGGCTGCGAAACAATTACCCTTCCCCTTCCGGCTTGGCAACCGCCGCCGTCGGCCCAGGCCCGTTGCATGGAGATTCCGCCGCCAATTCGTATTCTTACGGTTTACCAATTAAGCGCATTGGAATATCATTCTTTATAGTGGACTCTCCGTGTATACAAGAGGGCGTAAAATTCAGTTTGGCGGGCGATCATGCGGATAGAAGCAAAAGCCATTTTGACATCGTTGGCCGTTTTGGCGCTGGTATTGGCGACGGTTCTGACCGCCAACCGACTTTTCTACGTCAACGACATCTACCAATCCGAAAGCGCTTACGTCGAAAAATTGTTGAAGGTCGTCATAGCCAACCTGGACATCATGTACGACGATTTGCTGGAGGAAAAACAGGAAGCCGCGGACCGGGCCAAGCGAAGCCTGGGCCGGCGGAACAACGCCGTGCTTGAAGTGCTGGCCGCCATTCGGCAGGCGCAACCCGCATCCGCCGAGGCCCGGCGCACGGCCCTGAACTATCTGCGCAGCAACCGTAAAAAATTTCGGGATATCGCCATCTACTCCAAGGACCTCGAACCGCTTTTCATCAGCGATCCGGCCCTGGACAACGCGTCTTGGAGCGCCTCGGAGCAAACGCTCAGGCCGAGCTTCCTCGAAAATTTTTTCAACGAGGCGCGAACCTCCTCGACCGCGTTCACCGAAGGCGAATGGCCTCTTGCCCCGGGAAACGCGAAGACCCGCAACCTCATCCTCGCCCAACTGTTCCGTCCCTGGGAATGGCTGGTCTTCTCCTTTGTTCCGGCGCCGGATGTCCAGACGGCCGCGAACATCCTCACGGAGAACATCCTGGACGAACTGGCCGAACTCAACAACAGCCTTCACCTCTCCGGGCATGGCTACTTCATGGTCACCAACGGCGACGGCGAACTTTTGGTCCACCCCAAGCTTCCGAGAGGCAGAGGCCAGGATATGGACCTAATCAGCGGAAAACCCTTGTGGCGGCTCTTCCTCGAAGCCGCGCAAGCCGGCCGAAACAGCGTGGAGTACATTTGGCTGCCGGAGGGAGAAGGAAAACCCGAGGAAAGCAAAATTTCCTTCTTTCAAAGATTCCGCCCCTTGGGATGGTACGTCATCTACACCATCAACAAAAAGAAACTCGAAGCTCCCGCCCGGCGAACGGCCAAGACGGAATCCGCCATTCTCGCCGCCATTCTACTGGTGGCGTCGCTTGCGCTGTTCTTTTTCATGCGCCGGCACACCCTCCCGTTGCGCCGGGTGACGACCGCGCTCACGGAGCTGCCCAGCAGAGGGTTTCGCATGGACGCCAACGCGCTGGCGGAGCTGGAGCAAAAATACGGCCAGGGCGCCGATGAACCGTCCATGTTGTTGCGGACCTTCGGGCAAATGCAGGAGCAGTTGAATTTATACGTGGACGAGTTGGACGCCGCCACCCGGGAGACGGACGCCTACGCTCGGGACTTGTCCGAGTTGAACCGGCTCTTGGATCTCCGGGTCCAGGAGCGTACGGCGGATTTGACTCGGACGAATCTCCAGCTGCAGGAGGAGGTCTCCAATCGGGAGCGGGTCGAACAGGCCTTGCGGAGCAGCAGGAGACAACTCAGTCTGGTGGTGGACGGAGTTCCGGCCCGTATCTGCCAGCTTGACCGCAGGGAGCGCTTTCTGCTCGTCAACAGACTCTACGCCAAGGACTTCGGCCTGTCGAAAGACAACTTCATCGGGAAACAGCTCGGAGCATTCTTCGATGATGTCGACATGGCCCGGATTCGCCCAATGCTTCAAAAAGCCTTGGAGGGAGAAGAAAGCTCCGGGGAAATAACGATGCACACGACGCAGGTCGCAGACCGCACAACGGCCTTCACCCACATCCCCCATCGCGACGACCGGGGGGAAGTGATCGGCGTCATCACCATGAGCCGGGACATCACCGAGCAAAAACGCCTGGAGCGCGCCCTGGTGCGAAACCGGGAGAGAGCCGAGGCCGCAAGCCAGGCCAAGAGCATGTTCCTGGCCAACATGAGCCACGAACTGCGCACCCCCCTCAACGGCGTCATCGGCATGCTGGAGTCGGTCCTGCTGACCGGAGCCGACACGGAATGGGAAAGCAAGCTCTCGGCGGCGCTGGAGGCCGCCGAACACCTTGCGCGCCTGGTGGACGACGTTTTGGACTTTTCCCGCGTCGAAGCGGATAAAATGACGCTGGACAGCACGCCGTTCGACCTGCGCCGGCTCTCGTCCTCCATTGACAACATCCTGCGCCCCCAGTTCAAAAAGAAAGGCCTGGGCCTGAGCTGGGAGTCGGACCGTGACCTCGTCCACTATCTCGTGGGAGACGCCCGGCGCATCATGCAGGTGGTCGTCAATCTGCTCTCCAACGCGCTCAAGCACACGACAGCAGGCGGGGTTCGCGTCCACATCAGCCAGGAAAGCGACGGCGCGCAGGAAGACGATCTTATCCTGGCCCTGCAAGTCGTCGACACGGGATCAGGCATCCCGCAAGACAAGTTGGAGAGCATCTTCGAAAGCTTCACGCAACTGGAGGAGACCGGACAACGCTCCAGCGGCGGCGCCGGGCTCGGCCTGGCCTTGTGCCGCCGGCTGGCCAGGCTCATGGGCGGCGACGTCGTCGCCCAAAGCGAGCCGGGCCGGGGCAGCGCCTTCACCTTTACCGCCAAACTACGCCGGGCTCCCAGGGATTTCGAGGCGGAGCCGGCCCCGGCCGAAACGGTTTCGACGGCCGCCTCGGGGTACTCCGTGCTGGCGGCCGAAGACAATCCCCTCAACGCCGAGCTGCTCCGGCACCATCTCACCGCCCTCGGCCACGCCCCCATTCTCGTGGCCAACGGACAGGAGGCCCTGGACGCCCTGGCGGAAAAAAATTTCGACCTGATCCTCATGGACATGGAAATGCCGGTGCTGGACGGATTGGAGACGACTCGCCGCATCCGCGCCGGCGAATCCGGCCGCAACGATCCAAACATTCCCATCATCGCCGTCACGGCCCACGCGCTGCCGGAATATCGCAAAATGTGCGAACAGGCCGGCATGAGCGACTATCTGCCCAAACCCATTCGCTTCAACAATCTGGCCGAAGTCCTTGGCCGCCAGCTCCTTCCGCGGACCTGACGCCCGCCGCCGCTCGGAAAACTACAGCCGGAGCACGATGGAGAACAACTCTCCGGAAACGTCTGCGCGCGGTGCTCCAATCGGTCCGCAACAGCCAGGAGCGCCTCGAAGGCCGTCTGCCGATTTCGAACGAAAGATTCGACGCGCTCAAGGAAGCGTTGCGCACCATTGACGCAATGATTATTCTGTCATGGCATGAAGCAAGGCGCCCCCTCCTTCGTTCTCTCCGAAAACAACTGCTGGAAAGTGGGCGTTGCGCATCGAGCGGCGGTCCTCGTGGACGCCGCCGATTACTTCTCGGCGCTGCACGAAACATTGCTTCATGCGCAACGATCCATTCACATCCTCGGTTGGGACCTGCACAGCCAAGTTGAACTCATCCGGGGAAAAGCTCCCGCCAACAACGCTCCCTCCAGGCTTGGCCCTCTCCTCAATTGGCTGGCCAGGCGCCGCCCCGGTCTGGACGTGCGCCTGCTCCTCTGGGACTACTCCATGGTTTTCACTTTTCAGCGCGAACCGCCGCCTCTGTACAATCTGGACTGGACTCCCCGCAGGAACGTCAAATTCCGTTTCGACGGCGAACATCCCTTGGGAGCTTCGCACCATCAGAAAGTCGTGGTGGTGGACGGCAAGCTCGCCTTCGCCGGAGGCCTCGACCTGACGCAGCGGCGATGGGATACTTCCGAGCACGCTCCCCGCAACTACCTTCGCAAAGCGCCCAACGGAGAAACGTACCCGCCCTTCCACGACATCCAAATGCTGGTCGACGGAGAGCCGGCCGAAGCTCTCGCCGAACTGTTCCGCAAGAGATGGAAACGGGCCACCGGCAAAAACATCCGCACGAGGCCGTCGCAAGGCTCCGATCTTTGGCCCGCCTCCGTGGCTCCCGACTTCCATGAAGCGCTCACGGGCGTGGCGAGGACCGAACCGCAATACAAGAGCCGCAGAGAGGTCAGGGAAGTCGAAGCCCTTTACCTGGATGCGATTCGGGCCGCGGAGCGATACATCTACCTGGAGAATCAATACTTCACATGCCCGCCCATCGCGCAGGCTCTCGCCGAAAGGCTGCGGGAGGAAAACGGTCCTGAAGTCGTGATTGTCCTGCCGCGCCGCACGCGAGGGTGGCTCGGTGAAAAGATCATGGACGCTAGGCGCGTCCCCGCCCTGCTCGCCATGCAGGAAGCCGACGCCCATGGCCGGTTGCGAGCAGGCTATCCGCACGTCGCCGGATTGGGCGCCCAGAATATCATGGTCCACGCCAAAGCCATGATCGTGGACGACCGGCTTCTGCGTGTCGGATCAGCCAACCTGAACAACCGCTCCATGGGGCTGGACACTGAGTGCGATCTGGCCATCGACGCCTCGGGATCCCCGGAAACGGCGACGGCCATAGCCCGGGTGCGCGACCGGCTGCTGGGCGAGCACTTGGGAGCGCCTCCCCGCGAAGTGGGCTCGATCATCAAAGCTACCCATTCCCTCGTCCAGGCCGTGGACCAATTGAGCGACGACCGCCGGGGCCTGCGCGCGTTGGAGTTGCCGGACGACTCGGGGTTTGAGCCGTTGCGCGAGATGGAAGTGCTGGACCCCGAACGCCCCATCGAAGCCGACCAGATACTGGACGCCTTCGCGCCCAAAGATGAAAACGAGTCCAAAAGCCTCAGGGCGAGCTGGTTTCTCTCGCTGGCCGTGCTCGCCATTCTGGGACTGGCCGCGGCCTGGCGATGGACGCCGCTTTCCGATTTTTTGAACGAAAGCAATCTGTTGCAGCAGTTGAGGGCGCTTGCCGGAACGCTGTTGATCTATCCCGCAATCCTTGGGGGCTTCATGCTCGGCGGGCTTGTCGCCTTCCCGGTGACCATTCTCATCGGCGCCACGGCGCTCATCCTGCCGCCGGCGGAAAGCCTCGCCATGGCTTTGGCCGGTTGCATGGCGAACGCCTCCGTGACCTACGCGGCCGGCGCGATGCTGGGAAGAAACGGCATACGCCAACTGGCCGGACGCCGGTTGAACCGAATCAGCCGCCGGCTGGCCAAGCGCGGAGTCCTCAGCATCACCGTGGTCCGCATCATCCCGGCGGCTCCTTTCAGCCTGATCAATGTCGTGGCCGGCGCGTCCCATATCCGTTTCAAGGACTATTTTCTCGGCACGCTTTTGGGCGTGGCCCCGGGAATCTGCGCCGTCACCCTTTTCACGGACAGCCTCATCAAGGCCATGACCCGACCCGGCGTCGTCAACACCCTGGTCTTCTTCGCCGCCATTGCCGTCATTGCGGGAGGAGCCTTCTGGCTGCGCCGGCGCCTTTCCCGGCCCGGGGCCTGAATCGTCCCATGGAGCAACGCAGCAAATCCCACGCAGCAAAGGCCTCTTTCACGGCGGCCACGTACAACGTCCATTCCTGGGTGAACCGATCAGGACGCCGAACTCCGCTCAAAACCATCGAGGTCGTCAAAAGCCTGGATGCGGATGTCGTCGCCCTGCAGGAGGCTGTGCTCGATCCGCCGGGCGACGAATCGCTCACGGCCGAAGACCTCGCCCGGGCATTGGGGATGCAGGTGATTCCGGGGCCCACCATGCTGCGAAGCGACGCGCGATTCGGCAACCTTCTCCTGCTGAAATTTCCCGTCCTGAGCGAACGCCGGTGGGACCTCAGCGTCCGCAAAAGAGAACCTCGCGGCTTGCTTGAGGTGGAGACCAAAATCCATGGCCGATCCGTGCGGATACTCGCCACGCACCTAGGGCTGCGCCTGAGGGAGCGCGCCAGGCAAATGCGGCGTCTGGTCCAAATCGCGCGGCAAGGGGAAAACGCTCCCACGGTGCTGCTCGGCGATATGAACGCATGGCTGGAGTGCGCGCCCTGGTACACGGAGCTCAAAAAATTTTTCTCCGACCAGGCCAAGGAGCGGACGTTCCCTGCGGCCTGCCCGACGCTGTCCTTCGACAGAATCATGGTGGGCGGAGGCTTGGCGATCTCCGCCGCGGAGGTCGCCAAATCGCCGCAGGCCCGCAACGCCTCCGACCATCTGCCGGTCCGGGCGCGGTTGATCCTGCCCGCGGCCGCATGTCGTCCGGGAACGCCTACCTGAACATGTACCTCACGGCGTAACCGAACGAGGGATAGGCCCATGGCTGGGCCTGCAGGTCGTCCACCGTCAGATGATGGCGAACGGCCAGACCGAAGATATTGGCGACCTCCTCGGCGTGATGCCCCAGGTAATGGGCGCCCACGATCCGGCGGGAGCTTCCGTCCACCAGAATCCTGTAGCCGGCGCGGCCGACGCCCAGGCGCTTGTGCTCGGACCATCCGGAGGCGTCGCCCTCGTAAATGCGGCAATCGAGCCCCTGCGCCGCCGCCTCTTCCTCCAGCATTCCCACCCGCGCCAGCGGCGGA
Source organism: Desulfovibrionales bacterium (assembly GCA_030156255.1). Taxonomy (GTDB): domain Bacteria; phylum Desulfobacterota; class Desulfovibrionia; order Desulfovibrionales; family Desulfovibrionaceae; genus JASGMV01. The sequence goes on from JASGMV010000025.1 coordinate 28,209, forward strand.
TGCGTGAACACCACGCTCGCCGAGCCGCGCAGGTCGGCTTGCACCGCAGGCCCGTTCAGAATGTTGCGGGCCACGGTTTCGGCCTGGACCACGGCGGTCGGCGTGAGGGGAAATCCCGGCTCCGCGCAGTCCCCGGCGGCGAACACCGCGGGATTGGACACGCTTTGCATGAAAGCGTTGACCTTGACGCCCCGTGCGGACGCCTCCACGCCGCCTCGCTCCAGATCGAGGCCTGCGACGTTCGGCGAACGCCCGGCGCCGTGAACCGCCAAATCCGCCGTGAAGCGGCGCCCGTCCTTTCCGGCCAGAACCTCGACCTTGCTCCCGTCGCGCCGCACTTCATAAACCGGATGCCCGGTCAGCACCTCCACGCCGGATGCGCGCATGGCTTCGACAAGCTCGCCGGACAAACCGCGGTCGAAAGGCTTCAGAACACGTTCGCTGCGATGAAGGATAACGGCCTTGGCCCCTGCTCTTGCGGCCACGGTTGCGAATTCGAAGGAAACGAAGCCGCCGCCTATGAACACGATGGAGGAAGGCAGGTTGTCCAGGTCGAGAAACTGCTCGCTGGAGGCGATCAGTTCTTCGCCGGGGAAATCCAACTTCCTGGGAGAGGCGCCGGTTGCGATGCATATCTTGGGAGCCGTGAGGCGTCCCACGCCGTCAACCTGCACGGCGTCCGGTCCGTCGAATCTGGCGTCGCCGGCCAGCGTATGCGCCCCGTCCTTCTCCAACGAGACGCGTATCGCGTCCGAAGCAGGCTCGGTAAAGGACCGCTTGAAACGCATCAGCTCCGGCCAATCCAGGACCAGCGCGCCGGTGACGCCATGGCCGTGCATGTCCTCGCCCCGGGCCGCGGCTGTTGCGGCGTCCACAAGGACCTTTTTTGGTTCGCAGCCGCGCAGGGGGCATACGCCGCCCCACCCCCGGCGCTCCACCACGGCGACGCGAAGCCCCGCCTTGGCGCACCGTCGGGCGACGATTCCCCCCGCAGGCCCGGAGCCCAAAACAATCAGATCGTATTCATTGTTCGGCATATGCTTCCACTCCTTGGCCCTATGGTTCGATGGCGTCAAAAGCTTCCTTGAGCGTGCGGGCGGATCGAAGCAACGCGGCCTCTTCGGATTCCCCCAAAGGAGAATCGATAATCGCCTCCACCCCTGCGGAGCCCACGAGGCAGGGCAAGGACAGGCAAACGTCCTGCAAGCCGAACTGTCCCCGCATCTGCGTGGAGACGGTCAATACGCTCCGCTGGTTCCGAAGAATGCTCTTGACGATTCTGGCCACGGCCAAGCTCACGGCGTAGTACGTGGCCCCCTTCATCTGAATAATCTGGTAGGCGGAATTGCGAACGTCCTGTTCGATCTCCTCCCGGACTCCGCCGCAGGCCGCCCTTGCGCAAAAATCCCTACAATACTGGTCAAAAGCCACGCCGCCGATGTTCAGCCGACTCCAGACGAAGACCTCGCTGTCGCCGTGTTCGCCGATCACGTAGCCATGGACGTTGCGGACGTCCACGCGGCAATGGTTGGCGATCAGGAACCGAAACCGGGCGGTATCCAGCACCGTGCCGGAGCCGATGACCCGCTCCGGCGGCAGGCCGGACTCCTCCAACGCCGCCCGGGTCAGCACGTCCACGGGGTTGGAGACGATGAGCAAGATCGGATACGGATTGTGGGCCATGACCTCCCGGACGATGGAGCGCATAATCCTGGAGTTTTTGGCGCACAAATCAAGGCGCGTCTCGCCCTCCTTTTGCGCGGCCCCGGCCGTGACGATCACGATCTGAGCGTCCTTGCACAGCTCGTATCCGCCGGCGCGAATATCGACCGGGTCCGTGAACGCCAGACAGTGCTTGAGATCCATCGCTTCGCCCATGGCTCGATCGGGATTCGCGTCAATGAGGCCCAATTCCTGGACCAACCCTTTGGAGATGATGGAGTAAGCGGTTGTCGCCCCGACCATTCCGGCCCCCACAACAGCGACTTTGGTCAACGATGCGGCTGACTGCATCCCTACTCTCCTCCGGCGACCCCGCCTTCGAACGCCTTGCTTCACGGCGCGGTGAAACGGTTGCTCGTCGCGCCGTTGCGCCAGAGGCGCTCCAGGCAGGCCGGCCCTTTTCTGGTTACACAAAACTTCAGACGACAGCCAAGGACAGAACGGCGCAACGCCGCCTTCCTCACATTACTACCGTAGGAGGATGGGGGAAAAAGGCAAGGCCAACGAAACGATAATCAGGAAACGCGGAGAGGCGAACGGTTCCCGTTCGAGGCGTTCGACGGATTCGGCATCCACGGCAAGAGCGCGCCACCCGGCGAGAACCCAACGGAGAACGTCAACTTTTGGAGGGCCTGCCCTCGCACCATTGAACGACCCGCAGCAGATCCTCGCTGGTCACGTCGCGGCCTTTCCTGCCGAAAATCTTGACGAAACGGACCACCTCGGACACCAACTCATCATCCGGGGAGTCGATACCCATCCGGGACAGAGCCCAGCGTACGGAACTCGCTCCGGACATCCCGCCCAGGGCGATTTCCATTTCCCGGCCCACGAGGCCGGGGTCCAGACTCTGGTAATGCTCGGGATTCTGGATGACGGCGTTGGCATGCACGCCGGCCGAATGGCGAAAAACGTCCTTGCCGATCACCGGGAAGAAGGATGGAACGGAGACGCCAGCGTGGCGCTCCACCAAAGCGTACAGATCCGGCAGCCTGTCGAGGTCCCAATGCTCCCCTTCCCCGAAGTCGGCCGCCAGAACGGTCATCAGGGTCGCCAAATCCACAATCCCGGCCCGCTCGCCCAGCCCGAGAATGGATGCGTCGAGGATATCCACGCCGGCCTGGTAGGCGTCCAGGGCGTTGGCCAGGGCCAACCCCCGATCGTTGTGGCAGTGCGCCGCCAGCATCGGCGCCAGGCCGCGCCGCTCCAGGGCGTCGCGCAGATCGTTGACGTACCGGCCCATGGAGCGCACCCCCGGGATCATGTAGCCGGTGGTGTCGGCCACGCTGATCACGTCCGCCCCGGCGAGGACCGCCGTCCGGCACGCTTCGAGCACGTTGTCCCATTCACTGCGCACCGTGTCCTCCGGGGTGAACCGGATCAAGGCGTCCGGCAGCAGCTCCCGGGCTCTGGAGACGGATTCCTCGATTGCCTCCAGAGCTTGCGGCAAGCTCATGCGAAAGACCTTGTCCAGCCGGGAGTCCGAGACGCACAAAAATATTCCGACGCAGCCGGCCCCGGAGGCTGCGGCCGCGGAAACGTCGGACAAGCTGCATCGGGAGTGGGCCACGATCTTGGCCCGCAAATCCATGCCCGCCAAGCGCTTCACTGCCTCGGCGATCTCACGGCCCGCCACGGGATGGCCGGCCTCGATAAAATCCACGCCCAGGGCGTCCAGCGCCGTAGCCGCCATTTCCTTGGCGTGCAACGGGAAAAAAACACCGGGGGCCTGTTCACCTTCCCGCAAGGTGGTGTCCAGGATTCGAACCATTCTATTTCTCCAGATTCAAGCGCAACGAGGTCATAATACTCGTCCGCAGTCAAGGCAACTCAGGCCGGCGAGGCTTCCGCGGTTCCGACGCTCTCGGCGATAAGGCGCAACACGTCCTTGCGCCGTACGGGTTTGATCAGATATCTGGTGCACCCGGCCTCCACGCAACGTTGCTCGTCCCCGGCCATGGCGTGGGCCGTGAGGGCCACGATGGGCGCGGGCTCGGCGCCACGCTCCCTTTCGATTTCCCGAATGGCCCGGGTGGCGGCGAGACCGTCCATCACCGGCATGGAAACATCCATGAATACAATATCGAAATTCCCGTTCCGGAAGGCCTCCACTCCCTCTTTCCCGTTTTCCGCCAACACGAGCGAGCAACCGGTGTCCTCCAGATAGTATTCGAACAACATACGGTTCAGATCGTTGTCCTCGACCATGAGCACGGAAGCCGGGGGCAGGTCGACCGGAGAGAACTCGGCGCCCTCAGCGCCGCCCGGCGCCTCCATGGCCGCTTTGAAGGGCAAGGCCACCCAGAAGGCGCTGCCCCGTCCCGCCTGGCTTTCACACCATATTCCGCCTCCCATGATCTCCACCAGACTGTGGGCGATGGCCAGCCCCAACCCGGCCCCGCCGAACTGGCTGGACACGGCGCCGTCGGCCTGGGTGAAAGCCTCGAAGATTGCGGCCTGCTTCTCCGGCGGCACGCCCGGGCCGGTGTCCCGGACCATGAACAAAACTTCGAAGACGTCGCCGTCCTCGCCCGTCGGGTTCGCCAGGGACGCCTCAAAAAAGATATCCCCCTGGCTCGTGAATTTGACCGCGTTGCCCAGAAGATTGCTCAACACCTGGCGCAGGCGGTTGGAGTCGCCGCGCAAGGCGGCGGGCAACTCCGGGGAAACGCGGGAATGCATCCGCAGCCCTTTGTGCCCGGCCTGAACCGAAAAAATGTCCATAAGCTGTTGGATCAGCCCGGGCAAGTCGAAATCCTCCTCCTGCAAGTCAATCTTCCCGGCTTCGATCTTGGACAGGTCGAGCACATCGCTGATCAGAGCCAGCAGGGCCTCGCCCGACTCCCGCAACAAATGGACGTATCCTCGCTGATCCGACGTGAGGGCCGACTTTTGCAGCATGTCCGTGGCGCCGAGAACGATGTTCATGGGCGTTCGGATTTCATGGGACATGTTGGCCAAAAACAGCGACTTGGACAGGCTCGCAGCCTCGGCGGCCTTGAGTTCGCGTTCGGCCCCCTGGCGGGCCTTGCGCTCGGAAATATCCTGGGCGAATCCTTCGATGCTTCTGCGGTTGTCGTTTTCATCCACCACCAGCCGGCAACTGACCGCAATCCAGAAACTCTCGCCGTCCGGACGGCGGCCTTGAATCTCCATGCCCTCCACCGCGCCTTCGCTCATCAGGCTGCGGAAGAACCTGCCTCGGCTGTCTTTGTCGATATCCAGCAACAAACTCAAATCGTTGACGGAAGACTTGAGCTCGTCCACCGAGGCGTATCCCATCATCCGAGCCATGGCCGGATTGGCGCGAAGGAACCGGCCATCCGAGGATATCCGGAAAATGCCCTCCATGGCGTTCTCCACCATGGACCGATAACGGGCCTCGGCCTCCCGCAACGAGGCCTCCCGAGCTTCCAGTCGCTCCACCATGTCGTTGAGTCCGCGCGCCAAGTCGCCGATCTCGTCGTTGACGCTTTCCTCCAACCTGCGCGGCGCCTCGCCCTTGGAGATGGCCTCCACCGCGTCCAGCGCCGATTGGACGGGCGTCAGCACCCGACGGGAGAAAAAGAACGAGACGAAGCCCACGGAGATCCCCAGGCAAGCCATGGACAAAGCGAAGAAGGTCGCCACGAATCGGTTGATCGCCTCCGTCCTCGTTTTGCCGGTGAGTTCCACCGACTTCAGGATGTCCGACTCCTTGCGAACCTCTCCCAAAAGCCACCCCGTGGAGGCCACGCGCTGATAGCCCAGCAGGACGCCCCCTTCCTCCAGCTGCACGCGGGCCTGACCCGACGCGGGCCCGGACAATGCGCGCTTCACGGCCTGAACGATCTCCGGAATGGTGGAGTCCAACAAATTGTACTGCAGTAGCGCCCCCGGCGCCAACGAGCTATAATCCTTGACGGAAATTCCAAAGCGGGGAAGTAATTCCAGCGGAAAGGCCAGCACGCAGCCCTTGTTGTCGATCAAAAAGCGAAAGCCTTTCCCCTCGCCGTCCTTCACGCCCAGCAGGTCGCGCACCAGATCTTCGACTCGGATATCCAGGCCGGCCGAGCCCAAAAATTCTCCGGAGGCGGAAACGCACGGCGCCGTCACGGTGATCATGAGCCCCAGCCCGAGCGAATCCTGGTACACGTCGGTCCACAGCGTGCGGCCCTCCGGATTGTTTTCAGGCGCCGCGAACGTGAAGCAAATGTCGTCCCGGAAGTCGAACGCGTCCGCTGCGGGCATCCGCTCCACATGGTGGATGTTCGGATAATACAGGGAGGCGCCGGACTTCATGATCAGCCAGGAGGCCTTGGCTGGCGGGATGCTGGACCGGGCGAAGGCCACCGCCTGCTGCGCCCAGGACAAGGCGTTCAACATCCGCACGGCCTTCGGCGTCAACTCGGACGTTCCCCAATAGACCATGGAGGTCAGGCTGGCGTTGCCGTTGGTCCACACGCCGTTGGAGGCGTAGCGCTCCCAGCGGCCGCCGGGAGAGGCCTCTCTTTTGCCGAGCAAGTCTACATTGTCCAGGCAGTAAGCGGCCTGCCCGGCCGTGTTTTGAACGTTGTTTTCGGCCTGCCGAAGCATGTCGCTGCACAGCGCGGCCCATGTGCGCGTTTCCCTGGCCAGATAGCCTTCGGCCTGGGCCAAGGCGAACTGCTTCGTGTGGGAAACGGTCTGGTCGGCCAACCGGTAAAAGCTGTGCACGGCGAACATGGACAACGCTATCAGGGCCGTCCCGAGAATGAAGGAGGAGATGGCGACAAAGCACACTCCCAGGCGGCTGTTCAGCGTAACCACCGCGTCGCCTCCGTAGCGTCAGCGCCATCGAATACGGCCGTGCTCATCCTTGTTCGTTTACTGCAAATCGCAAAACCTGAAAACCCTTGGCCGGCTCGCCGGGCGTCACTCCTCGCTTGCCGCGAATTTGTTACACCACCGTCATATGCGCGCTCGCTTCATCAGATAGGAATACGTTGAAATTACGCACGCTCCATGCGATCAAATCCGGTAGGGCGACCGCCGCCGAGCCGACGCCTTGCAATTTTTCAACCCGAGACGGAAGGCCTCGTATGACGACACCACCTCCCTCCCCCCCTGCAGAGGAGGACGCGACCACTTTGATGGACGACCTCGCCGCCAGACGAACCGTGCAACAATACCTGGACGAGGTTCCGACGTGGCCGGACGGCACCCAGGTATCGTCCACGCCCATGACCTCCATGCAGTGGCGCATCTGGGCTCTCGCCACGGCCGGAAAATTTTTCGAAGGCCTGGTGGTGTTCATGACCGGCGTGGCCTTGCCGCTCATGGTCGAGGAATTCCACCTGGGAGCGATGGAAAAGGGCGCGATCGGGGCGGCGAGCCTGTTCGGCATCCTGGTCGGCGCGACGGCGCTCGGCGGATTGTCGGACCGCTGCGGCCGCAAAAAAATGTTCATCGCGGAGATGCTCCTGTTCTGCATCTGCCTGTCGCTCGTGGCCGTGAGCCCCAACTATTTCTGGCTGCTGGCCTGCCTGTTCGGCATGGGCTTGGCCCTCGGCTGCGACTACCCCACGGCGCATATGGTCATCTCCGAATCCATTCCCAGCAGGGACCGAGGCAAACTCGTGCTCGGAGCTTTCGGCTTCCAAGCCGTCGGAGCGCTGGTCGGGGCTTCGCTGGGGTATCTCATCCTTTATCGGCATCCGGACATCGGCGCATGGCGCTGGATGTACGCAACGGCGATCCTCCCCGCGTTACTGGTGCTCATCGGGCGATTCTTCATTCCCGACAGCGGGCATTGGCTCGTCGCTCGCGGACGAATCCGCGACGCGGAGTTGGAAATGCAAAAATTGCTGGCGCGCCGGCCTCCCTACCCCAAAGACATCAAACTCGCCGCCCCGCGCTGCAACGGAGGCGAGGAGGAGCGCGGCGGCGCCCCAACCCATTACGGCGTTCTTTTCGACCCCAAAAACCGGCGAGCCTCCATCCTGGCCTCCGTCCCATGGTTCCTGCAAGATCTCTCCACCTACGGCGTCGGGATCTTCACGCCGACCATCCTGGCTGCGGCCATCGGCCACAAGACCCAATTCGCCCACAACATCACGGCGTTGATTCAAAACGACATGCAGGCGGCCAAGGGAGCCGCTTTCATCGACGTCCTGCTCCTCTGCGGCATCATCACCGCGGTCATGCTCGCCGACAAGGTCGGCCGCATCAAGCTTCAAGTCACGGGATTCATCGGTTGCGCCGTGGGGCTGTTTCTGGCCGCCATGTCCACCAGGACCTCCGGAGGCTCCGAATTGATGCTCATCGTCGCTGGCTTCATGATCTTCAACTTCATGACCAACATGGGTCCCAACTCCATGACCTACCTGCTTGCCGGCGAAGTCTTTCCCGTCCACATCCGCGGCAAAGGAGCAGGATTCGCCGCCTCCTTCGCAAAAATCGGCGCCGTGTGCACGGCTTTCCTTTTTCCCATCCTCCTGAAGGACCTGGGCACGGGGCTGCTGCTGTACATCCTGGCAGGCGCATCCTTGCTGGGAGCGCTCATCACTTGGCGTTTCCGAATCGAAACCGCCGGAGTCAGCCTCGAAGACATCGGTCTGGACTGACGCCGTCCCGGCAGGGGCGGAATACGTCGAGAAGCCCCCCCGGGACCTCTTCAAGCGCTCCGGGGTGATACGTCTGTCGAGAGAGAAGCGGATGCGGCCGGGCGGCGCCGGCCGTGAGGAGCGTCAGGCGGGAAGTTTGGAAAAAATCCCCTGAACCTTGAGCCGCAACTCTTCCGGCTCGAAGGGTTTGTCCAGGCAATCGTGAAACCCCATCTCCCGCAAGGCGAGCAACATTTCCTTATCCCCGTACCCCGTCACCACAAGAACAGGAAGTTGGAAGCCTTTTTCCAACAACCACCGGATCAGGTCCAACCCGTTCATGACCGGCATGGAGATGTCGGTGATGACCAGATCGTACAACCTGCCGAGCTTGCGGGCCTGCAGGATCATGGACAGCGCTTCCGCTCCGTCCTTGGCGCCCTCGGGTGTAAATCCCCCGATTTCAAGGACGTCGCACATGGATTGCTGAATGGCCGGGTCGTCCTCTACAACAAGTATTTTCCGCATACTCCTCTCCGACAACTTTGCAGCCTGCCCGAAAAGCATTGAAACAATCATGCCAGGAGTAAGCACTATAAATAAATAATAAATTAAATATATTACATCCAACAGACGCCGCAGGCGACTGCAAATCCCCGACAACCTTTTTCCAGGTTTACTTGCTTCGTTCGACGCCGGACTTGCGGAACAAGGCCTTTCGGCCGACAAAAAACGCCGGCCGGTCGCCAAAAGTTGTCAACCTTCTTCCGCCTCATCGCCGCGGGCGCGCTTCAAGCGTTTGCTCAAAGCCTGCTGGCTGACCCCCAGCATCGAAGCCGCGATGCGCTGGTTGCCCTCGGCCCGCCGTAGCGCCTCTTCGATGAGCTGCGCCTGGATGCCTTTCAGGGACGGCAACACCGGCGTCTCGCGCAGCCACAGGGAGGGATCGGCCCCCAACTCCGCAGCGGTTTCGGCCGCGTAAGCGCCCTCCCGGCCAATGTGCTCCCGAAAGCAGGCCAAGGACAGCATCCGGCCCTCGTGGCGGCTCACCGCGTCAAACACCATGCCCCTCAGCTCCCGCACGTTGCCGGGGAAATGATAGGCGCTCAACAACGTCATCAACTCCAAGGGATAGGAGGGAGGCTTCTTGCCGTATTCGGCGGCGGCGACGGACAGAAAATGCTCCACCAGAGGCGGAATGTCCTCCGGCCGTTCCCGCAACGGGGGAATCCGGACCACATGGACGCTCAACCGGTAATAGAGGTCGCTGCGCAGTCCGTCGGCGCCGCGCAAACGCTCCTCGCCGTGATTGGTGGCGGCGATGACGCGCGCGTCCGTGGATCGCGGCGCATCTTCGCCCAGGGGGGTGTATTCGCGTTCCTGCAAAACCCTCAGCAATTTGACCTGGGAGCTTTCCTGCAAGTCCCCCACCTCGTCCAGGAAAATGGAGCCGCCCTTGGCGCGCTCGATCAACCCCGGCCGGAAGGACGAAGCTCCGGTGAAGGCGCCCCGGCAGTGGCCGAAAAGCGTGTCGCTGAATACCTGGTCGTCCAACCCGGCCGCGTTGACCGCCGTGAACGTCCCGTTGCGATTGCTGGCCTTGTGAATGGCTTTCGCCACCAATTCCTTGCCCGCGCCGGTCTCGCCCAGAATCAAAACCGGCTCCCGGCTCGGCGCCACCACCTCGCAATAGTGCAGCATGGAGCGCATGCGGGAGCTGCGGGTAACGATATCCGCAAAGCATTCCGGACGGTTCAGTTGGTCATTCTGAAGCAGCGTCTGCAGCCGACGATTCTCGCACCGCAGCTCGCGAACCTCCATCGCCCGGCGGACCGCCTGGACGAGATCCTGCATTTCCGCCGTCTTGACGAAGTAATCGTACGCGCCCGCCTTGATGCAGCGCACCGCCGTCTCCACCTCATCCAGGGCCGTGACCACGACGACCACCACTTCCGGATGATCGCGGACGCAACGCTCCAAAATCTCCTCGCCGCCGACCTGGGGCATGGTCAAGTCGAGCACCAAGACCCCGATGCTCCGTTCCGCCAGCAGCTCCAACGCCCGTCTGGGGTCGGATTCCGTGACAATATCCTCCATCCCCTCGGACTCCAGCACCGTCTCGAAGCTCAACAACCATCCGGGCTCGTCGTCCACCAGCAGGATGCTCGGGGAGCTGCACGCCATGGGCGCCCTCCTTCGCTCTCAGGGTTTGCAGTCGATCATGGGCAACAGGATACGGCACAAGGTCCCTGCTCCCGGCTCGGACTCGTACAAAATTTCTCCGTGGTGCTCCTGGATGATGCCGTGCGACACGGACAGTCCCAGGCCCGTGCCGCCGCTATCGCGCTTGGTCGTGAAAAAGGGATCCAGGATTTGCCCCATGTCCTCGGGGGTGATGCCCTGTCCCTGGTCCCGGACCTCGATCATCGCCCATCCTCTCTTGGAGGCCCGCTTCAGGCGCACCTGAATGGCCTGCTCTTGCCCCGTGAGCGCTTCGCACGCGTTGATGATGACGTTGAGCAGAACCTGCTCCAGCCTTTGAGCGTTGCCCCGGGTCCAGAGATCCTCCAGTCCCGCGTCGACTTCATAGTTGCGCGTGGCCTTCTTGACCTTGTTCCAGGCCAGGCTGGAGGCGGTGCGAACCACCTTGCCGAGATTGACGGTCTGGGTCATGTCCGTAGCGTCTTTTCGCGCAAAATCCTTGAGTTCACTGACGATCCGTTTAATTCTCCGCGAAGAGTCGATGATCTGGGCCAGCAGTTGCGGCGCGCGGTCCAGCGCCCGGGCGCCGCGCAACCCGCCGAGCTTGAGACTTCCCTCGGATCGCACTGCGGCGCGGACAAACGGGACCGCATCGCCCCAGATGCGCAGCAACAACGGAGCGTTCAGGGAAATAACGCCGGTAGGATTATTGATCTCGTGCGCCACGCCGGAAACCAGCACTCCCAAGGAGGCCAACTTGTCGGCCTGGACGAGCTGCTGTTGCCGCAGCCTCGCCTCCTGGGCCGCTTTGACCTGGGGAGTGACGTCGCTGACGCTCAGCACAATGCCCTGCAATTGGCCCTCCGCATCCCTGAAGGGCGTCGCCACTTTGGACAAATGGCGCCGGACTCCGCCGGGCGTGGTGAAAAGTTGCTCATACTCGTCGCGCAACGCGCCGCGCTCTATGCGCTTGAGCGGACAGCTCTCGCAATCACAGCGGTCGCCCAGGCCGAGCTCCCGGCACTTGAACCCGATCACGTCCTCTTCCTTGCGGTCCAATATCTCCAGCAACCGCCGATTGACCTTGTGAATCACGCCGTCGTTCCGCAACAACAGCATCCCGGAACCGGCGGAGTGGAAGACCTGGTCCAACTCCGTATAGGCTTCCTGCAACCGCCGCTTGGACTCCATTTTTTCCGTGATGTCCAAAAAGGCTCCAAGTACGGCCTGCTCGCCCTTGTATTCTATGAGCGTCGCCGAGGAGGTGAACCAGAGCGGATTCCCCTCAGCGTCCAGCGCCTTGACGTCGTAATCGCGCACGCCCCCGTCGCGCAGCAAAAGCTCCAGAACGGCGTCCTCCTGCTTCTTGCTGACGCCTGAGGGGACGCCTCCCTTGACCCCTTCCAAAGTCCCCAGGACCGAGGAGGCCATTTCGTTGGCGTACAGGGACTTTCCCGTCGCCAGGCTGGCGATGAAAATGGGGATGGGCGAAGCGTCCAGCACGCATTGAAGCTGCGCCCGGCTCTCCTCCAATGCGTGCTCGGCCATCTTCTGCTCGCTGATGTCGATGGCGAAGCCGTCGAGGAGTTGGTCGGAACCGAAGAGATCGTCCACCATTCTGCCGTACAGCGCCACCCACAGCGGCCGCCCGTCCTTGCGGCGCAGCATCACCTGAAGCCCGCGCACCTCTCCGCGCCCCCGATAGATATTCAGAACCTCGTCCCGATGGGAGGGGTCCATGTACACATCGGAAACGTTGGGCCAGCTGACCATAAGCTCTTCCGGCGTCTCGAATCCGAGCATTCTGGCGAACACGTTGTTGATGCTTCGCCAAGCGCCTCCGGAAGTCGCCAAAAACGCCCCGATCGGAGCGCGCTCCAACGCGCCCCGCAGGCTGCGCTCGCTTTCGCGCAGAAGCGTTGTTTCCTGCTGGCTGGAGAGTTCGTACACATGGCCGTCCAAATGCCGGAGCCGGCTCTCGGCCGACCTCACGGCGCGCATCGTCACCCGCAGCCACACCAACGAACCGTCGCGGCGCCGGCCCAAGGTCTTTTGGTCCACGGTGAGCCCCGTCTGCAGCGTCCGTTGCACCTTGCGGCGGTACACCACAGGATCAAACCAGCATTGGCGCCCCATGTCCCGGACTTCCTCCAGCATCTGCTGCGGCGAATCGTACCCGTAAACGCAGGCCAGAGCCCGGTTGGCGGCGTTCAGCCGGCCATTCGGGGAAATCTGAAAGACGCCCATGGGGGCGTTCATGAAAAGATCGAGATAGGCGCAATCCGTCTCGCCTCGCCCCTGCTCGCAGAGGAAACACTCGGCGGCTCCGCGGACCGCCCGCTGCGCCCGCGCCAAAAGCTTGTCCAGAACGTGCTCCAGCACCGCGGGCTCGGCGGGCCAAACCACGGCGTCGAAAGCGCCCGCCTCCAAAGCATCTTGCTGGGTTGCGGCGTCGTGCGCCACGGCCAGCGCGGGCGCGGAGCGGCAAGAGACGATCGCGCTCCGAATCGCCTTGGCCGAAGCCTCGCGGACATCCACCACGGCGGCCGCGTGCTTCGCGCCGTTTCCGCCGCCCCCTTCGGCGCTTTCGGACGAAGCCGCCGAAAATCCTCTCGCCTCCAGCAAAGGACGCAAGGCCTCTGCAAGAAGCTTGTCGTTCGTGGCGAGTCTTACGGTTTTCATAGGTCCGTCGGCGCCTCATGGACGCGCGCGTTGCAGGCTTCGGCGCACGCCAAAAAACAAAACGAAAGGGATCGAGCATGGTCGGACGGCAAGTCCTCTTACTCGTCGGATTATAAAGAGTTAGCGTTACCGCCAACAAAAAACAAGGGGCCGGTGATCCGGCCCCTGTGGGGTGCTGGCAAAGTCAGGTATGCGGGCTGCCCGTAAAATCCGCACATGCGAAGCGCAAGGAAAAGCCAAGGCCGACGCGCAGATCAGGTACGCGTCGGTTTTGGCTTTCCCGCAGCAACGGAGCAGATGTTTTTTTTCGGCGGCCTGCGGGGGCGGAGGATCCGGCCCCCGCAGGAGGAAAAAAAATTTGCGTTCGTCAAGCGGATTCGACGGCGGCGGACTCGCTTTCGGGCGGACCAAGCACGCGATCCGAAAACTTTACGTACCAGGCCGCGGACTGCACTTGCAGCACGTAGGCCAGGGCGATGACCAGCGCCGCGTCGGACCCCTGCGGGCCGAAAGCATTCATGGCGATGGCCAAAGCGATGGACAAATTGCGCATCACCGAGCCGTACACCATGGCCACGGCGTCGCCGCGCGGCAACAAAAGCCTTCCAAGCAGCGTGCTCAGGAGATAGTTGAAGCCGTAAAGAAAAGAAAGCGGTCCCAAAATCGAGGCCAGCATCTCCGGGTGGGCGGCGATGGACCGCGCCTTGAGCGCCATGGCGATGAACACGATGCCCAGGACGCCCAGGGTGGCCAGGGCCGGAAATTTCGGCGCGATGCGTTGCTTGAATTCGGCCGCACCGTACCGGCCGACCAGGAGTTTGCGGGTCAGTTGTCCAACGGCCATCGGCAAAAAGACGATCAGCCCGATCTGCTTGAACACCGCGGCCAAATCCACGGGAATCTCGGCGCCGAGCAGACCCTGCACGTAGACCGGCGTCGCAAGGGAGCCCAGCACCAGGCCGATCACGGTCATTTTCACCGCCGCCGCGAGATTGCCCTTGGCGAAGCCCGTCCAGGAAATGGTCATGCCGCTGGTCGGCACGAGTCCGGCCAGCAGAAGCCCAAGGGCGAGGTAGGGGTTCTCCGGAAAAAAAGCCCGCCCCAAGCCGAAGGCCAAAAACGGAATCACCCCAAAGTTGAGAAGTTGCGTCAACACCTGGGCCTTGAGGTCGCCGCCCCGCAGGACCTCGGCCGGGCGCAGCGTAACCATCATGGGGTAAACCATAAGGAATGTGAACGGAATGATAAGAACCTTGAGCGGACGGGCGTCGAAGGACAGGCCGGCCGCCATGCCGGCCGCCATGAACGCCGGAATAGCCAGCACGAGATTTTTCGTTGCCATCTGGATCAGTCTGCGCATACGTTTCTCCTTGGATCGTGGTGTGCGCCAATCAACCGTGTCAGAACGCAACATAGGGCATGGGCTGGTGGTTCGCGTTGATTTCGATCAACAAGGAGGCTTTTTTTGGTTTCTCCCAAGATTTTATCCGGCGTCGGCCTGCTCCAGGGGTTGTCCCTGGAGCAGCTGGAGCGGCTCGCAGCCGCGGCCGTGGTCAAAAATTTCGCGGCCGGAGAATTGATCGTCTCCGAATCGGAGCCGAGGCGGGGCTTCAACATCGTGCTGGAGGGAAGCGTGAAGGTCTTCAAGGCCTCCAGCGAAGGCAAAGAGCAAACCATTTACGTCTTCGGCCCCGGAGAACCCTTCTGCCTGTGCTCGGCCTTCAGCCGGGACGAACACCTGGCGAGCGCCGCGGCGCTGGAGCCGAGCCGCATTCTGCTCCTTTCCCCTACCGAAATGGAAAAACTGGCCCGAAAAGAGCCGACGCTGCTCATGTCCATGGTTTCGCTGCTCTCCAGGCGGCTCAAGGATTCTTTGGAGCTTATCGAGTCGCTGTCCCTGCGCGGACTTCCCGGCAGGATCGCGGCCTTCCTGCTCCAGGCGGCCCAGGAAGAGAACGGCCGCATGATCGTCCGGCGACGGCTGACCCAACGGGAGTTGGCCAAAATGCTCAACGCCACGCCCGAAGCCTTGTCGCGCGCCCTCAAAAAACTGGCCGATGACGGACTGATCGAGAACAAGGGACGGGAGACGCTTCTCCTGGACGTGGAGGGGCTGCGGGAGGCGGCCAGAGGTTGAAACGCCGGACCGCCGGCTCGCTCCATCAGCCAGGCGATAGAGGCAGGCTCACCACGAGAAGGGTCTCCTCCGGCTCGTCCGAGGTGGACATGGCGATGTCGCCGCCGTGGGCGCGCGCCACAAGCAAGGCGCTATAGGCGCCAAGCCCCGTGCCGCGGCGCTTTCCCGAGGTGGCGTACTTGCCGAAAAACTTGTCGCGAATTTCCTGCGGCACGGCCCCCTGGTTCCGTATCCACACCTTGGCGAGCCCGTCTTCCGCAAAGACGGCCGCCTCGACCCAGCCGCCCGTGGAGGCGGCCTCCATGGCGTTGAGCAGCAGGTTGGCGAGCATCACCCGCAGCAAATCCCTCTCCCCCCCGACGACCACGGGTTGCAAGTCGACGAAGACCTGAAGCTCCTTGGTCCGGCGCAGGCCGTCCAGGTCGTTCAGGCAGTCGTTGGCCACGTCCTCCAGGTTCACCGGTTCGGGGTCCAGCTCGAAGCGGTTGGTCTCCATTCGATAGATGCTGAGGGAATTGTCGATCATCCGCTGCATGGCCTTGCCGCTGTCCAGCACCATGAGCAGCATACGGCGCTGATCTTCCGTCAGGTCGTCCTGCTGCAGCAGGAGCGTGGGAAGCCCGATGATCCCCTGCAAGGGAGACTTGAGGTCGTGGCGCAGGATGCGCTGGACGTCCTCGCGCAAGGTCTCGGCCTTCTTGCGCTCCGTGATGTCCATCAGGAAGGCGTCGTAGTAGGCCACGCGGCCGTCCTGGCCACGGATCGCGCGCATGCAGCGCGACGTCCAGATGACGACGCCGTCCCTGCGGCGCATGGGGCATTCGTAATCCGCGACAACTTCCTCTCTCTCCAGAGTAGCCACCAGCTTGCCGCGATCCTCCTTGTGAAGATACAGCTCTCCCCCGATATCGTGCACCGAGGAAACAAGCTGCTCCGCGGAGTCGTACCCGTAAATTTGAGCCAGCCGCGGGTTGGCGCTCAGAAAGGTCCCCTCGGGAGTGGATCGGTAGACGCCAATGGGCGCACTGTCGATCAAAGCCTCCAGACGGCGCCGGGCCTCCTCCAATTGCAAGGCGCTCAATCGCCGGCGCTTGCATGAGAAGAGCAAGGACAGGCCCAGGCCAAAAACGGCACCGGCGCCTCCGACCAACAGCGTTGCGAACAGGCTCATAGACGCCTCACGTCGCCACCAGAACGGGGATGTCCGCCATCGTCACAACCTTCTCGGCGACCCCGCCGACCCGGCCGCCGCCCTCGGCTCCGCGGGCGCCCAGGACGATAAGATCAGCCTCCATCCACCGGGCGCGTTGTAGAATCTCCTCCGGCGGATAACCGACGGCAATGAAAAAATCTGCGTTCTCGGTGTCGTACATCCGGTACTTGGCCAAATCGCTCATTTTCTTGTCCGCGGCCATACGAAGTTCGGCTTTCAGCACCCTTGAGGAGATGCTGGCCGGATCCGCAGGATAGTCTTTGTCCAACTCCGGCAGGACGTGCAACACCGCAAGGCGGGCGCCCGAGAGTTTTGCCAGACACTTCGCCAAATCCAACGCCTTGTCGGTCATCCGGGAAAAATCCACCGGACAGAGAATCGTCTGAAAACTGGACATCGCCACCTCATCGTTATTGCGGCCACCCGGCGAAACGCCGCGAACGAAGACGTCCCCGCTCTTCGAGACAAAGGCAAAGAATATGCCAGCCTTATACAGCTACATCCAACTGATATAAATTATTTTTCTGAGAAATGCAGAAAAAACGAGTGAACTAGGCGCCGGGTTTTCTTACACTCCGTCAAATCACAGCGTCCCGCGCGGGCCGGGGGTGCGCACAATCAGGGAAGGGCTCCGGGAAAGGCCTACGATCCGGATTGCATGCGCCGCTGCATCAGCAGGAAATCCGCCAACGTCAGAGCGACCATGGCCTTGGCCACCGGATTGATGCGGGGAATGGCGCTCACGTCGTGCCGGCCGCCGACGCTCAAAACGGCGGGTTCGCCCGACGAGGTCACGGTCTGTTGCTCCAAGGCGATAGAGGGGATGGGCTTGACGTGGATGCGGGCGATCACCTCCTGGCCGTTGGACACCCCGCCCAACACGCCTCCGGCGTTGTTGGACGCGAATCCGCGAGGCGTCATCCGGTCGTTGTTCTCGCCTCCCGTGAGACGGGAGGCGATGGCGCCGGCGCCGATCTCCACGGCCTTGACCGCGCCGATGGACATCAGGGCGTAGGCCAGACGGGCGTCCAACTTGTCGAAAACCGGTTCGCCGAGGCCGGCCGGAACGCCTACGGCCTTGATCTCCACCACGCCGCCGATGCTGTCCCCCCGGGACTTGACCTCGCGCACGCGCTCCTCCCACAAGGGGACCGTGTTCACGTCCGGAGAGCCGAACGGTTTGTCCTGGGCGGCTTCGACGTCCAGCGGCCTGGCCGGGATTCCCCCCAGCTCCAGGGTGTAGGCGAAGACCTGAATCCCCTCCTGCGCAAGCAGCGCCAGGGCCACAGCGCCGCCGGCCACCCGAGCTGCGGTCTCACGGCCGGAAGCCCGTCCGCCGCCGCGGTAGTCGCGAAAGCCGTATTTGGCGTCGTAGGGCATGTCCGCGTGCCCCGGACGGTAAATATCCTTGATCTTGGAGTAGTCGCGGGAGCGCTGGTCCGTGTTTTCGATCAAAAAACCGATGGGCGTTCCCGTGGTGCGGCCTTCGAACACGCCGGACAGGATCCGCACGAGATCCTTTTCCTTGCGGGCGGTGCTGGCCGGACCCTGGCCCGGTTTGCGGCGGTCCAGCTCGGCCTGGATCATCGCCTCGTCCAGGGGGATTCCCGAAGGGCAGCCGTCCACCACCCCGCCGACGCCGGGGCCGTGGGACTCGCCGAAGGTGGCCAGCCGAAAGATTGTGCCGAAGGCGCTCCCGCTCATTTTATCAAATCCTTTTGATCAACCGGCTTACGTCGTCCAGATTCCCCATGACCAGCATCATGTCGCCGCGCTGCAGGCGATCCTGGGCTTGGGGAACAAAATCCATTTCCGTGGTCCCCACCTTCCGGATGGCCAAAACCTGAACTTTGTGCTTACGCCGCAAATCCAGATCTCCGAGAGTCTGGCCGTCCCAGTCGTCCACCATGACCTCTTGGACCACCACGCCCCTGGCCAGTTCGATATACTCCAAAAGGCCCGGAATAGACAGCCGATGCGCCAACTGTTGGGCAACGAAACGTTCGGGGAACACGACCATGTTCACCCCCAACCGGGTGAGGATCTTCTCGTGGCGCTCGCTGACGGCCTTGACCCATATCTCCTCCACGCCCAGCTCCTGCAGCCCCAGCACCACAAGGATGCTGGCCTCCATGGACGCTCCGGTGGAGACCACCACATGGCTCAAGTCCTTGAATCCCAACTGCTCCAGAGCCTTTTCGTCCGTGGCGTCAGCCGTGAAGACGTGAGAAAGCATGTCCTGGGCCCGCTTGATCCTTTGCGGGTCGCTGTCCACCCCGACGACCGTGTGCCCCAGCTCCTTGAGCGTCTGGGCCAACGACAGGCCGAACTTGCCCAGGCCGATGACGCCTACCTCTTTTTTTCTGGCCATGGCCTCCTCCCTTTGGCGACCCGGATTCAGGCGAAGGCCGCCAACGCCGCCAGGGGTACACCCGGAGACGACCCGGCGCAAGTTGGCAGGTCTCAACCCAGCGGCAGCGTCCGCTCAGGCAACCGGTAGCGGGGCTCCGTCTGCCAGGAGTGCAACGCCGTGAGCAGCCAGACCGGCCCCAGGCGTCCGATGAACATCAGCAAGGATATGACCAGTTTGCTTCCCGTGGTCAACCCTGCGGTCAACCCCATGGACAACCCCACCGTGCCGAAGGCCGAAATCGTCTCGAACAGGGTCTCCAGCAGGCCGGCCCGGGCCAAGGGATGCGACTCCACGCCGCCTTCCGCGGCCAGCAGCAGCAACGTGGCCACACCGATGAAAAAGAAACTGAAGATGAGCAGCGTCAGAGCCTTGTTCACGCTTTCGGAATCTATGGCGAACCGCCCCACGCGCACCTGGTCCCGGCCCAGGAATTGAGCCCGGATGAATCCCCACCACACCCGCAGCGTGGTCGTCTTGATCCCGCCGGCGCAGGAGCCGGGCGATCCTCCGATGACCATCAACAGCATCATGATGACCAACGACACGTTGGTCATCACGGAAACGTCCAGCGTGTTGAAGCCCGCGGTGCGGCACGTCACGGACTGGAACAGCGACTCCAGAACGAGCGCACCCAGTCTGACCTGCCGATGTCCGCCGGCCAATTCGGCCAGGAAGATGGCGGCTGCGCCGACAATGACCAGCATCGCGCTGGTCCGCAGGACGACCCTGGACGGCCAGCTCAACCACGCTTCGGGCTGCGGACCTTCGCCGCGTTTGGCCCTAAATCGGGCTGCAAGCCAGCGAGGCAGTCCGGCCAGTTCATACAGAACGGCGAACCCCAAGCCGCCCAGCGTGATCAAAACCATGATCACCACATTGACCCCGATCTGGTCCTTGAATTGGACGAGGCTGTCCGAATAGAGGCCGAAGCCGGCGTTGCAGAAGGCCGAAACCGAGTGGAACAAGGCCGACCAAAGACCGAATCCGCAGGGGTTGAGCCAGTGCAGCAACACGGCCCCGACCAACTCCACGCAAAAGGTTCCAGCCACTACCTGCAAAATGAACCGAACCAGATGGAAGGCCGGATCGTGCAACAACGTCTGGCTCACCGAGATGCGGTCGGACAGGGACACGCGCTTCCGGAAGAGGTACAGCGCCAGGGTGGTGTAGGTCATGATGCCGAGTCCGCCGAGCTGGATCAACCCGAGAATGACCGCCTGCCCCAGATGATTGAAACTGGTCCCGGTGTCCACCACCGACAGTCCGGTGACGCACATGGCCGAGACCGACGTGAACAGGGCGTCCACCAGCGAAAGGTCCCCCCGGTGGCACGGCGCCCAGCGCAGCACCGCCGCGCCCGCGAAAATGGCGAGCGCGTAAAACCACACGGGAAGCCAAAACGGCGTCAGCAGTCTATTTTTCATGGGAGTTGCAGTTCCGCCGCCCGGGCCGCAGGCGCTCACAGGCCCGTTCGACCAGTTCCTCCAGGGGCAAACCGGCGTCCAGCACGACGTCGGCGGTCTGCCTGTACAGCGGTTCGCGCCGAGCCAGGACGTCGCGCACCTCGTCGATGACGGTCCCGCCCGTCAGGGACGGCCGCTGGGCCTCCAAGGGATCGCTGGCCAGCCGCCGGGCCAGGATTTCCGGATCCGCGCACAAATAGGCAACCTGGCCTCTGGAGAGCACGGCCCGGTTCTCCGGTTTCAAAACGATCCCCCCTCCGCAGGCGATGACGCCTCCGTCCTTGCCGGCGAGGGCCGCGGCCTGGTTCAAGGCCCGGGTTTCTATGGCGCGAAAACTGTCCCACCCGCGAACGGCCACGTGGTCCGCGATGCTTTGGCCAAGCAGGGTTACGGCCAAGTCGTCGGTGTCGAGGAAAAGAATGTCCAGCCGCTCGGCCAGGATTCGCCCCAGGCTGGTTTTGCCGCTGGCCCTGGGGCCGACAAGGAAAATCGGACGCTGCATGCAGTCTCCCCAAAGGAGCTTGATCAAAAAAACCGGCCCCCGCCAACGCGGAGTCCGGTTTCATACCAAGCGGGGGGGAAGCGCGTCAATGTCTGCTCAAGAGCGCTTTCCGGGGAGGCCTATTGCTGGTCCTGCGCCACGGCCTTCGCCGGGCTCAGGGACCGAAACACCTGGAAGGCGTCGTCAAACGTCAGATCGAGTCCGGCGGCCATGCCCGCCGACGCGGCGGCGGCGTTTTCGTCCGTGTCTTTCAAAGAGCCGAGCAAGGTTTGCACAGAACTCTGGGACTTGCCCTGAGCAGACACTTCCGAGGTGACGCGCGTTTTGAGATAATCAGCGCCATCCTCGAGCCGGACGATGGACTCCTTGGATCTGACTTCGCTCCTCTGCCGCAGCTTGCCGTTTTCATCGTAGTTCTCCACGACATGCGACGTGCGGTCCAAGGTCGCCCGGTACTCGTCTTCGGCCAGGGCTCCGCCGATACGGAACTCCAGCCCGCCCTCATGAAGATTCTCAACGCCCTCCTCGGTGTCCTTGCGGCGCAAGGTCAGCTCGCCTTCTCTGTTGTAAATCTCGGTCTCCCATCTCACGCTATACGGCCGGTCGGAGGCTCGGCCTTCGGAAATATTTTCCGCCGTGTCGAACTGGCCTTTTCCCACATATTTCTGCAGAGCGTCGGTGAAGAAGCTGGCGTCCGAGGAGCTTTCCAGTATCGAATCGGACAGCAGCTCCGCCCCGCTCTTCGTCTCTTCGGTCACATATTCTTCTTCGCTAAGATTCAACAAATCCAAAATATTCGGGCGCTCCGGCAAAGCCGAAAGCTCCGTTTCCGACATGGACAGCTCGCCATGGGTCCTCTGGACCAACTTCCCGTTGGCGTACCACGACGAACTGAAGGATTGCTCCAGTTCCCCGTCCTCCGTGCCTTCGAAGTCCTTCACATGATCCTCGAAGAGCGAGTCCCGGACCTTCTCGCCATCGGCGTCGAACTCGACGATTTCAATGGAGAACAGGCTGTCGGCGCCCACCTGCTCCATGCTCCACGCGGCAAGATCATCCGTCGGCACGTCGGAGCGGTTGGCCTTGCTCACGTTCGTGGATTCGCGGTTGATTTCAATGCTGCGCCGCAGTTGTCCGTCCGTATACTCCTGGATCGAGCCATGATACGTGCTGACATGCTGGTCTTGGGACACCTTGGCGCCCTCGGTCCCCATGTCCCCAAGGTCAATGTATTCGCTCCGCAGAAGCATCGAGTCCGTCATACTGCGTGTGAGTTCGCCATGTTCGAACCACTGGAAGGACCGCCTCACGGACGCCACCTCGTCCTCGTTCTCCGACATCTCCACCGTGCTCGTTTGGCGCACCTCGCCGGTCGCGTCATAAAGCTTGGTGGTCATGGAGACGCCGCGGTCCGACACGGAGCCGTTGATCGTCCGAACGAGCCGGCCTTCCTTGTACTCATTGACCGTGAACTCGCCGTCCTCGACCTCGACCTCCCGGGTGACGCCGTCCTTCAGGCTCTGCGTCCCGCTTTCCAACCCCAGGCGGTCGAGCCACTCCTTGGCCTTTTCGCCGAACTCGGTTTCTTCGGGCTCCTCCTGCTTCAAAGAATATTTCACCCTGGCCTCTTCGGAAATGGAAGCGATGTCCCCGATATCCAGCGGCGTCCCGATGGCGCTTTCCCGGACGGAACTCCGCTCGACGGCCGTCGAAGATTCACTTTCTGCGGTCGAGTAGGCCGAGACCCCCGAGCCATATGCTTGTAGAGGAAAGATGGACTGTGTCATGCAATTTTATCGGATGTCCGCTTTCAAAAATTTAGGAGCAACGCCCCCCGTCTTTAAAAAAAATTACAAAAGCGTTTACTCTCTTTGAACATAAAAGAATCACTTCTACAAGAAAGCCCGCGGATCGCTCGACGGTCTGCGGCGCGGGCTCTTTGCCAACCATGGGCTTTGGTGCTACACAGCAGCACCTCAATGAAGGAGAAAAACGTATGCGCACCGCCATTTTCGGCTTCAGCGGCTCCGGAGTTTCCGAACTGTTCGCGGCCCTGGCCGGGCCCAAGGCCGCGGCCGCTGGCGCCCGGGCCATGTCCAAGGTTCCGGAGCCGCGGCTCGATCCGCTGATCGCTCTGTTCACGCCGAAGAAGATCACCTACAGCGAGATCGAATTCATCGACACGCCGGGCGGCGGAACCCGCAGCGGAGGACTTGGCGAGCGGACCCTGGTCGAAGTGCGGTCGGCCGACTGCCTGCTCGGCGTTTTGGACGCCTTTTCCGGGCTCAACGACCCGGCCGCTCAAATGGAGGCCATCGAAACGGATTTCCTGGTGGCCGACCTCGCCGTGGTGGAGAAACGCCTGGAGCGGCTGGCTCTGGACAAACGCAAGAACAAGGACCTCGTCGACCCTGAAGAGGAGAAGGCGCTGCAGGCGGTCATGGAGGTGCTCGAGTCCGAGCGCCCCCTGCGCAGCGAACCGGAGCTGGCGCAGGCCGGAGTGCTGCGAGGTTTCCAATTTCTGTCGGGCAAACCCGTGCTCTACGCCTGGAACCTGCCCGAATCCGAGGTGGCCGGATTCACCCCGCCCGAAGCTCCGAACGGGGCGCTCATCCTGCCGGTGGCCGCACGCTTCGAAAAGGAGTTGGCGGAGTTGGAGGATCCCGAGGAGCGCGAGATGTTTTTAACCGACCTCGGCATTTCTGAGTCCGCCTTGAACCGGGTTATCCGGGGCGTCTACGAGCTCTTGGGGCTCATCTCCTTTTTCACCGCCGGAGACAAGGAAGTGCGGGCCTGGCCGGTGCGGGACGGCGCCAAGGCCCCGGAAGCCGCCGGAGTCATCCACACCGACTTCCAAAAGGGATTCATCCGGGCCGAAGTCCTCGGCTACGACGATTTCCTCAAGGCCGAAAATTTCAAAAAGGCCAAAGAGCTCGGCCTGTTCCGCCTGGAAGGCAAGGAATACCTAGTCAAAGACGGCGACATCGTCGAATTCCGCTTCAACGTGTAACTTTCCAAGCCGCTTCTTTTGAGCTAATTTGGCGCCATGCTTCTCAAAAGAATCTTTTTGGCGTTCGTCCTTGGCCTCGCCTTGGCCGCGGTTCCCGTCGCGGGCTCGGCCAAGGACGAATCCGGCGGCGATCTCATCGGTTTGGCCACGGGGTATTATGGACTGGGAGACCAGGCCTTCAACGACATGGTCCACACCGGTTTCGTGCTCCTGAAACACCAGCAGGACTTCCGATACCTGACGCAGACCCCCAAGACGCCAGAAGATCTTGAGCCGACGCTCCAGTCCCTGATCGACAAAGGCTGCACGGCCCTCATCTGCGCCGGAGCCTATTACAACCAGGCCATTGAGAACCTCTCCCGGGAATATCCACGCGTAACCTTCGTCCTGGTCGACGGACAGGCGATTTCTTATCCGCATAACGTGGCCGCCATCGTTTTCAAGCAGAATCAGGCCGCCTATCTGGCCGGGGCGTTGGCGGCCATCATCAGCAAGACCGGGCGCATCGGGTTCATCGGAGCGACCGACAACGTAGCAATCAAAGATTTCCTGGACGGCTACCAAGCCGGCGCCAAAGCGGCCCGGCGCAACATCTCCCTGGACGTCGCCTACATCGCCGACAAGTCGGCCGGCAAGCCTTTCGGCGATCCCAAGACCGCCGAGGCCATCGCCACGAATATGTACAAGCGCGGCGCGGACATCATCTTCGCCGCGGCCGGCGCCTCAGGCGCCGGCGTGATCGATGCGGCGCGCAAAAACGGCCAATTCGCCATCGGCGTGGACCAGGACCAGGACGGCCTGGCCCCGGGATACGTGCTCACCAGCGTCATCAAACGCCTGGACCTGGCCGTGTACAACATCCTGCGCGACATCATGGCCAATCGCTTCCAGAATACGGTCTACGTCATGAATCTCAGCTCCAGCGCCGTGGGGCTCTCGGACATGCGCTACACCAAAGTGCTGATCCCGGCCGAAACCCTGGATGCTCTGGAGCAAATCAAAAAATCCATCAACACCGGCAAAATCCATGTCCCGACAGCCAATCCCGTCTTCCGATTCAGCCGGCTCCCCGACTAGCGATATGAAAGACATCGCCCTGGACCACGTCTGCTGCATCCTCTGCATGGGCTGCGTGGAGACGGCGCCGGATTTCTTCGCCTTTGACGAGGATACGGACCGCATCGTGGTTCTTCACGATCAGGCCTTCGAGGAGGACATCCGCGAAGCCGTCAATATCTGTCCCAAGGCCTGCATCTCTCTGGAGCCCTGAGTTCATCCGAAGTCGTCCGAAAACCGTAGCGAATTTGTCTCTTCCCTGTAACATCCGCGTGGCATCGTGTTCCCTGCACGGTAACCGCCAGCCACGGGGACGACATGAAAGACAAACTCGCAACCGGTCTTCTTCGCACACTCTTCGGCGGCCGCATCCCGCCCCAGATCGTGATCCAATACACCGACCAATGCAATGCGGCCTGCGGACAATGCGCCATGCGCGCCTCCAACCGGTTCAATCGCTCCACCCTGGAGCCGAATCGGGTCAAATGGCTCATCGACGCCATGGCCGAACGCGGCGTTGCGGCCATCTCCTTCACGGGCGGCGAGCCCATGCTCCACCTCGACGACGTGCTCGAACTCATGCGCTACGCAGGGCGGGCGGGCATTCCATATATCCGCACCGGGACGAACGGCTTTTTTTTGAGAGGTTCGGACAAACCGGACTTCGAAGCGCGCATCCACAGCATCGCCGCGCGCCTGGCCAACTCACCGGTGCGCAACTTCTGGATCAGCCTGGACTCCGCGCACCCGGAAACCCACGAGAAGAACCGCGGGCTCCCGGGAGTCGTCAAAGGGATTGAAAAAGCCCTGCCCATTTTTGAACAATACGGCGTCTACCCTTCCGCCAATCTGGGCGTCAACCGGCTCACCGGCGGCCCGGAGCCCATCACCGGGCTGCGCTCCGACCGGACATTCGATCCCGAACTGTTTTCCAGACAGTTCCGTAGCGCCTTCCGGGCGTTCTACTCCTTTGTGGAGTCCCTGGGCTTTACGATGGTCAACGCCTGCTACCCCATGAGCTTCGAGGACGCCCAAGCCGACAGGGCCGTGTACGCCGCCACCTCGGTGGAGGACTTCATCCGCTTCCGGAACGAAGAAAAGCCGTGGCTGTTCCAGGCCCTCCTGGACGTGATCCCGGAATTTCGCCCGCGGCTGCGCATCTTTTCCCCCCGTTCGGCTCTGCACGAGCTCATCCAAGGCTACCGCGGCGACTCCGGCGGGTTCGCCTGCCGCGGCGGCGTCGATTTCTTCTTCGTGGACGCCTGCAACATGGACGTCTACCCGTGCGGCTACCGGGGAGAGGAAAATCTGGGCAAGCTCTGGGACCTGGACTTGTCCAAGCTCAACGCCGAACCGTGGTGCAAGCAGTGCGACTGGGAGTGCTTCCGCGACCCCTCCACCCTGTTCGGCCCCATGCTGGAATTCCGAAGCTCGCCCGCCAAGGCAGTCCGCCGGCTGCTCAAAGACCGAACCTTCGCAAAGCTCTGGTTCGAGGATCTGCGGTACTACCGCGCCTGCGGCTACTTCGACGCGCGGCGCCCCATGAACAAAGCCAAACTCGGCCGTTTCAGAAAAACGGACAACGCAGCGGGCCCCTCCCAAATCGAAGAAGCGACCGCCTAGGCTTGTTTACGAAGACCGGGGAGGGGGAAAGCCCCTTTTGAAAAAGGGTTTTTTCCCCTCCCCGGACCCCACCCTCTTTCCCGAAAACTTTCT
>JASGMV010000074.1 GCA_030156255.1 Desulfovibrionales bacterium
CCTCACACGCCCCGCGTTGACCGCCCCTCCCCTACCGGCTATTCTGCTGTCCCACCCGCAACGCAAAGGAGTCCGCTTGAACGCCGTCGTTTTCTTCGTCGTTTTTCTTTTGTTCATCCTCGCCGGCCCCGCCGCGGCGCAAAACGACTCCCTGGGGCGGACGAACCTGGAGCAGGAAGACGCTTTGGTATATTCCAGCTACTGGCAACAAAAAGTCTATGCGGAGCGCTGTTTCAAGGCCTGTCCGCCTCTGGCGCCCCGGCTGTATGACGCCCTTTCGGACTTCAAAGGCCAGTTTGGCCCGTCCGTGGAGGCGGTGGAGCGCCTTGTCGCCAAGCCGGGCGAGACGCCGGAGCAGACGCAGGCGAGATTCCGCTCCAAATGGGAAAAGGACGCGGACACGTTGAATTTTTCCTGCGCTCCATGCAACAACACCCTGTCCATCATCCAGGCCAGGGCCAAGGGGCTGGCGAACTCTCCCCTGCGCGAAGCCTTGCTGCGCAACCATCCCGAGTTCGCCAAACGGCCGGACCGAATGATGGCGAAAGGCTTCGTCAAACAGCTCGTCCACACCGACCCGCTCAGCGGGCTGGAGCTGGTTCTGGACTATCCGGCCACCTGGAAGGAAACTCCTGCGCCGGCGGGAGCCTCCGCCGTGTACAGCGACAACGGCCACGGGTTTGAGCGCCTTCTGCTGTTCACGGCGCCCCATCCCGACCTTATGGAAAAAAACATCGACAACGAGACGTCGCTGCGCGTTTTGAACGAAGCGGTGGACGAACTCATGGATGAGCGTTGGTGCGGGGAATCCAAGGGCTGCCAAGCGGGGAAAATGCAGATGGGCGGCAGGCCGGCCCGCTGGTTCGTGCAAAAAAGGGAGAAACCCGGCGTTTACCTCATGCAGACCTTGTGGGTCTACACGGTCATCGGAAACCGGCTTGCGGCGCTGCAAATGGACGTGCGCTCGGCCACGCCGAGCGAGACTCCCGCCAGCGTCGAGCAACGCTTCTCGCGCTACATGCCGGCCTTCTTGCGCATGGCGGAAAGCATGCGGGTTGTAAAAACGCAGTAGCCGGGCGTCCTCACCTCATGGACTGAAAAAACTCCTTGGCCCAATCAAAGGCTTCGATGCGGCACCGGGAGATCATTTTCATGCTCAGGCCCAGTTCCGCGGCCAGGGCGTCCAGCGCAAGCCACGCTCCGGTGTCCATCAACCGAGCCAGAGACAGCCAGGACTTCAAGGGACCGGCGCCCTCCAGCAGCGCGGAGCTCACGTCTTCGTCCAGCTTCAGCTCGCGGAAGATGTCGGTAAAGCTCTTCTCAAGCATGGCTTCGAGCAACGAAAACAAACCCAGCATGTACAGCTTGTCGGACAATTCATCCCGGTCCGTATAAATGGCGGCCAACTCCAGGAACTTGGCCCGCACGGCCGAGGCGTAAGCCAATTCGTTGGTCGCCCGGGATGGAGCCATGTCCGTAATGACAATAAGCCGCAGCCAATTCCTAAGCTTGTTCCACCCTACCAGCACGACCGCCTGATGCACCGACTCGATGCGCCGCGACAGGGCGAAGCTCGCGGAGTTGATCAACTTGAGAAGACGCAAGGCCAGGGAGACGTCCGACTCCACGGCTTCGGTCAGTTGGTCCAAATCCTCGCTATGCGCCTCAAGTATCTGCAAAATTCTCAACCGGCTCAGCGAAGTGGAACTCAGGGGACGCACTTGGAAGGTTCTCGGTTTTTCGAAAAAAAAGCCTTGAAGCAGCTGGGCGCCGGCCTGGATGGCCCGGTCGGCCTGTTCATGGGTTTCTATGCGCTTGACCAGCAACTGGGCGCCAAGACAGCCCGTTCTTTCCAGGCCGAGCGACAACTCGGACCACGGAACCTCCACCACGTCGAACAACGGCTCCTCATCCGCTCCCTGGCACCATTGAAGCCCCAGAATATCTACGGAAAGCATGCAGCCTTGCCGCTTCAGCTCCGTCAGGGCCTCAATCACCGGGGCGTCCTTTATGATGCCCCCCGGGATGCTCACCACCAGCTTTTCCACCCCCAGACCCTGGACCATGCCCTGCAGCAAAAAATCCCGGGACACGGACAAGACGGTGTAGCTATGGCTGTAGCCGTGATCCGGAGAGACCAGTAAACTGGCCGCCACCCGCAACGTGGCTTCCTCCCCGTCCAGATAAGACGCCTTCCCGGCTAGTTCGTTTTCCCGGTACAGCAGCCTGCAGCCCCAAACCTTGCCTGCGCAGTCAAAAATCGGCTGTCGGGCGATATAAAGATATTCTTCACTCATTATTGCCTCTGTGCGTATACGGCAAAACCACCGTAACCGTCGTGCCCGCCTCGTTCGAAGAGCTCATGGAGATGTCGCCTCCATGCGCTCTGGCCATAAGCCGAGCGGAGTAGGTTCCAAGCCCCGTACCGCCAACTTTGCCCGCCGTGGCGTATTTTTCGAAAAATCGTTGTTCGACTTCAGGCGGTACTCGTCCCGGATTCCAAAAGGAGACCTGCAACTTTTCATCGCGAGCATCCAACTCTACCCGTACGGACTGCCCGTAAGGCGTCGCTTCTATTGCGTTTTTGATCAAATTGGAAAAAAGAGAGTTCAGCAAATCAACGTCGCCGGCGATATGCAGGCTCTCGCCCCGCTCCACCGCCCGGCCCTGGCGGCGCAGCCGTATGGAGACGCCCAGATCCAGACAAGTGGCGGAGTTTTCATCGAGTATCTCCTGCATCAGCTGCAGAACGTCCACCTGTTCTTTTTTCAGCACGAATTGGCCCATCTCCATCTGGCGAAGAGCCAGCGACGCATTGATGAGCCGAAGCATCTTGCGGCCGGCGGACTTGACGGCCTCCAGCAGCCTTGTCTCCTCTTCCGGCAGTTCAACGCTTTCCAGAATCAGATCAGGGATATTGATCACCCCGGAAAGAGGGCTTTTCAGGTCGTGGCGCATGATCCGCTCCACATCTTCCCGGACCTCCTGCGCCTGCTTGATTTCGGTGATGTCCGTGGCCACCACGAGAACGACCTTGGCCATGCCGGGCCAGGGAGCCACCTTGCCCTGGCATAGATGCCAGCGGCCGTTGCCCAGCCGCAATTCCCGGGACAACGCGTCCCCATATCGACAGAAGGACGCTTCATCCAAACAAAAGGGGTTCTCCTGATTATCGAACAGCATGTCGTCCGGGGTTCTATCCACCACGTCGAACCCTAACGCTTCATTCAAAAACGTGTTCGCGTAAATGATTTTGTTCGTGGAAGGATCCACCACGAACACGCCGGCCTGCAGCTGCTCCATGACGCCCAAAAGCTGGCGCCTGGCCTGATTCATGGCCTCCTCGGCTTCCTTGGCGGCCTGCACGTCCTGGACAAAGGCGATCAAAGACGTGGTCCGGCTCGATTCGTCGCGCTCGGCGCGCACCGTGCTCGACGTCCAAAGCAGAGAACCGTCTGCGCGCCGAACTTGGCGTTCGAAATCCATGACCACTCCCCGCCGGTCCAGCAGCCTTAACAGTCGGGGCCAATCCTCCGGATTTTCAAAGGATTCCTCCACCGTCCGAACCCGCGCCTGCATATCTTTCGGGGAAACATAGCCGAACAGCTCCGCAAGCCGCGTATTGACGGCGACGAATACTCCGTCGGCCAAGGCCGTGTAAATGCCGATAGGCGCCTGCTCGAACAGGTCGCGATACCTGGCCTCGGAGGCTTTCAACTCCAATTCGGCGAATTTCTGCTCGTCCACGTCGAACATGACGCCGAGAACGCGCTGCACACGCGCCTGCTCGTCCCGGATGACCATCCCCCTGGCGTGGACCCATTTCCAGGTTCCATTCTTACTCATCAACCTGTGCTCGCTGTCGAAAACCGGAATCTCGCCATGCAGATGGCGTTGAAATTCGGCGAACACTCTGGGAAACTCGTCCGGATGCACCATGTCGCGGAGATTCAACGAGGCGTCGTCTTCAGGGCCGTACCCCAGCATGGCCAACCACTGAGGCGATAAATAAAGCCGCTCGACATCCTCCCCAACCTCCCACACTCCCAGTTTGGCCCCCTCAAGAGCCAAACGCCAGCGGCGTTCACTTTCGGCGAGCGCCTCCTCGGCGTTCTCCAGCGCGGTCACGTCGAAGGAAAAGTGAAAGACGCGCTTCACTTTGCCGGTTTCGTCGGTTAAAGGCACCCCTCGAAGCACCCAATGGTGTCCGTCTTCCGATTCGTAGGACTCCTCCCATATCTTTCCGGTTTCAATGCTTTTGATCGCTGCGCAATGGGAGCAAGGAACGTCGCACCTCTTGAGCGCCTTGTGGCATTTGCCACCGACCACCTCGTCTCTCGTGCAGCCGAGCCTCTTGAGCGCCGCATCGCTGACCCAGATAAGGTTCAGGTTGCTGTCCAGATACTCCACAACCGTGTTGCGGAGGTTGTCCAGAATGGCCTCGCGCTCCTGCTCGTAGAACTTTAATTTGCGCTCCAGGTTGTTGCGCTCTTTCATCTCCCGATGCAGCAACGCGGGAAGGCTCTGCACATCGAACACAGGCCAGCTCTCACCCTTTGCAGCTATTTTCTTTATGCAATTCAAGAACTTGGGTGGATTTTTCGCCGCCAACATGGTCAATCGTTCGGAAAGTTTGCCGGCGAGCGCCAACAACAATTCCGGGTCTTCCTCCAGCTCTCTGGCCAAATCCTGGATGCGCTTTTCGGTCAAGGGGGCCGACTCTCCCCGCTCAAGCTTGCTCAGATAGGAGTGATGCACCCCCACTCTGGCGGCGAGTTTGCGTATGGAAAAGCCTCCCTGCTCAGCTTGCAGCGCCAGGCGGCGCGCTTTGACGTATCGTCCGAGATAGTCCATACGGCGAGCATATGATAGCCAAAGCGTTATGGCAATGATCTTTCGAAAAAAAAATACGAGGGGGGGGCGGCGCATCATCAATGCCGAACGGGTTTGATGCGTCCCATGCGACCGGGACGTAACCGTTCGTTATTCATGGGTGCAACATACGGAAGACAGCGTTCGCCTTTCCGTCTGGCGGTCAAGACGGCGCGAGCCGACTCTTCCCGAACGCATGCAACTTATACAAAACAACCTACTGAAAACCTGTTTGATTTTTCTCTTGCTTTTTTTACAGAATGAGTTGTAGTGTCCGTTCTTCCAATATGTAAATGTTGGAGTGTGGGTTTTCAGTTGAGGCGCGAACGGCAAAAGTCCGGGCATAGCAAGGCGGCGACCTTCAACGCCCTGACGCCTGGCCGCGCCGCGAACGTCGGGGTTCTTTTCTTGTATTATTTTGGAGGAAGTATCGCATGTCCAAAAAGTTGTATGTCGGCAATCTGCCCTGGTCCGCCTCTGAGGAAGAGGTGCGCAACGCTTTTGAAGCTTACGGCGAAATCATCTCGATCAACCTCATCTCCGACCGCGAAACCGGCCGCCCCCGCGGCTTCGGCTTTGTGGAGATGGACAACCAGGGCGCCGAGGAAGCCATCAAGAACCTCGACGGAGCGGACTTCGGCGGCCGCAACCTGAAGGTGAACGAGGCGAAGCCGCGGCCCGAACGGGGCCCCCGCTATTAGTAAAGACGACGCAGTCAACGTCTTATAAACAGGCCCGTCGCCTCGCATGAGGCGGCGGGCCTTCTTCTTTTGCGGACATCCGGCTGCGGCCGTCCTACTCAAAGGAGCGGACGAACAAATCCTCGATGGCCTTCCGGCCGTTGTCGGACAAAAAGCGAGTGCCCGTCCCGGAAAAATGCTTTTGGGAAATGACCGGAGCCTCCTGCGGGCCCCAGGCGCTTTTCTCATGATCCCATCTGAACCATTGATTTTTCTCCTGATCGAAGACGAAAAGCGGCTTGTTGCAAATTTTGGAGAACTCGGCGCCCCAGCCCGTGCCGCCTTTGACCGTTCCGTCTTCCTGCAGCGTCCCGACCACGAATACTTCAAGGCCGCTGTTCACTTGGTGCATGATCGTCTGCAACACGGACCGCATGAACGGAGCGTTGGTGAAGCTGCGATGCAACAACTTCGATACGTACACCAAGCTCACGTCCTTCTTGGTCAGCTCTTCGGGCGTCAGATGGCGCAGCCCGCGCAACCGCGCCGGCTTGTGTCCCTCGAAAGTGAAATTGACCTCTTCCACCCCGTACTTCTCGGCGCATTCGCCGAAACAAGCCTCCGCTCCGCCGGCGCCGCCGCTGAACAACGTGTACTCCTTGGGATCCATGATGACTCTCCTTGATCACAACAGTTTCAGGTTGCGCCTCGAAAGCGGCTCGAGGCCTCGCCTCACCCGGCTTCGAGAGCCTGGGCGAGGTCGTCCATGAGGTCCTGGGCGTCCTCGACGCCCACGGAGTAGCGGACCAACCCTTCCGGAACGCCCATCGCCGCGCGCTCCTCGGCCGTACACTCCACGTGGCTGGTGGTGGCCGGCGGCCCTGCGATGGTCTCCACCGACCCAAGATTGGCCGCCATGTGCGCCAATTTCAAGGCTGGCAAAAAACGCGAGACAGCCTCCAGCGAATCCTCCTGAAGCTTGAAGCTCAGCATTCCGCCAAAGCCGCGCATCTGCCGCTTGGCGATTGCATGGCCAGGGTCGGAGGCCAGGCCCGGATAAAACACCCGGCCGATCTCGGGTCTGCCCTCCAGAAACTGCGCAATCTTCAACGCACTGTCATTCTGGCGTTCGATGCGCAGGCTCAATGTCTTGATTCCACGCAATATCAGATAGGCGGACATGGGATCCAGCGCCGTGCCGTTGATTTCCCGATAATGATAGACCTGCTCGACCAACTCCTTGTCCCCGCAGATCAAACCGCCCAAGGCGTCGGCGTGGCCGCTCAAATATTTCGTTGCGCTGTGGACCACCAAGTGGGCGCCAAGCTCCAGGGGATTCTGGTTGACAGGCGTCGCAAAGGTGTTGTCGACCACCACCAAGGCCCCGGAGGAGCGGCCGGCGGCGGCCAACCGCCCGATATCCACCACTTTGATCGTTGGATTGGTCGGGCTCTCCAAGTAAAGCGCCTTGCACCCCTTCGCGATTTCCGCCTCTATGGATTCATGGTCCGTGGTGTCGCACAGCGTGGAGTGAATTCCGAACCTGGACAAAAATTCCCTGAAAACAACGTTGGTCCCGCCGTATGTATCTTTAACCGAGACGACCCGATCGCCGGGCGACAGCAAGGCGAACAGCACGGAGGAAATAGCCGCCATGCCCGTGGCCGCGCTGGTCGCGGCCTCGGCGTTTTCCAACAGGCGAACCTTCTCCTCCAAAGCCGACACCGTGGGATTGGTGTTGCGCCCGTAAATATGGCCGCAAGCCCGTCCCAAGGCCGCGTCTCTCCAATGCTCCACATCCCGGTACCCGAAGGCGACGCTGTGCACCACCGGAACCTGGGTGGGCGCGCCCGCAACACGATCCTCTTCGCCGGCCCAGACGCAACGCGTGGAGATGCCCTTGTGGTTGATCATAGAACGCTCCGTCGAAAATTTGGGGATGATTCCAATGCGGCCGGGTGGAGCCCCGGCCGTTGAAGGTCAAGATCGCCAGGGCCGACAAACACAACGCCGCGCCCAAAACGCGCCGCCCCGCCAAGAACAAGCTGTTTATCCGCAGCCGGGAGGCGGGTCAAGAGCCGCCGTGGCCGACCGCCCCGAAGCCTCCATGCAGCGGTCGGGATAACGCGCCGCCAACCCATCGAAACCATTCGCAGCTTCCGAACTCCGGAAACAAAAAACGTTCACGGTCGAATGCAAAGCGGTCCGCTCTCACCTTGCATACCCGTACAAGGTTTTGTAAATAATATAGTACGATCATTTTGGCGCGCCAAGCGCGATTGAAAACCGAACACGGCTGGTCCGCAACGGGGGCGCGATCCGCCGCCACAGAGCGGGGAGCCGCAAAGAAGGAGAAGAGCCATGGCGCACGATGCGGAATACGCACAAAAGGCGTTCATGAAGAAAAAAGAGGACGAGCGGCGCACGCAAGAAACCACGCTCCACGAGGTCCACCGCCTCCAAGCCGCGGTCGCCCGCCTGGAAGGGATGGTTTCCGAGCTGCTCGCCGAACTACGCGAACTGAAAGCGGAATTACGCGACAAAGAGGGGCCAGTGGAACAGGATTTATGAGTTCCGCAGGAGGAGAACCTTTCTGCAGAAAAACTCCCCTTCGCTTTCTTTTCAATCTTCTTGTTGCAATTACAAATAGGTAAGCACTCTTTTCCCGCGCATCCCAACGAAAAGCGCGATCGAAAATTCAATGGGCCCTCAGTCTCTACGGGCGGCGCTCTCATCAACCTTGAGGCCGCCGACCAGACGGCGGCGCACCCAATCTTCTTGATCCGGCGGAATCTTCTCGAAATGCATGTAATCCAAAAGCCCCAACGCGGCCCAGTCGCCGCCCCACGTCCATCCCATGGCCTTGAACGCCCGGACAACGGGAGAATCCGGCGTCAACGTCCCTGGCGCCGCCGGATCGTACCGCGAGCCGGGGGGCAGGACCCGCTCGCCACGGATGTAGGGGTTCTGGCGGGGATTGATGTCGATAGCCAATCCGAACGAATGCATGGAGGGCTTTCTTCCCCCCGTCACGGGCCGCCAGACGTAGGCCGAAGTATTGTTCGTGTTCGGCGAAAGCCCATACAGGCCTTTCTTCTGAATCTCGGGATGCGCTACGGGCAAAACGCTCGCCACGGGAAAACGGCTCTCCAGAATGACGGCGAAGACTTTGCGAATGTCCCCGGCCAAGCCCTTGTTGATGACGACCTGGCCTTGATGCTCTTTCCCGTCAAAACCGTAATATCGGACGTCCACCAGTTCAAGGCGCTCCTGCGCGTCCGGCGACACGTCGGGCGGCTGGTTCTCGCACACGGCCTGCCGTCTCGTCAGATTGCTGTCCACAATCACGGAACTGCACCCCGCCAGCAACGCAACTCCGATCGCAGCAGCCCAAACCATGGCGCACATCAGTCGCCGCATTTTCCGCAAGCCTCCGTCATTTGGTTGTTAGAGCCGTTGAACTTTAAAGCATTTTACGATTGAAATCCTCGCCGAGCCGTTGAACTTTTTCAAAGTGAAACGGCTCCAAGAAGTACGGTGATCTTCGGGCCGCCCAGAAACGCCAGCGCCGATCCGGTGCGCTCCCTTTTTTCCATTATCTCCTCGCCTGCGCCTCTTTACAAGCGCCAAAACCTCCCTGAAACCGTGTCGCCTCAGGGAGCAATACAGACCGACCGCCGGCCCGCGCGCCTCTTGATCATCTAGATCAAAAACGTAGTTTTTATTTGAAAAGTTTGCAATATCGGCAGATTGAAGAAAAAACTTGCGACACAAGATCCCCAGAGGTCGCCGCCGATTTCGCCGCGCGGTGACCGTCGTCAACCAGTCCGTCACGCCGGAGACGCAGCCTCCCGGCCGATCTCCAAGATCAACGAAGCCCGCTCCATAAGCTCCCGACTCTCGTACTCCTGCGCCAGAGAGTCCATCAGTTCCGGGACGGAGACGATTTCGTTCACCCGCCAGGCGTTCTCGCCGGCGAAAACCAAGCCTTCAAGCACGTCCCCGCATCTGGCCTGAATCAATCTGGCGGAGATGCAGAAACAGGCTTTGGGGCCGGTGCAGCTTTTCAGGCAATTGAGCAGGCACCTGCCGGGCATCCTGGAGCCTTTGGCCGCCTCCCGCGTCAAACAATTTGCAATAGCCCGTCCAGGCAGTCCCACCGGGCTTTGAATAATCTGGATGTCTTCTTTTTTGGCCGCAAGATAGCTCTGCTTGAAGTTGTCGGAGGCGTCGCATTCTTCGGTCGCCACAAATCGGGTGCCCATCTGGCAGCCGGCGGCGCCCAGGCGCAGCATGGACCAGACGTCGGCGCCGGAGTAAACGCCGCCGGCGGCGATGACCGGAATCGGCCGGCCGGCCAACGCCTCATAGGGCGCCAGGGTCTCCAGAACCTCAGGTAGAATCTTGCCCAAGGCGTACTCCTGACGGTCGATCTGTTCGGGTTTGAACCCGAGATGTCCGCCGGCCTTGGGCCCTTCCACCACGACAACGTCGGGCAGGCGCTTGTAGTGGGAGCGCCATTTGCGGCAGACAATATCCGCAGCCCGACCGGAAGACACGATGGGCGCCAGCTTCGGGGAATTGGCGCCTTGGGTGAACTTGGGGAGGGTGAGCGGCAATCCGGCGCCGGAAAAGATGATGTCGACGCCTTCCTCCACCGCAGTGGCGGCGAGGTCGTCGTAGTTGGTCAAAGCGACCATAATGTTGACGCCAAGCACGCCGTTCGATTGGGCGCGAGCGATACGGATGTGGCGACGCAAGGCGCGAATGTTCGCCTCACGAAAATTGGTCTCGAAATCAGGTTCGTCCCAACCGATCCCAGCCGTGGCGATGACGCCGATTCCCCCTGCGTTGGCCACGGCCGAAGCCAAGCCGGACAGAGAAATCCCTACCGCCATTCCCCCCTGAACGATCGGCGACGGAACCCGGAGGTCGCCAATTTGCAGAGCAGGCCAGGAAGCGCCGCCTGCGCCTTTCCGCAGCCCTCCCCAGGCCGTCACACCCTGATGCATGCTCGCTCCCTTAAATTTCCCCACGGCCCGAGCCATGGATTTTAAATGCAGCCAGTCCAGGCAGAGTCACACTGGCGGCGATCGCTGATCGCCGCATGATTGCACAACGGAGGAGCGAGAAATCGCCGGCGGCCCTCCAGCCATACCCCATAGCGTCGCCGCCGCCAGTAGGACTGAAATCGACGCCGAACAAAAACAAATTCCCTGCTGATGCGCGGCGAGACCATACCTGTTTTTGTGGAATTGGCAAAGGGGGACCCTCCTCCGCAATAAAAATTTAATCTATTGTAATTTAAACATTATTTCTAAACCGCACCGACGCTGCATTCAGAGGGCAAGGACCGGAGTTTCTTCATTTTTTCTTTTCATTTCATCTGAATGAAAAATTTTCTTGACAACATCCTCATGTAGGATGAAAATGTTTACATTGTTTGCCAGGAAAGCGAGCGGTTATCGGTTTTGCAAACCGATCGTTCGAAACCTGCTTTTTTTTATGCGACGATGACGTGACGGTGTTCCTAAACTTCTCAGTGACCGACGCCTTAGCTCATCCGCCTTTATTCACCTTTTTATCTTATAGAGGTCATTTGGAATGTCCAAGAACATCTACGTCGGCAACCTGCCTTTCCAAGCCACCGAAGACGAACTGCGCGCTGCTTTCAGCGAATTCGGCGAAGTCATCTCGGTCAAACTCATCACCGACCGTGAAACCGGTCGCCCCCGCGGCTTCGGCTTCGTGGAAATCGAAGACGCTGGCGCCGATGACGCCGTTCAGGCCATGAACGGCGCTTCTTTCGGCGGCCGCACCCTCAAGGTCAACGAGGCGCGGCCCCGCCCCCAGCGTTGGTAAGCATTCAAGAGCGCTAACGCCGGCCCGCTCCCGTTTGGGGGCGGGCCTTTTTTTTCGACAAAACAAAACGCGCCGCGCATTCGCCGCCGTTATCGGTCTGACGGATTCAGGCGGGCTGCCCCGCCGTCAAGCAAACTTTTCAAACGCCATCTTCTAAAGAGGCCTGAACAGGCCGGGTCATGCGCACCGTGGGGAAACCGGTCGGCGTGGGCTCCAGAGGATCACCGTCCCGGAATCCCAAGGACGCGTAAAGCCGCCGGGCGGACTCGCCCTCTTTCGCCCCCGGCGCAAACGTCTGCACAACGACCGGGCGCAAAGGATTCAGGAGCCGTTCCATGGCGGCCAGGGCCAGGGCTTTGCCCACGCCTTGTCCCCGGCAATCTTCGGCCACGGCCAGCCAGGCTATGGAGTTGTCGTCCTGACACACGGCGACGGCCCCGCACAGCCGGCCGCCGTCCCAGGCGCACAGCCCGCGTCCGCCGAGGATCGCCGCCTGCAGCGCCGCCCGGAAGACGGGCTCGTCGGCCATGGGCCCGAACAGATGCTCCACTTCGCGCGCAAGCTCCAGCCAAGCCGGCGCATCCCGCGATCCGGCCGTTCCAATGTCCACAACCTGATCTCTCTCTTGGGAGGCGAAAGCGCGCGAACGCCTTCGCGTTTCCGCCGTCCCTTCACTTCAGGGGCTTCAACCCGCCGCACCGCAGATAACGTGCGGCCAGATCGATATAGAGCTGCTTGCCCCAGTTCCACATTTCTTCATCCTTGGGCTCCAGGGGCCGAATCACTTTGGCCGGAGCGCCCGCGACCATCACGCGGTCGGGCACGACGTCGCGCAACTTGACCACGCTGCCTTCCGCCACGATGGCCCACTCGCCTATTTCCGCCCACAAGCTGACCACCGCGCCCATACCGATGACGCAATTGTCCTTCATCACCTTGGCGTGGATGATGGCGCCGTGGCCCATGGTCGTTCGCCGGCCGATGGAGCAGACCTCCTGCGGAGGACTGTGAATGACCACGCCCTCCTCCACGGCCGTTTCGTCACCGATTTCGATGCGTCCGTAATCCCCGCGCAGCACGGCGCGATGTCCGATGTAGCAGTTGCGGCCGATGCGCACATCGCCGATGACGTCGGCCAGTTCGCTGACGTAGGTTCCTTCACCAACTGTAGGGCGTTGCCCGTCGAATTCGTACAGCATCCGCTTCCGTTACCCGATCCCCGGACAAAAGAACAGGCGCCGCCTTGGTCGCCCACACCGAAAAATCGTCGCGGCGTCCCGCTACTCCGAAAACAATTCAGGAAGCATCAGATAGCTGCTGATAAGAAAAAACAATCCCCCCTGGAAATTGAACCAGTTGTCCGCACACAGAATCCAGCCGCTCCCGACGCCGGGCAAGGCGAGGATCGCCCCCACCAAAAACCCCGCGCAACCGAGGAAGTTCGTCCAGACCACCCACCAGGAAATATTCCGAGGCTCGAAGGCGAAATGCGTATGGCATACTTCGAGAATGGCGAACCACGCGGAAACCAAAAAAAATACGGAGCCCGTTACGCCTGTCGCCCACTCCTTCTCCCAAGCCGCGGCGACGGACTGGTTGACGGAAAGGCCGCCCCAGCAATTGACG
Organism: Desulfovibrionales bacterium; assembly: GCA_030156255.1. GTDB lineage: Bacteria > Desulfobacterota > Desulfovibrionia > Desulfovibrionales > Desulfovibrionaceae > JASGMV01. Next base: position 13,041 of record JASGMV010000074.1, read on the forward strand.
TTGAAGCACAGCGTTCCGAGGAATTGCGGAAAACTCGCCCAAAAGGCGACGTGCTTCGGGAAAAATCCGAACCATCTCCAATGCGGCATGGAAGGGCCCGCTCCCGGATCTTTTCCGAAATACTCCGGCCCCAGCGGCGCATTGAGAGCCTCAAGGTACTGCAGATAGGACGCCATGGTGAAAAAGATCGATCCGATGAAATACCAGAGCGCCCTGGCGCGGCCCGCAAGCCCCCAGCCCGAGATGCTGAAGACGGGCCCCAAGGTGAAATGGACGGAGCCGAGCACGAAGCATACGGCGACCCACCACGCCAGACGGTCCGGCGCCCAGAATCTCAACCAGGGATTGCCGACCTTCAGGCAATGCGGGGTCCCGTCCGGATGAATGAACTGCGGGCCCAAGCCCTTGCGGTCCCTGCGGGAGGCGTTCAGCCGCACCCAACCGGACGGCAGCGTATGGGAGACAAGAGTGACGAAGGGCCCCGCTCCTTGGCGGCGCTCGATGGCGGACCCCAATCGTTCGAACAGGCGGGCGGGCTCTTTCTCGGTTTTTTGCGCGTCAAAGGGCATGGGGAGTCTCATGGACTGGGCGTCGGTCGACGACGCCCCAAAGGGCGGATCACGAGCAAGACAGAACGGCGAGCAGGCGAAACGCCTGCTGGACGCCGCCCGCAAGGTCTACAAAATCTCGACGCCGACCAACGTCCGGTCGTCGTTGATGCGGAAACAGAAGGACATGACGGCCTCGTCCACCAGGCGCATCGCGTCGTCCATTGATTTGCCGCGGTTGCTTTTCAGCACGTCGGCCAGACGATGGGTCCCGAACTCTTCGCTCTCCACGCTTCTGGCCTCCACAATGCCGTCGGAATACAGGAAGAACCGGTCGCCCGGCGCCAGCTCCACGGAACGCTCCGCATACTCGACGCCAGGGGCGAAGCCGATGGCCATGGCCGTGGACCGCATGGCGACGTTGTCGCCCTTCGCCCGGATGATCAACGGCCCCGGATGCCCCGCCGCGCAGTACGTCAGCCTGCGGGTGGCGACGTTCAGCACGGCGTAGGTGATGGTGAAATACTGCATCGTGTCCGTATCCATGGGAAAGCGACGGTTCAACCGTTTGCAGACTTCGCCGGGAGGCAAGGAAATTCTTTCGCCGTCATCCGTCGCTTCGCACAAGAAATCATCAGGCGTGAGCAACCGGCAAAGGGTGACGGACAGAAGCGCCGCAGGCACTCCATGGCCGCTGACATCCACCACGAAAAGCGCCAACAAGTCGTCGCCCAAAGAAAATACGTTGAAGGTGTCGCCGGACAACTCGTCGCACGGCTTGTAGCTGAACGCAACGTTCACGCCCGGAATGTTCGGCGGCTCGCTTGGCAGCAAGCCGAGTTGCAGCGTGCTGGCCGCCTCCAGGTCCCGTTTGAGCCGCTCGTTCATGGTGCGAATCGTACTGAGGGAGGCCTGCAACTCCTCGATGAACTCCAAAGACTGGAGGTTCTGGATAGCCCTGCAATACAGCTCCTCCCGCTGGAAAGGCTTGGTCAAAAAGTCGTTGGCCCCATGCTTGAGGAATTTCACGGAAAGCAGCTTGTCCGAAGCCGAAGAAATTCCGATAATAGCCAACTGGTCCGACCTCCAGCGCTTCCGGACCTTCTGGCAAAAATCCAAGCCGTTCATGTCCGGCATCTCATAGTCGGTAACAACCACCCGGACGTCGCTCTCCTCCTCCAGGATCTTGACGCCGTCATACCCGTTGGCGGCCTCCAGCACATGAAAGCCGTGCGGCTCAAGGTACGCGCGGATGATGCGACGCATGCCCACGGAGTCGTCCACGCACAAAACCTTGATCCCCTGGTTCAAGAGATACCGTTTGACGCTCTGCGCGATATGGGCGGCGCTTTCGCGGTCCTTGAGCACATAGTCCACCACGCCCTTGTCCAGCATGGATTTGCGCTGGCTGTCGTTGATGGACGAAGTGAGGACCACCACCGGCGCGGAACGCTCCAGCAAGGCGTCCACAATGCGCCCGTCCGGCGATCCCGGCAGCACGAGGCTCGTCACAACGAGAAAAAATTTGCTGTCGCGATGGTCGATGCGCTCCACCGCAGCGTCCAAACTGGAAGAAAGCACAACCCGAAAACCGCCCAACTCCTCGATGGTGTCTTTGAGCAGCTTTGCAATCATACGATTGCTTTCGACGACAAGCACCTCATGCATGGAAAATACGCCTCCAAGCTGACAGCAGATACTCTTTTACATCCTTCCACTATAACTTGAAGACGAAAATGACAATGAAAATTGAA
>JASGMV010000026.1 GCA_030156255.1 Desulfovibrionales bacterium
CTCGTTTTTCTTTTCCTCCTTCATCCGAGTCCCGCAGGGGCAGGTGGGCAGGCCTGCCGCGATCCATTTGGCTGTGGTGCGCACGGTGTAGCCGCATTTGGGGCACACTATTTTGCGCATCCGCGTGGGTTGTTTTTGTCCAGGCGTTTTTAATTCGCCGGGGCAATGGTTTGGAAACGCTCCCAATTCCTTAACTATCCGCCCCAGTTTGGCCCGTAGCTCTGGCCCGAGGCGAGTGTCACGCATTGGCCCCTTCAACCCGACGCGCGTGGCGACGATCCGGAACTCTGGGCCATGCCCCGCACCCAAGCCAACAGCCGCGTGCACCAACTCGTGAAGTAGCGTCTCGGCCACCTCCAGCGGGTCCGTAACCTGCGGTGAGATGAAAATTTCCGTGTGCGCGCCTCGCTCCAGACTGGCGCTCCAGCACTCGCCTGTCGTTGTGCGACGAGCGCGATGGCGTCCTGTGGGAAAAGCGCAGGAGACGCACAGCCTGTCCGGAAGCGCAGCGCCGATGCGCTGGAAGTCCGGCCGCAGCCGCGCCACCAGCGCCATCATCCATGCTTCCCGTGTCGTCTCCATAGATCGACCCCGTGTGTTGGTGTTTTTCGCGCGGCAAGCCGCGCCAGACACCAACATGGTGGACAAAGAGTCCTCCGAGCCTGATCTGTGGATAGCGATTTAAACGGCGTCGACCAATAAAGGTCGTGTAAATGACCTCACTTGAGAAATGACTAGATGAAATGCAAATGGTGAGTTGAACTCAAATACAAAGTATTGTGGTTGTGCAGATTTTATTTTCACAATTCGTCAATGTATATTCTCTTTATTACAGTTGACACAAGATGAAAACGAGGTGGTTTGCATTGACTTTTCATTTCGTTCTGCTAGCATGCGGTACGAGGAGAGGTCTCTCCTCCGCAAGAGCAAACCAACACACATTTTCATACCGGCTGGTGAACACGCCGCCGGAGCAGATAGATGGCGCACACCATCCTGCTCCGGTGTTCGGAGCGGGTGACCAAATTTCACCCCGGCTCCGAGGGGAAGCGGAGCCAAAGGAGGAGCATCATGGGATACGCAGCAGTCCGGAGCTATCAAAGCCCGCAAGCATTGAAGAGGAAGAGGGTTCTTCAATTTGGCGTTTCGGCCATTCTGGCCGCCGTCGCCTTGCTGGTTTTCTGGGGCGTGGACTGGCAGTGGGGCAAGACCTCCGAAGCCGCGCCGCATCTGGAAGAGCGGACGGCGCCGGAGATGGCGCAAGCCGGTCATGCCGCCGGCCAAAGTGACGGTCTGAAGATTTCGGCCAATCTCGGCCCGATCGGTGTCTCCGGTTCGCCGGAGGAAATGAAGCAGCTAGCCAACGCGGCGGCAAATGTCGTGGGGCAGGCGATCAACGAGTTTCAAACTGGCCGTGCGGAGGAGCTGGCCAACTGGAAGAAGCGCGAGGCGCGGATGGCTCCGCACAAGGCCGCCATCCGGCAGCTGGCGCAGGAGGCCATGACCGCGTGGCGAGGTGGACTGACGGGCTGGCGGGAGTGGGCGAGTGGAAAGTCGCTGGAGGTGCAGTTGAAAGCGATGGTGGCAATGCGATTTGAATTGAGAAAAAAGAGAGCTGCCTGGACTCCCGAGATGCAGCGAGAGTTTGAGAATGTCTACTTAGCCCTCGACTCAAAAGTCGGCATAGGTGCTGATCTTGCAGCTTTAGATGCAGCTGAACTGTACGGAGTTAGCAAATGGACAGAGTTTATTGATGTCCGCCGGATCAAGAGAGTTCTTGCTTCACGCTAAACAATTTTTCCAGCCGAACGACGGGGAGATAGCATGCGCTTTCTCCCCGTTTTATTTTGCAAAAAAATATTGCATCTGCTAAAATAAACTGATCCGCAAAGTCATATCATGCCACAAACCAAAACCAAAAGATTCGGTCTTGCGATCCTGCTCTCCATCGGCATCGGGGGAGCAGTGTTTTCGTGGGCCATGCCGAGTGTAGACGCAGCAAATTTGATCTAGATATTCCGTGAAGGAACAGGCGCACGATCCCCCTACACCATCTGCCAAGACACCATCGGAAAGGAGTCAATCTACTCGGGCGACTGCATCGCCGCCGCCTGCCAGCCTTTTCACCCGACGCAATATAAGGAAAAGGGTGACGCTTGGTACAAGGAAAACGGCGCGTGGTACTGTCCGAACTGGCACGGGGACAAGGGCGTCGACACCCTGAAAAACGACAACTCGCCGATCCTCTCCCTGCTGAACAAGCCGTTGGGTTGGCTGGCGCAGGGGCTGGCGTGGGTCATCGACCTGCTCATGGACATCGTCTATTATTTCATCGAGTTCGCCTTCAATATCCCCTCCAGCCTCGAATGGGCGTGGGGCAAATTCTGTTCCTTCGCCAACATCATCTTGGCCGCCGCCATCGTCGTCTTGGCGGTGATGACCACGCTGCGCATCAAGCAGGACAGCTACAGCGTCAAGAAAATGCTGCCCAGCATTCTCATCTCGCTGGTGATGGTCAACCTCAGCTGGGTCATCGGCCTGTTCGTGATGGATCTCGGGTAGATCGCCTTCAAGGCGGTCGAGGGCATTCCCGGGACGCTGCCGGGCAGCGAGGTTTCGGGGTTGGCCATCAAGAGCCTCGTGGACGTGGAGGCCTTCCAGAACATCAATACGATCACGGACACGCCGCCGGACATCACGGTGATCTCGCAGGGCAGCATGTTCCTCTGGCTGCTCACCTCCATCGTGCTCCTGCTGGTGATCATCGAACCCATCTGCAAGATGATCGTGGCCTTCATCATCCGCACCGTGGTGCTGTGGGTGCTGCTGGTGGTCTCGCCGCTGGCCTGGATCGGCTTCGCCATCCCCGAAGCCCGCAACTCCACGTGGACCAAATACTGGACGCAGCTGGGCACGATGGCGCTCATGCCGGCGCACGTGGCGATCTACTTCGTGATCGGGATCGTGCTGCGATAGTCTTTGGTCGGGTCGGTCGAGCTCAGCTTGGGCAGTTCGTCCGCGCTGGAGTCCGTCAACGCGTAGTTCGTCTCCGGTCTGGACGCCGACACGCTGATCCAGCGGATTCTGCTGACCATCGCCGTCGCGGTTTTGATGCGCACGGCCGCGAAGGAAGGCCTCAAGAGCGATTTCACCGAGGCGGCCATGGAGTGGGGGGCGAAGGCCGGAAAGCTGCTGCGCCGCGGCGCTACGGCCGCGATGCTGACTCCGCTGACTCTCGGCGGCAAAGGCATCGGCGCCGGCGCCGGTTATCTGGATCGGAAGACCGGCGGGAATTTCAAAAGAGTCAAAGACGACTGGAAAACCAAAATGCCCAAAATGCTTGGCGGAGAGAGCGAGTTCGAGAGAGACCGCAAAGCAACCGCTGATCGGCTAAAGAGTGGATTGATCGACCAAAAGGAGCACGATGCAGATATGAAGATGATTGATAATGCTGAAAGGGCGCACGAGGAGGCGCGGGGCAAGAGCCTCTCCGGACGAGCCGGCAAATTTATGAAGGCCGCCAATCCGATGGCCGAGTTCGGCCGCAACTTCGCCACGGACGGCTCCATAGTGGCCGGCGCCCAAAAGGTTTGGGAATCGTGGAACGGTAACATGAATGATATGAAGGAAGCAGACGCCCTCAAATGGGGCAAGGTGTTTGCCAATATTGGACACGCTAGCCCACTAACCGTCGGCGCACTGAAAGCCAGCGGTTTCGACGTGAAGGGCATCAAGGCGTCCATCCAACTCAAGCTGGACAACGAAATCTTCAAGGGCGTCAAAGAGAACAAGGGCGTCTTCTATGACACGGCCACGCGCCAGCAGATCGTGGCGCGCATCAAGGATCTGGAGGGCGACGCGGCCAACGGCGACCGCGGCGCGCAGATCGAGATGAGCCACGCCCTGCAAACTCTGGAGCAGAAGCACATCACCTTCTTCCGCGCCGAGGAGAAGGAGGCGCGCGATCTCATGGAAATTTACGAAAAGATCATCAAGAACCACGAGGAGGGCAAGACCAACTTGGTGACCGAAGACTTCGCGCGCAGCACCGGCGACCGTCTGGGCACCATGGGCGCCAAGAATCCGGTCTTCTCCGGCGCCATCATCCGCGACGGCGTGGGCAAGGGATTTCTGGAGGACGCGAGCGGCAACCGCATCTGGCTGCACGAGCACCCGGACCGGAAAACATCCGTCAATCTCAAGAAGGTCGACCTCAATTATCTCAAGGGCTCCAATGGGCCGTCCATGCTCAAGGCCATCGCCGAGGGCAAGGTCGATACGCAACACCAGCTCAGCGACAGCATTCTGCGCGCCATTCTGGATGAAGAGCAGCGCAGTGTGCACCAGATTTCCGATGATCTGGTCGAGGCGCTGCAAAAGATGAAGGGCGTCGACCGGTTCCGGGGGCAGATCGAGGGTGTGGAGCAAAAAGTCGCCAAAGAGAAGGCGGCTAAAGAAGCGAAAACCTCCGACGGCGGCGATTCCGGCTCCTCCGGTCTGGTGGACGCGCATGGCCGGCCGATTTCATAATCTTTGTTTCGACGATTTATCCACATCATGACCCTCCTTTCCTCCATCATCCGCCACCGCCCCGAGCAGATCACGGCCGACGACCTGGCCGAGGCCGCGCCGGACGATCTGCTGGCGGCCATCGCGGGCGTCGACGAGGTGCTGCGCAGCCCCACGCTCGCCGGGGACATGACCGTGGGCGATGCGCGGCGCATGGTGAACGCCATGGGCGAACTCGCCGAATTGCTGGAGTTGGCGCAGCACATGGCCGAAAGCAGCGAACCGCCGGAGGTGCGGGAGCAGGAGTGGCGAGCCGCCGCGCAGCGGGCGGCGGAGGCGATCAAAAAGTATCAGTCGTCTTGACCCGTTGTGCTATAATGGCCGCAAATTCACCAGTCCATGCCCTTCATCGCCAATCAACTCGCCATCCCGCACCAACTGGAAACGATCCTTTCCGGCGACAAGTTTCTGGTCGGGATGACCTACTTGGCCGCGCTGGGATACGCGCTGCTTGTTTTGACGCTGCTGGAGGGCGGCGTGGTCTGGCTGCTGCGGCGTTTCGCCGGCCGCACTGCGGCCAAGGCCGAGCAGTCGGGATTCAAGTATTGGCGCTCGATGAACCGGCGCTACGAGCGGCTGGCCGCCGGAGGCCGCGACGCCGCGTTGGGGCGGCTGGGGCGCTGGGCGTTCTTGCTGGTCTTGACCGCCGTCCTGACCTACGGGGTCTTTGGCGTGTACATGGCCTGCATCTTGCCGGGGCTCTATCTGCTGCTGTTCGGCTGGACCATGTACGTCGGGGCGGGGCATGCCGGGATGGCGCGAACCGTGGCGGCCTTCTTGGGCTTTCTCTCTATGTTATGCTTGGCTCCTTTGGGTTTCAATGGCTGGATGGCTGTTGCGGTTCTGACCCTGCTCTTCGTCATCTTCACGAGGGAGGAGAGAGGGGCTTGAGGCTTGCGGGAGGAGGTCGAGAACGGGGAGGGTGGCGCCGGAGTCTTCGCGCAGGAAGGTTCGAACTTCGTCCAATAGGGAGCTCCAGCTGACATTTTCCGTCCCGCAAGCCCCCTTGCGCCTTGTCCCAGAGCCTGTTTCGACGGGTTCGAGCGGGGTGTTTTTACCCAGATTGGGTTTTTTCAAGTTCATGAAGCCTTGGAAGCAGGAATGCAGCTCCACATGCAGCTTGCGGTCTTTCAGGCGGAGGTTCGAGCCGAGGCAGGAGAGGATACACCGCCGGGTCTCGATGTCACCCTTACGGAAGGCGGCGCCTGCCGCGTTGGCGAAATCGAACAGCCCCTTCGCCTTACTCCGCAGCTCATCTCCGGCTTGATTTGCCCGTTCAAGAGCCAAATGGAGGCGGCGGCGCTCCTGCTCGTACTCCGCTTGGCTTATTTGGTACGTCTGGTCTGTAATGACGCCAGACACCAGCTTGTCCGTCAGAGTGGCGAGCTTGGCGTCCAGTTGGTTGAGCTGTTTCTGGAGTTGCGCCTGCTCTCGAATTTTTGCTTGGTCATCTTTTATCTGAGACCTTTCCAGCTCTTCCAACGCCCACTCCACAAAGTCCTACGGAACTTGGATCGCGCCGAGCAGTTCCTCCACCTGCCGCTCCAATTCAGACTACCGTAGGAAGGGCTGGCTGCATCGAACCGCCGTCTTCTTTTTGGTGCAGCGTAGGTATTTGTAAACGTGGCGGTTGCCGTTTTTTTGCACTTTCACTTTGGGCGGCTCGGTGGTGATCATGCAGCCGCACTCGCCACAGCGGAGCAAACCGTTCCATGGGTGCTGATACCGATGCTGACGGGACTTGTCGCCGGAGATGATCCGGCCGGCGTGTTCGAATTCGGCCTACGTGACCATCGGCTCGTGCAGGCCTTGATAGCGTTGGCCGCCCCAATGGAAGAATCCGGCGTAAAAAGGATTACGAAAAATCTTGTGCATCGTGCTGACCGAAATCCGAGCGCCAAGGCGGGTGCGCAATCCCAGTTCGTCGTTGGCAATGCGCGCCAAGCTGGTCACGGAATACTATCCCGTCAACAGGAAATCCCAGAGCCGACGGAGCTTGTCCCAACTCTTCTTGTCGCGGTAGATGCGTTTTGTCCCCTTGAGCCCGTGGGGATCGTTCAAGTATCCCAGCGGCGCCCAACCCGGCATCCAGCCCTGCTCCAGTTTGCGAGCCATGCCGCGCTTCACGTCGTGGCTCAGGTCGATGGAATACTGCGTGGCGCTGCCGAACTCCACGCCCATGAGGATTTGGCTTTCGCCCTCCTTGAATTGTCTGTCCGAGCCAAAGATGTGTTTGATCTTGCCGCGCATGAAGGCGTACTTGATGATGCCCTCGTCGATGGGATTGCGCGCCAGGCGGTTCACCTTCCAGCAGAGAATGCCCACCGGCTCGGGACTGGCCTCGATGGCTTCCACCATGGCGTTGAAGGCTTCGCGGCCGGGTTTGGTTCCGGTCTTGGTGTCCGTGAAGGTGTCGATGATCTCCAGTCCATGCTCGTCGCGCATCCTTTCCGCCCACTCCAGTTGGTTGGGGATGGACTGAATCTGCTTGGACTTGTCTTCGGAAGAGCGACGGGCGTAGATGAAGTAGCGCATGAGCCGGGAAGGAAGTCTGGCGGCGCCTTTCAGTTTACCGGACGGCCTCCCCGGCGCCAAGTTTTTCGGGATTTTTTGGGCTGGTTTTTAGCTCGGCGTGCATGATCGTGTGGCACAACGCCAAAAAATCCGCCGCCTCAACCTCCGCCTCCTCGGGGGTGAGCTGCAGACCGGTGTAGGCGCGGATCAACTCGGCGTACTTGCTCACCCCCGCTGGCGATGGTCGCGGCGCGTGATGACGCGACACCGCAGTGGCCTCACTTCTCATCCGCCAGAATGACGTCGTACACGTGATTGCGAGCCAGCTTGCGCGCCAAATTCGCGGCGCTCCTCTCGGACAGGAACTCGGGCACGGACTTGCGCTTCTCGCGCATCAAATCCGCAAACTCCGCCGGATGAACCGCGATCCAGCCGTCCACCGCCTTATTTCGCCTCGCGTTCTCGGCGCGAGTCCGCGCCAAGTCTTGCTCACGAAGCAATCGCGCCCGCCGCTCGCGGCGAAGGATGCGGCGGATCATAGCCTTCTCGGTCGGGGTGAGTTGGGGCATGGGATATGGTGAATGACGGCCCCATGATGGCGGGATGGACTTAGGGTTTATTCCGGGAAGAAAAGAAAAAATATAATGGGTTATCAAGCTGGAGAACTTTAAGATATTGCAATCAAGTAGCTCAGGTGATAAAAATTTTGTATAAGCTAAAGCCTAGTCGAGACTCTCATTAAATTACAGCATGTTAAAGCAGCTTTACACCACAAGCGAATAGTTCGAAACTATGCCAACCAAGACGGCTTTGAGTCCACTTCGATACCCAGGAGGTAAAGGAAGCCTCTTCAAGTTTATTGCTGAAATTATTCTGCGCAATGATCGATTTGGAGGAAGCTATTATGAACCTTTCGCGGGGGGGGCAGGCTGCGCTCTCCGCTTGCTTGGTCAGGGTGTCGTTGGAGAGATTGTCCTTAACGACGCAGACCCTTCGATTTTTTCTTTCTGGACAGCTGTAATAAATGAAACAGATCGTTTTATCGAAAAAATTTACGCGACACCTTTAAGCATGAACTCATGGACTACTCAAAGAGAGATATGGACTACCAATTCTGACCGGGCATCATTCGATGTTGGCTTTGCAACTTTCTTCCTTAATCGATGCAATCGATCAGGGATCATTAATAAAGCAGGGCCGATCGGCGGGGCCAAACAATCTGGCAAATGGAAACTAGACGCTCGTTTTAATCACAAAACTCTAGAAGACAGAATTCGCTTCATTGGATTAAACAAAGAGAGAATAAAAATTTTTAACATCGATGCGTTGGATTTTATGAAAATTCATTTCTCCTCAAGGAAAAACCGCAGCAAGTTTGTTTATTTGGATCCTCCATATTACAGATCCGGCAATAGGCTTTACTTCAACACCTTTGACGACAAAAAGCATTTCGATCTGGCTCAATATATACAGAAGCAAGTCAAACTAAAATGGCTCGTCACCTATGACGATAATAATTTTATAAGAGGTTTATATTCAAAACTTCGATCTTACCATTACTCTCTCTCTTACAGCTTACAAAAAAAGAAAAAGGCAAAAGAGCTTATCGTTGTTCCAGACAACATGGATATGCCACGTGAGTTTATCTTTAACTCTAAAAAGGTGACCTCGGGTCTCACTGCCACTAGGAATAGTGAATATGACCCATCACGATACTAGAGGGCGAGCTATGTACCAATGCAGCGACTGTAGGTTTTGCGCAATCGCAAATGGAAACTACAAGTACTTATCCGTTGACAGGCCTGTATACTCAAACAGCAGGTTTTATGCTATTGCCTCAATTGGGGCATTGCTGGAAGGTTGGTCATTAGTCGTTCCTAAGTACCACTTCCTTTCCATGAAATCATGCTATCAGGATCGCCTGTTCATAGATGCAGTTAATGTGATGCTTTCGAGACTAAGTCAGCAATTTGGCAAACCGGTGATAGCATTTGAGCACGGTGCCAATCACAATGAATCTTCTACAGCCTGTGGAACTGCCCACGCTCACTTACACCTTGTTCCTTTCCATGGATCTCTTGAGCAGAGAATAAAGGACAACAGAGATTGGACAGAATGTTCATTTAATGAAATTTTTAAAGAAGCAGGTAGCTATGAGTATCTATACTACAACGACATTTCAAAATGTAACGAATGGACAAAGCAGAAAGGGCTACTGCATATATTAAAAAGTCCAACTTCACAATTTTTTCGAAAAATATTGGCAGAGGCATGTGGGAAAATTGATTTTGCTGACTACAAAATATACCCTTTTCTCGATGTTGCATCGAAAACGAGAAAAGCACTCTTGTCATCATAATGATATCCACGGGGTCTACATGTGACTAGCGAACGGCAGAGCACCAACGCCCAAGATGTATTCAGCGAAACGAATGCCGACGATGCAGCATGCTGCCCTCCAGACATTCACACCGATGGCAGAGAGAAGGGTGACTGGAAAAGCAGATATCCTGATGAAGCAAGAGTCCAGATACGATGGGAGCTTGTCTATATCTTTGCTTTGCTTAGCATATCACTGTCAGTTATATTCCTCAACTGGATCGGCATATTGACAGCCCATCTCTCTCTAGCGGGAGCAAGTAAGAAAACATTTACCACTTTCATCTACTACATGGCCGGAGGCTTACTAGGGGGCACTACTTTTGGTGGAAAGTATCTTTACCGAGTTGTTGGGCGGGGCTTTTGGTCACAGGACAGACGAATTTGGCGTATCCTTTCCCCCTTTGTCGCTATGGTTATTGGGCTTGTGATCGGCGCAATGATCGAATGTGGCCTTTCCGCTCCTAATGGCTACTCGTCCGGGACAAGGAGCTTTGTTATTGGCTTCCTTGCAGGCTACTTTGCAGACAAAGCAGTAGGTTATCTTTGTGACATTGCAGACGTAATTTTTGGTAAAAGAAACTAGCAAACAATGCCCAAACCCTCGCCACTTAAGCCAACAAAAAACATCGTATTTATTACGTCTAATTCTTGCACAAGAATTTCTCCAAGTAAAATTCGTAAAAGTAAGATCGGAGCAAAAGCCTTTGGCTTAGCCTGTCTACCTCCGCACTGGACACTACCATTCCTCGTTATATCTGATAGTCTTTTTCAGCAGTACAAAGAAGCTTTCTCTAACAAAGGCCTTGACATTGTAACAACATGGTCAAAAAAGCTTTTCTACGCAGCGGTTGAGCATGGCATCGCCCCAAACGATAAAATTATAATTCGTTCATCCGCATGTGATGAGGACCTGCCTACTAAGGGAGAGTATTATTCAAACACTGGGACACTGAGTGAAATCGCAACCCCTCTCTCTCAATGCTTGGATAAGCTCCTAACTGACAACGCCCTACCAACGAATAAAATTCCACTAATTCTTCAAAAGCATCCAAACATCGTTTCCGCCAAAGGGCATCTTTCAAACGAGCGACGTTTTGCTAAAGAAATGCGAGACTGGGCTATTGAATTCGAGAAACCAAAGGATTTAGCTGGGCATAACGAAAGAATCAGCCTGAGAAGTTGGCGCAGAAACAAATCCAAAGAAGTTAACCCTGAGATCATATTAGCTTGTAAAAATTTTTTTAATTTACCAAAGATATTGGAAGATGCAGCAGCCTGGGCTCTCTCCAAGCAATCAAGAATTCATTTTGAGTGGATATGGGACGGGGATTGCGTATATTTGGTTCAAGCTGACGAGGCATTAGAGGTTGACGGCATCCATCCTAGAACACTAAAAGTTAAGGCGCAACAAGCTCTTCCAGAGTATACGCCACGGTGTCTCTCTGTTGTTAATCCTACAGAGAAATTTAGCTACAACAAAATATTTAATGTTTATCAGTACAATAAGCTTGGACTACCAACAACCAGATTTTACATTCTACAAGACAGAAAAGCCATCTTAGATTTAACTATCGGAAATGTTTCTTGTGACTTGGCATATGATATTTCTGTATTGTCTGGGCTGTCACTGGTGATTCGCATGGACGTTACTAGTCAGGACAAACGTATTAGACAGCTCTTGCCTCGCACAAATGAAGTTAGAAACTTAGCGTCTGCATTGAGTTGGTTTGCAGAGCAAAAGAATGAGATACATAAGCTTGTCGAACACGGATTAGCACTTATCTTTCACAACTTCATCCCAGCCGCAGCTTCTGCTTTTGCCTATGCCGTCCCCAATGCTAGAAAAGTACAAATCGAAGCACTTTGGGGGCTACCTGAAGGACTTTACTATTTTAGCCACGATAAATACATAGTTGACACAAGAAGCAACCACCTAAGCAATTTGACAACCAATGATTATTCAAAATTTTTTATTGAAAAAAAGATAAACTTTAAAAATCTTTTTGTCACGCCTGATGATGAAGGCAAGTGGGTAACGAAAAACCTCCATTCATCCTTTGGCTGGGGAGGAACTATAACCGATAAGTCAACTTTAGCAAGCATCGCACATGCAACACGAATGATTGCTGAAGAGGCTCAGGAGCCATTAAGTGTTATGTGGCTTGTTGGAGTTGATCAGTCAATAAGTAAAAATGGCATACTTCCATGGTATCACGAACCAGCAGACATCAACCAAAGACAGCCTCGCACATCTTACAAGCCTAAGACTTTATTCGATAAAGGGATAGAAATAAAAAATGTTGCAGATCTTGAACGCCTTGAGATTGAAGTGCAAAACAAAACAACTATGCTGAGGTACATCAGTATCCAGCCTAGAGAAGATCGCCTATTGAGAGACAAGCTTGTTCTGAAACGCATAGGCGAATGCGCCAAAAAAATTGATGCAGTTATTTACCTCGAAGGAGGAATTCTATCGCATGCATACTATCAGCTTGTAAAAACTGACGCACATGTCCAGGTGGCCCTGCCATTCGGAGCAACTGACAACAGAATAAATTTTGACAAGCTTGTTAGAGACTACATTCCATCCAAAATAGAAGAAGGTGGTGAGCAAGTTAAAAAGGCAAAATTCTCTGGAGAATATCTTTTAAGATTACTAAAAGACAAGTTAGTTGAAGAATGTTTTGAGGTTTTAGATGCAAACAACCATGAATCAATTATTGAAGAGCTCGCAGATGTAAACGAGGTGATTGACACCATACTGAAAACTATAAACTCTAATCGCCATGAGCTTGCTGAGTACCAAGAGAATAAGGCACAAAAAGCAGGTGGGTTTAGTGAGGGGTACGTTCTATTAGAGACAACGAATCCACTACCAACATCTAAACAGAAAGATTCTAGCGGCATGCTCCCCACCTCAACCATCTCTAATACTTCAATAATTAAGGATGCCAACATTTACGATATCCTGGAAAAAGGGCGCAAGGTAAAAAAGTGGCACGACAGAAGGCTACATTCCCCAGAAACTGAAGATCTATTTTCTCTTGAGGTTCCTGTTGTTAAAGATTTCTGGGAAGAAGAAACGCCTGAGACTTTTTTCGCTATTTTCAAAGGTTATGCAGTCCGTGCAAAGGTAATGGGCCGAAGGCAAGGAGCAAAACTAAAAATTAGGTTTTCGGTGTATACCATACCTAAGCAGCTAAGTCTTCTTGACCTTCTAAGCTGACACTGAAGTAGCCTCCATTTCGAGCGGACATTGCGGAAGCAATTAGGAGGTCGGTCTATCCCTGTGACCAGGCCTAGTGCTAATGATGTTTCTACGGTTGCGGTGGTCACGGAAATCCAGCGACGACGCTGGACCATCGACGAGAAGCTGCGCCTCGCTCAGTTCAATATACCAAAGCAAGGCTATCCGTCTTTGTGGAGATAATGTAGGGGGTGATGTCTGAACGTGTACACTCGGCCCTCTACACTTTCATGCAATCTCCTGCCGCCTCCTGCATCCTCATGCGGAATGACGACAAGCTCTTCGAAAAGAGCAAATAAATCGGCGGGGTTATTCGCTTCGGTTTCCTGTCCTGTCACGCCGGAGGCCGTGGGTTCGAGTCCCATCGGCTCCGCCAGAAAGAACAAGGATCTTAATCGTTTAGGTTAAGATCCTTTTTCTTTTGAATGTCCGTTTTTCATCGGACACATAAATCGGACACATAAAATATTTTTTCTCATATTTTCGCATGGTTGAAATTAAAATTTTGGCGAGTCCTTCGCCCAAAATGAATCATCACATTGGAATCGCAACATAAAAGTTGTATATCAGATTTTGTGAAGCGCTCCGCTCATCGGCGACATCTTTGAGACTTCTTGACCTTCAAACCTTTTGTGTCTATTTAGATGTGCGGGTTAGTGTACAGTTCTTCAGGGGGATACCATGGAAAAAAGCATGAACATCACCGAGGTCCGTAGCAAGCTGACCAGTCTGTCGGACGATCTTGCCATGAACAAGGATACCCTGGCCATCACCAAGCGCGGCAAGCCCGTGTTGGCGCTTATGCCTTGGGATATATACGAGGCCCTAGTCGAGACCATGGATGTCATGTCCGATCCGGATTTGATGCAAGCGTTCCGTGAGGGAGTCCGGGACATCCAGAAGGGACGAACCAGAAGTCTCGCTGACGTCAAGTCGGAGCTCGGTTTGTGATTTGGGAAATTGAATTGACCGAGAGCGCTATCGACCTGCTGAAATCAATTCGCGATGCACGGATACGAAGCAGCTTGATGGAGCGCATTGAAAAATTGTCCGAAGATCCCGACAAGCAGGGAAAACCGCTGAAGGCCGAACTCGCCGGATACAGAAGTGTTCGTGCTGTGGGGCAGCGGTACCGCATACTGTATCAGTTGACCGGGAGCAGGGTTGTGGTTGTTGTCGTGGCTATTGGGATTAGAAAAGATTCGGACAAGAGAGATGTCTATGCCCTGGCGCGGAAATTGGTCAGGGCTGGGTTGCTTGGCGAAGGCGACAAGTAAAAAGGGCCGAGATATCCTCCCGGCCCTTGTGAGGTGTTCTGTGCGCGGCTGAGCTACACGTACTCGATGACGCGATCCATATCAGCATTATCATCGGGGCCGAAGTCCCAGGAACCGCTGGACGCGCCCAGGAATCGACCACAACCTGGGCGCCATTTGGGTTTTCCATGTAGTAAATCGGGGTCATGTTACTCTGCTTCGCCATGGCTGTGAGAAAGCGAATTCCCTCGTCCTGGCCGGGCATCTGACCACCCATAACAACAGTAACATCTTAATTTTTCATCATCATTCTTCTCCTAGAAAGTCCCTTCCAGCGTTCTTTTTCAATGCAGTCGGAGCTTTTTTCACTGCGAGCTTGAACATATTCCATTTCGCGCTGCATTTTATGATAATTGTCCAGGCGCGCTTGTAAAAGTTCGCCGGAATCAACGGCGTGAAGGACTGCGCAGCCGGGTTCGTGCAGGTGCGAGCAATTTGCGAAACGGCAAAATTTCGCCAATTCTTGAATGTCAGAAAAACTTGCCTCCACACCAACGCCGCTTTTTGGGAATGCGATTTCACGGATGCCCGGATTGTCCATTAAAAGACCGCCTTGGGGCATGGCGATGAGCTCCCGGGATGTCGTTGTATGGCGCCCTTTGCCGACACTTCTGCTGACAGAGGCTGTCGCTTGGATATCGCTGCCGTGCAGCATGTTTGCCAGTGAAGACTTTCCCGCTCCCGAAGAGCCGAGCATGGAGGCGGTTTGCCCGACGTTCAAATAGCCATGCAGATCCTTGACGCCGCTTCCATCCTTTGTCGAGGTCAGCACGATGGGGACGCCCAAGGCAATGCTTTCGATCTCAGCGCGGAATGCGTCTGGGGATTCGTGAAGGTCTGTTTTGGTTAAGACGATCACGGACGCCATTTCGCAATTGTAAACCAGCGTCAAGAAGCGTTCTATCCGGCGTACGTTGTAATCACGATCGAGTCCGCAAACAATAAACACCGTGTCGATGTTTGCAGCAAGAGGTTGCTCGCGTTGAGCTGCGCCGGCTTGTTTCCCTCGCGACCCTGCTTCGCCTCGGCGCAAGGTGTTTTTCCGTGCAATGACGCGTTGCACGACGTTTTCGTCTACAAGCACCCAATCTCCGGTAACGGGGTAGTTCTGTTGCTTGCGGCGCCGCAGTTTTCCGGAAGGAGTGCAGAGCCATTCCGTGCGTCCATCGCTGACCAGGAATTGGTTTCGTTGCGCGCTAAGGACTCTGGCCGCCTGGTTCAGGTCAAGCTCTTGGTTTGTCGCCAGGCCTTCGAAATGATCGTTCCAGCCGAGTTGGCGAAGTCTGTTCGTCAGTTCGTATCGACTTGCGGAAAATGTCCGTGTTTTCATCTTGATTCCATTGTTGTTGCATCGAAGGAGTGCTTCGATCGCGTTGGATCGCAGCCAGCCAAAACTGCGGCTGGCGGTCAATGGCGAACGGAACGAGGAGGATGGAGGAAGGGCGTGCTCACAGACCTGTTTCGGATGAAACAAGTCCAGGCTGGTTGCATGCAACCAGATGGGGCCGCGCAAAAGTGCGGCGCAAAGGCGGCTTAGACCTGTGGACTACCCTTTTTCCATGTCGCGGGCAGCAAGATCCATGAACTGACGGAACATTCAAACTCCTTGATGGATAACGACGAAATGCTCATCGAAAACATGAAGCGTGTCAAGAGACGTTACGTAACGTAGTGTAGGGAGCGGATTATCACGCCAACCGCCCAGCATCCTGGGCGTACAGTTTTGTGCGTCTCAACCAGCTGAAACGAAACAGTTTGTAGTGACTTCTCCATCCCAAGCCAGCCAACCGTATGGCGAGCCGTCTGGGGCCTTTACAGAGACGCGGTTGAATCTTAGTCTGTGCGGACACATACGCCAAAAAGCAAAGTTGAAAGATGCTTTCATTCGCCGATGGCTTATGGAAATAGCGCCGGACGACTGCGTCGCAACCGTTACATCAGGGCGCAACCCATGTGAATCGCAATTCCAGGAGCAATATATGGAAACAATAGCTAAAAAAATAAACGAGAATATGAGTATCTATGAAATTCTGACGACATATCCCTACCTTATCGGCTTATTCAAAGAGAATGGGTTGGATAAATTTGAGAAACCGGAAATTCTTGAAAAGTTGGGGCCTCTCTTAAAGTTGAAAACCCCGTTGTCGATGATGGGGGTCAATAAGGAAATGTTTGTCGATCTTCTTAACCGGAGCGTAGATGAGCATGAAAAAGGCGGCGACTTTACGTTATCAAAGAATCCGGAGCGCCAGAAAGACCTGACCATGCTCGCTTTGCTGCCCTGTGGTTTGAAAATGCCATTTTCAAGGGCGTTTGAAGCTTTTGCTGCAGAGTATAACAAGACCCACTCCAATGCATTGAAGTATCTGCTTGAAGGCAATGTGAACCATGAGCTTTCATATTACCAATACATCGACTCGATCGAGTCTTTTGAAGAACTTCCCGACATAATCATCAGTTCCGATATCAACAGTTTTTATCATCAATCCTTTCGGCAACGTTTTCTTGAGAAGAAAGGATTTGCGGGCCCACCTTTCGAGAAACTCCATGCTGATTTCGAGAAGATCGATTTCGAGGACCCCGACCGCCAATTTAGCATGTTATCGGCAAACCTCTTGACGCTGGTTTCAATCGACGATTTGCTTGAGGGGAAGCCCGCCATTGAATCGTGGGAAGATATCCTGAAACCCGAGTTTCAAAACAGCGTCGTGATGCGCGGGCAGGCCGAGTTCTTCTGCAACGGTGTTCTCCTTCCATTTTATGCGCTTTTTGGCATGGACGGCGTCATGGATCTTGCCCGTTCGGTGAGGACAGGCGTTCACCCCTCGGAGATGGTGAAAATGGTCGACAGCGGGAAGAGCGACGTTGCTCCGCTGTATATCATGCCCTATTTCTTTGCTCGGAAGATCAAAAGCAAAGAGCGTATTTCCATTCGCATTCCCAAAGAGGGGGCGATGGTCAGCCCTGTGCAGATGCTCGTCAAAAAAAGCGCTCAGGATAGGCTTGGGGAGATAACGGACTTTCTGTGCAGCGTCGAATTCGGCCAGCTGTGCGCCGACGCCTACTTCCCCTCGGTGCATCCGGAGGTTCGCAACGCCACTTCCCATATTGAAAGGTTGTATTGGCTGGGCTGGGATTTTTTGAAACGCAACGACATCGGAAAGTTAAAAAAGGACATGGAAGAAGTCTTCATGAAAGCGTTTCGTGAAACCGGGGGATTCGTATGAGATTCGTAACGGTCGCGGGGCCGCCTTCCTCCGGGAAGACCTGTGTCATCGTCAAAACACTGGAGGAGCTTCAGCGGCAAAACGTGAAATGCGGAGTCGTCAAGTTCGACTGTCTTTCCGCCCAAGACCAGCTTATCTACCATGCGAAAGGGATTCCCGTTAAAGTAGGCCTTTCCGGTAATCTTTGCCCCGATCATTTTTATGTGAGCAACATCGAGGCTGCTGTCGAGTGGGCGCGGGGCGAGGGATTCGATTATCTTGTCACGGAAAGCGCAGGGCTCTGTAACCGCTGCTCTCCCCATATAAAAGATATTCTGGCCGTTTGCGTTGTCGATAACTTGAGCGGCGTCAATACGCCGAAAAAGATCGGCCCCATGCTGAAGTCCGCCGATATTGTCGTGATCACCAAAGGCGATATCGTCTCCCAAGCGGAGCGTGAGGTTTTCACGTTCAGAGTTCGTCAGGTAAATCCGCGCGCAAGGATTATTCAGTTCAATGGCGTGACCGGGCAGGGGAGTTTTTATCTGAAGGAGGCTTTTTCCGAGACCGCAACGGTGGGCTCCCTTCAAGGAGCGACCCTGCGGTTTACCATGCCCGGGGCGTTGTGCTCATACTGCCTTGGCGAAAGGACCATTGGAGAGGACAAGCAAATCGGCGTCTCAAGGCTTATGGAATTTAATGGATGATGCACAGATTTTCCGAACTGACGATCAAAGAACTGCTGCAACAGTTTCCTTGGATTGAGGATTTTTTTTCCGCCCACGAAATTGATTGTTCGAAATGGCAAGATGCTTCCTTTGACGCGCTTTGCAGGTCTTTGAGCCAGGATTTCTTTTCCGGGATAGGCTCCACCCCGTCTCGTTTCTTGGAGGACTTTTTTCTTTTTATCCGGGAAATGAAATCTCTTGAAGAAACAAGCGGCCACCTCATTCAGTCCATCAAAATCCTTCCTGGGGTGAATAAGATGGGCGAGCCCGAATCCCATGAAGTGACGCTCAAACAGGGCAAGGTTACCGCTATCGTCGGGCCGACAGGCTCCGGCAAGAGCAGGCTGTTGGAGGATATCGAATGCCTGGCCCAGGCGGACACTCCGACCAAAAGAAGGATTCTGGTGGATGGCGCGGCGCCGTCCTATGACACGCGTTTTTCCAATGAGGGACGGCTCATTGCGCAGCTTTCGCAAAACATGAATTTTGTGATGGACCTCTCGGTCCAGGACTTCCTCATCATGCACGCCGAAAGCAGGCTGGCCGAGAATATCGGCGCTTTGGTGGAGACGATTTTTGAAAGGGCGAATGAACTGGCGGGAGAACCCTTTGGCAAAACGACCCCGATTACGCAGCTTTCAGGCGGCCAGAGCAGGGCGCTCATGATTGCGGACACCGCGCTGTTAAGCCAGGCGCCCATCATACTTATTGATGAAATAGAAAACGCTGGCGTGGATAAAAGCAAAGCTCTCGATCTCTTGGTTGATAACAACAAAATTGTGCTGATCGCCACCCATGATCCTGTTCTCGCCCTCAGCACCGAGCAAAGGATTATTGTTCGAAACGGAGGAATTGAGAAGATCATTATCACGACGAGTGCAGAGAAAAGAAAGCTTGTCGAGCTTAAAAAGCTTGATGACGCCGCCATGCAGCTTCGCGCGCGCCTTCGAAGAGGGGACGTCATCTGTTGATGATTCCGATTTCGTTGTTTTTATGCTGCGCGTGTCGATCCCATGTCAAAAAAACGCCCTTCCACGCTCGTGGAAGGGCGTTTTCGTTTTATCCTCGGCCACAACTTCGGCTTTCATCTTCTCTTCGGCGTACATCCGCTTGAGCAGGCTGTTCTCTTGCTCCAGGTCTTTCATGCAGGCCATCATGGAGGCGTCCATGCCGCCGTATTTGCCGCGCTATTTGTAGAACGCGGCGCTGTTCATGCCGTGTTCGCGGCGGAGTTGGCTCACGGGGGCGCCGTTTTCGGCTTGCTTGAGAATGCTCAGGATCTGCGCGTCGGCGGAGCGCGATTGCTTCATGTCGAATCCCCCCGATCGGGTTTACGAGAAAATTCCACTCTGCAGAACCACTCATTTGCGGGGGGAGGGTACCTCTTCCTAGATTCGGCGTTTTCCAGCCGGTTGACAAGATCGCCAAGTTTGACTATAGTGTCAATCAATGAAGTCAAACATGAAAGTAAGGGGTGGAGCCATGCCGGAGCAGATGGAAGAGCAAACCGATACCGAACGGCGCATCTTCGAGGCCGCCAAGCGTGTGTTTGTCCAGAAAGGAATGGACGGCGCCTCGATGCAGGACATCGCGACTTCCGCGGGCATCAGCCGTACATCCCTCCATTATTACTTTCGAAGTAAAAAAAAGCTCTTCAGCGCGGTGTCCGACGATCTGTTCGCCCATTTTTTGCCGCGACTAGAGGGCATCATGTTCGATGATGGTCTTTTTCGGAAGAAACTTGAGCGATTTGTTGATGTGTATCTGGATATGCTGATGGAAAATCCATATCTTCAAAATTTTATAATGAACGAACTCAACAAGAATCCTGAGGCGCTTATCATCCGTTTTAGAAATGAATGGTTGATGTCTGATCGCATGAAAGAACAAATAAGAATCGATTTAAATAAATTTAAGAATGCAATGGATGTATCGCAATTTATGGTGAATTTACTCAGTCTTTGTGTGTTCCCATTCATAGCGCGTCCAATGATCGAGGCTATTTATCTCGATAGGAATCAAGATGCTTTTAAAGCTTTTATTGAAGAGCGCAAGGCTATTATTGTGAATACGCTCATGTCGTCCATCGAACATAATCCGAATGAAGATATGAAATAGCAACGCATAAATGTTACTCAGGACAGGTGGGAGGACAAAATAAGACTTTCCGCCTCCGTTGGCTTTGTAACACGTTGTGAAGCAGGCGAGCATTGCGTTCTCTTGAACGTCCCGCAACGCTTGTCGATTGCATGGATAGTGGAGTTAAGCATGGATCATTCGTTAGGTGCAAAGGAGCAAATCTCCCAATCGTCCAAAAGCGGAGGTTTGCGCCGCAAGAGGATGCGGTTGTTGACGGCGTTGGCCGCCGGGTTGGCGCTCGCGGCTTGCGGTTGGTGGGCTTGGATGGAATTTGTCGTGGGGGACACGGTTTCCACGGATAATGCATACACCGCCGTCGAACTCTTCCAAATAACGCCGCAAGTAGCCGGTCCGGTCAAGGCGGTTCAGGTTATCGAGACGCAGCTGGTAAACGCCGGCGATGTGCTTGTGTTGCTTGACGCCACGGACACGAAGATCGCCGTGGCGCGGGCCAAGGCCGAGCTGTCCACGACCGAGCAGAAGGTCCGGCAGTTGTTCGCAAACGATCAGACGCTTGCAGGCACGGTCCAGGCCGCCGCGTCCGCCATGAAAAGCGCCGACGCCGAGCTTCGGCGCGCAAAGGCGGACCTCGCCAAGGCCGAGTTGGACATGAAACGCCGCAAGGAGCTTATCAAAACAGGCGCCATCTCCATCGAAGAACTCGACAACGCCGAGACCGTCATGCAAAAGGCCCAGGCCGCCGTGGCCCGAGCCGCAGCATTGTCGGCCTCGGCCCGGGGAGAGCATGACGAAGCTCTGGGCGCTCGCGCCGCCAACATGGCGTTGATCAACGGCGCAACGGTCGACACGCATCCGGAGGTGCTCGCCGCCCGGGCGGCCTTGGAGCAGGCCGAGGTGAATCTGCAGAGGACGGTCATTCGTTCGCCCGTCGCGGGGGTGGTGTCTCGGCGAGCCGTCGAGGTGGGACAATATGTCCAACCCGGGGCGAGGCTCATGACGATCGCGCCCATTCAAAATATTTACGTGGACGCCAACTTCAAGGAAAACCAGCTTCGCCGCGTCCAGGTCGGCCAGGCGGTCCGCCTGCATTCCGACATCTACGGTTCTGATGTCGAATACACCGGACGGGTTGTCGGTTTTTCCGGAGGAAGCGGGTCTGTGTTCGCCGCCATCCCCGCCCAGGAGGCGACCGGAAACTGGATCAAGGTCGTCCAGCGACTGCCGGTCAGAATCCAGCTTGACCCGGAGCAATTAGAGAAACATCCGCTCCGGGTGGGGCTGTCGATGTATGTCACCGTGGATTTGTCCTCGGGGCCGGCGCGGACCGACAAGGTGGCGCTTCGCGGAGACTCCCATGGCCGCTGAAGCATATCCGCCGCTTTCCGGGATGAAGCTTGCCCTCGGCGCCGTGTTCATTTCCATGGCCAACTTTATCGTGGTGCTGGACACCACGATCACCAACGTCTCCATCCCGACGATTTCCGGCGACTTGGGCGTCTCTACGAGTGAGGGGACGTGGGTCATCACCGCCTACGCCGTGGCCGAGGCCATAACGATCCCCTTGACGGGGTGGCTGCTGCAGCGATTCGGCCAGGTTCGCGTCTTTCTTGTGTCCTTGGCCTCATTCATAATTTTTTCCATATGTTGTGGACTGTCAGGATCTTTGGGGCTTCTGCTGCTTTTCCGAATTCTGCAAGGGTTGGGCGGCGGCCCGTTGATCCCGTTGTCCATTGTCTTGTTGCTTTCGATATTTCCCAAAGATAAATCGGCCGTAGCCTTGGCGATATGGGGAATGACCACGGTTGTGGCGCCTATTGCAGGGCCTGTGCTGGGCGGATGGATTTGCGACGTGTGGACATGGCCTTGGATATTCTACATCAACATTGCATTTGGACTTGCTGTTGGCGGTGTCTCATGGTGGCTGGTGCACGACAGGGAAACGCCAACACGCAAGGCGCGTATAGACGTCGTTGGTCTCATCTTGCTCACTGTATTTGTCACAACCTTTCAGTTTATGATTGACAAAGGCCGTGAACTTGACTGGTTTGCATCGAATTTTATCGTTTGTTGCGGAATAATCTCTTTTATTTCGTTGGCGGTGCTTATTGTCTGGGAGCTTACGGATAAAAATCCGGTCATTGATCTATCCGTATTCGCATCGCGCAATTGGCTGCTCTCCACCGTCACGCTCTGTTTGATGTTTGGTTTGTTTTTCGGAAACGTCGTGCTCACTCCGCTCTGGTTGCAGCAGCAAATGGGCTACACGGCGCTGTGGGCCGGTCTGGCGACCGCACCTATGGGATTCCTCGCGGTTGCGACATCTCCTTTGATCGGCCGCCTGTTGCCGCGGATAGATCCGAGAATGATCGTTACCTATGGGATGTGCGTGCTGGCCGCATCCTTCTTCATGCGCTCGCAGTTCACATCCCAGGTCGACTTTGGAGCCATTGCCTTGGCCATGTTCATATTGGGCGCGGGAAGTCCGGCTTGCCTCATCACGCTGACCTCTCTCGGCGTGTCCGATCTTCCGCCTGAAAAAGTAGCGGGAGGGACGGGACTTCAGAATTTCTTGCGCGTCATGTCCATGGCCGTGGGCGGCTCTCTGGCGCAGACCTACTGGGAAAACGCCGCCAAGGTGAACCGCGCTGAGTTGGTCGGGATCATCAATACGTCGGTCAACCAGCTTGACGCTCCCGCCGGGCTCCCTGCGGACGCCGTGTTGCCTCTTTTTTCGCATTCGGTCACGGGGCAGGCGGTCATGCTGGCCACGAACAGCTTTTATGCGTACGCTGCAATCCTTATGCTCGTTTTCGCCGCCGTGATTTGGTTCGTGAAGCCGCCCCGAGGGCGTCTGCAAGCGGGATCAGGCCACTAGGCCGACATGGGCGGGAGAACGTCGGGCTCCAAGTTTGTGGGGTTGTCCCGGAACCATAAGCCTGCCATGGCTTCTCTGGTCCGCCAGAAGTCCGAAAAGTTTTCCGCACTGGACGGCGCTTATTTTTAACATGGCTTTTCAGGTTTGATTCTTCACGCAGCAATACGTTTCAACAGAGAGGGCGCTGCACACGCTGGCGTCTTTTCTCCTCGGCGCGCTTGCCCCCGACGGGCCGGGTATGCCCGCGTCCCCCTGGCCTTTTGGTTCAAAACATTCTAGGCTTCATAATAGGCAATGACATGGTGAAAACGATCCGCGCCGCGCGGACGAACGATTGGGAGCATCACATGAGCAAGGCGAAAAAAGGCGACACCGTCTCCGTACATTACACCGGAACCCTGGACGACGGCACGGTGTTCGACTCCTCCCGGGAGCGCGACCCGCTGAGTTTCGAAGTCGGCGCCGGGACGGTCATCGCAGGCTTTGACGGCGCGGTCGAGGGCATGGAGGTCGGAGAGTCCTGCAAGGTCGTCATCGAAAAGGAGGACGCCTACGGCGAGCGCAGCGAAGAACGCATGGTCCGCGTGCCCGTGGCCGAACTGCCCGCAGGCGTGGAGGTCGGCTCCATGCTCCAGACCGAGAGCATGGGCCAGCCCATCGTTCTGACCGTCACGGAAATCGACGACGAGGCGGCCCTCCTCGACGGCAACCATCCTCTGGCCGGAGAACGGCTGACCTTCGATATCGAACTCGTATCCGTGGACTAGCACGGAGCGCCTGTCTTCTACGCGGCGACAAACTGCGTCCAAAGGCCGGAAGCGCGTCGAGCGCATTCTGTTTCCGTTTTTGGCGCCGTCTGTTTCTGTGCGGCCGGGCGCGGAACGCCTTTGGCGAACCGGCGACATTGACACGGTGAATGCGCGTCCTGAATGGGGCGCGGGCGAAGAAAAATCGGGACCGCCCCTCGGGGCGGTCCCGATTTTTGGATGAAGGGCGGAAAAAGTCAACGGAAGCGCGGCGGCGTTCGCCGGTCCTGTGAAGCAAAACGGAACTCGGCCGCCTGGCGACGACGAATGCTCCGCGAGCGTATTGTCAGGAGCGGCGCTTCAAGGTACGTTGCACAATCGATACGATTTCGGCTGAAGAACTTCAAAGGAGCAAGAATGCGCCGCGCCCTCGTCCTTGTCGTCTGTTTGTTCGTTTTCCTGATGGCCGTTGCGGCCCAGGCCGGTGAAATCGTGGTCCAGGGCGGTATGGATGCGAACATGGACTTCGTCTTCCATCGTACGGTTGCATTTCCCGGCGGCGCGAGCCGGGTGGAGTGCTCCTTCGTTGCGCCCAAAGGGTTCGTCTCGACCACGTACACCCAGGACGTGAAGGATTTTTCCCTGGAGTTTTCGCCGAAGCCGGACAAGCGAACCTCGCGAACGGACGCCAGGGGCAACGAAATCATTACGGCCCAATGGAGCGATCCGCCCCGGGCCGTGGAAATGACTTACGCCGCCAAGACCAAGTCCGTCACCCGGCTGGACCGCATCACGACCGATGCGGCCTTTCCTTTGCCATCCGTTCCCCGGGACGTTTCGCCGTACCTCGGCGCGACGCCGCTGGTTCAGGCTGACGATCCCGTCATCCAACAGACGGCCCGGGCGCTGACCCAGGGGGCGGCCACGGAGTACGAGGCCGCGTCCAAGGTGGTGAACTGGGTGGCCGACCACGTCCGCTACGTCAGCAGTCCCAAGAGCTACGGCGCCCTGTACAGCCTCGAAAGCGGGCGGGGCAACTGCCAGAACTATTCGCATCTTACGGCGGCGCTGTTGCGGGCCGTGGGCGTCCCGGTTCGGATCGTCAACGGCTTTACGGTCAAGAATCCGTACAGCGTGCGCGCCGAAAACATCACCTACACGTTCAAGGCCGGCCAGGGCAGGCATTCCTGGATAGAGGTCTGGTTTCCCGATTTGGGCTGGATTCCCTTTGATCCGCAAAAGACCTCCCTGTTCGTCTCCAACCGTTTTTTGCGCATCGAGGTGGGGCTGGACAACAAGGAAACCCAGAACGACGGACGCATACGCTGGGTGAGCAAGTCCGGGTCCGAGCGGCCCAGGCTGAACACCGTCACCACGGCGGAGTTGCCCGCGGACGTGGTGAAGCTCTCCGGCCGGACGCGCGAGGCCGAGTTGCGCAACATTCTGCTGTATCCAGATGTGGCCGAAACCGCCGTCGCCTCCCGAACCTCGGCGCCCGCGGCCAAGCCGGCGGCCTCCGAACCAGCAGCGCCGGCGCCTTCGCCGCAAAAGGCCCTCGTCCCGCCCGTCCATCCGGCGCCTGCGGCCAAACCTGCAGCCGAATCCGAACCTCCTTCAAAGCCTAAGCCGGCGGCTTCTGCGGCCGCCAGGGGTGAGACGCCTCCCGCGCCGGCGCTTCAGGCCAAGCCCGCCGACGAGCCGCAGCCTCCCCGTGCGTCCCAAGCAGCGCCAGCGCCCTCGCCGCCAGAGGCGTCCGCTGCGCCCGCCCATCCGAAACCCGCGGCCGAATCTGAACGTCCCAAGTCTTTCCCTGAACCGAAGCCCGCAGCCGGTAAGAATGAGGCGACGCCCGAACCGGCGCTCAAGCCGACGCCTAAACCGCCGTCCGAAGCCGACCGGACAGGAACGCCCGCCAAGCCAGAGCCTTCTCCCGAACCCGCTCCGGAGGCGCAGCTCCCCGAAGCCGCCCGGCCCAAGCCCGCAGCGCCGGCGCCGCAGCCGGGGCAGGCTGCGGTGATCGGCAATCTGGATTTCCCCGAGAACGTGGATTTCGCGGACTACGGCGAACCCGTCAAGGTGGGCGCGCACGCATACGAGCTGACCCGCAACTTCATGGTGGAGACCGCCGAATACGTGACGACCCAGGCCACGCAATTTGCGCAGGCCGTGGCGCTCGAGCGTCCCCTGCGGCTCACCCGGATCGGCCTCGCCTTGCATCGCTACGGAGGAAACGGGTCGCTGTGGGTGGAGGTCTACGAGGATGCGGGCGGCCAGCCCGGCGAACTGCTCGCCACCAGCGAACTGCTCGATCCCCGGTTGTTGTCCTTGAAGCCCGGGTATCGGTGGGCGGACTTCAGTTTCCGCGACGAACCGGCGTCGCTGCGACCTGGCGTCTATTGGATCGCCCTGGCTTTTACCGGCGACCCGATTGTGAACTGGTTCTACACTCCGGGCAAATCCATAGGACCGTCATGGGGTACGCGGTATAAAGGCGTCTTCGATCCGTCCTGGAGCGGGGCGTTGGATTTTGAGTTCAACTACCGCTTGAAAGGGGTCTACCAGTGAATACGACAGAACCATCCGGCGCGGGCGAAAGCGGCTCGGGGACGAGGCTGAGGATTTTGTATGCGGAAGACGACCCCGCCAACCGGCTGGTGGTGGAGCGGAATTTCCAAAGCCTGGGATTTCACGTGGACCTGGCCGAAAACGGGAGGCGCGCCTTGGAGCTTTGCAAGACCCCGGGGCGGTCCTATGATCTCATTCTACTGGACCTGCACATGCCGGAGCTTTCCGGGCTCCAGGTCATGCTCGCGGCCAAGGGGCTGCAGCCGCGCGCCAAATTCGTTGCGGTCACCAGCGACGACGAACACGTGCAGATGTTGCTGGAGGAGGGATTCGACGCAGTGCGCATCAAGCCGGTGCGCAAGCCGCTCTACGCCAAACTGTTGGAGGAGTTGGGGCTCGCCAGCGCTTGAGGCGGCAGGAGGACGGAAACTTCCGCCCCGGTGTCCCTGAGCACGGAGAGCGCGCCGCCTTTTCTCAGAACGCGCCGCGCCAGCCAGCCCATGGGCCCTTTGTCGTCGCAATCCATCTTCAGCTTGCGCAGCAGTCCGGGGGTGTCTTCCCGGATGTTGAGCAGGCTTCCGCCGTTTTCCGTTCGGGAGATCGCCGCCGACCAGCGGGAGTTTTTGGTTTTCGAGCCGTTTTTGCGCAGACTCAACGCAGCCATATCGAAGAACAGGTGGATGAGAAAAAGCGCCTGGTCCCAGGGAAGCGCGGCGTCGACCCGAACCTGGTCCAGGGTCAGAGCCTCCTGCGGCAGTTTGAGCAGCACAAGCAACTCCGCGGAGCAGCTGCGTAATGCGTCCTCCAGCTTGGCCGGACTCAAGGAAAGGGCGCGCAGCAGATCCTGCCGGCGCATCAACCAGGATTTGAATAGCACGCGGGTGCGCAAGAGCTCCGCTGCGGCTTTGTCATTTGCGTCCGTCTCGGCCAAGGGGCCCTGAACGGTTTCCAGCACGTCTTCAAGCCCGTCGCCGCCTGCGTCGCGGGCTACCGGAGAAAAGAAGAAAGCCAAGGCCCGTTCGTCCGGGGACGCGACGGCCTCCATGCGGGCGGCGCAGGCCTCGCTAGGCCCTTGGGGGCGTAGGAAGCGCAGCTTCTGCACCGTCTCCGGGCCCCGCTTGGCCAGATCGGCCAATGTCGTGGGGCCAGGGGCCAAAAGCGCGGGGACGTTTTTGGGCAAGGCCAGAATGTCCTGAAGCGGCAGCCCAGCCACGTCGGCCAAAGCTTGGTTGGCGGCCAGGATATCTCCGTCGGCGCTGAGCACCATGAGCGGCGCGGGGCATCGGGCCAGCACCTCCAACGGCCAGTCGGGCGCGGGGGCCGCCTGCTCCGTCCGAGGCGCTCCGAGCGCGGCGTCCGCGTGCGGCGCCGGTTCTGCGGGCGCTTTGCATGCCGCCGTTACGAGCTTGTCGCCGCCGGGTTGTTGTTTGAGCCAAGCCAGAGGGTCGGCGCCGAGTCTCGCGTCCTGTCCCACGTTCAGTCTCCCTGCTTGAGGATTTCACGGCAAAGGTTGCGGTAGTCCTGCGCGCCGTTGGAGCGGGGGCGATAATCGAAGATGTCCTGTCCGAAACTGGGCGCTTCGGCCAGGGAGACGTTTTCCCGGATGCGCGTTTCAAAGAGCAGGTTGGGGAAGTAGCCCTGGATGTTCTTGAGCACTTCGCGGTTCAGTTTTTTTTGCTTCGAAAAACGGGTGGCGATGATGCCGGTGATGGCCACGCCGGGGTTCAAGTCCGCACAGACTTCCTTCAACGTCTGGAGCAGCCTGGACATCGACTGCAACGCCAGGAACTCGGCTTGCAGCGGAATGAATATCTCCCGAGCCGCGACCATGGCGTTGACGGAGAGGACGCCGAGGTTGGGCGGGCAGTCGAGTAGAAGGAAGTCGTAGTCCTGAACGGACGCCAGGGCGTCGCGCAGCAGCGTTTTTTTGGCGGCCGGGGATTGGTCCGCCGCGGCCAGGCTTTGGGAGGAGGGCAGCAAGTCGAGGTTCGGCTTGATGTTTACGACGGTCTCGGCGACGGACGCCTTGCTTTCCAGAACGTCCAGCACCGTACGCCGCAGTTCGTGAACGGGGACGCCGAGGGAGTGCCCCAGATGGGCCTGGGGGTCCATGTCCACCAGCAGCACGCGCCGCTTTTCCCGCGCGAGTCCCGCCCCGATGTTGAGGGTGGTGGTGGTTTTGCCCACTCCGCCCTTCTGGTTGATGACGGCTATGGCGCGCATGTCGGAGTCGCAAGGACGTGTGGCCGGCCGGGCGCGGGAGCGCTCAAGGAAATGTGCACCCGTGTCCCGTCGCCGGGTTGGCTGGTGATGTGGATGCGCCCGCCGTGCTCCTTGACGATGCGCTCGGCCAAAGGCAACCCCATGCCCACGCCTACGGCCTTGGTGGTGAAGAAGGGATCGAAGACATAGGGCAGGTCGTCGGGGGGAATTCCTTTGCCGCTGTCGGTGATCTCCAGGGATTGCAGGCCGTTGTCCTGCCTGGTCGCAATGTGGATATCCCAGGAGTCGCTGAGGGCTTCGGCGGAGTTGGCCAGAAGCTCCGTCAGGGCGCGCACCATGAAAGCGGGGTCCATCTGGGCCTGCCACGGCTCGATTTCCCGGCTCCAATGGATGTCTCCGGCGAGGTGGGGAAGGCGATGGCTCACGGTTTTGCACGCTTCGTCCACGATGTCCTGGATGGACATCGTCTTGCGCTGTCCGAGGCGCAGGGAGGTGTAGGCCGTCACGGATTTGACCACGTCCTCCAGCCGGCGGCTGGAGTCCAGGATGCTCTCCAGATACGAGCCTGCCACGGAGTCGCCGTTCAGGCGTTTGCGCAACAATCCGGCGAATCCGCCGATGGCCATCAGCGGATTGCGGATTTGATGGGCGATGGCGAGGGAAAGTTTGTTCAGGCTTTCCACCCTTTCATGCTGCAGCCGGTTGCGCTCTTCCAGTATCTGCTTTTCACGCTGGTGCTGCATGTGGATGTGGGTGACGTCCGAAATCTCCACCAGGATGCCGAACACCTTGCCGCCGTCCAGCAGCATGGATTTGTTCAACGTCAGGAACAGGACGGCGCCGTCGTGGCGATCGAATCGCGTATGCAGGGGGTAGGAGCAAGGATCGGAGAACTCGGTGAGTCTCAGGTACTCAAGGAATTCCTCCCACAGGGCGACGCCGTTGAAAATCTCCTCCGGCCCCTTTCCCATGCACGATTCCGAACTGAGTCCCAGAATGCTGCACGCGGCCTCGTTGACGGCGTAAGCGTTCCACGTGTTGTTGAACGTCACCATACCGTTGGAGAATCCCTCCAGCACGGCTTGAAAATAGGGAGATCGAATGAAGGGCAGCATGTCGCTCCTGCTGTGGACCGGCAGTCCGGGGTCATTTTAAGCATATTTTCCCCCGGGGATAAAGACCCTCAATCTCGATTTTTACAAAAACGCGAGAGGAAAGGCCGGAAAATCACCGCCGCCGGCGTGCAGCCGACATGCTTTTTTTCAATCTAACTGCGCGATTATTGGCGCTCTTGCGCATGTTCCTCGCCGGCGTCGACCCGGAGCGAAAAAAAGTAAAAAAATTGTTACGATATTGTTGCATGAGATATGGTTTGCATCCCCACGCGAGGCCGGGTTGCAACGCCACCGCGCTTCAAACAATGCCGGGGAGGCATGCTTGCAAAGCGAAGGCGCGCATTCTGCGCCCGCTTCCGCGGCGGCGCGCCCGGCCGGGAACTCCAGCCGCCTGGTCGGCGGCCTTGGCCGCGCCTCGATGACGCGCGCGGTTGCGAGTGCGGCGGCGAGGGCGGGCATGGTCGGGGCAAGGGAAAAATAGCCTCGGCTACGGCGTCACCGTGACCTGAACGGATTTGTACTGCTCCGGGGGAGTGTGCTCCCATGGGCGTTTGATCTTGATGATCACCATGGTTTGCCCCGCCTTCAGGGCGGCGAATTCGAAAGTCGCTCGTCCGAAGTTTCCGGGTTGGGCTTCCTCCGGCGGCATGAGGTGGTGGGCGGTAAGCTTGAGAAGGACGGGATCGAAGTAGGCGCCTGCGAATTGGTAGCCGCCTGCGCCGGGATTGCGCACGTCCAGGATCAGTGTGTCGCCGGTTCGGATTTCAACCTTGGCGACGGCCTGCTGGTCCAGGTTGAGCTCCACCTGCTCGCCCTGTCCCCCCAGCAGCGCGCAAGAGGCGGAAAAGGCCGCCAGGCAGAGCAGCGCGGCGCGCAAAACGGTTTTCGCCGCGGGGAGCATCAGGCGCTCCCTTCCGGCGCTGAGCAGGAGGCCGCTCCCTGGGGCGCTTCCTTTAGGGGGAGGCGGATGAAAAAGGTCGTGCCGGCCTCTGCGGAAGAGGTGAAGCCCACGACGCCTCCCAGATAGCGCTGGGCGATCAGCTTCATGCCATAGGTCCCCAGGCCTCGTCCGGGGCCTTTGGTGGAGTAGGAGCGTTTGAACACCTGAAGTTTGGCCTCCTGCTCCATTTCCTCCGGATTGTGCACGAAGAATTCCGCGGCGTCTCCCGCGCGGCGGCAGCCCATGGTCACGATTTCACCGGGCTGGCTGGCCTCCAAGGCGTTTTTGATCATGTTGCCGAGAATTCGGCCGAGCAGCGTCGCGTCCGTGCGCAGCGTCATCGGCTGATCGCAAATTTGCACGGCCAGCTTGCGGTCGATGGTCAGTTCATGGCCTTCAAAGGCGGCCCTGGTGCGGGCGAGGGCCTGGTCCGCCGTGATGACCGCCTCGCCGATAACCAAATCGCCGCGCTCCGCAGCGCGCAAATCGCGTTGGGCCAGAATTTCTTCATTGATCCGCAAAGAGCTCATACGCAGCAAGTCGACATACTCCCGGCCGCGCGGGGAGACTTCGCCCTCCAGCAGCTGGGCCAGCCCGTCCAGGTTGGAGGCGCTGTTCAAAATATCGTGGTAAAAGACGCGCTCCATGGTTTCTAGCCGTTTTTCGTAGCTG
This sequence comes from Desulfovibrionales bacterium, assembly GCA_030156255.1. Classification (GTDB taxonomy): domain Bacteria; phylum Desulfobacterota; class Desulfovibrionia; order Desulfovibrionales; family Desulfovibrionaceae; genus JASGMV01. The sequence continues at coordinate 31,199 of JASGMV010000026.1, forward strand.
ATGTCCTGGGCCGCGAGCAGCGTCAGCTTGCAATCGTCGAACTGGATGGGGCACGCCGTGACCCGCAGGTCCAAGGCCTCGTCTTCCCCCTCCGCGTCGGCTTTCAGCACGCGGCACTCGCGGACGTTACTCTTCATCTCCGCTTCGAGAATGGCTTGGAGCATGCCGCAGTATTGGCAATATTCGCTTGTTCCGCATCCGCCGGGTCCGAGGTTGGCGTGCCGGCAATCCAGAGCTTCGCCGGGTCGGACCGGGCCGTGGCCGCAATGGTCGCTCACGGCCATTCGTTCAAAACCCTTGTTGCGGTATACGATCTGTCGGTGGCTGTTCATCAGGATGACCGCCCAGGGCAGAGCGTCCAAGGTTGCGGCGGCGAAGGTGTCCTGAAAGCGCTCGGCCAGGGCAAGAACTTCTTCGACCGGGGCGCGTTGGCTCAAAACGGATGGATCAGGTCTGGCGTGCATCGGTGTCCCCAAAAAAATGGTCGCATGGTTTTGCTGTGGAGACGGTTACCGCCCCTCCGGCCGGGGCGCGCTGTCCAGAGTGAAGTACTGGCCGGTCTTGATGAGCTCCAGCTCGCCGGGGAGGGCCTCCGGGAGCAATGCTTGCAGCAGGCTTAGAGGATTCATGTAGTTCAAGGACCAGTCCAAGGTCAACAGCACCGTACCCGCCGGCCCTTCGGCGGCGCTGTGCAGCATTTCCGCCGCATTGAGGGTCGTTTCTCCCCTTTTGGAGCGCCGCAGGACGGGGATGGACGCCGCTCGGCCCGCCTCCAGCAGTTGGCGTCGGAAATCCTGCGTTTTCTCCTGCGAGGCGCGCAATGTGAGAATGAAGGTTTCGTATTCGGGCTGGGGTTGGCGTTTGGACAGGGTCAACCGGTGCACGGCGGTCGCCTCCAGGCCTTCCGGGAGCTGGTTTCCGAGAGCGCGGCGAATTTCCTCGGGGGCCATGTCTTCACGCAAAGTCAGGTTGACCCATTCGCAAAGACTGGTGAGGCCGACAGGCAAAGCCCGGCCGAAGGAGAGGCGGGGCAGCGGGTGAAATCCCTTGGAGAAGGACAAGGGCAGCCCGGCGCGGCGGCAGGCCCGCTCCAGAACCCGGGCCAGCTCCAGCTGGCTCAGATAGGCGGCGGGGCCGGCCTTGCGGTACCATATCCGGTACTGCCCGGCCTTGCGGCCCAGATCCTCCCGCTGTTCGGCCTCGTCGAGGAGCGGCGCATCGGCTTGCGGCGCCGCCGCGGAGCGCGCCGGCGCCAGGCGGGGGCGGATGTCCTTGACGGCGGCCTGGTCGGAGAGTCGGGATTTGCGATTTCCAATGGTGCAGACGCCGCAGCCGCGGCAGGCGCCGGTGCGGCAATCGGCCGTGAGGCGTTCGTCCTTGGCTCTGGCCAGTTCGTCCAGCAAGAAGGCCTTGTCCACGCCGCAATCCAGGTGGTCCCAAGGCAGCGGTTCGTCCAGTTCGCGTCTTTGGAGGAACGCGTCAGGCTCGAGCCCGCAGGACTGCATGGCCTCCAGCCACGGCGCCAGCTGGAAATGGTCTTTCCAGGCGGTGAACAGGTCGCCCCTCCGGTAGGCTTCCTCGATGACCGGCGCCAGCCTTCGGTCGCCCCGGGAGAAGACGCCCTCCAAAAAGCTCATCTCCGGGTCGTGGAATTTGAGCTTGATGCGTTTTTCCCGGCGGAACATGTCGCGCAGCAGCCCGATGCGCCGCTGCATTTCCTCAAGCCCGATCTGGGGCTCCCACTGGAACGGGGTGTGGGGCTTGGGCACGAACAGCGAAACGCTGGCCGTGACCTGGAGCCTTTTGCAACGAGGTCCTGCGGCGTCCCGGACCTTGCGGCACAGCTCCAGGATGGCGGAAAGGTCCTCGGCGGTCTCCGTGGGCAGCCCGATCATGAAGTAGAGCTTGATCAACTGCCAACCGTTTTCGAACAACTGGCGTACGTGCTCGACAAGCTCCTCCTCGGTGACGCCTTTGTTGATGACGTCGCGCAGGCGCTGGCTGCCCGCTTCCGGCGCGATGGTCACGCCGGTGCGGCGGATCGCCGCAATGCGGCGCATGACCTCTTCGCTCACCGATCCCACGCGCAGGGAGGGCAGAGAGATGGCCACCTGCTCCTCGGCGCAACGCTCGAAGCTCTGGGCCAGGAGGCCGTCCAGGTCCGAGTAGTCTCCGGCGCTCAGGGAGAGAAAGGACAGCTCCTCGAACCCGGTGGCGGCCAGGCTTTCGCCGAGCAGCTTGTCCAATTCGGGCAGGCTGCGTTCGCGCACCGGGCGGTAGACCATGCCCGCGTGGCAGAAGCGGCATCCCCGCGTGCAGCCCCGGGCGATTTCCAGGATCAGCCGGTCGTGTACGGCCTGATGGAACGGAAGAATCTGGCGGCTCGGGAAATCGAAATCGTTCAAGTCCTCCACAACGGCTTTCTCGATCCGGGCGCGCCGGCCCGGCGCCGGCTCGACGCGACGGCCCTGGTCGACAGGGACGTAGAAGGAGGGGACGTAGACGCCGGGCAGGCCGGCCAACTCCTCCAATTTGGCCGCGCGCGGCTCGCCCCTGCGTCGGGCTGCGCCCAGCCGTTGCACCAGCTCGGGAAAGATATCTTCGCCGTCTCCGAGCACCACGGCGTCGAAAAACGGCGCGGCCGGTTCGATGTTCAAAACGGCGCCTCCGCCGGCCAGGATGATGGGATCGTCCTCGGAGCGCTGCTCGGCGCGCAGGGGTATCCGCGCCAGGTCGAGCATGTACAGAACGTTCGTGTAGGCCATCTCGTGGGTCAGGCTGAAAGCCACGGCGTCCATGTCTTTGAGGGGCGTATCGGTTTCCATGGAGCACAACGGCGCCTGGCGTTCGCGCAGAACCTCCGCGACGTCTTCGCTCGGGGCGAAAACGCGTTCGGCGTAGAGGCCGGGAATCCTGTTCACGGCGTGATAGAGAATTTTCAGGCCGAGATAGGACATGCCCACCTCGTACATGTCCGGAAAAGCCAGGGCCGTATGGGCCTTGACGCTGGCCGGGTCCTTGCGGACCGCGCCCCACTCGGAGCCCAGATAGCGGCTGGGCTTGCTGAAAAACGGCAGAAGTTCTTTCATAGGAAAATCGGCGCCCGGCGCGCTGACGGCGGCCGGGCTTCCTGGTCGCCAGGGAGGTCCCTGGAAGGTTGTCGTTGTCGCGGTTGTGAAGAGCCGCCTCGAAGCAGGCCGAACGCGTCGTCCGGTTCGCTCGTTTACGACGTTACCAGCCGAAAGGCCGTCCGGTCCAGTCGAATCCGCAGGTCCGCCGGCGAGCCGGCTTGAAGTATTTCAAGCGTAAGACGCCCTAGGGACGGGCGCCGGTTCACAACGTCTACACACGGTGACTTTCGGCGTCGGCGGTCATCGTCTAGCGGCCGCCTCCTCCTGGAGAAAGCGTCCCGTGACCGAGCGCGGGTCGGCTGCGATCTCTTCGGGCCGGCCCCGGGACACGATGAAGCCGCCGGATTCCCCGCCGCCCGGACCGAGGTCCAGCACGTAGTCCGCGGCCTGAACCACATCCAGGTTGTGTTCGATGACCACCACCGTGGCGCCCTTGTCCACTAGGCGGCGCAACACCTTGATGAGCTTGCCCACCTCGTGCATGTGCAGTCCGGTGGTGGGCTCGTCCAGAATGTACAGCGAGCCCGGCAGGCTGCGCTTGCCAAGCTCCCTGGAAATCTTGATGCGCTGGGCCTCGCCTCCGGACAGGGTGGTGGCAGGCTGGCCGAGGGTCAGATATTCCAGGCCCACTTCCTCCAGCACGGAGAGTCGGCGTTTGAGAGACGGGTGGTTCTCGAAGAAGGCCTTGGCCTGGCGCACGGTCAGGGAGAGAACGTCCGCGATGGAAAGGCCCTTGTAGGCGACTTCAAGGGTCTGGGCGTTGTACCGTTTGCCCTTGCACACGTCGCAGGTGACGTACACGTCGGGTAGGAAGTGCATCTCCACGCGAATCTGCCCGTCGCCCTGGCAGGCTTCGCATCGCCCGCCGCGCACGTTGAAGCTGAACCGGCCGGGCTGGTAGCCGCGGGTTTTGGCCTCCTTGGTCCCGGCGAAGATTTTGCGGATTTCGTCGAAGACCTTGGTGTAGGTGGCCGGGTTGGACCGGGGAGTGCGGCCAATGGGCGTCTGGTCGATGGAGACGATGCGCTCCACCTGCTCGGCGCCCACGAAGCCCTTGATGATTCCGGGTTGGTCCACCTTGTTTCCCCTCGCCAGGGCCAGGTGCTTGTACAGGGTGTCCACCACGAGCGAGCTTTTGCCCGAGCCCGAGACGCCGGTGACGCAGGTCATGACGCCCAGAGGGACGTCCACGTCCAGGTCTTTGAGGTTGTTGGTGGAAACCCCGCGCAGGCCGAGGAATCCCGTGGGCTCGGCGCGTTTTTCCGGCGGTTCGATGCGCATGTCGCCGCGCAGATACTTGCCGGTGAGGGAGTCGGCCTTGAGCAGTTTCTCCACCGGCCCCTGAAAAACGATTTCGCCGCCGAGCGCGCCGGAGCCGGGCCCCAGCTCGATGACGTGGTCGGCGTGGAGGATGGTGGGCTCGTCGTGCTCCACCACCAGCACGGTGTTGCCGCGTTCGCGCAGGGAGGCCAGCGCCCGCAGCAGCCGTTCGTTGTCGCGGGGATGCAGGCCGATGCTCGGCTCGTCCAGCACGTAGGTTACTCCCACCAGGCCCGAGCCCAGTTGCCCGGCCAGCCGGATGCGCTGCGCCTCGCCGCCGGACAGGGTGGCCATGTTTCTCGCCAGGCTCAGGTAGTCCAGGCCCACGTTTTTCATAAACGAAAGCCGGTGGCTGAGCTCCTTGACCAGGGGCTCGGCGATGAGGGTGTCCCGCCCTTCGAACGTCAGTCCGGAGAGCCAGCCCAGGGCGCGCTCGATGGACAGGGAGGTCAGTTCGAAGATGTTGAGGCCTTCGACCTTCACGGCCAGGGATTCCGGACGCAGCCGGGCGCCGCCGCAGTCCGGGCAGGGACGGCTTTGGCGGAACCGGGCCAGTTCGTCGCGCCAGATGGAGCCGTAGTCGTCACCCGCTTCGAGCAGGGACGTCACGCCGCGAAACGAGTCGTCGCCGTGGAACAGGGCGTGCAAGGCTTCCTCGGAGAATTCGGACAACGGCGTATCCAGCGTGAAGCCGTGGCGTTCGCCCAACTCCTTGAGCTTCGGGCCCCGCCTGGCCAGGGCGCGCGGACTTTTCCAGGGCAGGATGGCCCCCCGGGAGATGGACAACCCCTTGTTGGGGGCCAGCAGGTCCGGCTCGTAATACTCCACGGCGCCGATGCCGTTGCAGCGCGGGCAGGCCCCCTGGGGACTGTTGAAGGAAAAGAGCTGCGGCGAGAGCTTGGGCATGGAGACCTTGCACGACGGGCAGGTGGACTGGGTGGAGAAGAAACGTTCGGCGCCCTCCACGTCCGCGACCTTGAGGGTCCCGTCGCCGTAGCGCAGGGCCAGCTCCACGGAGTCGGTGAGCCGTTTCTTGATTCCGTCCTTGACGACCAAACGGTCGACCACCAGATCGATGTTGTGTTTGTAGGTCTTGTAGAGCGTGGGAGGCTCTTCAAGGCTGTGGATTTCGCCGTCCACGCGCACCCGGGCGAAGCCTTCCCTGCGCAGCTTGTCGAAGAGGTCCTTGTGCGTTCCCTTCTTGTTTTCGACCAAAGGCGCCATCAGGATCAGTCTGGCGCCTTCGCCGGCCTCCAGAATGGAGGAGACGATTTCGTCCGAACTTTGGGCGCTGATGGGCCGGCCGCACTGCGGGCAGTGGAACTTGCCCAGCCGGGCGAAGAAGACGCGCAGAAAGTCGTAGACCTCGGTGACCGTGCCCACGGTGGAGCGGGGATTGCGCCCCGAGGTCTGCTGCTCCAGGGATATGGCCGGCGACAGGCCCTCGATTTTGTCCACCAGAGGCTTGTCCATCTGCGGGAGAAACTGCCGGGCGTAGGCGGACAGGGACTCCACGTAGCGCCGCTGCCCTTCGGCGTAGACGATGTCGAAAGCCAGGGTGGACTTGCCCGATCCCGATGGTCCGCAGACCACGACCAACTGGTCGCGGGGGATGGTCAGGTCGAGGTTCTTGAGATTGTGCTGCCGTGCGCCGTGGATGGTGATGCCGGAGGTCGTGCTCATGTGCGTTTGGGGTTGATGGTTCGATTCGGGAACAGGATGGTAAGCACCCGCGGGCCGTTGGCAAGCCGCCGGCTTGGCGGTCAGGGGGCTTTGGCCAGCAGGGCGAGGTCCGCGCGTTCAATGGCCTGCGACAGATAGCCGGCGATCTGGCGCAGGCTCGCTCCGGGACCGGCGGGCGCGGCCCGGTCCAGGGCGAAAAGGCTGAACCGCATCCGTAGCGGCCTGCCCGGCTCCGGGCGGGGCGGGAGGTAGCCGGGTCTTCTGGCTGCGTTGAGGCCGTGCTTGGCGCCGCCGTCGAGGAGCATGTCCGGCGCCACGGCCGCAAGGATGGCGTCGGCCTGGGCCGGAATGTTGAAAACCAGCCAGTGCACGGCCGGCTCAAGCGGGGCGCCCAGGTTCTGCAGGAGCAGGGCCAGCGCTACGGCCGAGGGGGGGACGCCCTCCCAGGAGACGGGCGGCGACGCCCCCAGGCCGAGGCCGGTGTACTGCGGGAGCAACGCTCCCGTCTCGTCCAGGCCGCCGCAATGCAGGGCCAGCGGCATGAACGGTCAGCCGTTCAGGCGCTGGCGGCAGGCCTGGAGCGTGTTGGCCAAGAGCTGCGCGATGGTCATGGGGCCGACCCCGCCGGGCACGGGCGTGATGGCCGCGACCTTGTCCTTCATGGCCTCGAAATCGCAGTCGCCGATCAACCCGTTGTCCGTGCGGTGGATGCCCACGTCCACCACCACGGCGCCGGGCTTGACCATGTCGCCGGTGACGAAATGGGGCCGGCCCACCGCGGCCACCAGAAGATCGGCCTGACGGCAGATGTCCTGAATGTTCTTGGTGCGGGAGTGGCAGATGGTCACCGTGGCGTTGGCTTCGAGCAGCAGCAGGGACATCGGTTTGCCCACGATGTTGCTGCGGCCCAGGACCACGGCGTGCATGCCGGACGGGTCGATGTCGTGGCGCTGCAAAAGGGTCATGATCCCGGCCGGCGTGCAGGAGCGCAGGCCCGGCAGGCCCAGGGCCATGCGGCCCACGTTCATGGGGTGGAATCCGTCGACGTCCTTGGTCGGGGGGATGCGGTCCAGGCAGACGTCCTCGTCCAGCCCTTTCGGCAAGGGAAGCTGGAGCAGGATGCCGTCGATATCGTCGCTGTCGGCCAGGGAATCGATGAGGTCCAGCAGCTCCTGCTGCGTGACGCTCGCCGGGAGCCTATGGGAGAATGACCGGATGTTCGCCTCCTGGCAGGCGCGCTCCTTGTTGCGAACGTATACGTGGGAGGCGGGGTCGTCTCCCACCAGAATGACGGCCAGTCCGGGGGAGCGGCCGTGTTGCGACTCCAATTCGCGGGACGCTTCGGCTATTTCCCGTCGGATGGCCAGCGCCGTGGCTTTGCCGTCGATAATGAGCATGTCGACTCCTTTTTGCTTCGGGCTCGGGCCTTCGGTTCATTGAAAGAAGGCCCCTGCTTGAGCACTTGTTTCGCTGCCGCGAATACCTCAAAGTTGCGGGCGCGCCAAGTCCCTTGTTGTCGGGGCTTCGTGCGTTTGAAAAATTTGTTATTTGAACCGGTTATAATGGCGCCGACTCCTCCTTGGACGAGTCGGCGATTCGTCGCCGGCGTCTACTCGGCGGAGTTTTTTTCGGGCAGGCCGACGCCGTAGAAAGAAGCATCCGAAGGAAGTTTCAGGTTCAACACGTGGATGTTTTCGATTTTGGCCGTGAGCCCTTCGAAAGAGCACTCCAGGACCCGTCCGCCGGAGCGCCGGTCCTTGGCGAGGAAATTCCAGACGTAGCCCGGTCCTCCCAGGCCTTGGGCCAGGCACGGGTAGCGGAAGCCGATGAGGGAGCCCTCCACGTTGGCGAGCTTGAACACGGGCTGCTGCGCAATGATGTCCTCGTACGGCGGGTACGGTTTGGACTGGCGCCGCAGGCTGGTCGTCTTGACGGTGGCGAATTTCCCTTGCACCAGCACCGCGTAAAAGATGTTCGGCGTGGGCAGAAGGCTGTCGAGGCGTGTTTCCAGCTGTTCAAGCCCGTCGACCTGTTCGAGTTTGAGCAGGCGGTCGGTCTTGAAGCGGGTCACCGCTGCAAAGGGAGCTTTTTGGGCGTCCGTGACGGGATTGACCTTTCCGTCCCCCGAGACACGGTAAAAACCTCCCTCCACGGCCACCAGCACGCCGTCAAGTTCGTTGAAGACCCCGAAACCAAGGTCTCCGATCTGTTTGAGTTCCGCAAGAGAAGCGTCGCCGTCGAAATCACCGGCTTCGAGCGCTTGCTGCGTCGAGATTTGATAGAGGAAATTCTGCTCCGCCCATCCGAGGCGCGGGACAAGCATCACGGCTGCGCATAAGAAGGCTCCGAGCAGGCGGTGGATATATGTCATGACGGGTGAACTCCATGTTGGACGCGGAGGAAACGGTCATGGTCAGGCTCTCCCTTGCTCAAAGCCCGAATTGCAAGCCTGCGGCGGATTGTAGGAACCGTGTTCATCCGGCACTTTGCCCAGTCTTTTGAGCCAGACGCCGCCGGTGTGCGAAAGGAACATGAGTTTGCGCCCGTTGCGGCCGCCGGTGTCGGCTTTGATCACGGTCAATCCCAGTTCCTCCAGCGTTTGTCTGGCTACCTGGATGTTGCGGTCGCCCACGCCCATCGGGACGGCGTTCTGATGGGGAAGCGTGAGGCTGGCGGAACCGCCGAACAGCTTGATTTCCAACTCCTCCGGCCGGGCGCCCAGGCGGGACATGCCCGACAGCAGATGGTCGATTGCTGCGTCCACAAAGCGGCACTCCTGGTGATAGCTCGGGACATCCGGATAGCCTCCTTGGGCGCTCGGAAGAAAGGCGTGGCAGACGCCCCCGCATTTCATGCGGGGCGCATACATGGTCACGGCCACGCAGGAGCCCAAAATGGTGCTGACCAGCGTCGGTTCTTTGGTCACCAGGCACTTGCCGGTATGTAGATGGTGAAGGGGTAAGTCCTTAAAGATATTTTCCATGCGTAGTCGTTCCGCAGACCGCAGGCCGCGATGCGCGACGGGGTGGGCTGCTTTCGGTGTTTACGAAACCATTGAGGAGGCGACAAGTCAACAATAAAAAGCCTGCGGCGACGACGCGATGGCCGGTTCGGCGGACGTTGCGCCGATTTCTTCTCTTGACCGGCGCCGTCCGCAGCGGGTGGGAAAAGTAAGCTTTTCCAAAGAGTTCAAGAACGCTGCGCTCTCGCATGGGCACGCCGGCCGAGCGGCGGCGCGCAAGCCGGAGCAAGGCGGTCAAGGTTCGGCCGAAGTTCTTGCGGGCGCCGTCGGGGTGAAGTCTTTTCCTTTATAAGTGTATCGGATGAGCCTCCCGTTTTTGTCGACTACGGCCATTATCCGGAAGGTTTGCGGTTCGCCGCGTCCCAAGGCTTTCATGACCGGCGTCACGGGGGTGAAGCGCACGTCGCCGAAGCGCAGGATGCGTCCCTCCTGGGCAGGCTCTTCGATCATGTACGGAAAACGGGCGAACCAGGCGAAAGTGCTGAACAGAGGCGCCTGGAGGCCGAGCCGGCGCAACAGGGCCGGGTCGGCCTTGGGCAGCGTATGGACGGGATAGCGTTCTTCCGGAGCGAGGACGTTGGCCGTTGTGGCCGAATAGTCGGTCCCGTTGTCCTCGACCACCTTCCAGAAGACGGGAGAAAGGGGCGCGGGCAGCGATGCCGCCCAGGCCGAGGGGGCGGCGGCCTTGGCGCGGTAGTCGGCCGTCCTTTGGACGGCTTCGCGGACGCCGAGGTTGGTCATGGGGTAGGCGAACAGCCAAAGAAGCCCCGCGGCCGCGAAGACGATCCCCGTCTCTTTGGCCAGCCGGGCGAACAGGACGAAGGCCAGGAGCGTGAGCGTGAAGAAAGGGTCGATGATGAACACCGCGTCCAGGCTGTAGCGGTGCTCGGAAAGAGGCGCCAGGAGTTGCGTCCCGTAAGAGGTGATCAGGTCCAGGAAAATGTGGACGCCCAGAAGGAAGCAACCGAGGGGAATGGTGATCGCCAAGCGCATGTCCCGACTGCAGGCGCGGAACGCTCCGGCCAGGAGCAGGGACAGGCCGAGGGCGCCGAACACCGAATGCGTCACTCCCCGGTGGTCGAGCAGATAGGCCTGGGGCCCGCTCCACAGGCCGGTGAAGTGGTCGATGTCCGGCAGCACGGAGGCGATGAGGCAGAAAGGCCACAAAGCCCGGGACCGGGGAATCCAGCGCCTTGAGAACTGGGCCGCCAACGCCCCGGATGCGAGATGGGTTACGGGATCCATGAGGTTTTCCGATATGGAACATACATGTTGCGGCTCTTGGCGTCAAAGGCGCGGCCCTCGGGATCGCCGGCTTGATTGCCATATCCGGTCGTTTCGCTTAAAGTATGCAAGGCGGGATGGATTGTATGTGCCTTCAGAATGGAGACGCTCATGGTGGACGACGGCCGGCCGGAACAGGCGCCCCCTTCTTTTTGGATGTTGCCTTTGCGCATTATGCAGTGTGCGGAATCGGAAGAGCTTCCGGAAGACGCCGTGCGCTCCATGCTGGAGCATCTTCGCAGCTGCGCCGACGTCGAACTCGCGGCGGTTCTGGCGGATGTGGGGGGGCGCATTCGCCACTTCGTGGCGGCGCCCTCGGGCGCTTCCAGCGTCGAAGGCTGCGTCAAGGGCCGCGATCCTTTGCAATGCGCTTGCGGTCGGCTGCTTCGAGGCGAACGGCCGGACGGGGCTTTTCTGAACGCGCGCGGAAGCCTGAAGATCAACAATACGGAGCAGCAGCGCGCTTTGGCCGACGCCTCCCCGGAGCTTGGCCTGACGTGCCTGCCCGGCGACATCGCCTCGGCGGCGGTGTTCCCCCTCTGGGGCGCGAATCGCCGCATGGGCGTGCTGATGCTGGCGGACAGCCGGCCCGATCGTTTTCCTTTCGAAAAGTTCGAATTTTTGGAGCAGGCCGCAGGCGGGGTCGCCCGCGTCATGCGCTGGCGTTTGGAGCAGGGGCGGCGCGAGTCCTTCGGTCTGGCCTCGGTGTTGAGCTACGAGATGCGTACGCCGGCCAACGCCTTGCTCGGGCTGGTCCAGATGGCCGCCGGGGCGAAGAAGACCGAAGAGGTCCGCGAATACGTGGGCATGGCCGGCGTCGCCGCCGAAGAACTGCTGCATCGCATGGATGTGATGCTGAATATCTTCCGGCTGGCCGAAGGATCTCTGAAAGCGGAGACCAAGCCGTTCGCTCCGAGCAGTCTGGCTGCGGGCGCGGCCCAGGCCACGGAGCCCAAGGCGGCCGACAGGCAATTGAAGCTGCGCTACCGGCTGGACCCGGAGATTCCCTCCGTCTTGATGGGGGACGAGAGCCTGTTGAAGGTGTCGCTGGTCAATCTTTTGGAGCATTGCCTGGAGCGCGTCAGCCAGGGAGAGGTCGGGCTGGACATTGTTCTGCTGGACGCTTTGACGGAAGAGTCGGCGGTCGACGTTCGTTTTAAGGTCTGGGACACGGGGCCGGCCATCGACCGGGAGCGCGCCCTCCGGTTGTTGCGGATGGACCCTGTCACGCGGGCCATGGGGCCGGTGGAAGAGACGGCCGACATTGGGCTGGCCCTCGCCGCCAGACTTGTCGAGGCGATGGGCGGCGAGCTGCGTTTGTCCAGCCCTCCGCGTCTGGGCCTGGAGGCGTCCTTCTCGCTTCGGTTCGATCGCGCGCCGGCGGACGCTGCGGACTCCTGCTCCCTCGACTGTCCGTCGCCCGGCGCCGTCGCTTCCGACGACGAGAGGGTGCGCAGCGTGCTGGTGGCTGAAGACAACCTCATCAGCTGTCGGATGATTGACATTTTTCTGCGAAAACAGAATTTTCGGCCCGTGTGCGTGGAGAACGGAGTTTTGGCGTTGCGAGCTTTGGCCCGAGAGCGCTTCGATTTGGTGCTCATGGACGTGCAGATGCCGGAGATGGACGGTTTGACCGCTGCGCAGCGCATCCGCGAGGGGGCGGCCGGGGAGGGCAACCGGGACGTCCCGATCATCGCCATGACGGCCCATGTGCTGGGCGACAACAAAGAGAGTTACCTGAACGCCGGCATGGACGGCTATGCGGCGAAGCCGGTGGACCTGGCCAGCCTCGCCAGGCTGATCGAGGAGGTGCTGGCGGCCAGAGGGCGCGCCAACCGGGGGACGAAGCTGGCGACGGCCGAAGCCGAAGCGACAGGCTCCCTCATGGTGCTGGATCGCGTCCGCCTGTTGCAGCGTTACCAGGGCGACAGGACGCTGGTGAATGAACTTTACCAGGCGTTCATGGAGGACGGGCCGGCCAGGCTTCAACTCCTGCGTTCGTCCTTGGAGGCCGCGGACCTCGGTGGCTTGGCCAAAGCGGCGCATTCCCTCAAGGGAATGCTCGGCGTGGTGTTCGCCAACAAGGCCATGAAATTGGCCGCCGAGCTGCAGGATGCGGCTCTGGTCGGCCGCAAGGGCGCTTCCGGTGATTTGACCGAGCGCCTGTGCGCCGCCCTGGACGAAGTATTCGAGGAACTGCGCCGGGGCGTCGTCTAGAGTATATTACATGAGAAATGCTGCAGGCATTTCTCAGCGACTGTTGAAAAAAGCATTGAATGCAGGCCGCCGTTTTTGACCGGCCTGCTGAAGCGCAACGCGCCGGTCGCCGGCGCAAACCGGGGAGATACGATGCTCAAGCCCTCCACCGGCGTCTGTCCGGAAGGCTATCCTTGTATTTTGTTCACGGCTCTGGCCGCAGTGATTTTCGCCTTGATCGATTGCTGGCCCATGGCGCTGATTCTGCTCGTGCTGGATGGATTCGTGCTGAATTTCTTCCGCGACCCGGAGCGGGTTCCTCCGGAAGACTCCGATGCGGCGGTTTCCCCCGCCGACGGCAAAGTGGTCAAAGTCGAGCGCGCCATTGATCCGTTCACGGGCGAGCCGCGCACGGCGATCTGCATTTTCATGAACGTTTTCAACGTGCACGTGAACCGCATGGCGGTCTCCGGACGCATCGAAAAGCTGCGTTACATCCCCGGCGCCTTTTTCAACGCCAGCCTGGACAAGGCCAGCGAAAAGAACGAACGGCTGGCCATTCAGGTGCGGGGAGAGAGCAACCGCACCTTCACCATGGTCCAGATCGCCGGGCTGGTGGCCCGCCGAATCGTCTGCCGGGTGGAGAAGGGTGACAAGCTGAAGCGCGGCGAGCGTTTCGGCATGATCAAGTTCGGCTCCCGGGTGGACCTCTATCTGCCGGACGCCTACCGCCCCCTGGTCAACGTGGGCGATCGCGTCAGGGCCGGGGAGTCGGCCATCGCCGGAAAAAGGCCTTGACGTTGCTGGGGGATGATGATTATGTCGTACCTGTTACAGGTGTTACATGAATATCAAGAGCAAGACGATTCCACGCAAGGGAGTGTACATTCTCCCCAATCTGCTGACCATCGCCAGCCTTTTTACGGGCTTTTTGGGCCTGACCTGGGCTGCTCGCGGGGAGTTCGAGTCTTGCGCCGTGGCGATTTTCGTCAGCGCCCTGTTTGACGGACTGGACGGCAAGGTGGCCCGGCTCACGGGCGCCAGCAGCGATTTCGGCATTCAGCTGGACTCGTTGGCCGATTTGGTGGCGTTCGGGGTCACCCCCGCCTTCATGGTCTATTTTTGGAAGCTGGAGATATTCGGCCGGTTGGGCCTGCTGGCGTGTTTCCTTTTCGCGGCCTGCGGCGCCCTGCGTCTGGCCCGGTTCAATGTGCAGACCAAAGTCATCTCCAAGAAATTCTTCATCGGGCTGCCCATCCCGGCCGCCGGCTGCACCCTGGCTTCGCTGGTGCTCTTCGCGCCCTACCTGCCGGACTCGCTGCCCGAAAAGGCGTTGCCCGTCGCCGCGCTGGTGCTGGCCTACGCGTTGTCTTTTCTTATGGTCTCCACGGTGCGCTACGCATCCTTCAAGGATCTGGGCCTGGTCAAGGCCCATCCTTTCAGCGCCATGGTGACGGCCATCCTTCTCTTTGTGCTCGTGGCTTCGCAACCGAAGCTGCTGGGTTTCTTGATTCTTCTCGGTTACCTCGCTTCCGGGTTGATTTACACGCTGTTCGTGCTATCCCGCCGTAGCGCCCGGATGCTACGAGGGTCCTCCCAGGACATCTCGTAACATACCCACACCCCCTTCGGGCCGGATTTCGGCCGGCCGCCATGACGTTTCTCCGTGCTTGCCACGGAGTTGGTGAGCGTATACTCTGCATTTCCGCCTGAATGGCCGAAATCGGAGGTCGCCAACGGGTCCTGTTTGGACCTGGATCGCAACTATCAGGATAAGGGAGCAAAGCAATGTCGGATATCGTCTATATTTTCGACACAACGCTGCGCGACGGCGAGCAATCTCCGGGCGCCACCATGAATCAGCAGGAAAAGGTTCGGCTGGCCCGCCAGCTGGAGTCCCTGGGCGTGGACATTATCGAGGCCGGATTCCCGGCCGCCAGCCAGGGAGATTTCGAAGCCGTGCAGGCCATCGCCGCAGGCGTCAACGACATCCAGGTGGCCGGCCTGTGCCGGACCATGCCCGGCGACATCGACCGGGCGTGGAATGCGGTCAAGGATGCGAAGAATCCCCGCATCCACACCTTCATCGCCACCTCGGACATCCACATGGAGTTCAAGCTGCGCAAGAGCCGCGAGCAGGTTCTTGAAATGACCGAAGCCGCCGTGAAGCAGGCGGTGAAGCACACGTCCAACGTGGAGTTTTCCGCGGAAGACGCTTCGCGCTCGGACTGGGAGTTCCTGGCCCGGGTGGTTGCAACCGCCATCAAAGCCGGCGCGACGACCATCAACATTCCGGACACCGTGGGCTACGCCCAGCCCCAAGAGTTCGGTGAGCTGATCGCCTATCTGCTGGAAAACGTTTCGGACAGCCATAAGGCCATCTTCAGCGTCCATTGCCACAACGATCTCGGGCTGGCCGTCGCCAACACCCTGGCCGCCATCAAGGCCGGAGCGCGCCAGGCCGAGGTGACGCTTTCCGGCATCGGCGAGCGGGCCGGCAACACCTCCCTGGAGCAGGTGGTCATGAACCTGGCCTCGCGGCCGGACTTCTACGGTTTGAATTGCGGCGTGGACACCGAGCGGCTGTTCCCGTCCTGCCGGCTGCTGTCGACCATCATCGGCCAGCCCATTCCTCCGTATCAGCCCATCATCGGGAACAACGCCTTCGCCCACGAGTCCGGCATCCACCAGGACGGCATGCTCAAGAACCGGCTGACCTACGAGATCATGACTCCGGCCAGCGTGGGCCGCAAGGGGACGGATATCGTCATAGGCAAGCATTCCGGGCGCCACGCCCTGAAGGGCAAGGTGGAGGAGCTGGGCTACAAGCTGGCCGACGAGCAACTCGCCGTGGTCTTCGAGGCGGTCAAGGCTTTGGCCGACAAGAAGGAGCACATCTTCGACGAAGACGTGGAGGCGCTGGTCCTGGAAAAGATCTTCCGGATGAGCGACCAGTATGTGCTCAAAGACCTCATCGTGACCACCGGCACGGGCTCCATTCCTCCCAACGCCGCCATCTGCATGACGGTCAACGGCGAGGAGAAGAAGGTTTCGTCCTTCGGCGCAGGCCCCATCGACGCGGTGTTCAACGCCGTGGACGAACTGACGGGACTCGAGCCCACGCTGGAGCGCTTCCAGATCAACGCCATCACCGGCGGCAGCGACGCCCAGGGCGCGGTGACCGTCCGGGTGGAGGAATCCGGCGTCAAGGCCGTGGGCCGGGGCGCGCACGAGGACGTCATCACGGCCAGCGCCATGGCCTACGTCAACGCCATGAACAGGCTCGCTAAAATGAAAGAGGAGGTACGCGAATGCGCCACACTTTAGCGGAAAAAATATTGTCAGAAAAAACCGGTCGGGATGTCCAGGCCGGGGAGATCACCCCTTGTCCGGTGAGCCTCGTTTTGGCCAACGACATCACCATGCCGCTGGGAATCAAGTCTTTCAGGGCCATGGGCGCCGAAGCGGTCTTTGACAAGGGCCGGATCGCCATGGTCATGGACCATTTCACTCCCAACAAGGATCTGGCCTCCGCCGAGCAGGTGAAAGTCTGCCGGGAGTTCGCCAAAGAGCAGGAGATCGTCCACTACTACGAGGGAGGAAACTGCGGGGTGGAGCACGCCCTGTTGCCCGAACTCGGGCTGGTGGGCCCCTGGGACGTGGTCATCGGCGCGGACAGCCACACCTGCACCTACGGCGGGGTCGGCGCTTTCGCCACGGGCATGGGCTCCACGGACATCGCCGCGGCCATGGCCCTGGGCGAGACCTGGTTCAAGGTTCCGCCGACCATCCGGGTCGAGATCACCGGCAAGCTGCCGGAGTTCGTGGGGGGCAAGGACCTTATTTTGGAGCTCATCGGCCGCATCGGCGTCTCGGGCGCCCTGTACCGGGCCTTGGAGTTCGGCGGCGACACGGTGGACAACCTGTCCATCGAGGGGCGTCTGACCATGGCCAACATGGCCATCGAGGCCGGCGGCAAGGTCGGCCTGTTCCCGTGCGACGACAAGACGCTGGCCTACTGCGCCGAGCACGGCCGGCCGGGCGCCAAGCTTCTGGAGCCGGACGAAGGCGCCTCCTACGAGCGCGTGGTGGAGATCGACGCTTCGAAGTTGACCTCGCGCGTGGCCTGCCCGCACTTGCCCGATAACGTGAAGCCTGCGTCCGAAGTCGGCGACCTGCCCATTGACCAGGCCGTCATCGGGTCGTGCACCAACGGCCGCATCAGCGACTTGCGCGAGGCCGCGGCCGTGCTCAAGGGCCGCAAGGCCGCCCCCGGCGTGCGGCTCATCATTCTGCCCGCCACCCCGGCGATCTGGCGCCAGGCCATGCGCGAAGGCCTGTACGAGATTTTCCTCGACGCCGGCGCCGTTGTCGGCCCGCCCACCTGCGGACCGTGCCTGGGCGGACACATGGGCATTCTGGCCGCGGGCGAACGCGCCGTGTCCACCACCAACCGCAACTTCAAGGGCCGCATGGGCAGCCTGGAAAGCGAGGTCTATCTCGCCTCTCCGGCCGCCACGGCCGCTTCCGCCGTGGCCGGCCGCATCGTCGACCCGGCCAGCCTGTAGGAGGAGGATCGTATGCAAGCCAAGGGAAAGGCCCACAAACTGGGCGACCACATCGACACCGACGCCATCATCCCGGCCATTTACCTGGTGTCCACCGACCCCGAGGAACTGGGATCGCATTGCATGGAAGGCTTGGAGCCCGGTTGGATCAAACGCACGGCTCCCGGCGACGTCATGGTCGCGGGCGAGAATTTCGGCTGCGGCTCCAGCAGAGAGCACGCTCCCGTATCCATCCTGGGAGCGGGCGTTCCGGTGGTTGTCGCCAAAAGCTTCGCCCGTATCTTCTACCGCAACAGCTTCAACATGGGTTTGATCCTCATGGAGCTGGGCGACGCGGCGGACCGCATCTCCGACGGCGACGAATTGGAGATCGACACCGAGCAGGGCGTGGTCAAGAACCTCACCACCGGAGAGACTCTGAAGACCAACCCCGTGCCCGAGTTCATGCAAAAGATCGCCTCGGCCGGGGGACTGGCCGGGTACGTGAAACAGCGTTTGGCCGAGCGGGCGTAACGTCCGCAAGAGGATAGGAGACCGATCGCGCAGGAGCGTTTTGAAAAAATCTTTGTCCAGGCCGTTCAAAGATGGCGAGATGCAAGGCGCAGGAAAAATCCAAAGCCGGCGCGTAACGAGTACGCGAGGCTTTGGATTTTTCGCAGCAACGCAGCAGAGCGCCATTTTTCAACGGCCTGTTAGGAGCTACAATGAAAATTTGCCTATTGCCCGGAGATGGGATCGGGCCGGAGGTGGTCCGGCAAGCGGTGCGGGTCCTGGAGGCTACGGCCGCCAAGCATGCGTTCTCCGTGGAGACTAGCGAAGCCCTGATCGGCGGGGCGGCCATCGACGCCAAAGGCGAACCGCTGCCGCAAGAGACCATCGACGCCTGCCAGGCTTCGGACTCGGTGCTGCTGGGCGCCGTGGGCGGGCCCAAGTGGGACAACGTTGACCGGTCCATCCGGCCGGAGGTCGGCCTGCTCGGCATCCGCAAGGCCATGGGCCTGTTCGCCAACCTTCGGCCGGCTTCGCTTTTCCCCGAGCTGGCCGCGGACTGCCTGCTGCGCGAGGATATTCGCAGCAAGGGGCTCGACGTGCTGGTGGTGCGCGAACTGACCGGAGGCATCTACTTCGGCGAGCCCAAGGGCCGGGAAGTCCGCGATGGCGAGCGCGTGGCCTACAACACCATGGTCTATAGCGAGAGCGAAATCCGCCGCATCGCCAAGGTCGCCTTCGAGGCAGCCCGCAAGCGCCGTGGCAGGGTCTGCAGCGTGGACAAGGCCAACGTGCTGGACGTGTCCATGCTCTGGCGGGAAGTGGTGACGGAGACGCACAAGGACTACGCCGACGTGGAGTTGTCCTATTTGTACGTGGACAACGCCTCCATGCAGCTCGTGCGCGATCCCTCGCAGTTCGACGTGCTTCTCACCGGGAACCTGTTCGGCGACATCCTTTCGGACGAAGCTGCGGTCATCACGGGCTCCATCGGCATGTTGCCGTCCGCGTCCCTGGGCGCGGGGCGTCCTGGTTTGTACGAACCCGTGCACGGCAGCGCTCCGGACATCGCCGGCCAGAACAAGGCGAATCCCCTGGCCACGATTTTGTCCGCGGCCATGATGCTGCGCCACGACTTCGACATGCAGGATGCGGCGCAGAACATCGAACGGGCGGTGGGCGAGACGTTGGCCCAGGGCTTGCGCACCGGCGATCTGATGCGCGGCCAGACCGGCCTCAAACTGGCCTCGTGCAGCGAAATGGGCGACGCCGTTGTAGCCAATATCGCGAAAAACTAATGGGTTGCGATGCCGAAAAGGGTTACGCTGCAACGAGCTATGAGCGCATTGCAATGTTGAACAAGTTGAGATGCTTGCCGAGAAGTGCTTGCAGGTTGGCTGCGCCCGCCGTTCAGCAAGCATTTCAAGCGTAACATGCTCGAATGATGGGAGTGGAAAGTTTTGAACTTTCCACTCCCATACATCGCCGCGCGGAAGCGGGTCGCGCCCAATGATACGGTGCGAAATACGGCGTCAAACGGATTGCAACCACGGGAAAAGGACGAACATGGCTTGGACCCTGCAAAGCCGGCTCGGTTTACGGCTGGCTGTCTTGTTGGCCGTCATGGCCGCGGCGGCAGTGGTCATGTTCGTAAACTTCTATAAAATTGAAGTCGCCAGACGCCAACTTGACCGAGAGCAGAACGTTCTTCGAACCGGAGTGCTCGCGGCCGGACGCCTGGAGGACTTGAGCCTGGGGCTTGGCCGTACGGGAGAAAAAGGCCGTCTTGTCCAGGAAGGCCTGACCCGCGTCGCCGGGCGCATCAAGACTTTGGGGAATGCGCCGGCCGGTTCCTTCCTGTCCGGCGATTCGCTTGCCTCCCTGGCGAATTTGTCCCAGATGGCGTTGTTGATGGCGGACCCGACTTTGCCGGCCGACGAGCAGGAACGGCAGTCCGAAACCCTGCGCCTGGAGGCCAAAGAGGCGGCCGGCCGGCTTGCCGACGCTCTCGGAAAGCTTGAAATCGAAGCTCGCGCGGACGTTCAGTCCCTTTTCAAACAGCAGTTCGTGTTGCTGGCCGTGGCGCTTGGTTCCTTGCTGTTGCTGGCGGTCGGCGTGCTGCTTCCCTTGGCCCGCGGCGTGTTGAGCCAGCGCCGGGAGCTGGCGCGGACTCGGGAGACGTTGGCGAAGCTGGCCACCATCGACCCCTTGACCAAAACCTACAATCGGAAGAAACTGCGCGAGGTCGGACAGTTGGAGATCGAGCGCGCCAAGCGTTATCACGCCCCGTTGTCGGCCATGCTGATCGACGTGGACGGATACCGCAGCCACAACGCCGCCCTGGGATATGAAGGCGGCGACCGGATGTTGGCCGACCTTGCCGATCTGCTCCGGCGCTCCATCCGGGTCACGGATATGCTGTTCCGTTGGCGGGGCGGGCGTTTTTTGGTGCTGGCGCCGCACATCGAGGAAGACCAGGCCGCCGGGTTCGCCGAGAAGCTGCGGCTCGCCGCGGAGTCCGCGGAGCTGGCGCCGGGCCGGTCCGTGACCATCAGCCTGGGCTACGGGGAGTTGCAACCCGGCGAAGACCTGGATGCGTTTATTCTTCGCTTGAAGGCTGCGTTGTCCCGAGCTCAGGCCAACGGAAAAAGCCAGTGCGCCCCGGCCGACCACAGCGCCCCGGCGTAGCGGAGTGTGCAAGAAGCCTCATATCCAGCATGTTCAAAAAATTGCGAGTGCAAGACGCAAAAAGAAGTCAAGGCCGGTGCGCGGTTGTCCGTGCGAGAATTTGACTTTTTCGCAGCAACGCAGCAATCGTGCGTTTGCGACATTTTGGCGACGCCCTCTGAATTTCAACCAAAGACATCATCGTCTGGCGACCTATGTCCCGCATCACTGCCCAGTCTCTGGAGAAAGGCTACGGCGGCCATGAGCTGTTTCAAGGCCTGAGCTTCGAATTGACCGCCGGCATGCGCCTGTGCGTGGCCGGCCCCAACGGTTGCGGCAAGTCCACCTTGTTGCGCATTCTGGCCGGAGTCGCCAAGCCCGACGTCGGCGAGTTCAGCCTGTCTCCCGGCGCCCGGCTCGGATACGTGGCCCAGGAATTCGACGACGAGACGCTGCAAACGTCTCTCTTGTCCTGGGTGTTGGCCGTGTTTCCGTCCTGGAGCGGATTCTGGGACAAGTGGGAGCAGGCCGTGAACGACGGCGACCACAAGGCCTTGGAGCGGCTGGGCGCCCGCCAGGAGGAGCTGGAGCGCGACTTCGGCTACAATCCCGAGCACAAGGCCCGGGCTGTTTTGACTGGCCTTGGTTTCAGCGAGGAGCAGCTCAACCTGCCGCTGAAGGCGCTGTCCGGAGGATTCCGCGAGCGGGCCAAGCTGGCGCGGGTGCTGCTCCAGGGCGCGGACGTCCTGCTGCTGGACGAGCCCACCAACCACCTGGACCTGGAGGCCATCGAGTGGCTGGAGGACTACCTGCTGAACTACCAGGGCGCTTTGGCCTTCGTGGCCCACGACAGAATCTTCCTGGACAGGCTCGCCACCCACGTTCTGTTCATTTCCGGCGGCCGCCACGTCCTGCGCAAGGGAAATTTTCAGAACTTTCTGGACTGGGAGCTGGAACAGAGCGTGCTGCGCGAAAAGGAGCAGGCCAAGCTCTCCGCGCGCATCGATTCGGAGATGGACTATATCCGTCGGTTTCGGGTCAAGGCCCGCAAGGCGGCCCAGGCCCAGGCCAAGCTGAAACGGGTGGAGAAGCTCGAAGCCGAACTCAATAGCGTGAAGCAGGAGGCTCAGGCGGCCAGAGCGTCGAAAACCCTGTCCTTCTCCCTGCCAGCGCCGGCTCGCGGCGACAAGGCGGCCATCACGGCGGTGGACGTCCAATTTTCCTATGGCGGCCGCAATCTGTGGCGTCCCTTGAGCTTTCAGATTTTTCGCGGCCAGAAGATCGCCCTGGCCGCGCCCAACGGTGTGGGCAAGACCACGCTGCTGCGGCTCATCACCGGCGAGTTGACCCCGGATTCCGGCTCCCTGCGCATTGGCCCGAACACCGTCTGGGGATATTTCAGCCAGCACCAGACGGAGATTCTCAATCCGGACAACGCGGCGCTCACCGAACTGCGCCGTCTCTCGGCGCCTTCCTGCACGGACGAACAACTCAAGGGAACTCTGGGCTTGTTTCTGCTGGGGGAACCCTACTTCGACCGGCCCGTCTCCAGGTTGAGCGGGGGAGAGAAGTCGCGGCTGCTTCTGGCCTCGCTTTTCCTGCGCCGGGCGAGCCTGCTTATTTTCGACGAACCCACCAACCACCTGGACCTGGAGTCTCGCGAGGCTTTGGTTCAGGCTTTGGACGCCTTTGAAGGGACGCTCCTGGTGGTGGCCCACGACCGCAAATTGTTGCGCGAGGCGGCTCAGGAGGTCTGGGTTCTGGGCCAGGACGGCCTGGAGGTCCACCTTGGAGGATTCGAGGAATACGACCGCAAACGCCGGCAGGAGGCCCAGGAGGCCGCCTCGGCGGAGCCCAGCTCCAAGCGCGTGAACCTCAAGGAAAAGAAGCGCGAGGCCGCCGAGATTCGCAATCGGATGCATCGGGAGATCAAACCCAAGCGAGACAAGTACGAGAAGTTGGAGGGCGAACTCGAATCCTGTTTGGCCGAGCAGTCCGAGTTGGAGCAGGTTTTGGCCGATCCCTCGACCTACGCTGACGGGGCCCGGTTCAACGAATTGCACGCCAGATATCAGTCCGTGTCTCAGGAGGCGGAGAAGCTCATGGCCGCCATGGAGTCGCTGGAGCAGGAGCTCAACGCCTTGGAGGCCCGCAAGAACCACCAGCTCGAAGCTCTCGATTGCCTTTGATCCATTTCCGAGATTTTTTCTACGGCCCTTGCCCCTCGCCCGAGCCTGCGTTATTTTAAAAGATGCGGCGTCATTTACAAGTCATCTTTTTCAATGATGGAGGCTCGGCATGGAAGAAATCAATCGTTACGACGTCATCATCGCCGGGTCTGGCCCGGCCGGCCTGCAGGCCGCCATTCACGCGGCGCGCAAAAAAGTTTCGGTCCTGCTGTTGGGGCGTATCCGTAAAAGCAGCCTGTGGTGGGCTGAAATAGAAAATTTTTGCTGCTTGTTCAGAGTGTCCGGCGAAGATATGCTGACCATCGGTCGCCAACAGGCCCAGAATTTCGGTGCGGACATGGTGGAGGAGGACATCCTGGATCTGCGGGCGGAGGATGACGGAATCCATATCGTCGCCGAATCCGGCAGGGAGTTCGTCGGTAAAGCCCTGGTCCTGGCCGCGGGCGCCACCCGGAACAAGCTGGGGGTTCCCGGAGAAAAAGAGCTGCTGGGCAAGGGCGTGAGCTATTGCGTGGAGTGCGACGCGGGCTTCTATCGCAATCAGGACGTCGCACTGGTCGGCGGCGGATCGGCTGCGGCCGGCGGCGCTGTGACCATGACCTCCTACGCCTCCAACGTCAGCCTGGTGTACGACAAGCTGGACGTCGCCGACTCCCTGCGCGAGAAGCTGGCCTCCTCCGGGGTTAAACTTTACGAAGGCCTGAAGGTGGAGAAGATTTTGGGCGAATCGGGCGTGGAGGGGCTCCAGCTCTCCAACGGCGAGGTTCTGCCCGTGCAAGGCGTGTTCATCGAGCTTGGCGCCAAGGGCGCTATGGAGCTGTCCACGGCTCTGGGCGTACAGCTTGACGAGAAAATGCGCTACATCGAAACCGACAAAAAACAGCAGACCAACGTCCCCGGCGTGTTCGCGGCCGGCGACATCTGCGGGCCGCCCCTCCAAATGGCCAAGGCCGTGGGCGAAGGCTGCGTCGCCGGCATCGAGGCCGCGAATTATGTGAAGAGGTAAGAGGTGGGGGGATGTTTTTTGGGGGGAGGAAAACCCTTTTTGGAAAAAAGGGTTTTCCTC
>JASGMV010000075.1 GCA_030156255.1 Desulfovibrionales bacterium
AAGGAGCGCGAGGCCGACGAGGACATCGCCGCCGGCCGCACGTATGGCTCGTTCAGCAGCGTGGAGGAGATGCGCGCCCACTTGGACCGCCTGTCTGATGCCGACGACTCCGAGTAATGCAGCTTCTTTTCACCAAATCTTTTGTCCGGGATCAGGCCAAGCTGCCGCCGCCCATGCAGCAACGCATGGACAAACAATTAGCGCTCCTGCTGGAAAATCCGCGCCATCCTTCACTCCATCTAAAGCCGATGCAGGGGCGGGAAGTCATCGGGGAAATCCGCATCAGCGGCGGCTATCGTCTCACTTTGCAGATCACGGAAGAAGCCTACATTCTGCGGCGTGTTGGGTCGCATGACGTGCTGCGGCAGCCGTAACAATCATTTTTCCGCCATGCACTCGGGCATGCGGAAGGAGACGAGGTCTCCGCACGGGCGCTTGCGAACTTCCACGGTTCCGATTTTGGCGTACTCTTCGATAGACCATAATGGACAGTCTCGCCGCACCTCGTCAATGCTCCGCCATGCCCGCCCGCAGGCGAAGCAGATGGCTGCGTATGGGTGTCTCTTGCCCAACTTCTTCCGGAAGCGGTCGAGGTCACGTCGGAGGCCGTGGGTTCGAGTCCCCTCGGGATCGCCATAAAAATCAATGGATATCAAGTAGCTGTGCTGGCATCCGTTTCTGTTGGCAAAACTCTGGACCGAATGATGTGAACGCGATACTTCAATGCCATGCGATATTTCAGAACCAAGCTTTCCTACAAACTTACCATCGTTCTTTTTCTTTTCGCAATGCTCGTTTCAGCGAGTAGTGCGGCGCTTTTCTATTATGCCGCTAATAAAAAAGTAACCCAGGACATCCGACACCGGCTTAAAGACATCGTGGCCAGCGCCAGTTTCGCCGTTGATGTGGAGAGCCACGACCTGTTGCGAGAGCCCGCGGACGAGCAATCCGATGCATACCGGCGCATCAAACGCGTCCTGCAGCGGCTTCGCGATGCTTCCAGCGACATCCATTTCATCTACACGATGCGAAAGGGCCCAACGGGGGATATTCGCTTTGTTGTCGACGCGGAGACTGACCCGGCGGCCGTCGCCCACCTTGGCGACAGCTATGACGAGCCCAGTGATCTCCTGGCTGCTCGTTTCGCCAACCTTGACGAGCCCCTTGTTGAGGAAACTACCTATACCGATGAATTCGGTGCGTGGCTGTCAGGCTATGCGCCTTTCTTCCGGCCCGATGGCACGCGCGCGGGGGTGATCGGAGTTGATATTTCGGCGCAAACCCTTGGGGCCTACCATCAAAGTCTGATTCTCCTCGCCTTGGCCCTTTTGGCGCTGACGGCCCCATTGATCTTCATTGGTGGTTTTTTACTGAGTTCACGGCTGGTGCGCCCCATCGTCACCATGAAGAGGGTCGCGGAGCAATTTGGCCAGGGCGATTTCGACGCCAGGGTGGAAGTCCAAACCGAGGACGAATTGGGACAGTTGGGGCGTTCTCTCAACGACATGGCTACCAAACTTAAAATGAGTTACGATAATATTCGTGACATTGCGAATAAATACCGGGCTATTTTCAACAACGCCCTTGAGGGCATCTTCCAGGCAACGACGGACGGCGAGCTCCTGACCGCCAACCGGGCCATGCTGGATCTACTGGGATACGGGGAGGCGGATGAGGCGAATGTCCTGGAGGAGCAGTTCGTTGGCGATGTCGCAGAGCATATGTTTGCTGACCCCAACGACTGGCGCAGCCTTGTTGAGAGGTTGCGCAAAGGGCCCGTCAAAGACTTTAGCGCTCGTCTCAAGCGCAAGGACGAATCCATTGTCTGGTGCGAGATGAATGTGCTTCTGCAGCGGAAGGAGGGCGGCGCCGATGTGGTTGAAGGTCTGGTTCAGGATGTCACCGAGCGCCTGGAACGCAACGCCGCCCTGTTGGCGCGTGAAAAAGCGCAGGCCGCCAGTCGCGCCAAATCCGTGTTTCTCGACAATTCCGGACAGGGTTTTCTTTCTTTTGGCAAAGACCACATTATCGATCCCGAATACAGCAAGGAGTGTTCTCGCCTTTTTGCCGGGACGGTCGCCGGAGCGCGAGTCGATGAACTACTCATGCCGGATGACGCGGAAGGCCGGGCGCATTTCGCCAAAGGGGTGAAATTCATCCTCAACGAACTCGATCCTTTTCGGCGGGATTTGTTCATATCGCTCATGCCCGGAGAATTTGTGCTTGGCGAGGCCCATGTCAAGGCGGAATACAAGGTGACGGGAACGGGCAATATCATGATGATCCTCACCGACGTGACCACGCAAAAGCGTCTGCAGCGTGAGGCTCGCCGTGAGCATGAACGGCTCAAACTGGTTGTCTCATCCGTACGGGACGCCCGCGACTTTTTCGAAGTCACGGGTGACTTCGAACGGTTCAGTCAGGAGCGAAAGGAGGGGGACGTACAAAGCGAGGGCGGCCGGTCCTCGGATTTCTACCGCGAGGTGCATACCTACAAGGGACTGTTTTCCCAAATGGACTTCATCCACACGCCGGAAGCCCTGCATGATCTGGAATCAACGCTGGCGCGCATACAGCAGTCTGTCGGCAATGAGCAGACTGGCAACTTGGCCTCCAAAATCGAAGATTGCCATAGGGCCTTTTTGCAAGATTTGGAGATCATCCGAAATAATCTCGGTGATGAATACCTGGATAGCGGCAGGCGTGTGTTCGTCAGCCTGGACCAGGCCAAGGAGCTTGGAAAGCTCGGCAAGGATCTTTTGGCTCTTGGCGACACCCTGCCCGACGCATTGGCTGAACGGGTGGCGCCGCTTCTCGACATGGGGCGGGAGTCTTTGCGCGGTATGCTGGTCCAGTACCCCAGAGCCGTGGAGCGGCTGGCGCGGCAACGGGGCAAGGAGGTTCTTCCCTTTGAGGTGGAAGGCGATGACATTCTGGTCGATCCCGAGCGATTCTCGCCTCTTGTCCATGCCTTGGCCCACGTGTTCCGCAACGCGGTGGACCACGGTGTGGAAACCCCGGAAGAGCGTTTTGAAAGCGGCAAGCCCGAATTCGGGGCCATTACATGTTCCGTGACCCGTGAGGGGGACGAGGCGGTCATCGAAATCACCGATGACGGACGTGGCGTGGATGTGGACGCGCTTCGCGCCAATTCTGTGCGGAACTCCATACTCACGGCCAAGCAGGCGGAACGAATGTCCCGGGAAGAAGCCCTCAACTTGGCCTTCGCCATGGGCCTCTCTTCGAAGACGGAGGCGGACGGTTTGTCCGGGCGTGGCGTGGGACTGTCCGCACTGCAGGCGGCGGTAAACGGGCTGGGCGGCTCGGTCCAGTTGCAAAGCGAACAGGGCCGGGGGTCGCGTGTGATCGTTCGAGCGCCTGTTGATCGCATCCGGGCATCCTGAGCGCGAACGCCGTGTTGTCACTGAGCGTGTGCTGTCGCCGCCAATTTCTCGTGTCGGAGAATGCTTGGATCGTCGCCACGGGACACCCGCCCGCGCCAGGATTGACGCCGTCAGATGCCGGATGGCGCGGCGACCGCACGGCTTTACTACGACCTCTTTGCAGAGTTCTTGCGGGAATTCTCGGTTCTCGGCGGCTTCCCCGAATGGCGCCCCACGCTTTGGACAAACTCCCACGCATTGAACCCAGGCCGGTCAAAAAAAGCAAGATGCGCGGAAGTGAAAAATCCAGGGCGCCCGTGGATGCGCCTCCATACGCGGTCTGGATTCTTCGCTGACGAAGCGGATCCCATTTAGGGACCCTGCTAGCCCCGATTCGTTTTCCCGGCGTCCTTGCGCATGGACAGGCTGGCGAAGGCGCTGTGGTCGTGGATGGACTCCTGGCTCTCCACGCGGACTTCGAACCACTTGATCTGCGGATGTTCGGACAGGCCCAGAGCTGCGGCGCGGGCAGCGTCCTCCACAAAGGCCGGCCTGCGGAACGCGTCTTCGGTGACTTCTTTTTCGTCCTCCCGCTTGAGCAGCGCGTACACGGGCGATGAGCCGGAATTCCGGGCGATGGCGATCAAGTCCTCAAGCCACAGGAATCCCGTGAATCGCGCCTTGATGCGGATGATCGCCCGTTGGCTGTGGGCGCCTTCGTCGCAGATGGCCTTGGAGCAGGGGCACACCGTCATGACCGGAACGGCCACGCCGAGGGTGAAACGCAAGTGTCCGTCCTCGTACTCTCCCTCCACTTGGCAGTCGTAGCCCATGGGAAAGCTGCTGCCCGAGACCGGGGCGCTTTCCTCCAGAAAGTAAGGGAAACGAAGCCGGGCGTAGGCCCGTTTCGCCGCCAGTCGCTCCGTGATGTCGGCCATCAGGCTCTTGAACGTGTCGTAGGACAGGCCGTGCGACATTTCCTTCAGGGCCTCCACAAAGCGGGACATGTGGGCCCCTTTGAGCTTCGACGGGAGGTCGACGGCCAACTCGGCGTCGGCCACGGTCTGCTGCTCGCCGCGGCCTTTGACGCGCACGGTGATGGGCAGCCGCAAGTCTTTGACGCCGACGCGGTCCAGGGGCAGGGCCACGCTGGAGGGGCCGCTTTGAACGTCCTGCATGGGGGCGTTGTTCTTCTCCATCAGGTAAGGTCCTGCCCGGTGGTGGTCAGCCCCAATTTGCCGTGCTTGACGCCCTTGGTGGAAATGAGCTTGTGCGCCAGATTCTTGATGGAGTCGGCCGGTCCCCGCAGCACCAGAACCTCCAGGCAGTTGTAGTGGTCCAGGTGCACGTGCAGGGTGGACAAAATCACTTCGTGGTGTTCATGCTGGATTTCGGTAAGCCTCTGGGCGAGTCCGCTTTGGTGGTGGTCGTAAACCAGAGAGAGCGTGCCGGCGGTCTCGCCGGTCATGTCCTCCCATTCCTGGCTGACCAGCATGTTGCGGATCAGGTCGCGGATGGCCTCGGAGCGGGTTTGATAGCTTTTTTTTTCGCACAGCGTGTCGAACTTGTCCAAAAGATCCGAATCCAGTGAGACGCCAAAGCGGATGGTCTTGCCCATGATCAGACTCCTTTACGGGTCAATTCAATGATATGAATCCCCATGTTCTTCCCCTGAAGGGATATCTTTTCGAAATGTAGGCGGCGATGGCTAAACCCGAGATCCAAGAAACGGTACATGGCTGGATTCGAGACCTCGCGTTCAGGCTCCGCCAGCCAGACGCGGCCTCCTGGCGCGAGGGCGTGGGCAAACAACCCCGCCAGCGGGGCGACGAAGCGTTTCTCATAGAGGATATCGGCGCCGAGCGCCAGATCGAAGGCGCCGGGCGCCACCGACGGCCGCCGCCAGTCCATGACCACCGCCGCCGCCTCCACCCCGTTGACGGAGAGATTGCGCCGGGCGTGGCGGACCGCCTCCGGTTCGTAATCGAAGCAGACCATCCGGGCGCCCAGAGTCGCCGCCGTCACGGCCGACAACCCCAAACCGCAGCCGGCCTCCAGGACGGCGCGACCCCGCAGCGCGTCCGCGTGGGAGCAGAGCCAACGCGCCATACCCACGGCGGCGGGCCACAGCTCCGCCCAGTAGGGAATGCGTTCGTCGTCTCCGAATTCGCCCTGCCCCAGTTGATCCCAGAGGGTATCCAGGTCGCAGGTGCGCTCCACGACAAATTCGAACTCGCCCACCTTGATGGGGATTCGTTGCGCCTGTTCAAGCCGTGGGACGGCGGGGCCTTGGCCGTGGGGAGAGCAAACGAGCTTGTGCATACTAGGGCAATATACTCATATTGGCGCCGAAATGACAAGATAAAAAGACGTCATTTTCGTGCATGCATTGTGTTTGTCGTGTTACATGAGGCGTATTCCGAAGCGGCCATTGCTTACTTGCCCCAACCTGTCATCCGTGTATAACGTTGCCTTCCGGGACGGCCGCGCCGCCCCGGTCCTTTGAGGCGCATTCGGCTTGACTCCGGCGCTGCAAAGGCTCAGATCCAAACCGCGAGCCCAAGGAGGGCTGCGGTTTGGACGAAATTGCTATCGTTGCTTCGAGCGGACATGACACGAGGCTGCGTATCATCAATCAAAGCGCAATGGACGAGACCAGCGCTGTGAGACCATGACAGGAGGCGTCATGATACCGGAGAATCTGCTTTACTCCGCGAGCCACGAATGGTTGTCCCTGGAGGACGGCGTGGGAACCGTGGGCATCACGCATTTCGCCCAGGAGCAATTGGGGGATTTGACTTTTGTGGAACTGCCCGAAATCGGACGGACCGTAGAGGCCGGCGAGGAGATCGGCGCCCTGGAGTCGGTCAAGGCCGCAAGCGAGATTTACGCGCCGATCGCCGGAGAGGTCGTGGAGGTCAACCCGGAGCTGGAAAACGCCCCGGAGTTGGTCAACGAGGATCCTTACGGCAAAGGTTGGATGTTCAAGATCAAGGCGTCCGCCGAGCCTGAGGAGTTGATGGACGCTGCGGCGTACGCTGAGCGTATCGCCGAGGAAGCGCACTAGTCGGATTGCCGCCGCGCCTGCGCCCAGTCGGCGAAGGCGCGGATTTTCGCACGTCCGGACGCTTGGGCCAGATCGCCCGCGCCGCGCATCGAGCGTTTCAAAAGCGTGAGGGGCGCCCCGGCCGATCGTCCGCGGGCCGATCCGTTGCATCGTGGGCCGGTATGGCGTCGTCGGTCGGGCGCCGGCTTGCCGCTCCGGTCGTGAAAGAGCCAAGGAGCCGTTAATTATGCCGTTTGTGCCGCATACAGAAGAGGAAGTCCGGCGCATGCTCGCCGTGGTCGGCGTTGATTCGGTGGACGAGCTTTTCTCCGTCATTCCCGAATCCCTGCGCGCCGGCGCGTTGCATCTGCCGCCGGGGTTGTCCGAAATGGAGGTGTTGGAGCGCCTTCGCAGGCTTTCCTCCAAGAACGCCTCGGGTCTGACGTCCTTTTTGGGCGCCGGGTTCTACGACCACCATATCCCCGCCGCGGTGGACGCCTTATCCTCGCGCGGGGAGTTTTTCACCGCATACACCCCGTATCAGCCCGAGGCCTCCCAGGGAGCGCTCCAGGCCGTTTTCGAATACCAGACCGCCATGACGCGGCTTTCGGGCATGGCCTGCGCCAACGCCAGCGTCTACGACGGCGGTTCGGCCATGCAGGAGGCGGTCATGATGGCCGTGCGCCAGACCAAACGGCGCAAGGTGGTCATCAGCGAGGCGACCAGCCCCATCTACCGCACCATGCTCGATTCCTATACTTCCAATCTGAACCTGGAGCTGGTCACGACGCCGCACAAGAACGGCGTTACCGACCAGGAGGCCCTGGCCGCGGCCGTGGACGGCGAAACGGCGGCCGTGTTGGTTCAGAATCCCAATTTCTTCGGCTGCGTGAGCGACTACACGGAGCTTTTCGCAAAAGCCAAAGCCGCAGGCGCGCTGTCCATCATGTCTTTTTATCCGGTGCTCCAGGCCGTGCTCAAAACGCCGGCGGCCCAGGGTGCGGACATCGCCGTGGCCGAAGGCCAGAGCCTGGGAATCCCCTTGAGCTTCGGCGGGCCGTACCTGGGAATCATGTGCTGCGACAAGAAGCTGGTGCGCCAGATTCCGGGACGCATCGTCGGCCGGACCGCCGATAAGGACGGCCGCGTGGGCTACGTGTTGACGCTCCAGGCCCGCGAACAGCACATCCGCCGGCAGAAAGCCACCTCCAACATTTGCTCCAACCAGGCCTTGTGCGCCCTGCGGGCGATCATCCACGTTTGCCTGCTGGGCAAAGAGGGGATGCAGCGCACAGCAGCCTTGTGCATCGAGCGCGCCCACCAATGCGCAGAGCGCCTGGCGGCAATCCCCGGGGTGGAGATGCTCAACTCCGCCCCCTTCGGCAACGAGTTCGCCGTGACCCTGCCCATTCCCGCGGCCGTGGCCGTGGACCGGCTCATCGAACGCGGCTTCGTTCCCGGATTCCCCCTGAGCGCCTATTACGAGGGGCTGGAGAACGCCCTGCTCGTAGCCTGCACCGAAAAGACCACCACCGAGCAGATCGGCGTTATGGCCGAGCTGCTCAAGGGAGCGTTGAACGCATGAGCACCATTTTCGACCAATCGACGCCCGGCCGGCTGGGCTGCGTTCCTCCCGAACCGGCCAAGGCCCCCGCATCGTACATACCCTCCGAGTTTCTGCGGGAGACCCCCGCGGAAATGCCCGAGGTGAGCGAACTGGACGTGGTCCGGCATTTTACCCGGCTCTCCCGGCAGAATTTCAGCGTGGACTCCAATTTCTATCCCTTGGGGTCGTGCACCATGAAATACAACCCCCGCTTCACGGAGCAGGCGGCGGCCATGGAGGGCTTCACCTCCCTGCATCCGGTGCTGCCGCAGCTGCGGGGCGCGGGGCGTCTGTGCCAGGGCGCGTTGGAGGTCATGTACAACCTGGAGCAGTTGTTGTGCGAGATCACCGGCATGGCCGGGTTCACGCTGCACCCCATGGCCGGCGCCCACGGCGAGCTGACGGGCGCCATGCTCATCGCCGCCTACCACAAGGACAAAGGCAACAAGAAGACCAAGGTGCTCTGCCCGGACTCGGCCCATGGCACCAACCCGGCCTCGGCGACCATCGCCGGTTTCGAGGTGGTCAACCTGCCCTCCAGGGACGGCATCGTGGACCCCGAGGTGCTGGAGGCCGCCCTGGACGACGACGTGGCGGCCATGATGATGACCGTGCCCAACACCCTAGGCCTGTTCGAGACGCATCTGCCGCGCATCACGGCCATGTTGCACGAACGGGACGCATTGCTCTACTACGACGGCGCCAACCTCAACGCCATTCTGGGCAAAATGCGCGTGGGCGATGCGGGATTCGACGTGGTCCACCTCAATCTGCACAAGACCTTCGCCACCCCTCACGGCATGGGCGGCCCGGGCTCCGGCCCGGTGGGCGTGTCCGAACGGCTGTTGGACTACCTGCCCATCTCGCGCGTGGTCCAGCTCAAGGACGGCCAGTTCTACCTGGACTACGACTACCCCAAGTCCATCGGCTACGTGGCGCCGTTCTACGGCAACTTCGGGGTGGCCTTGAAGGCCTACGCCTACATTCTGCGCCTCGGCCGCGAAGGGCTGACCCGCGTCTCGGAGCACGCCGTGCTGGCCGCCAATTACCTGCGCAAACGGTTGGAGAACCACCTGGAGATTCCCTACAACCGCACCTGCCTGCACGAATTCGTGGCCTCGGCCGTGCGCCAGGCCGAAAAGGGCGTGCGCGCTCTGGACATCGCCAAGGCCTTGCTGGACAAGGGGCATTATGCGCCCACCATCTATTTCCCGCTCATCGTCAAAGAGGCCATCATGGTCGAGCCCACGGAGACCGAATCCTTGGCGACTCTGGACGCCTTCGTGGACGATCTGCTGGAGATCCTGGCCCGGGTGGACAGCGATCCGGATTCCGTGACCGCCGCTCCCGTGACCACGCCCGTGGGCCGTTTGGACGAAACCCGGGCCGCGCGCGCCATGGAGTTGACCTGTGACCTTTGATCTGGCCGTCATCGGCGCCGGGCCGGCCGGCTACGCAGCCGCCTTCGAGGCCGCCTCTCTGGGCGTATCCGTGGCCTTGGCCGAACGGGCGGAATTGGGCGGGACGTGCCTGAATCGAGGCTGCATCCCCACCAAGATGCTGCTCGGCGCCACCCAGCCCATGGAGGACTTGGCCGCCCAGGCGCGCGTCAAGACCCTCTCGGGCGAGATCGCAGCCAACCTCGACGTGCTGCAGACGCGGAAGGAGCGGCTGGTGTCCGCCACCCGCAAGGCCATGCGCCAGCGTTTGAAGGACGCCGGGGTGACGCTGCTGATGGGCGAGGCCTCTTTTACCGGACCGAACTCCCTGCGCGTGCAATCCGCTCTGGACCGGACCGACGTGGAGTTTTCCAAGGCGATTATCGCCACGGGCGCCAGGCCCGCGCTGTTTCCCGGCATGGAGGCGGACCACGAGCGGGTGCTGGATTCCGACGACTTCCTGGAAATCAGGGAGGCTCCGGCGTCTTTGATCGTTGTGGGCGCCGGGTTCATCGGGCTGGAGACGGCGCAGATCGCCCACCGGCTGGGAGTCGGCCGCTTGACCTTGGTGGACGCCATGGACCGCGTCGCTCCGGCCGAAGATCCCGAGATATCGGCCGCCTTGATGTCCATTTTCAAGCGCCGCAAATGGAGCTTCAAGCTCTCGGCCCGGGTTGCGAGCCTCAAGGCGGAAGGCCAGGGCGTCCGGCTGGAGCTTGACTCCGGAGAGATTCTGGAGGCGGACAAGGCGCTCGTGGCCGTGGGCCGC
Source organism: Desulfovibrionales bacterium (assembly GCA_030156255.1). Taxonomy (GTDB): domain Bacteria; phylum Desulfobacterota; class Desulfovibrionia; order Desulfovibrionales; family Desulfovibrionaceae; genus JASGMV01. The sequence goes on from JASGMV010000075.1 coordinate 10,244, forward strand.
AAACCCTCCACCGAGGGCCTCGAACTGGAGGCCGCAGGTCTGGCCGCGGACGCCAGGGGATTTCTGCCCGTGGACGAATCGTTACGCACGTCGGAAAGCATCTACGCCATCGGCGACGTCAACGGGAGGATGCAGCTCGCGCACGCGGCCGAACACCAGGCCTCCTACGCTGCGCGCCACGCCGCAGGCAAGGAGACGGCTCCTTATGCTCCCGGCCCGACGCCGTCCATCATCTACGGAGACCCGGAGGTCATGCGCGTGGGAGCTCTGGCCGCGGAATTGCTGGCCGCGGGCGAATCGCCGGAGGTTTCGAAGGCCATGCTGGTCTCGAACCCCATCGCCCAGGCCCACGCTTCGACCCAGGGGTTCGTGAAGGTCGTCTGGAGAGACGGCCGGGTGGCCGGCGTCACGGCGGTGGGGACCGGCGTATCGCGGTTTACGGTGGCGGCGTCGATGATGGTCCAGGAGCGCTGGCGCCGCGAAGACGCCGAGTCCATGATGTTTCCGCACCCGACGTTGGATGAGGCGCTGAAAGAAGCGCTTTTGGCGGAGCGGAAGGCGGGGTGAGGGGAGGGCGTCGGCAGGCGTTCTCGTAAAATTATGAAGGCGCCGGAAGCTTGAGGCGCGTCCTGCATTGCAAGCTTCCGGCGTTTTAACCGGCCAAGTTTCCTACAATCCGCCCGTCTCGTAATAGTGCGTGATGATGTCCTGCTTGGAGATCATGGCCAGGGGCTTGGGTGGACCGGCTTCCGGGATGACCGGCAGTTCGTCCACGTTGAGCCGGGCCATCTTGTCCAGGACCGCGATGAGCGAGTCTTTGGGCGTCGCCGAAACCACCCGCGTGGTGGCGACATCCTTGGCCACCACCAGGGACGAGAGCTGATCCTCGAACATGATGGAGCGAATGTCGTTGATGGTCAAAACGCCGGTCATGACGCCGTCGCCGTTCACGATGGGGAAGTAGGACTCCGGCGAACTGGTCACGATCTTTACCAGCTTGTCGAAGGGCAGGCTCTCCTCCAGCGTCGAGACGTAGGTTTTGTTTCTGACCGCGTCGGCTACGCGCATGTGCGAAAGGATGCCGCGGGCGAATTCCCCCACGTGGGCCGGGGAGTCCAGCCGGTTGGAATACTGCTTTTCGTACAGGCTGGTGTTCCCCAGCAGCAGATAGGAAATGGTCGAGACCACCATGAGCGGAACCAGCAGCGTGTAGCTGGCCGACATTTCGCAGGCCATGATGATGGAGGCGATGGGCACCTTGGCCACGCCGGAAAAAAAGCCGCCCATGCCCACCAGCACGAAGGCCGTGGGGTTGAGCACCCAGGTGGGGAACAACTGGTGGCCGAAATATCCGAAGGCGCCGCCCAGCATGGCGCCGATGAACACCGACGGACCGAATACGCCTCCCGAGCCTCCCGAGCTGATGGTGAACGAGGTGGCGAGGATCTTGGCGAAAACCAGAATCAGCATGGTGGACCAGAGCAGCTTGCCGTCCAGGGCCATCTGAATCCAGCCGTAGCCGCCGTCGATGATTTGCGGAAAGAACACGGCCACGCAGCCCAGCAGTAGCCCGCCGATAGCCGGCTTGAATATCTTCGGAATGGGGATGTTCGCGAAGATATGGTCGCGCATGCCGTAAAACACCTTGATGTAGACGTAGCCCACCCCCGCGCAAACCACGCCGAAGATCGCGTAGGGGAGCAGTTCGGCCGTGAGGGAGAAGCTCACGGCGCCCGGGTTGAACAGGGCCTCGCGGCCAAAGACTTCCGTGAAGACGGACTGCGCGACGATGGATGAAATGATGCACGGCAGAATGGCTTCGAATTCGTACTCCGTATCGCGGTAGAGCACGCCGGGGACGAAAAGGGCTGCGCCCAGCGGGGCCTGGAAGATGGCCCCGATGCCCCCGGCCGCGCCGGCCAGAAGCAGCAAGCGTCGCTCCTGGGGTTTGAGTCCGAGCAAGGCGGCCATGATGGAGCCGAAGCCGGAGCCTATTTGGGCGATGGGTCCTTCCTTGCCGGCCGACCCGCCCGTGCCGATGGTCAGGGCCGAGGCGATGAGCTTGATGATGGGGGCCCGCTTGCGGATGTAGCCCCCGCGCAGGTGGAACGACTCGATCATGGCGTCCGTGCCGTGCCCCTCGGCCTCAGGCGCCAGCAGAAACACCAATAGGCCGGAGGCGAGCCCGCCCAAGGTGGCGATGGGAATGATCCAAACCGAGTAGTGCGAGGTCCGGTAGACGGCGGCCTCCGGCGCCGCCGCGCCGGGCTCCAAAAAACTGATGGGGAGATGGAGCAGATATTTTAGCGTCAGGTTCAGGAGCTGGTCGAAAAACACCGCGCCGAAACCGGCGACCAACCCGACCATGATGCTGAAGACAAGCAACCTGACGTGTTGCGGCCACTGCGAGAGTTTGAAGAATCTGCTCTGCAGCAGGGAGTGGCCGTCCAGCCCTTTTCGAACGCGTGTGCTTTGCGCTGAAGTATCTTCCACGAATTCAAGCATACAGGATAAGCCCGTTACGTGACAAGCCGTAAAGGCGAATTTCCTTGCGTTGAGCAGGCCGCTTCGCAAATTTTGTTTCCCCCCTGCCCTCGGTCCGTCGCTTCTCCTCGACGCCGCGAAGTCCCTACAAGCTCTGTTTCGAGAAGCCGTCCCGCGAATAGGAATGCTACGTTTTTGTCGACTCCTGCAGAATTGTCCTGCACGGACGCGACGCCGAGCTTCACGGCGCAGCGAGGCGAGCGGGCTGTTGCGATGCGTTTGGCGGCGTGGAGCCGGCTATGCCGTCGGTTCTGCCTGCGCTAGGCGCGTCTGGCGCGCCGGTTGGCCCGCAAGTTGCATCATTCGTGTCAGTGAATGGTCGCGTCGGAAAGGAAACATCAACCAAAGAACCCGGAGGAGACGTTTGTGAGCTGAGGCCCGCCAGGAGGTGCGTCATGTCGCTGTGGAAAGTGGAAATGGACGAGGAATACATCAGTTTCGGAGAGAAGCGGCGCAGGAAGACCAGCGCCAAAGGATGTAACGAGCCGTTCAAGGGCCGCTACTGGTGCCCCCGGCTGCGGTGGTTCGCGAAAGCTCCCTGTCCGTTCCTCAACCGCCAGGAGTGCGACTCGTACCGCCGGCAGTGCGGGGCTTTGTAGCCGACGGCGCGGCCGTCCGAAAGGTCTTGGCCACGTGCGCTCGGGCTTCGCCGTCGCCGTCGCAAGGAGTCTTGGTGAAAAAATTTCGCGGCGGGATTTTGTCCCACCGCGTCCAACCGTAGCTATTGTGGCGTATTCGTTGAATGACTGAAAAGCTGTGCAATGCGCGGAGCAGCTTTATCCGATAGTTGCTCAAAGTCCTGGCGCGCCATATAAGTAAACAGGAGCGCCTGAAGCGCTTGCATAGCGGCCGAGCCGGGCCGATGGGCGCTTGAGAAGGCGGGACCAAGGTGGTATGCAGCCGGAAGTCCGGGGCGAAAGCCGTCAAGGGCTTGCGCTTGAGCGACGAAAACCTGCGTCCGCGGTCGGCGGTTATTTTTCAGGAGGCTCTCATGCAGCGGATTGTCATCAAAAGAAACATGACGGTTTACGTATTGATTACTTTGGCGATTTTTGCGGCTGCATTCTATTGCCTGACCACCCGGGAGACGCCTTGGGGCGTATGGTTCGTTGTGGTGTTCGCGCCGCTTTTGATCATCTTCGGGATGCTGGCCAACCGTTACGTGGCGTTGGATGGAGCGGCCCGGAAGGCGACGCTGCCGTTCATGCTTTTTTTCCGGAAGCGGGTCTCGTGGGACGACATCGCCAAGAAGGTGGAGGAGGAGCGGATCGACGACCACGGCCACGCAAAGACCGTGTACAAGATGACGGCCTCCGGCCTCTTCGAGGAAGCCTTCGCGTATCTGGACTCCGAGGAGGATTTTGAAAAATGGGCGTTGGTGGAGGGCGTGTGCGCCGTCCGGCTCAACGCAACGCCCGGGGACGGGGAATCGGTCGCGCAGGCCGCGTAAGCCGGCGGATAACACGTTCGGATGGTATCGAAAGGCCGCGCCTCGCTGGAGGCGCGGCCTTTTTTTGTTGAACGAGCGTTCGGCGCTTGGGCGTGCAAAAGGATGCATTCCGCTCATGCAGTCCCACGCGGGACCAAACGCGAGCGCCTCCTTTTGAAAAGACCGAGGCTCAATTCGCGCCATCGCTGTACGCCCGGCTCAACCGTCGGCTGTCGTCATTTACGGCCGTAGAGAAAAGAGATAGCCATTGAGTTTCAACGCAAAACGCTGATGGACGCTGCGCTGCGCCGGCGGACGGCCCGCGCATCCTTCGGCCTGGACAAGGAGGCGGCCGTGGATATTTACGCGAGACTGCAACACGCCATGCAAGCCAAGGCCGAGGGAAAGCTGTTGGAGACGCTGAGCATCGGCTTGGGCTACACCTGCGCCTGCACCAGCGACGGCGGAGTGGGCGTGGCCTTCACGCCCCGGCCGGATGCGGCGGGATGCTCCGTGCTCGATGCGGACGAGGACTACGAGGGGCGGGCGGCCTCGGAATCTCTGGCCCTGCTCGGTGCGGGCGACCCTTTGCATCGCGCCGTGGGTCTGGCCGTGGCCAACGCCCTGAACCACGCCGAAGCCAAGGATATGCCGGAGGACCGGGACAACTCGGTTTTGTTCGACGCCTTGAAAATCGGCCCGGGAAGCCGGGTGGCGATGGTCGGCTGCTTCACGCCGCTGATTCGCCGCCTCAAGGAACGCGGCGCCGAGCTGGAGGTGGTGGATCGGGGCCGCGGCCTGGGCGACGAGGACGCCTTCAAGGAGAAGCTGGGGTCGTGGGCCCAGGCGGTCATCATGACCTCCACCAGCATCATCAACAACACCTTGGAGGAGTTGCTCGCCTGCGTGTCCGGGCGGACGCGGGTCGCCTTGCTGGGGCCCAGCACGCCGCTTGAGCCCGAGGCGTTCGCCGGCCTGCCCGTGCACGTCCTGGCCGGGACGGTCCCCCTGGACGGCGAGGCCGCGCTCCGGGCGGTGCGCCACGCCAAAGGAACGCCCGTTATCCAGCGCTTTTCCCGCAAACCCTGCATCATGCTTTGAGGTAATTTTTTTGATGGAAACTGGGGAAAGGGGAAAACCCTTTTTTAAGAAAAAAGGATTTTCCCCTTTCCCCAGACCCCTATCCCTTTTCCCAAAAATTTTTTCTAGAGCAGTTTAACTTTGAAAAAGTTTAACTGCTCGGCAAGGATTTGTCCGCAAATCCTTGCTGCGAAATGCTTGTAGGCGAGCTACGCTCGCCGTGAAGCAAGCATTTCAAGCGTA
>JASGMV010000076.1 GCA_030156255.1 Desulfovibrionales bacterium
CTGGACCTGCGGTCCACGACGGCGGCGACCAAGCCGTAACGTCCCAGCTCTTCGCCCGAGTCTTCCGGGCGCTCCTCCAGCACAAGCGTCTGGTTCGGAGCCGCTCCCTTCGCCTCAAGCAGCCGGCCGATGTTTTCCAACAGCTCTTGAGGGTCGACGCCGCGTTGCCGGGCGTCCGCGTCGTGGAGGGCCAGGTCGAAATCGACCTTGCTTTTCGGAAACATGCGTTGGAACTGGTTCGCCAGCCATGCGGGCTCCACGCGCGCATCCGCCAGCAAGAGCACTCTGTTCGACGTGATGAGGTTTTTGACGATTAGCGCCGGGCAGGGCATGCGTTTGTATAGTTTTGAGCGTAGCAGATTGCGAAAGACCGTGGGATTGAAATTGGAGACCATGCCCTCGACGAAAATGTCGTAGCGAACGCGTTGCAGCTCCCGCAGAATTTCTTCCTCACGGTCTCCCACGGAGACGATGGGTTGAGGAACGATGAGGCAGTCGAGCTTTTCTCCGTCCAGAATGCGCTGCACCTCGGCGCGGCCGGCGTCCTCGAGCCCCGACTCCCAGGTGCGCCGGATCCAGCCCGAGTTGGCCGAATGGGACTTGTCGTCAGGCTCCTCCACATGGATGGGCTGCAGGCCGATGTCCAGCAGTTTCGCCTTCTGGCAGGCGTACCGCAGGGCGATGTTGGAGCCCAGGTTGAGTTCAATGGGGATGAGCGCTTTAAGCATCTGCATCAGCTCCTTTATGACTTGACGTTCTAATTTTCGCCCAACCCGTCGGATTGCCGTACGGAGGCTTCGGCGCGCCGAATGATTTCCTGAATTTCGCCCAGCTTGAAAGGTTTGGCCAGGAAGTCGAACACGCCTTTGCGCAAGGACTCCTTGGCGGTCTCCATGGTCGCGAATCCCGTGATGACGATAACTTCGGTGCGGGGAGAGCGCTCCTTGACTTCCGTCAGGAACTGCATGCCGTCCACGCCTTCCATCTTCAGGTCGGTGATGACGATGTCGAAGTCTTTCTCGCGGATTCGTTCCAGGGCGGCCGAGCTTTGGTAAAAGCTCTCCACGGCGTATCCTTTTTTTTCCAGCGCGGGTTGCAGGCGTTTGCTGACGATGGGCTCGTCGTCCAATAACAAAATGGTGGTCTTGTGCTGCTCGTTCACGGCGTTGGCCTCCCGTTTTTGGGCGAGGATGCGGCCTGGGCGATTCGGCCGAACTCGTCGACGTGTTCTTTGATTTGGGCGTCGCTGACCATGGAGACGTCCAATTGCCTGGTGTACCCCACCAGCATGCCGAGGACCCGGACCCTGTCGAGAATCAACTCGGCGTTGAATTTCTTGATTCGGCCCACCACAAGGTCTCCCTGGCTCGTGCAGAAGAAGTCGTGTTGCTTGAGGACCTCGACCAGAAACTGGGCGCGGCGGGAGCGCCGCGCCGCGCCGGTGACGCCTCCGGCAAACCGGAAGTAGGCGTAATTGTCCGCTTTGTTTTCGCTGATGTAGCAGTTGATGATGGAGAAGTGATAGCCCAGGTGCAGATTGATGTGCGCGTAGCACTCCGAGATGACCGCCAGATTCTTGCCCAACTCCTCCGAGCCGGGTCCGTGCGCGGCGAACGTCCTGGTCAGGCTGGACATGAAGCTTGAGAAGTCGACGTCCACGGGCGTGTTGCTCCAGACGCCGGGCAGGCGCACCCCTTCGATGAACGCCCGCATGGGCCGCGAAACGACCTGCTCGGGTTCGATATCCATCCGGCGGCGCGGAGAAAGGGACATCCGCCAGGCCGCCTGCTCGGAGAGGCCCCCGCCGATGTCGATGACCACGATGTCCAGGGGCGGGGAGATGTTCAGCCGGCCGCTGGCCACGGCCTGCTCCCGGGTGTTGGCGTGGTTCGCGTTGATCAGCTGCTCCACGGCCTTCTCGTGGATGAATCGGGTGATGTCGTGCAGCGTCTTGCAGCCGGCCGGGGTGAAGTTGCGCTCCGAAGGATTGATGAGGGTCAACGGCTCGATGCGGTTGAGCACCCGGCGCAACATCCTGTATTCATACGACTCCTCGATGGGGTCCACCACGAGTTCGTGCAGACACAGCTCCTTGGCCTGGCCCAGATAGACCGTCTTCTGTTCCGCGTCCAGGGTGACCATCTGTCCGTTTCGCAACTTCCAGGTCGCCTCCCCGGTGTTCACCAGCGCCGGCACGCGAAATTCGCGGGCCAAGGTGGCCATGTGCCCGGTCGTGGAGCCCACATCCGTGACCACGCCTGCGATGCGGTGTATCACCGCCCCGAAGGACGGCGAGGACCTCCGGGCCACCAGCACCGCGCCCTTGGGCACGGTGGGCAGCTCGCTCTTGTCCCGGATGATGAACACGGGGCCGGTGGCGATGCCCTTCTGGGCCGCCTCCCCCACGCCGGACATGATCACGGGGTAGTGCTGCAGGCTTTCGCACAATCCTTCCGCTTGGTCGGCGGCCGCCGGATCCACTTGCAGCGGCCGGGCCTGGAGAATGTACAGACGGCCTTCCCGGTCGAAGGCGTATTCGATGTCCTGAGGGCGTTTGAAGTAGCGCTCCAGGCGCATGGCCGTTTCGGCCATCAGCCGGACCTCGTCCGCGCTCAGGCTGGCCAGGGTCTGAAGCTCTTCCTGCACGGGCTCGGGGCCGACGCTTCCGGGCTCCAACGGCGCCCACCGCCGGGTTTTGCGGACGATGTTGACGGAGGTCTGGTTGTAGGGCGGCTGTCTGGAGACCGTGAACCGGTCCGCCTCGACCTCCCCGGACACCAACGGCCCCCCGAGCCCCCAGATCGAAGAGATGATGATTTCGCCGGATTCCGGGGACTGCGGCGACAGGCTGTAGGCCACGCCGCTGGCCCGGGCGGGGATCATGGCCTGGAAAGCCACGGCCATGGCGATCTCCCTGCCGGCGAACCCCATGCTCCGGCGGTACTCCATGGCCCGGGCCGAATAGGTTCCGGCCAGCACTTGGACGTAGGCCTTGGCCGCGTTCTCCGGCGTCTGGTTGAGCAACGTGACGTATTGGCCCGCGAACGAGCGCCGGCCGTCTTCTCCCAGAGCGCTGCTGCGCACGGCCAGACGGCGGCTCGACTCCTCCTGGCCGGTGAAAAGATCGCCGACGGCCTTGGCCAGAGCCTTGCGCAGCCGGGCCGGGACCTCGGACTCCAGGATCAGCGCCTGGATTTCCTCGGAGGCCGACTCCACGGGGAGTTCTCCCGCGAGCCAGCGCCGCTCCAGTTCGGCGATGAATCCGTCCAGGCGGTTGCGCTCCATGAACAGGCGGTAGGCGCGCGTCGTGGCCGCGAACCCCGGCGGCGTGGCGAGACCCAGCGTGTTGCCGATTTCCGCCAGCCGCGCGCTCTTGGCGCCGATGGCCTCCTGGTCGCCCGGCCCGGCGTCGGCGTACGGCAAAACCAGCCTGTCTTCGTGGATGACCAGCTTGCCCGACGCCTCCGCTTCGATGTCCGAACAGATGCTTCTGTAAACGTCGTTCAGTTCGGCGTACTTGCCGGGCGCCAGCGCCTGCAGATTGAAAATGAGCTTGCCCACGAGGTCCATGATCTCGGCGCTGGCCGAGCGGATGTACTGGCGGTCGAAGATATAGTCGCCGCCCAGCTTGCCGCTCATGCTCGCGATGGCCGAAAGGATGCTGTTGTTCAGCTCCAGGATGCGGCGGAAGCGGCTGAACAGGTCGGTGAAGGGGCGCTTGTCCCCTTTTCTCCGTCCTTCCAGCAATTGGCTCAATCTTTCAGTCAGCTTACCCATGGCTGCGCCTTTTAGAGCATTTTGCGGCGGGGGGGGGCCCCGCAAATCCCTGCCGAGCAGGTGAACTTCTTCAACGTGAACCTGCTCTCTAGTGCGCTCCTCCCTTGTCCTTGAACACCACGGTCATCAGCAGGCCCGCCAGAATGGCGACGATCACCGCGAAAACCCCGTAGAGCAGGGCATGGTGAAAAGCCATGTTTCCCAGCAGGGCCGGGAAGCCCGTCAGTTTGGCCTCCATGTCCGAGGACGCCCGGCTGACGACCCGGCCGTCCTGCACGCCGAAGGCCTCCACCTTGTATACCCCCTGCCGCAGGGACGAGGGAATGGCCATCGTGACTTTGAAGGCTCGGGAGTCGTCATCGGAAGGCGCGTATTCGAAGCCGCCCTCCTGGATGGCGTACAGCTTCTCCTGTTCCTTGAGCTTGATGAATTCGCCGAAGGTGAAGTCGTCGGCCCCGCCCCGCAAGGCGTCCAAACCCAGGCCCAGTTTGGTCCATTGGGCGCCGCCGCCCGCGTAGACGCCGCGGTCCGAGGCCAGCAGGAAAACGTCGGGCACGCCGCGCAGGATGATGCTTCCCAGGTTCATCCACAAGAAGCCGAAGGCTTGCCCTTTCTGCTTGAACTGTTTGTCCTCTCTCTCGCCGAGGATGCGGACGACCGCCGAACTTCCGGTCGGAATGGTCCCGGTGACGGTGATGGCCTCCCCGTTGTAGCCGGCGCCGATTTCGATTTCACTGGGCTTCGTCCGGACGGTGTATCGGGGGGCCGCGAACCCGGGAGCGGCGCACAAAACCGCCGCCGCGACGATCAGAATGGGCAACAGGCGTTTTTTCATGGCTAGTGACCTCCGGAGTACGCCAACAATACGTCGGGGGTGAGCAATAGATTGAGCAGCATTTTGACCATCACCACAAGCACGAGGGACGCCAGCAGGATCTTAAGCTGCTCGCCCTTGAGCCGCTTGCTGAGCCGCGTGCCGAACTGGGCGCCGATGGTCGAGCCGAGCAGCAGCAGCAGCGCCAGGACGAAGTCCACGGTGTGGTTGGTGTAGGACTGCAGAATCGTGACGTTGATGCAGGTGAACAATATCTGGAACAGGCTGGTCCCGACCACCACGTGCATGGGCATCCGCAGCAGGTAGACCATGACCGGCACCATGATGAAGCCGCCGCCCACGCCCATGATGGCCGAAAGCACGCCGACAAGGACGCCGAGCACCAGCGGCATGAGCATGGACATGCGCACCCCGGATTTCTCGAAGCTGGTCTGCAACGGCAGTTTTTCCATCATCGCAGCGTAGTTGGATTTTTTGACGGGTTTGGCGGGCTCGCCGCTCGAAGGCTTCTTGCGGAGCCCCTGGACGCTGTCGATGAACATATACACGCCCACGAAGCCGAGCATGAGGACGTAGGTGATGTTGATGAGGAAGTTTGCGTTGCCCATGGCCCGCAGCAGCTTGATGACCTCGACGCCCGCGTAGCCTCCCAGAACGCCGCCCACCAGAAGCAGCAACCCCATTTTGAAGTCGACGTTTCCCAGGCGATAGTGCGCCAGGCAGCCGGAGGTGGACGCTCCGACGATTTGGTTGGAGTCCGAAGCCGCGGCCACCGTGGGAGGAATGCCGAACATGATGAGCAGCGGGGTCATGAGGAAGCCGCCGCCCACGCCGAAAATTCCGGACAATAACCCTACGAAGCCGCCTAGGCCGAAGATCAGGATCACGTTGACGCTATTCCCCGCGATGGGGAGGTACATATGCCACATCAATGGACTCCTCTTCAGGTTGTGGTTTCGCGTATGCGCCATTCACGGATTGTTCTGTGAAAAAATGACGAATTATCCTCTCCGTGAAGTCGTTCAACAGGGAGATGCAAATGCTTGAACTGCTTTCCGCGAGTTCATTTCTCTCTCTCGATGCTCATGTTTCTTTGAACGATATCTATGTGACATTTCGTTCGCTTGCTTATTTCTTCAATCATGGACATGAACGCTCTCATTGATTTCGAGTCTGTTGCGTCCGGTTTTCCGACGATCAGGGAAGTTGTTCCGTTCTCGCCGATGAACCGCGCCACCTCATCCGCAAAAGCTCCCTTGGCGACGTAGTAGTCGACATGGGCTGCATCGGAATTCTGCTCTGCGATGAGAGACTCCAAGTGTGTTTCAGGCGTTCCGATCCATTCCTCGGGGTCGTTCATCCGCGACAACTCCTCGTCCACGACCATGAGAATGGAGACCTTGGCCCTGACCCTGCGCGCCAGGCTCAAGGCGTAAAACGCCATCCAGAAACTTGATTCGCAGGAGTCGATCGCAATGAGCACGTTGTTCATTCTTGTTTCCGTCTTTTGCTTCTTCCAAAGCAAAGCCGGCGCCAGGTTTTTCAGGAGGGTGCAGTCAGTAACTGGATGATTTTTATTGGATTATATTGATTTCTGATCCGGAGGCCGGCTGCCTTGCAAATGCTTGTTTCATTATGAAACCAGTACAGGGCGTCGAAGGAGCGCCCCTTCTCGCGGAACGGGCGGCGGGTTTGCGTTCCTGCAGGAAACGCCCACCTGAGCATTTTTATTGCCGATTTCGGTCGGGCCGGAAGAGAGGGAAGGCGGGCGGAGAGGTTTCGGGAAACGAGGCCTCATGTTTCAATTTGGAATGACGCGATGGCCCGGACCGGGCGCGGCGGGCGTCTTTTGGGTGTATTGCGTTTCAGATTGAAACCTTCGAGAGATGCGAAGAGTGGGGCGGCGTTGGCCTGAAAAAACAAAAACCGGCGGCTCAGCGGTTTTTTAGGCGGGGCAAGCCCTGCCGCGCACGGCGTCCCCAGCCGGATGTGCGGGAGGTGCGTTCGACCTTGTGGAAAGTCTTTGGAAAGGGGGTTCGGGGGGAAACATTTCTGAAGAAAGGTTTCCCCCCGAAAAATCCCGCGCCCTGCTTTAGTCCTCCGGATCAAGCCCGAATTTTTTCATGCGTCGCCAGAGCGTGGTGCGGGGCAGGCCGAGGATGTGGCTGGCCAGGTTCCGATTGTAGCCCGTGGCCTCCAGAACCCGCAGGATGTGCCGTCTCTCCACTTCCTCCAGCGGCGGCAGCCCGGAGCCCTCGTACGGGCTGAAGGCGAGTTTCTGCAAATCCGGGGGCAGTTCGCTGATGCGGATCGTTTCGCCTTCGGCCAGGGCCACGGCGCGCTGGATGATGTTCTCCAACTCGCGGACGTTCCCCGGATAGCTGTAGTGGGCCAGGACCTTCATGGCCTGGGGGGAGAACGTCTTGACGGATTTGCCGAATCGCGCGTTGAAGGTCTTGATGAAGTGTTCGATGAGCAGGGGGATGTCGTCGCGCCGGTCGGCGAGCCTCGGCAGGCGCAGCATCACGACGTTCAGCCTGTAATAGAGGTCCTCGCGAAACTCCCCGGCCGCCATGGCCTGCTGGAGGTCCCGGTTGGTGGCCGCGATGACGCGGATGTCCAGGTCGATGGGCCGGGAGCCGCCCACGCGCAGGATGCGGCGCTCCTGGATGACGTGCAGCAGTTTCACCTGCATGTTCACGGGCATCTCGCCGATTTCGTCCAGAAACACCGTGCCGCCGGCCGCGGATTCCAGCAGTCCGATCTTGGCGGCCGTGGCGCCGGTGAAAGCGCCTTTTTCGTATCCGAACAACTCGCTTGCGATGAGCTCTTCGGTGAATCCTCCGCAGTTGAAGGAGACGAAGGGTTTGTTCTTGCGGGGGCTGAGGTCGTGGATGGCCCGGGCGGCCTTCTCCTTGCCCGTTCCGGTGTCGGCCTGGAGCAGCACGTTGCAATTGACCTTAGATATTTTGCTAATTATTTCGAAGACTTCGAGCATAGATTGGCTGGCGCCGATGAAGTCCTTCAGGGGAGGGGTCTTGTCCAGTGCGGCCTTGAGCCGGCGATTTTCCTCCCGGAGCTGGATTTTTTCCCGCACGTGGCGGGCCATGGACCGGACCTCCTGCAGCCGGAACGGCTTGACCAGGTAGTTGCCGGCGCCTTTGCCCATGGCCTTGACCGCGGAGGGAATGTCCCCGTGGCCGGTGATGATGACCGCCTCGGCGTCCTCGAATCCCTTCATGACGAAGTCGAGGATGTCCATGCCGTTCATGTCCGGCAGTTTGAGGTCGATGAAGACGAGATGGTAGGGAGCTTCGGACATGCGCGCCAGAAACGGCTGCCCCGTTTCAAAGACGTCCGTCTCGAAGCCTTCCTTTTCCAGCGCCCGCGCGACCAGCTTGAGCGCCTTGGGTTCGTCGTCAATGACCGCCGCCCGCATCCCGCCCATGAGCGCCGTCCTCTTCGGGCATGGTCGGCAGGTGCACCGAGAAGGTCGTTCCCTTGCCCGTTTCGCTTTGCACCTCGACGTAGCCCTCGTGTTTTTTGATGATGCCGTAGACGATGGACAAGCCGAGGCCCGTGCCTTTGCCTACGCTCTTGGTGGTGTAGAACGGGTCGAAGATCCGCTCCAGCATTTCGGAGCTCATGCCGCATCCCGTGTCCGCCACGTCGATGCGCACGAAGCCTTCGGGATCCGGCCGGGCGGTCACGGAGATGGCGCCTCCGCCCTCCATGGCCTGGGCCGCGTTGATGAAAAGATTGATAAAGACCTGCTCCAGATAGTGCAAATCCCCCAGAATGTCCGGCAGGTCGCCGGGGATGTCCTGATTGACGCGAACGCGGTCGACCATCAGCTGGTTGCCCGCCAGTTTCAGGGTCCGGTTGATGAGGTCGGCCACGGACAGCCGCCGCATGAGGCGGCCTCCTTCGCGGGAGAAGTCCAGGAGATTGCGGACCACGACGCTGGCGCGGCTCGTCTCGTTGATGATGTCCTCCAGCATCTCCTTGGCTTCGGCCTCGCTCAGCTCCCCGAACTCCTCCAGCAGCGTGTCCGCGGTCAGGGAAACGTTGTTCAGGGGGTTGTTGAGTTCGTGGGCGATGCCCGACGTCAGGGTGCCGATGGACACGAGCTTGCGCGACTCGATGAGCTGGTTCTGCCGCTCCTCGATCTCGTCGGCCATTTTGGTGAAACTTTCGCGCAGGAGTTTGGAGACGCCGTCGTCGCGCCGTCCCTGGCGAATGACTTCGTAATCGCCCTTGGCTACGCCCTCGGCCATGTTTTGCACGTAGGCGATCCACTCCAACACCTTTCGGGCCTGCCACATGAAGAGAAAAACGACCAGAACGCCGAATCCCACCATGGTGGCGAGGGGAACGTACTGGATACGGATGAGCGCCCTGCGGATACTGACTTTTTTCAGGTTCAGCAGGTTCTGGGCGAAACCGACCAGGGTGGTCCCCAAGCGCCGGACTTCGGACGGCTCCACCTGTCCGCCGTTGTCCAGAATGCTGAGGTCGGTTTTGTATTGCAGCAGCCCTTTTTTGAACTCGTCGTACTCCCATTCGCCTGCGATCTCCACGATGCCGCCGTGGAGCGCGTCCATCGTCGACTCGGTGCGTTCGATGTAGGCCAGCACTTCCTTCAGGCTGCCCGGCTCGGGATAAAAGAAGTAGTTCTTTTCATAGCGACGAATTTCCAGAATGTCCGAAAGCAGTTCGTTGAACTCCTCCATCACCGTCAGCCGGGAGCGAAACGAAACGATGTTCCACCAGTACATGACCGAGTTCAGGATCATGAAGCTGATGCAGCCGACAAAAAAAATCATGATTTTGAGGCGAATGGTGTTCATGTGCGCTCCCGGGGCGCGGCGGGCGGTTGCGGCGCCCGCCGCGAGCGTTCGTTTTTACCGGAAAAGCAAAAGGCGCGCCAGCCGTCCTGGCGATCCGGCGGGTGATGCTTCCGGTTTTCCGGCCCGGGCGGGATGCGCCGGGGGGAGGTCTGGCTTGCCGGTCGCCTGTTTCAATGACTATCCATAAAAAATTCATTTGAAATATATTCAATTAATATATACGGTTGACTTCTTATCGCAGGAGGCTAACCTGGGTCGAGAACCTATGCCGTTGATGAGAGAGCAAAACTCTTAGCGAATGTTGCCGACGATCAACTCAGCCTGCGCGGAAGGCGAGTTTCCATTTTGCCTTTACTGCGCGTCCTGTGTTCGGGCGGAGATTCATGAGGCCGGCTGTTCGAAACATCTTGTTCCCATGCATCATACGGAAACAAAGAAGACATGGTTATGGCTCGATCCACGATTATCCCTCCGAGTTCGAATCCGGATGCATTGCGGTATTATTTGGTGCAGTATGGCGGCCGATGCATGGCCCGGTCCACGATGCAGCCGGGTTTGTGGCGCTTTGCGCTCCGAGACGCGGGGTATCTGGCCTTTCTTCCCATGCCCAAGTTTTGCCGGCCGCCTCTGGCCCGGGCGGTGGTCTTGTCCGACCCGGTGGCCGATCCCGCGGCCGTTCCCGAATTGCTTCGGGCGTTTCTGGAACTATGGCCCCGAGCCGTTTTCCTCGACATCGGCCGGCCTGTCGTGGAGGCGCTGCGTCCCTTGGGGTTCAAGGCTTATCCGATAGGTGTGGAGTCCGAGCTGAATTTACAGGGCTTCAGCCTGTCCGGAGGAGCCCGGGCCAAGCTGCGCCAATGGCGCAACGCCTGCCGCCGGGCCGGCGTATCGGTTCGCGAGGAGCCTTTTGAGCAGGTGGACGCAAACGATATCCTTCCTCTGCGCCGCGACTGGCTGGCCCGCAAGGGCGGCAGGGAAATGAATTTTCTGACCAGACCCTTGCCGTGGCGGGACGAACCGGATGTCCGCTGGTTTTGGGCGAGGCTTGACGGCCGCCTGTTGGGTATGGCCGGCTTCGATCCTATGTATCGGGACGGCCGGGTGGCGGGATATTACCACAACTTTGACCAGACGGTGCGCGACGCCATTTCAGGCGTGTCCGCCTATCTGGCGCTCCAGGCCATGGAGATTTTTCGCCAAGAGGGACGGGAGCGGTTGTCCCTGGGGCTTTCTCCGCTGTCCGGCCTGAACAGGGAGTACGATCTCAGCCGGCTCCAATTCTGGCTCATGCGCCAGATATACAACTACGGCGGGTCGTTTTATCCCTTCAAGGGCAATGACCGGCACAAACGCCAATTCGCTCCGAGCCGCACGCCCATGTACGCGGCCAGCAATCTGACTTCCTTTTCGACGGCGATTCTGGGAGCCTCCGCCTGCGGCGTCATTTGATCCGGAGACGGGACTTGCCGTGTTCGCTCCGGCCAATGAGAAGGGAGGCCGAGCCTCCCTCGGTACAGCAACATATCGGCGTCCCTCGCCGTTCTTTTGCCCCTACAGGGCGCCGACCAGCGCGTCGGTGGCGACAACTTCCGCATAGAACAGCCGGAGCGCGGCGAGAAAGGCCGCATGGACCTGCGCCGCAGGAACGACGGCGCCGTTGAACTCAAGAGCCCTGGCCGCGCAAGCGTCGTGCAGCACGACGACTTCGAAGCCCAGGTCGCAGGCCGCGCGCACGGTGGCGTCGATGCATAGCAAGGTCATCATTCCTATGACGACGACCTTCCGCACGTCCAGCTTGCGAAGCTCCTGCTCCAGACCGGTTTCCCGAAAACTGTTCGGATAGTGCTTGGCAAGGACTGTTTCCCCGTCAAGAGGAGCCGCTGCAGGATGGATTTCCGCACCCTTGGTCCCCGGCAGGAAAAATCCTGCCTCGGGGCTGAGGTTTTCGTGGCGGATGTGGATGACGGGCAGTTTGTTCGCCCGGAAGGCCGCCAGAGCCTTTGCGGCTTTTTTCGCCGCCGCGTCGGCTCCTTCCAACTCGAACGCTCCGCCGGGGAAGTAGTCGTTTTGGATATCTACGATAATAAGCGCCGTCTGGGGCATGGGAAGTTCTCCTTCTGTGGTGCGCCGCGCGGTCCCTCGCTTCAATGGACCGGCGGGCGGGGTGAAGCGTCGGCTCTCGCCGGGCGCTTGGCCGCTGCGCCAGTCGTGTGCGCGTTGGGTGATTCCAACTTGGCGAGCTGGACGCCCGAAGAAAATAACACGGAGAAAGAGGCGGCGCCAGCGTCGAATCTGTTGATTCTTTTCCCTTCCCACAGCTTGCGCCCGCGGGCGACCTGTGTATATTTCCTATGCGCTCGATATGCGAAAATTCGTCTGGAAGGAGTCGTACATGGCCCACTGTCTTTCCGCTTCCCGCGCGCTGGCTGCGTTCGCCGCCGTCTTGATCCTGCTGGCGGCGCCTGCGGCGTTCGCCGAGGAAGCGGCTTCGCAGCCCAACGGCTCCATCGACCTGAAGGTCCCCGTGAAAAGCCATCGGGCCGAAGTGCTGGTGAACGAATTCGAGCTTGGTTACGAATACATGTATTTCCATTACAAAGAGCCCGGCCTCATGAAGGAGACCGGGAGCATGAACGGCCTGTTCGGCCGTTACACCCACCATTTCCCCCGCGGCATGATGGTCCGTGTGGAGGTGGAGGCCCTGTTCGGCAACCTGCGCTACGACGGCCAGTACTCCGATGGGACGCCCCTCACCACGGACAACGACGACTGGCTGGCTGGCGGCCGGCTCCTGGCGGGCAAGGATTTTCTGCTCGACCGGGAGGAGCGTTGGGCCTTGACGCCGTACATCGGAATCGCCGCGCGCTACTGGTACGACGACATCAAGGCTTCCGGCGGATACGAGCGCGAGATCACGCAATTGTATTCGCCCATCGGCCTGGAGCTCAACAACGCCCTGAGCGAGAATTGGCGATGGGGCGCCCGGGCCGAGTACGACCTGTTCTGGGCCGGCTGGGTCAAGAGCCACATGGGGCAGGTGAGCGGGTACGAGGATTTCACGAACACCCAGGACGCCTTTTCGGGCCAGGGCGCCGAGGCCGCGGTGTTCTTGAAGTATCGCCTGGAGACGGTCAGCCTGCTGCTGGAGCCGTATTACCGGTACTGGTGGGTCGGCGAGTCCAACTCGGAGACGATCAACACGCCTGCGGGCCGCCAGGATTTTGTGGAGCCTGAAAACAACACCCACATGGCGGGCGTTCGTCTGGGTGTTGCATTTTAGATTTCTTGGGAAAAAATGGCGCTGGACTGTTGACAGTCGAGCTGCGGTGTTTATAAGCAGACAAGCCGCCTGTGAGGTTCGAACGATGTGAACCGGAGGCGGCGTCAATGTGTGGCGTCAATACGCCGTAAATTTGGCACTCGTTTACGGAGAGTGCTAGCAACAGGCAAAACCTCAATGTATTTCGGGAGGAAAGGTAAATGAAGCTGAAACCCCTCAATGATCGTGTTCTGGTCAAGCGGTTGGAGTCCGAGGAGAAAACCGCTGGCGGGATCATCATTCCGGATTCGGCCAAAGAGAAGCCGCAGCGCGGTAAGGTTGTGGCCGCAGGTCCCGGCAAGTTGGACGACTCCGGCAAGCGTATCGCCCTGAACGTCAAGGACGGCGACGAAGTGCTGTTCAACAAGTACGCCGGCACCGAGGTCAAAGTCGAGGGCGAAGAGTACTTGGTCATGCGCGAAGACGACATTCTGGGCGTCATCGAAAACTAGAACGCCTACACGGCGAAATCGATCTGTTTAACGCGATCAATTGTAAGGAGAAGCATTCATGGCCAAAGACATCAAATTCGACGGCAAGGCCCGCGAGGCTTTGAAATCCGGCTTGGACCAGCTGGCCGATGCGGTGAAAATTACGCTGGGCCCCAAGGGCCGTAACGTTGTGATCGAGAAATCCTTCGGCTCCCCGGTGATCACCAAGGACGGCGTGACCGTGGCCAAGGAGATCGAGCTGGAGAACAAGTTCGAGAACATGGGCGCCCAGATGGTGAAGGAAGTGGCGTCCAAGACCTCGGACGTGGCCGGCGACGGCACGACCACGGCGACCATTCTGGCCCAGGCCGTTTTCGGCGAGGGCTTGAAGTTGGTGGCCGCCGGCCGTAACCCCATGGCCATCAAGCGCGGCATTGACAAGGCTGTCGAGTCCGTCATCGCCGAGCTGGACAAGATCGCCAAGCCCACCCGGGACCAGAAGGAAATCGCCCAGGTCGGCACCATTTCCGCCAACAACGACGCCACGATCGGCAACATCATCGCCGAGGCCATGAACAAGGTCGGCAAGGAAGGCGTCATCACGGTCGAGGAAGCCAAGGGCCTGGAGACCACCCTGGACGTGGTGGAAGGCATGCAGTTCGACCGCGGCTATCTTTCCCCCTATTTCGTGACCGACACCGAGAAGATGGTCTGCGAGCTGGACGAGGCGCTGATCCTGATCAACGAAAAGAAAGTTTCCAGCATGAAGGACTTGCTGCCCGTGTTGGAGCAGGTGGCCAAGATGGGCAAGCCGCTGGTCATCATCGCCGAGGACGTGGAGGGCGAGGCCCTGGCCACGCTGGTGGTGAACAAGCTGCGCGGCACCCTTTCCGTGGCCGCGGTCAAGGCTCCCGGCTTCGGCGAGCGCCGCAAGGCCATGCTGCAGGACATCGCGGTTCTCACCGGCGGCCAGGTGGTTTCCGAGGACCTGGGCGTGAAGCTGGAGAACGTGAGCCTGAACGATCTGGGCCAGGCCAAGCGCGTGGTCATCGACAAAGAGAACACCACCATCGTGGACGGCGGCGGCTCCTCCGACGACATCAAGGCCCGGGTCAAGCAGATCCGCGCCGAGATCGACGAGACCACCTCGGATTACGACCGTGAGAAGCTGCAAGAGCGGTTGGCCAAGATCGTGGGCGGCGTGGCCGTCATCAACGTCGGCGCCGCCACCGAGACCGAGATGAAGGAGAAGAAGGCCCGCGTCGAGGACGCTCTGAACGCCACTCGCGCGGCCGTGGAGGAAGGCATCGTGCCCGGCGGCGGCGTGGCTCTGGTCCGCTCCTACAAGGTGCTGGACGACGTCAAGCCCGCTGACGACGACGAGGCCGCCGGCGTGGAGATCATCCGCCGCGCCATCGAGGCCCCGATCCGCCAGATCGCGACCAACGCCGGTTTCGAGGGCTCCATCATCGTGGAGAAGGTCCGCGACGGCAAGGACGGCTTCGGCTTCAACGCCAGCACCGGCGAGTACGAAGACCTGATCAAGGCCGGCGTCATCGACCCCAAGAAGGTGACCCGCATCGCGCTGCAGAACGCCGCCTCCGTGGCCGGCCTGCTGCTGACCACCGAATGCGCCGTGGCCGAGAAGCCCGAGAAGAAAGACGCTCCGGCCATGCCTCCGGGAGGCATGGGCGGCATGGGCGGCATGTACTAAGCCGCTCGGCGCCAAATCGATTCTGATTCAAAAGGCCGGGTCCTGCGAGGGGTCCGGCCTTTTTTGGTGATTGAGAACGCAGGAAGGGGCGCGTTCCGCATCGAGGCGTGGCGACGCTGAATGGGACGTCATCCCACCTTCAGCTTATCTTGTTCAGCTCCCTTGCGTCGTCTCTTTGCGCCAAAATCGTGAAGTATGCATGACGCGCAGCACTTCCACCAACTCCTCATTCACCCGGTACGCCAGGAAGTACGGAAGATTCGGAATGATGAACTCCCGCGTTCCGGGAATCAGCCCTGATCGTCCTGCGTGAGGAAAGGATTTTAGCGTCTCCGCCGAGCGGTAAATCCGGGCTGCAAGGTCCCGGCCGATTTGGGGATCGCCTCTCTCCGCAAAGTAGCGCAGCATCTCCAGTAAATCCGTGACAGCAGGCTCAGTCCAGTGAATCGAGGTCAACGCCGTGAGCCTTTAGCAGCCGCCCGACGTCGGCGTGAG
>JASGMV010000077.1 GCA_030156255.1 Desulfovibrionales bacterium
AATGGTCGCTCTACGAACCCAAATTTGGACCCGTTTTGCTTCCTTGCCCGACTCGCCATTTCATTGTCAAAGAACCGGTCTCCCGCTGAGCGGGAAAGAGAACTTAAAACCTTCCGCTACCGACTGTCAACCGAAATTTTCAACTTTCTCGTTGCAACCTCGTTGTTCGTCGTCGCGGAGAAAGGTATCTACGGAGTTCCGCCACACTCGTCAACAGAAAACTTCAAAAAAGTTTTGTTTTTATTTCCGACTTCTCAGCAAAGCGCCATAAAACCCGCGCACGCCAACGCTTGCCGTGGTTCGGCCGTCTCCCCAAAACAAGGGCCGAAATCAGAAGGCTTTGGGCGTCCGGACGCCGTCTCCGACCAGGCCCCTCCTCCGAGCGCGCACCTTGGCCGCCCACAGGGCCAGCTCCAGCGCGCCCCAGGCCATGGTCGCCCCCAAGTGGACGAGGTCCATGGCGATGAAGGCGGTTTGCGGATAGACAGTCCCCGGCAAGTCCATGACCGCGCGCAGCAGGCCGCTTGCGGCCAAGGCCCCGACCACGGCGGCGCGCGACAGCCCTGCGATGGTCCAGGCGGAGCGCCGGGCAATCCCCTGCACGGCCAGATAGGCGACAATCGCCAGGAAGGCCGCGCCCAGCGCCAGGTGCAAAGAATGGTTGAGCGTGAAGTTGGCCAGCCAGCCGAAGCCCGGGACGTCGGCCACATAGTAGCGCTTGAAGATCGGCATCTGCGCGAAGCCGGTCAGGGCCAGCGCGGCGACCAATAAGCGCCAGACCCGACGGTGCGTCTTTCTTTCTTCAGCCATCGCGGCCCTCCTTTTCGTCTTCGCCCTCGCTTCGCATCCCGGCGCGCACCTTCAAAAACGCAGCGGCGACACCGGCCACGGGCGCGGCCAGAGCCGCCTTGACCAGGTTGTCGTCCGAGCCCATGACGTCCTTGACCGGTCCCAGATGCGGCCGGCCCTTGCCGGTTTCCACGGCTTGGTTCAGCAGCTCGAAGGGGACGGGCGATACGTAGATGGTGTTGGTTCCGCCGTTTTCATGCTCTCCGTAGATGAACCCGTTCATCTCCCGGGCCAGGGCGTGGGCTTTGGCTACGATCTCGTCGCGCGGCCCGATGGTCTGCGCGTTCTCCGGACAGGCCTCGATGCAGGCCGGAACGCCGCCCTGCTCCAACCGGGCCAGGCAGCGGTCGCATTTGTACATGACGCCGTTGCCGGCGTAGCGGGGCAGCAGGTCGAGATACAGGCCCACGCCGGTCTGACGCTGGGGAATGGACCACGGACAGACGGAGCGGCACTTGGCCCCGCCCAGGCATATCTCGCTGTCGATGGAGACCACGCCGTTCTTGAGGCGATGGGCGGCGCCCCACGGGCAGAGCGCAGCGCACGGCGGATTCTGGCAGTGCATGCACCGCCGGGGAACGTTCACCTCCACCTCGCGCCCGTTGTACTGGACAACGGCCGACTGGATGTACAACCAATTATAGGGGGTCAGCCGATCGTCCACATCGCGGCGATCGCTGAAATCCTCCGCATTGACCCGCGGGGGGAGCATGGGAGGAAAGGGTTTCTTCGGTTCGGGATACCGGTCGGCGTTGGCCTCGCGGCAGGCTTCGACGCAAGCGCCGCAGCCGATGCAACGGCTCAAATCGAACAGCGTGGCCAGCTCTTGAACGGGGGCCTCCGAAGCCGCGGCCGGCATGGCGCCCGCCGCGGCGGCCATACCGGCCGCGCCCAGCGTCTTGAAAAACGTCCGTCGTTTCATGATGTTTTCGCCTCCAGCGAGAACATCAGTCCGACGGAATCGGTGCGCGTTGATCCAGATCAACGCGGTAGGAAATTAGCTGTCTTGAGGCTCCTTCCTGCCGCGGCCGCTGGCCCACAGCACTTGCCGGCAAATGCCCATGAGCAGGTTGAACTCGTTGCGCTTAAGCCCGCTTCGGCCCAGAAACCGCCGCACGGGCATCATCCAGTAGTCGGTGTTGTCCTTCTGAAGAAAGTCGATGGCCAGCAGCGCCTCCTTGATGGTCGCAAGCAAGGTCTCTTTCTCTTCATGGGTCGCGGCGCGGGCGTGGGGAGGCCCCGGCGGCTCGAAGGCGTGGTCCAGGGAGTTGGCGAAGGCCTCGTACAACAAGACCAGCACGGCCTGGGCCAGGTTGAGGGAGGTTCCCTCCACACTGGTGGGAATGGTCACGATCCGCTGGCATAGGTGGATTTCCTCGTTGGTCAAGCCGGCCGCCTCCGGGCCGAAGACCAGCGCGACGCTTGCGCCGAGGCGAAGCTTGTCCGCGATTTCCGGCCCGGCTTTGCGGGCTGAAAGCGCCCCCTTGCGCCAGCCCCCGGTGCGGGCCGTGGCCGCGTAGACCTCCTCGACGTCCTTGAGGGCGGCGGGCAAATCCGGTTCGATGCGCGCCGAGGTCAAGATGTCCTTGGCGTGGACCGTAGCCAGCGGCGCCGCCTTGTCCAAATCCAGATTTTGCGGGTCCACCAGCACCAGTTGGGAGACGCCCATGTTCAGACAGGCGCGGGCCGCGGAGCCGATGTTCTCGGGATACTTGGGCCGGACAAGAACCACGGCCAGCCGGTCAAGAGCGTTCATGTCCGGCCATCTCCAGGATCACTTGCTTCGCCTCCTCCGCCGTAGAGACGATCACGCCGGCGCTCGAGGATTCGAGGCGCTCCCGGTCCTGATAGCCCCACAACACGCCCACCGTGGGCATCCCCGCGCCGCTCCCGGTTTTCATGTCCACGTCCGAATCTCCGACAAAAACGCATTGCCCGGGGTCGACGCCCAACTCCATGGCCGCGGCCAGGGCGGGCGCAGGATCGGGCTTGCGCGGCCGCCCCCTGATCTCGCCCACCACCCGGTCGAACGTCCCGGGCGTGAAGAAGCCGTCCACAAACGACCCGGCGATTTCGTCCGGCTTGTTGGTGACCACGGCGAGTTTGAGCCCTGCGGCCCTCAGGTCCGCCATCAGCTGCTCCATGCCCGGGTAAGCCTGGCTCAACTCGTTGCAGGAGCGGGCATAGTCCTCGCGCATCAGCTGCGCCGCATGCTCGACAAGCGCTTCGTCCGTTTCGGGAAGCAGGGCCTTTCGCATCAGATGACGCACGCCGTTGCCGACAAAGTTGCGGTAGGCGCTTTGCTCATGCACGGGCTTACCCAGCTTGGTCAAAACGCGATTGCCGGCCGCCGCGAGGTCGGCCAGAGAGTCCACCAACGTTCCATCCAGATCAAACAGCGCAGCTCGAATTTTCTTCATCACGATCCTAGCGTCGTTGCATTGTTTACGTTATCCATCATGACCATCTCCCACCGATCCTTGATTTCGTCATGCCGCAGAATGTAGACGCACGCGTCCCCTCCGCGAACTTTGAAGTAGCGGTGGTCCGGCCCATGCCAGCGATCAAGGATTTCCATAATCTCCACAGGATTCGCTCCCAGCCGAAAACGGCGCGGCGTCTCTTCGGCCCGGTAGCCGGCATAGCACTCCACCTGAATTTCCCACGACCCGCCTTGATTTGTCGCCATGGAAATGGCTTGGCTTGAAAGCGTCCCGAGGTCAACCGTAAGGCTCGGACCAGGAGGTGAAAAGAGGCGATGGGGTTTACATTTCAGCCTGAAAGCTCTAACCCTGAACATGCGTCTGCCCCAGAGCAACGCATCGGAATCCCAAAGCATCCGGATACGAAATGACCCCACGCCCGCTCCATAGGCGCCTCGGCTGGAATTTGCAAGGACGGACCATCCTGACCACGGCCGCGCTTTTCCTGTGCGCGACCCTGACCGGCTGCGTTTGCCTCAGCCTGCACCTCATCAGCCCCAACCATCCTGCCAAACGCATGCTCGCGGAATTCAAATGCCGCGTCACCCAGATACAGGAGACCTATCTGGACGAACTGGACAACATCCATTGCTGCGACTTGGCCACCATCAACCAGACCATGGCCGAGGGCGACAAGCTGTTGGACCTCATGGACCGGATCAAGGTTGACATCGAAGCGGAGCAGAACAGAACCGCCAAAGAGCTGCAGGGCTATTACCACGCGCTGCTCGTCTCCTCCACGCTGCACGTCTATTCCGAACCCCAGCAGGGAATGTTCGAGACCAGCGAGGCCTTCAACCAACGCAAGAAAAAATTCGGAGACGAGCTCGCCGACGCCAACCAGACCAGCATTCTGGCCGAAAACTGGGTCGAGAAGGAGCAGAAGCAAAGGATTCTGGAGCTGGCCATCGAGGCGCAGCAGTGGCGCATCAAGATGCTCAAGCCCTTCGTGGACTGCCTGACGGATCTCCAGGGGCAGATATTCCTCATGCCCGAACTGCCCGTAGAGGTGGACCTCCAGAAGCCCGACCCGGACAAGTCGCTCTTCCCCATGGCGATCAAAGCCCACGGCCTCCAATGGACGCGCAACTGGAGCTACGGGGGCGAAAGCTCCGGCTGGACCTTCTGGAAGACGCGCTCCCAGATCAAAGCCCGGGCCTACGTGCAGATGGCGCCGCGCAACAACACGGCGAGCTGGACGCCCACGGCCGTGGACATCTGGAACCCTGTCACGGAGCAGGAACGCCATTTCTATCTGGGCGCGCCGGCCGTTTTCGGCGCCGTGGCCAGCTTCCAGCAGGAGCAGAAAAGCGGCGTGGCCGACCTGAAGTTCGCCCACAGGGAGGACCAAGTGAAGGTCGGCTTTACGGACCCGCTCACCGGCATGCAGTTCCTTTGGGTCCAAAGCGGCTGTTTCGAAATGGGCTGCGGCTCCTGGGACAAGAGCTGCGCGGCGAACGAAGTCCCGGCGCACAAGGTTCGCCTGTCCAATTTTCTCATCGGCCGCTATGAAGTGACGCAGCGGCAGTGGGCAAAGATCATGGGAGACAATCCTTCCCACTTCAAGAAAGGGCCGGACTATCCCGTTGAAAACGCCACCTGGGCCGAGGCGCAGCAGTTCATCGACGCCCTCAACGCCATGAGTTCGGATGCGCATTTCTTCCGGCTGCCCACGGAGGCCGAATGGGAGTACGCCTGCCGCAGCGGCGGCAAGAATGAACGCTACGCCGGCGGCGGCGACGTCAAGGACGAGGCCTGGTATGTGGACACCAGTTCGAAATCGACGCACCCCGTGGGCAAGAAGCAACATAACGGCCTGGGCGCCAGCGATATGTCCGGCAACGTGGGGGAATGGGTCCAGGACGACTACAACAGCCTGTTCTACACCAACAGCACGGAGCAAAACCCGGTATGCAAGGCCGGCGGCTCCGGGCTCAAGGTCATCCGCGGCGGAAGCTGGAACAGCCCGGCGGAGGACACGCGTTGCACGGCGCGCAGCTTCTATTTCGGCGAGAAAAGAGGAAACATGGTCGGCTTCCGGCTGGTCATGGAGCTGCGGCAGTAACAGGCCGCCCTCGAGCGCATGGCGCCTGCAAACTCGCGGCAAGGATTTGCGGGCAAAGCCTTGCCGTGCAGGTCGACTTTTTCAAAACCAATCCGCTTAGTCGCTTTTCACTTTGTTGACGTCCGATTCCGAGGGAGGCTGAACGTTCTGGAGCTTTTCGGCGGAATCGAGAATATCCCCTTCGCCCGGCGGTTGCCCGCCGGCGCCGGCCGCCCCCCCGTTCGAAGGCGTCAGCCTCTTCACGCCGAGATTCTTACGCATCTCGTCCCTCTCCGGCTTGGAGGTGAACGGGACGAACGTCGCATACGGCCGGAAACTTCTCACGAGCTCCCAGGTGTCCGGCATCCTGCCGTCGTAAGAGAGGCCCGTGGCGTTCAGACCGCGCTGCGGCGGATGCAACTCGGCCAGTTTTTCGATGCGCCGGGCCAGTTCGTCGCCCACGTCCTTGCCGACCCGGCCGGACATGTCGGTCATGGCGCCCATGATGTCGCCCTTGTCCGGATGGGCCCCCACCAAGCTGCTGATGGTGGACGTGAATCGCACCGGAATGGTGGGGCCTTTCCATTGCACCGGAATGATACGAATTTTCCCCTCGGCCTGAACCTGGACGGCTCGCTGGGGAAACGACAGCAACGGATAATACGAAACCAGCGCGATATAGTCCCAGACCTTGACTCGGGAGACGTCGAGAATCGCCTGGTCCTGAGGCGCCTCCCTGCCGGAAATCCTGATATTGTGAGGGAGCTCTTGGGAGCCGCCCATGTTGAGCCCGGCGCCCTTCATGGCGAGCCAGGCGGCGCGGTACATGGTCCGGTAGGGATCGCTTTCGTGGGGAAGGCTTTCCTGGTCGGCGTCGTCCGGCAGCAACAAAACCCGGACGGCGTGCTGCGAAGGCGGAGGCTCAAAGAGTTTCTCCACCGGGGCGACGACGTCCTCCGAGAACGAACACCCGCCCGCGATGGCGAGCAACGCCCAGGCGACGATGGCCACCCACGCAAAAGTCCGGCCAACGCCCGGAAATAACCTCGGCCGGCTGCTCACGCTTCGCCGCTCCCTCCCATCGCCGAATTCCAAGTGCGGTTCAAGTCATCGCCCGCGCCGAGCAATCTTTCTTCTGTAAGCCGGAAGCGCCCGGCCGGACTCAGGACTGCAAGAGGCGGCCGATCGTGTTCATGGCCGCCTCCCGGTCTATGGGCTTCGCCAGCGCGTCGTCCACGTTCATGATCCGTGACAGCGACAACACTTCCCGGGGATCGAACTCGTGCCCGCCGCTGATGGCGATGAAGCGCATGGCCGGATAGGCCGCGCCAAGCTCCTTGATCACATCGAGCCCGCCCTTCCTCGGCAAAAACATGTCCACGATGGCCAAATCGACCTTGACGGTCGCGCACATGTCCACCGCCGACTGACCGTCGCCGGCCTCCATGATCGCCACGGGAAAAGACTCCAACATATTTTTCAACACGCTGCGCGTCATGGCGTCGTCATCAACGATCAGCACGGTTTTCATAGGTTCTCCTGAATTTCTTTTGCCACGCATTGCAACGCCGCGCAAGCGCCCCGTCTGGACGCTAAACTTTTACGCGCCATATCCGATAAGATAGACAAGTGAGCACTTCAAAAACTTCATCATGCAAGGAGGATCGTCATGTCTGTGGAAATTTCAGCGCCGCCCAAGGTGGAGCCTGTGGATTTGCCGGCGAGGCAGGAGCAGGAAAGCCAAGCGGATTTCATCAAGGACATCCGCAAGAGGAAGCTACGCCGCGAGGTGTACGCCGACCCGTCGCTGGCCATGAAGTTGGTCAAGGTCGAGGCGTCTCCGGTGTACAACGCCAAGGGGGAGCTTATCCAGGCAATCGACAGCGTAGGCGGCTGATCCATGGAGAAGCCGCACGCAAACCCGACGGCGCGCAAGCGCCAAGGCCCTGAGTCCGCGCCAAACGACGCCGCGGGGGACGGGCCGGCCTTAACGACCCGGCCCTCCCCCAACGCATCATTCCGTTTTACAAAATTTTAACACTTCTTCCGAGCGATCCGCAGCCGCGGCCGCCCCGGCGCCGCAGGAACCGCGCGCCCAACGCTGGCGCACAAATCACCCGCATCCCGAAGCCTTGCGCAGACAGCATCCAGCTTGTCCTCCGGAACGCCGAGAAGCAGGCCGCCCGAAGTCTGAGCGTCGAACATCAAGTCCACCAACAAGGAATCGATCCCTTCCTCGACGCTGACCATTTTTTCGCAGAACCGCTTGTTGGCGAAGCTGCCGGCCGGAATCATGCCCATGGAGGCCAAGTCCACGACCTCCTCCATGAAAGGAACGTCCTCCAGCCAAAACTCCAGGCAGACGCCGGAGGCGCCGGCAAGCTCCAAGGCGTGCCCGCCCAGGCCGAACCCCGTGACGTCCGTAGCGCCGGCGAGACCGAACTCCTGAATCGCCGCGCTCCCGGCCTTGTTCAGCCGGCCGGCCCAGCGGGTCAGCAGGGCCTCCAGGCGGTCGCTGTTCTCCCACCTCGCCTTGACGGCCGTGGCCAGCACCCCGGTTCCCAGCGGCTTGGTCAGCACCAGAACATCGCCGGGCTTCAGTCCCGTATTGGCGGCGAACCGCTTGGGATCGACCAGACCGGTGACGGAAAGGCCGAACTTGATCTCCTCGTCCTCCACGCTGTGGCCCCCGGCCATGACGGCGCCGGCCTCCCGAACCTTGTCGAGGCCGCCGGCCAGGATTTCCTGAAGCACTTCCTTCGGTTGGGTCTTGATGGGAAAACAAACGATGTTCATGGCCGTCCAGGGCGTCCCGCCCATGGCGTAGACGTCGGACAGCGCATTGGCCGCGGCGATCTGTCCAAAGGAATAGGGATCGTTGACGATGGGCGTGAAGAAGTCCAGGGTCTGCACCAAAGCCATGCCCGAAGGGCAAGACACCACTGCGGCGTCTTCATTGACCGAAGCGCCCGTGAGAAGCCTCTCGTCCTTCACCGGACCGAGGGCTTGCAAGACCGCCTCCAGGTCCCCTGGAGGAATCTTTGCAGCTCAACCAGCGGCTTTGACGCCCTGGACCAGCTCCACTTTGGGCACGCGAGACCTCCTCGGGTCGCCAGCCCGTCCCCGAAACCCGAGATTCGCAACGGCCGGTCGCCCAAGCCATGACGCATTGCGGCTGCGCTCCAGGCTTGCGTTCTCCAGCCTTTAGTTCCTCTCGACTTCGGAACGGACTGAAATTTCGACAGGCGCAGTCATCCGCCCCGTTGGCGGATCAACGCGCGGACCGGCTCACGCCGGCGGATTCGAACGTCGCCATATCGTTGAAAATAACTGCGGCGGAACGCAACAGCGGCAAAGCCAGGATCGCCCCGACGCCTTCCCCGAGCCGCATGCCCAGCTTCAGCAGTCCATCGCGGCCCAAACGTTTCAGCACCCGGACATGCCCGGGCTCTGCCGAGACGTGCCCCACCACGCAATACCCGTCCACCGCCGGACAAATGGCCAGGGCCGAGGCGAACGCCGCCGTGGCGATATACCCATCCACCAGAACCAGCAGACCCGCCTGGGCCGCCCCAATGGCTACTCCGGCCAGGCAAGCGATTTCGAGCCCGCCCACGGCGGCCAGCTTGGCGATCGGGTCCGCGGACTCCAGCGCGCCCCTGTTGGCGGCCATGGTCCGCTCCAGCACCAACGCCTTGCGGGACACGCCCCTAGCGTTCAAACCGGCTCCCGGACCCGCCGCTTCGGTCGGGACCAGTTCATGGAAGGCGCAATACAAGGCCGCGGCCGCCGTGGTGTTGCCGATACCCATTTCACCCAGAATGACCGTGCGCACGCCGTCATTTTTGGCGCTTTCCGCCAACTCCACGCCGACCATCAAGGCCTGGATGCACTCTTCGCGGGTCATGGCCGGCCCTTTGGCCATATTGGCGGTCCCGGAACGTACGCGCCGGTCGAGGAGCCCGCCGTCTTCCGGGAGACGGTCTCCCGCGATCCCGACGTCCACAACCTGGAGCTGCGCTCCCGCCGCTTTGCTCAAGACGTTGACGGCCGCGCCGCCGGACAAAAAATTCCCAACCATCTGCCGCGTCACTTCGGAAGGATAGGGGCTCACGCCCTCCTCCGTGACGCCATGGTCGCCAACCGCGACAATGACCCGGGCCGGGTCCACGGCCAGGGGAAAATGCTCCTGGACGCAATAAATGGACGCGGCCAGGTTCTCCAACTCTCCGAGGCTGCCCAGCGGTTTGGTCAAACTGTCCAATCGAACCCGGGCCTCATCCTCCAGTCCTTTCTCTACAGGCCGCACGGCCGTGACGATTTCCTTGAATTTCTTTTCCATACCAACCCCTTAAATTCTCCTGCGGCCAAAACACGAAGTGCCTGATCGTAGCCTGATTCCTGGAAGCGGGCAAGGCGCCGACGCCGGAGAAAAATCGGCGGGAGCCCGCATCCCATAAAGATTCTCGCCCTCCGGTCCACGCAAGAGGCCCCTGCCGCGGACGCCCTTCCGGAGCGTTTCACCCCGAGGTGCGCCGAATGAGGGAAACAGGGACGGAGCCCCGTCGGAAGTTCACCCTCGACGAACCTTGCGGCCCGGAAGCCGGGCGCTCACGCCGCCAGTTCGAAACGCGCCTGCGTCAAAACGCAGGCGGTCCCAGGACCATCATTTGGGCCAGCGTGTGGTCGACTTTCGGAAGCCGACCGGCCCGGCGGCCAAGCAGCGCCATTTCCAACGCAGCCAGCTCCCTGTACAGAGGGGTCCGGTCCAAAACCGGAAAATCGTCCCGATCCCGGACCAGCTCCTGGGCCTTGAAGCACCCGGGAAACGCAACGACCTGGCCGTCGGGGCGGACCATGCGGTTGGGGACTCCGTGCAGCCGGCAGATCATGAGCCGATGCCCGTACAGTCCGCAAAGCCCTTCCTCGTTGAGGGGGCACATGAGCCTGGGCCGCAGCCCCTGGGCGAGTTGCGCGCCGGCGCTTTCCACGTAGTCGCGGGCCCGTTCCAGAAACGCCTCCCGCCGCGCCTCCTCCAGCTTGCGGAGCCCTTGCCAGAGGTAGGCCCATTCGACGTAGGTGTGGTGCTGAAAATAGCTGGTGCAACAGTTGTCGGGACAATCGCTGCAGGACAGGCCCAGAGCCGAGGAGGTTTGGGCGTACCCGGCGTCCATGCGGGCGTACAACGCCTCGAGCTTGCGGAAAACAGCCGCCCTGGTCTGCCCGCTCATCGCCCGAGCCGCTCCAGCAGGAATTCGAGGCTGGCTTCCGGCCCCGCGGAGGCGGTGTCCAGAGAAAAATCGGCGGCGCGTTCGTAGAGAGGAGCCCGCTGGTCGTAAACCTCCTCCAAACTCATGCCCGGAGGCCGCACGAAAGCGCGCTGCCCCTCATCTCCCAGGCGTTGGAGAAAAACATCCTTGGGTATCTCCAGATAAACCACGGGACCGAGCAGACGGAGGCGATGCACGGCGTCGGAGGAGTACACCACGCTACCGCCCGTGGAAATCACCGACCGGTTCAGCTTGACGCCCGCGGCAATGCGCCCCTCGGCTTCCAAAAAACGCTCCAGCCCGAGCGTTTTGAGCAGTTCGGAAAGAGGCGCGCCGTAGAACGCCTCCAGCAGTTGATCCGTGTCCACGTGAGCCCAGCCCATGGCCTGCGCCAGCAGCTTGCCCAACGTGGACTTTCCGGAGCCGGCCATGCCCACCAAGCTGACGCAGGAAGACTCGGACAGAACGAAGGGGTGTGTTGAATCCGGAAAGGACATGATGATGCGTTTGAAAAAGACGGCCTCAGCGAACGAGGCAGACTTTGTCCTCGCGGTCCCTCTCCGTGACGAGAACGTTGACGTGTTCACTTTCGGCGGTTTCCACACGTTTGCCGACGTATTCCGCCTGGATGGGCAACTCCCGATGGCCCCGGTCGATCAGCACCAAAAGCTCCACTCGCCGCGGCCGGCCGTAGTCGAGAATCGCCTCGAGAGCGGCCCGGACCGTGCGGCCGGAGAAAAGCACGTCGTCGACCAGGACGATGGAGCGGTTCTCTATGTCGAAGGGAATCTCGGTGCAGGTGATCTGGGGGCTCAAATCGAGCCGGCTCCAGTCGTCTCGATATAGATTGATGTCCAGCTTGCCCAGCGGCGTACGCCAGCCGAGTTCGGCGTCGAGAACGGCTTTGATGCGCTCGGCCAGGTCGGCGCCGCGCCTTTGGACGCCGATGAGGGCCAGGCTTTTATCAAAGCCCCGACGCTCCAAAACCTCCAGCGCCAATCGACGGATGGTCCGGGCCATGGCCTTGTCGTCCAGAATCAGTCCGCATTCTTCCATAGGCGAACACCGTTGTTGAAGTAGCCGGAAATATGAAAAAGCATAGCCCTGCGCGGACGGAAAGGCAACGCGCTCCCGGCGCGCCGCCCGGTTCCGACGGCGGCCTTATGCTTCGACGGCCAGACTCCGACGGCAGAACTCCACGGCCTCGCCGGAGAGATCGCTCAATTCCGACCAGTACAATTGGGCTCGGGACAGCCCGAACATGAACACCACAATCATCCAGGCGGTCTCGGGCACAGGCGCATCGCGTATGACGCCCTTGGCTTGGCCGCGCGTCAGAAGCTCCTCGAAAAATTCGCGCAATCGAAGCGACACGGACTCCATGAGCCGTCTCGACGTCTTCAGAATGCTATACGTGGAAAGCATTATTTTAATGTCTTCCTCGTTATGCTTTACAAATTCAAAGTGCTTCTCCAGCACCTTTTCCAGAGAACATTCATTGTAGGGGGACTCCAAACGCATGGCGTCTATGAATCCCACGTACTTGGTTTCCAAATCCTCCAGAATATGTAACAGCACGTCTTCTTTGGATTCAAAGTGGCGGTAAATGGTTCCTTCGGAAATATTCGCCCGCTTTGCAAGCAACGCTGTTGTCGT
Source organism: Desulfovibrionales bacterium (assembly GCA_030156255.1). Lineage (GTDB taxonomy): Bacteria > Desulfobacterota > Desulfovibrionia > Desulfovibrionales > Desulfovibrionaceae > JASGMV01. The sequence continues at coordinate 12,303 of JASGMV010000077.1, forward strand.
CTTATAGAAACCGATTTCGGAAATGAGTTCTTTGGCGTTGGATAGGATAATCTCCTTCGTATTCACTGAACACCATCCTCCCTTTCGTCGAGATCCAGTCCCTTGAACCGAGTCGCGGCAGAGACTACCGCAAGCAATTTTTTTATCCTATTCCCGTACTAGGGTCAAACTTTCCGGCGCATCACGGTGCTTGAGCCGTTTGACAAACCCAAAATCTGAACTTAATTCATGGTGGCCATCTACCGACCTTAGAAGGAGGAAATCATGGTCGAGCTGACGCCAGCCGCCCGACAGCAGCTGGAAGAGTACTTTGCAGGCAAGGACAAGGAGCCCATCCGGATCTACCTGGCCGCTGGTTGAGGGGGCCCAAGGCTTGCGCTGGCTCTGGACGAGCCGCGAGAACAAGACGAGGTCATGGAGAACGACGACTTTACCTTTTTGATGGATAAGGAACTCTATGACCAGGCCAAACCCGTCAGGCTGGACTTCACGTATGCAGGCTTCGACGTACAATCCAATCTCCAACTTGGAGGCGGCGGTTGCGATTCCTCTTGCGGATCCGACAGCTGCGGCTGATGTTTCAGCGCCGGAAGTCCCCGGCCTGAGGCTTCCGGCGCGCTTTTCCACCGCCGATCCGGCGGGAAAGGCCTCGCCCCCCTGTTAGGGCTTCGAATGGACGCATCTTCTCTGCAAATTTTCCTCCAGGTTCATGGCCGGCGACCGGGCCATGCCATACAACCATCAACCTTTCGCCCAAGGAGGCTGTCATGATCGAAGTGACGCCAACCGCTGTGGAACAGCTGACCGAGTATTTCGCCGGTAAGGATCGCGAGCCGATCCGTATTTACCTCGCCAACGGCTGCGGGGGCCCCAAGCTCGCGCTCGCTTTGGATGAAGCGAGAGATGAAGACGAGATCATGGAAGCGCAAGGCTTCAGCTTCATGATGGACAAGGAGCTTTATGATCAAGCCAAACCTCTGACCCTGGACTTCAACCAGATGGGATTCGACGTGAAGTCCAGCCTCGCATTGCCGAGCGCAAGCGGAGGTTGCTCCTCTTGCAGCTCCGGCTGCTGCGGTTAGACAATCATCGCGGGTCCGGATCCCCAGTTCCGGACCCGCGATGTTCTCCCGGGAGCCTCCGCTTGAAGCCCCGCCTCCCGGAAGCGCAACGGCGCCGAGTTGGCGTCGGGACCGCGCTCCCGTGAAAACCTTTTCTTAACTACTCAGGGCGATTATTTTTATTCTTCCTCCGCCCGCGGCGTTTCCAAACCGCCACAGGACGTTAGCGCTCCGTAACCGTTTCGAATCGTCTTCGACACAATCCTGAGGTAGTGCATCCGTATGCAGGAACGCACCCACAGGAGGTTTGCAAGATGTTTCACGCCCATTCGGCCCTTCGCAGGGGCCTTCCCTGGTTGGCCCTGGTTCTAACGGCTTTGTTCGTCACGTTTTTGGCCGACGCAGTAGAGGCCAAAACGTCCACCCCCCAAAAGGCCAAGTACGTCTTTCTCTTTATCGGCGACGGCATGGGCATCCCCCAGCGCACCGCCGCAGAGCAGTTCAAAGGCGCCACTCTGGCCATGGACACCCTGCCTGCGCAGGGCATCACCACCACCTACGCCGCCAACCGTTTCATCACCGGTTCGGCCGCAGCCGCCACGGCCCTGTCTTCCGGCCAAAAAACCAACATCAACTACATCGGCATGACCCCGAAATTGAAGCCGGTCAAAACCATTGCCGAGATAGCCAAAGAAAAAGGCATGAAGGTCGGCATCGTCAGCAGCGTGTCCATCGACCACGCCACTCCGGCCGCCTTCTACGCCCACGTCCCCCACCGCTCGCAGTATTACGACATCGACGTGGCCCTGGCCGAGAGCGGATTCGACTATTTCGGCGGCGGCGGACTCAAGGACCCGACGAACAAAAAGGGCAAGTCCAAAAATTTCAAGGGCGACGCCCGGGAGCTGATCAAGAAGAACGGCTACAAGGTCGTCACGGACAAAGCCGAATTCCTGGCGCTGTCGCCTGAGGACTCCGGCAAGGTCTTCGCCCACAATAAAGCCCTGCCCGACGGCAAGGCCCTGCCTTACGCCATCGACAGAACCGACAAGGACATCTCCCTGGCGGAATTCACGGCCAAGGGCATCGAATTGCTCGACAACCCCAACGGATTCTTCATGATGGTCGAAGGCGGTAAAATCGACTGGGCCTGCCACGCCAACGACGCCAAGTCCGCCATCGACGACACCGTGGCCTTTGACGAGGCCATTCAGCAGGCCCTGGCCTTCTATCGCAAGCATCCCGCCGAGACCCTCATCGTGGTCACCGGCGACCACGAGTGCGGCGGTTTGACGCTTGGATTCGCCGGCACCAAGTACCAAAGCTATTTCCAGACCCTCGATTCGCAGGACGTCTCTTTCCAACGCTTCACGGACGAACCCGTCAAGCTCTTCAAGGAGACCTGCCAGAAGGAAGGCGGCTGCGCCTTCGAACACATCAAGCCGGCCATCACCCACTTCTTCGGCCTCAAATTCGAGGGTGATCCCAAGAAGGATACGCTGGTCCTCGAGCCCTTCCAGGTAAAAATGCTCCAGGAGGCCTTCCAGCGGACCATGTCCGGCGAGACCGTGAAGTCCCAAGATTCCGAGACGGTCTTGCTGTATGGCGAATACGATCCCCTGACCGTCACCATCACCCACATCCTCAACCAGAAAGCCGGCCTGGGCTGGACGTCCTACCAGCACACCGGCGTGCCCGTATCCACCTCCGCCATCGGCGTCGGATCGGTTCTCTTCAACGGCTACTACGACAACACGGACGTGGCCAAGAAGATCATGTCCACCCTGGGCGTTGCTCCGACAGTGCACTACGCCTCGAACTAACAACGGCGGCCCCGGGACGCCTTTTGGGCCGCCGCGTTGCAACGCGGCGGCCCTTTCCTTTAACCAAGGCGACGCGAACACCCCTTGAAAATAAATTCCCGAGTATTGCTGCTCTGCGGCGTTTTCTTCGTGTTGAGCGTGCGACTCTTCCTTTTGCCCAACAGCTTCGACCAG
>JASGMV010000078.1 GCA_030156255.1 Desulfovibrionales bacterium
GTTTCACCTCTTCCCAAGGCATCGGTCACCTCCTCGGTGACCCAGAGTGTTACCCATGTTCCCGGTTTCTTGTGTTACCTATGTCCCCGGTTCGTACCGCTGGGACAGCCCCCCCGGGACAGCCCCTCCCTGGAGCCGCGCATTCCTGATGCGGATTCTACTGCGGGCCCGCCTTCCCCGTTGGATGACGATCGCGAACGCCCCGCGCCGACCGCTTCAAGGCGCTGGGCCGGAGTTCGCCGTCGCATACGCAACACAGGACATCCTCCTCGTGATTTTTTTGCTTCAAATATATCCGGGAACCTATGACGCCGCATCTCCCGCCGCATGCTAGCCCTGCGGCTTTCACCTCAAAAGCTGATGCAAAGCCATGCGTCCTTTCGTGCGCAGGGACCTGACAAGCTTGCCGCACAGATACGACACGTGGTCAAAAGCGCTGCAATGGAGTATAGTACAACTAAACTTTTGTCGCGAATGGGCAGTAAACGCAAGAATATCTCTACAAAAAGCTGTAATCGTCTACCGCCACGCCGCCTCAAAATAAACATCAAAAGGATATCAAACGGCGGGTTGGCGACAACGGGACATTCAGTTAATCCAATACAGAGCGATAGGATTCGATCCAAAACTACCTATATCCAAAGGGACGAGGAGATGAAGAAGTTCGACTGGCTTTCCATTGATATTTCAAGCTTTCTGTGCACGGTCATCCTTCTTCTTGCTCTGAGCATTGCTGGTCTGTTCTTCATGTACAGAATGGACGTTTCTGCTCTTAACCATTCCATCATGCTCAAAGAAAAATTGCATAACGACTTAAGCACAGAGATTATCAACGTTAAACTTGAAGAGTTGTTCGTTGATATTAAATTAATGGCTGGCCAATCGGAGGTTATAAATTTTCTTGAAGAAAGAGACGAGCATGATCGGCGCAACATCGAACATGAGTTCATCGATCTCTGCAATATAAGCACGATGTATGATCAGGTAAGAATTCTTAATATTCAAGGAATGGAAATAATACGCGTCAACTATAACGATGGTCATCCTGCAGCCGTGCCGATGCGTCAGCTTCAAGACAAAAGCAACAGGTATTACTATAAAGAATCTATAAAGCTTGGGCCAGAAGAGATATACGTGTCACCTTTCGATTTGAACATCGAGAATGGCGAGATAGAGACGCCCCTCAAACCGATGATACGCGTCGGCATGGCGCTCTACAATAGCGCCGGAGAAAAGCTCGGCGTCATCATTCTCAATTACCTCGGGAAAAGGATTTTGGACAGAATTGTTCAGGATGCAGAGGCGGGAGAGCAATACATGCTCCTGAACATGGACGGATATTGGCTGCTGTCGCCCGACAAAAGCCAGGAATGGGCGTTCATGTACAGCGCCGGAAAGTCCATCTCCTTCGCCGCTCTCCATCCCGAGGCGTGGAGCACAATAAAGGCGGAGCCGACGGGGCAATTCTCCACCTCCGAAGGAGTCTACACATTCTCCACCATCGAGGTCGCCCCCGATGACGGGACAAAGAGCGCAGTGGACGTCCGCAAATGGAAGTCCGTATGCCTCATGCCGCAAGCTGCGATCACGGCGATGATCGTACCGATTCGAGCGACTTACTTGAGCATCTTCGGGGGGATGCTTCTGATCATTCTTTTTGGCGCCTTCACGCGGGCTCGCCTTGTTCGCAGCCGCAAGCTGTCTACAATCCTTTTGGAAAAAGCGCGGCTGGAGGCGGAAGACGCCAATAGGGCCAAGAGCGATTTCCTGGCGAGAATGAGCCACGAAATTCGCACGCCGATGAACGCCATCATCGGACTCACGCACCTCGCACTCAAAACGGAGCTTTCTCCCAAGCAATTGGATTACCTGAAAAAGGTGCACCTCTCCGCCCAATCGCTTTTGGGAATCATCAACGACGTTCTCGACTTCTCCAAGATCGAGGCGGACCGGCTGGATATCGAGTCCGCCGATTTCATCCTGGACGATGTGCTCAACAACATCGCCAACATGCTGGGCATGCAGGCCGACAAAAAGGGCCTGGAATTCCTCATGATGGTGGAAAGCAACGCGCCGAACTTCCTGGTCGGCGACTCCTTGCGCCTGGGGCAGGTTCTGCTCAACATAACCGGGAATGCGATCAAATTCACCGAATCAGGAGAAGTGCTCTTTTGCGCGGAGCTCGTTGAAAAAAAAGACCGCCAGGCGGTCATACGCTTTTCGGTCCAGGACACCGGGATCGGCATCGCCAAAGAACAGATCGACAACCTGTTCGAACCATTCAACCAGGCGGACGTTTCCATCACCCGCAAGTACGGAGGAACAGGGCTTGGATTGGCAATCAGCAAGCGGCTTGTGGAAATGATGGGCGGAAGCATGACCGTGGAAAGCGAGCCCGGAGTCGGCAGTACGTTCATCTGCACGATTCCGTTCGGACTGCAGGACGGGCAAACAGACGCATACCAGGTCTATCCCCCGGAACTTCAGGGAATGCGCGTGCTGATCGTCGACGACAACAAGATGGCGGGCGCGATCCTCTCCAAGACGCTGGCGTCTTTTGCGTTCGACGTAGAAATCGCCACGAACGGGGGCCAAGCCCTGCAAATGATTCTGGAGAATGAGACGAAGGCCCCGTACCGGCTCGTTATCACCGACTGGCGGGCGCCGGGCATGGGCGGGCTTGAGTTGACCCGGAAAATCAAGGCGGTGGCCCTGAAGACAACGCCGAAGATCATCCTGCTTACGTCGTACGGGAATGAGGAAATTTTGCATCAGGCGCAACAGACTGGCCTGGACGGGGTCATTCTTAAACCGTTCAACAGGTCCCTTCTCTTCGACACCATTATGGACATTTTCGGCGGCGAAGAAAACAGGGCCAGAAGGGCCGAGCGAGCGAAGAAGCTGAGCGGCGTCCCCGCCAACGTTTCGGGGGCAAGGGTGCTGCTCGCGGAAGACAATGAAATCAACCAGCAGGTGGCGCGGGAGATTTTGGAGGGCGCCGGCGTCGCCGTCAACATCGCCGGCAATGGACGGGAAGCGCTGAAGATGCTCGAAAACGGCGCCTACGACGTGGTTTTGATGGATATCCAGATGCCGGAGATGAACGGTTTCGAGGCCGCGCAGGCCATCCGCTCGACTCCAGCCCTGATGAGTATTCCCATCATCGCCATGACGGCCCACGCCCTGGTCGGGGACAAGGAAAAAAGCCTGCTGGCCGGCATGAACGACCACGTGACCAAACCCATCGATCCGGATCTGCTCATGAAGACCCTCTCCACCTGGCTGCCGAAGCAGGAGGACGAGGCCGAAAGCGTTGCGCCGCTTGATGCGAAGCTCGGCGAATCCGCCGCCGATTTTCCGCACCTGCCCGGCATTGACGTGGAAAAGGGGCTGGCGAGAGTTTTGGGAAACGAGTTCCTGTACAAGAAGCTGCTTACCAACTTTGCGCATGATTGCGGGGAGTCGAGCTCGCGCCTCGTCGCGCTGGCGCTCAGCGGGCAGTACGCGGAAGCCAGCTCCATTGCCCACAGCCTGAAAGGCGTCGCCGGGAATGTCGGGGCTGCAACACTGCATCAGCTGCTTTCTCAAATAGAGGCCGCGCTGCAACGAAAGGAAGCTCCTCCCCAGGAACTCATCAACGCCTTCGAGTCCGAACGGAATGTTGTCGTCGGCCGCGTTACGCAAATTTTTGGTCCGCCCGTCTGCAAGGAAAGAGATGATCGTCCGATTCTCTACGAAAACCTCCAGAGCGTGCGGCCCCGCCTGGAGGAACTGACGGTCCTGCTGGAGCAGCACGACATGGAGGCGATCAGCCTCGTGGACTCCATGGGGCGGATCCTGGAGGATTCGGCGACGGGATTGGCGTCGGATCTTAACTCCGCGTTGAGCAAGTACGACTTTGCAGAGGCCTTGGGGAAACTCGAAGCGTTTTTGCAACAGTGGCGAGAAAGGGAGGAAAGCGATGGATAAGGCTCGCATACTTGTGGTGGACGACACACCCGCCAACCTTGAGATACTCGGAGACCTGCTGAAGCCGGAATATCACGTGCACCTCGCCCTCAACGGCCTCGACGCCCTCAAGCTGGCCTCCTCGGACACTGCGCCGGATTTATTGCTGTTGGACATCATGATGCCGGGTCTCGACGGCTACCAAGTGTGCGAAGCGCTCAAGGCGCGGGAGGAAACCCGCCATATTCCTATTATATTCGTAACGGCGGTCACGGATATAGAAAGCGAGGAAAAAGGGTTGTCCCTGGGAGCGGTGGACTACATCACCAAACCGTTCACACCTTCCATCGTGCTCGCCAGAGTGAAAACGCACCTGAAACTGCACAACCAAACCAGGCACCTCCAATCGCTCGTCAAGGAGCGCACTGCGGAGCTGGAAAAGGCGCGATTGGAGGCGGAGGCGGCAAACAGGGCGAAGAGCGTCTTTCTCGCCAACATGAGCCACGAACTGCGCACCCCCCTCAACGGCGTCATGGGCATGACGCAGCTTCTTCTGGCGTCCAATCCCTCGAAAGAGCAGGCGGAGTTCTTGAAGACCACCCAACTTTCGTCCGCGCATCTGTTGGCGATGGTCAACGATCTGCTCGAACTGGCCAACGCCGAGGCCGGGGCCACCCATCTTGAACCGTCACCCTGCAATCTCAGGCAAAGCCTGCGGCACGTCATCAACCACTACCAGCGCCGCGCCGAGGCCAAGGGATTGGATTTCGACGCCGCATTCGGCGACGACGTTCCCGAAGAGGTGCGGGTTGACGGCAATCGCACGCGCCAGGTCCTCATGAACATTTTGAACAACGCCCTGCGATTCACCGACCAAGGCTGCATACGACTTTCGGTCCATGCGTGGGAAGGGGCGCAAAAGGCGGATTCCGACAACAAATTGAACTTGATCTTCACGGTTAAGGACACCGGCGTGGGGATCGATCCCAAGCAGAGGGAGCACATGTTCGACCCCTTTGTGATCGGCGAAGACTATCTGACGAAGAAGTACAGCGGAGCGGGACTCGGCCTCTCCATCTCGAAAAAACTGGTCGCCCTCATGGGGGGCGATATCTGGCTGGAGGACAGCCAGGAAGACGGGACGGTCTGCAACTTCACGGTTCCCTGCGATCGCTCCGCCTTGGTTCTTGAATAGGACATCGGACGCCGAAGAAGCTGCGTAGCTCCTCTGCGGAACAGGCGGGCCGGTTTCCGCCTTGCGCGTTGCACCGGGAGCCGCCGCAAGGCGTATTCAATTTCAGGAAGACGACGGGAGGCTTCATCCCCCCGTAACTGTTCGCTTGGCGTAACACTCCTCCAGACGCTCCCTTGGGCCGATCACGTCGGACGCCGGCTCGCTTTCGCGTGAAAAACGCAATCGATGCGCCTGCCGGAAGAACAGAATTACCGATGGTTTCTTGAAACCGACGGCGCCGTCCTACCGGCCGAAAACTCAACCTTTTTCCCGGAAGACGCCGAAGCGTTACACAATGAGGTCTGTTTCATTTGCCTTGCCCCGCAACCAGAGCCATTGTCCTAAAGGGATCAACCAATCAAAGGAGAGAAAAATGGAAAAATCCGCAATCGTTACCGGGTCTTCACGCGGCATCGGCGCGGAAACGGCCAGACGGCTGGCTCAGGCCGGCTTCGCCGTTGTCGTGAACTACGTCGGCGGCAAGGCTTCAGCCGAAGAACTGACCGAAGCGATCAATTCCTCCGGAGGGCGCGCTGTCTGCGCCAAGGCGGACGTCGGCAAGGAGGAAGAGGCTCGGCTCCTTTTCGATCTCGCGGAAAAGGAGTTCGGAGGCGTCGACGTTTTGGTCAACAACGCCGGGATCATGCAGCTATCTCTCATAGCGGAGACGGACGACGCGACCGTGACGCGGCATTTGGACATCAACCTGAAAGGGACCTTCAACACATTGCGCGAGGCCGCCCGGAGAATGCGCGACGGCGGCCGGATCATCAATTTGTCTTCGAGCGTGATCGGCCTGCGTCTTCCCTCGTACGGCGTCTATGCGGCCACCAAGGCGGCGGTGGAGTCCCTGACGGTCACCATGGCCAACGAAATGCGCGGGCGCCGGATCACTGTCAACGCTGTTGCGCCGGGCCCCACGGGAACGGAGCTGTTCCTGAACGGAAAGCCGCAGGAATTGGTCGACCGGCTCAGCAAGGCGGCGCCCCTGGAGCGCCTCGGGACGCCGAAAGACATCGCCGAAGTCATAGCCTTTTTGGCCAGTCCAGAGGGCGGGTGGATCAACGGCCAGGTCATTCGCGCCAACGGAGGGATCGTCTAGAACCTATTACATTTGAAATGCTTGCTTCGTGGCAAGGAGTTGCGAACAAATCCGTGCAGAGCCGTTCAAGTTTTTCAAAGCTAACGGGCTCCAGCGCCGCGCGAAGAAACGAAGCGCTCGCCGCCGCGGCGCGCAACGGCCTCAAACACGCGCAAAAAAGTAACTTATCGGCAGCAATTAAGAATATTTTTTAGAAAAAGTGACGTCAAAGTGGCGCCGCATGTTGACTTTTAGTTAGAAACCCTACAACGTAAATTTTGTTTCATCAGGAGTAATTGCGCTATGTGATGCGGAATTTGGATAAAATTTTTTAATTTCCTTTGTGGATATTATTCCCTTTGAAAAAAAATCCGGCAGAACCTTGGCCGAAAACTGCTTTGCCAGCCAAGGATTTGTCGGATTTCTTCTTGGGGATGCGTCGATCTTGATGATACGGTTTATTCGCATAGCAAACGTTAACAAAAATGCTGAAATACCGGAGTAATAAAGGAGGAAATGAACGTATGCAAAGCTCAAGCTGTCAGGCCGCCGCTGGGTGCAGTTTGCCGAAGTATGCAGCAAAAACAGGTCCTCTCTACCAGGAAGTGCGCGACTTCATCAATGCATTGGATACAAAAGAGGGGCATCTGGTGACTGTGCTGCACAAGGCGCAAAGCACCTTCGGTTATTTACCTGTCGAAGTACAGCAGTTTGTAGCGGATGAAATGGGGCTTCCCTTGGCGCAAGTCTATGGCGTGGTGAGCTTTTACACCTTTTTCACCATGGTCCCCAAGGGGAAATTTCCCATTTCTGTGTGCATGGGAACAGCCTGTTTCGTGAAAGGCGCGAGCAGAGTGCTCGAAGCCATGAAGGAGCAGCTTCAAATCGGGGTCGGCGAAGTGACGGCCGACGGCAAGTTTTCCATCGATACGCTGCGTTGCGTAGGCGGGTGCGCCCTGGCGCCCATTGTCATGATCGGCGACCGCGTCTTCAGCAACGTCACACCCGGCCAAGTGAAAAAAATCCTGGCGGAGTTCTAAGGAGACAACAATGACCAAAATAACTTCTTATGACGAGCTCAGGCAACGCTGCGCTGACGTCAAAGCGCAAAAAGCGTCCCTTGCAAAGGACAAGATCATCATTAACGTCTCTCTGGCCACGTGCAGTATCGCCGCGGGAGGCAAGAAGGCCCTGCAGGCCATCGAGGAAGAAGTGGCCGCCGCGGGTCTGCAAGATGCAGTCATGATCATGAAGTCGGGCTGCATGACCTATTGTTACGCCGAGCCCACGGTTGAAATCGCCAAACCCGGCGCCGCGCCGGTGGTCTTCGGCGACGTGGACGAAGCCAAAGCCCGCGCTCTCGTGACGGACTACATTGTACGCAATGAGCCGGTCGAAGGCGTCATCCCGGTCAATTACGTCCGCGTGGCGTTTTAAGGAAGGCAGGAGGCGAACTATGCAATCCATAAGGACAGATCAAGGCGATCAGACTTCCCGGGTCATGCCGGATGCGACGCACAAACAATTGCGCATCGCAACCCGCAACTGCGGCTTCATCGACCCCGAATCCATTGACGACTACATCGGCGTGCGCGGCTATCAGGCATTGGCGACCGCGCTGCAGGCGCCCCCGGCCGAGACGGTGGCCATCGTCAAGGAATCCGGGCTTCGCGGCCGGGGCGGCGGCGGTTTTCCCACCGGTCTCAAGTGGGAAATAGCCAGCAAAAACAAGGCCGATCAGAAATATATGGTCTGCAACGCGGACGAAGGCGACCCGGGCGCATTCATGGACCGCGCCGTGCTGGAAGGCGACCCGCATTCCATTGTGGAGGCCATGGCCATCGGCGGTTACGCCATCGGCGCCAGCAAAGGGGCCGTTTACATCCGGGCGGAGTATCCCCTGGCCATCAAACGGTTGAAAAAGGCCATGGACGACGCCAAGGCCTACGGCCTGCTCGGGGAAAACATCCTGGGGTCGGGATTCGATTTCGACATAGAAATCAAATACGGCGCCGGGGCTTTCGTCTGCGGCGAAGAAACCGCGCTGATCCGCTCCATGGAAGGGCAGCGGGGCGAACCAAAGACCAAGCCCCCGTTCCCCGCCCAATCCGGTTATTGGGCCAAACCGACCATCGTCAACAACGTGGAAACCTACGCCAACATTCCGGCGATCATTTTGAACGGCGCTGACTGGTTTTCCTCCATCGGCACGGAGAAATCCAAGGGGACGAAAGTCTTCGCGCTGGCGGGAAAAATCCGCAACACCGGGCTGATTGAAGTGCCCATGGGCATCACGCTCGGCGAAGTGATCAACGAAATCGGCGCCGGCTGTCCAGGGGACAAAAAGTTCAAGGCCGTGCAGACGGGCGGCCCGTCCGGCGGCGCGCTGACCTCCAAGGACCTGGACGTCGCCATCGACTACGACAACCTGATCGCCAAGGGCTCCATGATGGGCTCCGGCGGCATGGTGGTGATGGACGAAGACGACTGCATGGTCTCCATCGCCAAGTTCTTCCTGGACTTCACCATGGACGAGACCTGCGGCAAGTGCACGCCTTGCCGGATCGGCTCCAAACGCCTGTACGAGATTCTCGCAAAGATCACTTCGGGCGACGGCTCCATGGAGGACATCGACAAACTCAAAGGGTTGGCGAGCGTCATCAAGGACACGGCGCTGTGCGGCCTGGGCCAGACCATGCCCAATCCCATTCTCTCGACCCTGGAGAACTATTGGGACGAGTACGTCGCCCACGTGCAGGACAAAAAATGTCCGGCGGGCGTCTGCTCCGCGCTCCTCACGTACTCCATCGACCCGAAAAAGTGTACGGGCTGTGGATTGTGCGCCATAGTTTGTCCGGTGTCTTGCATTGCAGGCGCCAAGAAGGAGGCTCACTCCATTGACGCCTCGCGCTGCATCAAATGCGGTTCCTGCTATGAGAAGTGTAAATTCGACGCCGTGCTCAAGAGCTAGGCGAGGAGGCGACGCAACATGCTAACGATCACCATAGACGGGAAAACGACTCAGGCGCCTGAGGGCGCCATGATTCTGGACGCCGCCAAACAGCTCAACATCGACATACCCACTCTGTGCCATATGGAGCTTGAGGCGCTGCATTACAACAACCAGACCGCTTCCTGCCGGGTCTGCGTCGTCGAAGTGGAAGGCCGACGCAATCTCGCCCCGGCCTGCGCCACTCCGATCATGGACGGCATGAAGGTCAAAACCAACACCTTGCGGGTTCTGAACGCTCGCCGTACGGTGCTTGAACTGCTCCTTTCCGATCATCCCAAGGACTGCCTGGTCTGCCACAAGTCGGGGAACTGCGAACTCCAGGAGCTCGCCCAACGGTTCGGAATCCGTGAAACCCCGTACGAAGGCGAACAGTCGCACTATCGCATCGACATCTCGCCTTCCATCATCCGCGACATGGACAAGTGCATCATGTGCCGCCGCTGCGAGACCATGTGCAACGAGGTCCAGACCTGCGGCGTGCTTTCCGGCGTCAACCGAGGCTTCAGCGCGGTGGTCGCGCCCGCCTTCGAAATGAATCTTGCCGACACGGTGTGCACCAACTGCGGCCAGTGCGTGGCGGTCTGCCCCGTGGGCGCCCTGGTGGAGAACGACCACACCACCGAGGTCGTGCAGGCCCTGGCCAATCCGGACAAGGTGGTGGTGGTTCAGACGGCGCCGGCCGTGCGCGCGGCCCTGGGCGAAATGTTCGGCATGGAGCCCGGCGTCAGCGTTACCGGCAAGATGGCCGCAGCCCTGCGCCGTCTCGGATTCGACTACGTCTTCGACACGGACTTCGCCGCCGACCTGACGATCATGGAGGAAGGCTCCGAGCTGCTGGACCGACTGACGCGGTTCCTGGATGGAGACACCTCCGTCCGGCTGCCCATCCTGACCTCCTGCTGCCCGGCCTGGATCAAATTCTTCGAGCACCACTTCTCGGACATGCTCGACGTCCCGTCCACGGCGAAATCTCCCCAGCAGATGTTCGGCGCGATCGCCAAGTCCTACTTCGCCGAACAGCTGAAGATTCCCAGGGACAAGATGGTGGTGGTCTCGGTCATGCCCTGCCTGGCGAAAAAGTACGAATGCGCCCGGCCCGAGTTCTCGGTCGACGGCAACCCGGATGTGGACATCGCCATCTCCACCCGTGAGCTCGGCAACCTGCTCAAGGCCATGAACATCGACTTCCCCACCCTTCCGGACGAGGATTTCGACCCGCCTTTGGGCGAGTCCACGGGCGCGGCGCCCATCTTCGGCGCCACCGGAGGCGTGCTCGAAGCAGCCCTGCGCACCGCTTACGAACTGGCCACCGGCGAAATCTTGCCCTCGGTCGACTTCCAATCCGTTCGCGGCATCGAAGGGCTGCGGACCGCCGAAGTGCAGGTCGGAGCCAACACCCTGAAAGTCGGCGTCGCCCACAGTCTGGGCAACGCCAGAAAGCTGTTGGAAATGGTCCGCTCCGGCGAGGAGCAGTTCCACGCCATCGAGATCATGGCCTGCCCCGGAGGCTGTGTCGGCGGCGGCGGACAACCTTACCACCATGGGGACCAGGAAATCATCAAAAAGCGGATACAGTGCCTCTATGAAGAAGACGCTGGCAAAAAGCTCCGCAAATCCCACGAGAATCCATACATCATCGAGTTGTATGAGAAGTATCTTGGCGCGCCGCTGAGTGAAAAGGCGCACCACCTCTTGCATACCCATTACTTTGAACGCCAATCCCTCTAATACGCAATCGGCCCGCCGGGAGGCTTCGGTCTCCCGGCGGGCCGCCGCGGCGCCGTCGGAAGAATGGCTTTCCTCATTATTATATAGAAAAGGCCGCGGCGCCCACGCGTGTGTTCTGGCGGTATCCTTGACGCCTGCCTCGTCTGGCGCGGGGCGGCTTCCGTCGGGAATTTCGTCGAGACCTGGAGCCTGTTCGCCTGAAACGCCTCTGCACGGCGAGCGCAGCCCGTCTGCAAATATTTCGCGGTAAAAATTTGTTCGTAAATTTTTACAGGGCAGATTCAGGGACCCGGCTCGAACCGACTCGCAGTGTTTCCGGTTTGAAGACGGCGGGCCTTAACGACTGCCGGACGAGCCGTACGCTCATGGCGGAGCTTGCTGATAGCGTGGTTTGCGAAAGGCGCAGGGCGCCCGTTGGCCGCAGAAACGCCCGTCGAAGGCGAAGCGTCAGGCCCCTTTCTTGAGCACGCCGAAAGCGCTGAGGATCTCGGAAACCTTGCCTTTGATGTTCTTGGTGGTTCGGGCGATGAGCTTCAGATTGAGGATGAGCCAGAACTCGACCCGGAAGGACGCCGCCTCCCAAAGCTGAAGGGTGCGCAGCAAAAGCGGTTCCTCCATCTGCAGGGTCTTGGCGGTCTGGACCAGCTCCTTGGCCTGTCTGGCCCGGAACAGCAGCATATTGGGGTCCGCGGGGTCGTGCTCCCAAACCCGGCTCCTGCGAATGCGGTTGAGGCCGATCGCATCCAGGGAGTCCACCTCCCCCACAGTGTTTCGCCGGCGCTTGGAGGACGCCACTTGAACCTTGCCCGCCCATTCCTCGGCTTTTTCGCGGAGATGTCCTTGGAAAGCCGTTTCCAAAAGATAGAAAAACGTTTTGCGCAACGGCTCCGCCCCGAAGTGGTTGACCATGGAGCGGACGGCGTCCGCGTCGCAGTTATGGTAATCTCGCAACACCCGCAAGAAATCTCCAATGATGATGTCCGAGCTGATGGCGGCGCCAAAGGCCACGGCGAGGACCTGCTCCACCAGAAAATTGTAGGACGCATCCTCTGGGTTGTCGGCGTTGGAGGCGTCCTCCAGGGGCGTCACCTCTTGCCCCTTGGCCATGCGCTCCCGGGCCCTGTCGCGATAGTCCTGGGCGACCGGATCGATGCATACGATGTAGGAAACGAAACTCACCCCTTCCGTGGGGGCGTCTTTGCGGTCGAGATAATTCGGGCTCGCGAGCAGCATGTCAGAAATGAGTTTGACCGTCTCGATGGCCTCGGGGTCGGCATGGTTGCGCTCGAACGCTCCCTGCACGCGGGTTTTTTCGATCTGTTGACTTGTGGACTGCAGCTTTCCCAGCACGTCGTCGAACGAGAAGCGAATGACGATCCGCGTCTGCTCGCTGGAGATGGCGTACTGCTCGTTGTCGATGATTTCCTTGTAGGCGTCCCGCACCTTGTCGGTGACGAACCGTTGAAGCATCTCCCGCCAAAACGCGGCGCCCAGTTCATAATGCTCCACCACTTCGTTGAAAATCTTGATCGCCTCGGCCCCGAAGTATCGGATGACGATCTCCTCGAAATTATCGATGAGCAGCGCCGCTCCATACACCACGCCCTGCACGCATTTGATGAGCAACTTTTCGATGTTCAGCAGCGGAGCCGTCAGCCGGTCCTTGGACTCCTTGTCCTCCGTGGCCAGCGCCTTGCCGTAATGATTGAGCAAGACCAGGAAGTTGCCGATGATTTTCTGGATGAATCCGTAACCCGGGTGCTCCTTGGAGCGGTGGGTGAGCATATTGATGATGCTCTGCTGCTGGGCGGTCAGCAGGGGAAACTCATTAATGCGACTGTGGTTGAGCGTAATGAACTCCAGCAAGACCTCACGCTCCACCACCTCGCGAAGGGATTTGCGTTCTTTCAGGGCCGAGAGTTTTTTTAGATATGCGTCCAGCCGCTTATCGTCGCTCAGCAGCTCCGTCTTCTTGAGTGGCTTGGCCAGTTCCGTCATGCATTCGCTCCGCGAGAAAAACCGCTCTTGATCACAATTCCGTGAGATCACACTAGTATAAACTGTCGCATCTTACAAGTGACAATCGCGCTCTTGCAAACCCCGGAGACCATGGCGCGAATGCTCCCCTCCGGCATCCCGGAGAACGCAAGCTGAAGCGGAAAAAGCATCTTTCGGGCAGTATGGACGGGACGGTCGGATATCTTTCATTTTTGCGCATCGGGCGCCGCGATGGTATGGATACAGCCCCCAGCCTCGACCGTCAAACGGCGCAGGCCGGCGATCGCTTGCGCAACAAAACGGATTGGAGGCACCCTGGAGCTGATCGCGGACGCAGGCATACAGCGAGATCTGCGCGCCTCGGGAAAGGCTCCGACGTTTCGAGCGCAGTCCGGCCGATCCCCCGGCGCATCCCCATCGTGTTGCATCGAGCTGGTCGACAGCCGCAAGGCGGAGACAAAAAATTGCATCGACCCTACGCCTGCCGGTCTCACTCCGGAAGACTTCCCATCGCCCGCCGCAGGCCGCCAGCGCTCGGGAGGCGGGGAAAAATTTGCGAGGGGAAAGCTATGAGCCGTCTTTTTCCGAATGCTTTTCGGCGGATTGCTCTTCCTTTTTAGGCCGCCAACTGCAGCCTGCCTTGGAAGACCCTCAGGTGGGGAGACCGAGCCAGGGAAGAATGAAGCGGGTCAGGACAAACCAACCCGCCGCCAAAGCCAGAAAGGTCAAAAGATTCGACATGGTCGCTCCTGCTTTTGTGGCGTCATCCAAGAAGTAGGGCCGTGAGAACGCCTGTCAAGCGAAGCGCTCCAATTTTGCCGGCGCCTGGAAGTGGAAAATTCCATGAAGACAGTGTATCTATGCTTTTCAACACTGGCGACGCTTGAAGAACGCTTGAGGCAGGGCTCGAGCCGGAGACGCCCATGACCAGAATCGACGTCACGCATCAGGCCATTTTGAATACGCTGCTCGACGGCGTGGCCTACGTCAGCAAAGACCTCCGTGTCATTTTTTGGAACAGCGCCGCCGAAAGGATCACCGGGTTCATGGCCGCGGAAATGATCGCCAGCGCCACCGGTCTGAGCGAGTTGGAGGACGCGGCCGGCAAACCCCTGAGCAAAGGCGGCCGGCGCCCGTTGGTCAAAACCCTCGAAGACGGACGCCCCCGCAAAGTCATCGGATACTTCCGCCACAAGCACGGATACCGCATTTCCATCAGCGCGCGAGTCTCCGCCTTGAGAGATGCACAGGACGCCATTCTGGGCGGCGTTGTCTGTTTTTGGGACTCCGCGCAGGCCCGCGACAGCGAAGAGCGATTGACGCACCTGCAGCGGGAAAACCTGCTGGACCCGTTGACCGGCGTCGGCAACCGGCGCTTCGCCGACCAGGTCCTGGAGTTGGAGCTGAGAAACCTCCAACGGCACGGCGCCGGTCTCGGCCTGCTTTTCGCCGACATCGACCTCTTCAAGCGCGTCAACGACGTCTACGGGCATCTGGCCGGCGACAAAGTCTTGAGCATGGTCGCCCAAGCGCTGTCCAAGTCGCTGCGATCCTATGACGCCGTCGTTCGGTGGGGCGGAGAAGAATTCCTGGTGATTCTTCCCCGCGTCAAGTCCGCGCAAAAGTTGGAAAAAGTCGGAGAGAGGCTTCGCCTTTTGGTGGAGTCCGCCGAGGTGGAGGACGAAGGGCGGCCCATCCAGGTAACCGTGACCATCGGCGGCTGCACCGCCCTCCCCGGCGACACGGTGGAGCGTCTGCTGGAGCGGGCGGACCGGCTCATGTACCAGGGCAAAACCCAAGGACGCAATCAGGTCGTGGTCAGCGGCGACAGAGCCTAGAGCAGTTTAACTTTAAAAAAGTTTAACTGCTCGGCAAGGATTTGTCCGCAAATCCTTGCCGCGAAATGCTTGTAGGCGAGCTACGCTCGCCGTGA
>JASGMV010000079.1 GCA_030156255.1 Desulfovibrionales bacterium
GGCCTTTTGGTCGCAGTCTGTTTTCTCGGTTATTGCGTGGGTTGGCGTTCGCGTCCGGTCTGGAACTCTTCCTTGAACAGCCCCAGAGACACCGGTTGGGCCGTGTCGCGTCCGCAGAACAGCCGGTCTTTGGAGCAGATCAGGGCCTTGGCCAGCACTTCGTCCAGGTGCTCCACCGGCGTCACGGTGAGGTTTTTCAACGCGGCGGCGGGGATTTCCTTGAGGTCCTTGACGTTGTCTTTGGGAATCAGCACCTCGTCGATGAGGGCGCGCTTGGCGGCCAGCAGCTTTTCCCTGAGCCCGCCGATGGGCAGCACGCGGCCGCGCAGGGTGATCTCGCCGGTCATGGCCAGATCGTTGCGCACCGGGATGTTCAGCAGAGCCGAAACCATGGACGTGGCCATGGTCACGCCGGCCGAGGGGCCGTCCTTGGGCGTGGCGCCCTCGGGCACGTGGACGTGGATGTCGATTTCCTTGTGGAAGCCGTGCTTGAGGCCGAACTGGTCGGCCCGGGAGCGGATGTAGGCCAGGGCCGCCTTGGCCGACTCCTGCATCACCTCGCCCAGCTTGCCGGTGATCTCCACCTTGCCCTGCCCGTGCATGATGGCGGTTTCGACCATGAGCATCTCGCCGCCCACTTCCGTCCAGGCCAAGCCGGTGGTGACGCCCACCAGGGCGCTGTCTTCCTTCTCGCCGTAGTGGAATTTGGGCACGCCGAGGAACTTGCCCACGTTCTGCTTGGTCACGTGGGTGATGAGCTCCTCTTCCTTCTGCTTGGCCTCGATGGTCTTGCGCGCCATCTTGCGGCAGATGGAGGAGATTTCGCGTTCAAGGTTCCGCACGCCGGCCTCTCGGGTGTAGTAGCGGATCATGTCCAGCAGGGCGTTGTCCGAGAACTGGACGCCCAGGCTGTCCACGCCGTTTTCCTTGAGCTGCTTGGGCACCAGGAATCCCTTGGCGATGTTCATCTTCTCGTCTTCCAGGTAGCCCGGCAGACGGATGATTTCCATGCGGTCCTGTAGGGGGCCCGGGATGTGGTGCAGCACGTTGGCCGTGGTGATGAAGAAGACCTGCGACAGATCGTAGTCCAAGTCCAGGTAGTGGTCGTTGAACGAGTAGTTCTGCTCCGGGTCGAGAACCTCCAGCAGGGCGGAGGTGGGGTCGCCGCGGAAGTCGGAGGACAGTTTGTCCACTTCGTCCAGGACGAGGACCGGATTGTTGTACTTGCACCGGCGCAGGGCTTGGATGATCTTGCCGGGCAAGGCGCCGACGTAGGTGCGGCGATGTCCGCGAATCTCGGCTTCGTCGCGCACGCCTCCCAGGGAGATGCGCACGCACTCGCGATCCGTGGCGTGGGCCACGGACTTGGCCAGAGACGTCTTCCCCACGCCCGGAGGGCCTACCAGGCAAAGGATGGGGCCCTTCTGCTTCTCGACCATGCTCTGCACGGCCAGATACTCCAGAATGCGCTCCTTGGGCTTCTCCAGGCCGAAGTGATCGGTGTTGAGAATCTTCTCGGCTTCCGAGATGTCCAGGTTGGTTTCTTTGATTTCTCCCCACGGCAGATCGAGAACCCAGTCCACATAGTTGCGAACCACGGTGTATTCCGCCGAAGAGGGGGGCATCTGCTTGAGTTTTTTGATTTCCCGAGCCACCCGCTCCTTGGACTCTTCGTCCATCTTTTTTTCATCCAGCCGCTTGAGGAGGTCGGTAGCCTCCACGGCGGGATCGTCCTCGCGGCCCATTTCCTTATTGATGGCCTTGAGCTGCTCGTTGAGATAGTACTCCTTCTGGTTCTTCTCCATCTGGTTCTTGACGCGTGTCTTGACCTTTTTTTCCAGGGAGATGATCTCTATTTCGCCGAGCAGCAGCTCGTAGGCTTCCTCCAGGCGCTTGATGGGGTCGGTCTGTTCCAACACCGTCTGCTTGCGGGGAAACTCGACCTTGAGATGCGGCATGATGGCGTCGGCCAGCTTGCCGGGCCGTATAAGCGTCGAGATGGCGAGCACCGTCTCGGGAGCGAGCTTTTTGTTGACTTTGGCGAAGTTTTCCAGAGCCTCGTGCACGGCGCGCACCAAAGCGGCGCTTTCCAGACTGCTGGTTTCGCGTTCATTGACGTCCAAAACCCGGACCAACGGGGGCTCGTCCTTGCTGAGAGCTTCGGCCTCGGCCTCGGGGTCCCAGCGACCGCGCCGCACGCCTTCGAACAGGACTTTGATCGTGCCGTCGGGCAACCGGAGCATTTGCAGAACTTTGGAGACCGTGCCCATGGCGTACAAGTCTTCCGGCCCGGGCTTCTCTTTCTCGGGAGTTTTTTGGGTGACAAGAAAGATTTTCTTGTCGTGTTCGGCCACCGCCGCTTCTATGGCCTTGATGGAGGCTTCGCGCCCGACGAACAAGGGCACGATGGCGCGAGGAAACATCACCACCTCGCGCAGGCTCATCATGGGCAGCACAGCAGCTTGGGGACCTTCATGAAACTCGAATTGGGCCATAGTTCCTCCGTGGAAGAGAGTTGGAGGGCCGGGCCGGCGTTACAGCCGACCCGGCCCGGTCTTCTCAAATTAAGGCTGGCCCGGCGAATGTCAAACCGCCGAGTATGGAAAAGAACGCTGGGCGGTGGCGCGGTGGGAGCAATCAGGCGCTTTTCACTTCCTGATGGTAAAAGAGAAGCGGTTCGATGTTTTTCTCCACCACCGACTTGTTCACCACGCACTCCTTGACTCCGCTCAGAGAAGGCAACTTGTACATGATGTCCAGCATGATGCCTTCCATGACGTTGCGCAGGCCGCGAGCTCCGGTCTGGCGTTCGATGGCTTTCTCGGCAATGGCCTTGAGGGCGTTTTCCGTGAAGCGCAGTCTGACGTTGTCCAGCTCGAAAAGCTTCTGGTACTGCTTGACCAGCGCATTGCGCGGCTCTTTGAGAATGCGGACCAGATCGTCTTTTTCCAGCTCCTGCAGCGAGGTGACGATGGGGACGCGGCCGACGAACTCGGGAATCAGGCCGAATTTGATGAGGTCCGTGGGCATGGCCCGGGCCATCAGTTCGCCCGTGCTTTCGCGCTTGGACTCCACGTGCGCGCCGAAGCCCATGCTGGCGCCGGAAAGCCGTTGGGAAACGATCTTGTCCAGGCCGATGAACGCGCCGCCCAGGATGAACAGGATGTTGGAGGTATTGAGGCGGATGAACTCCTGCTGCGGATGCTTGCGGCCGCCCTTGGGGGGGATGTTGGCCTCGGTGCCTTCGATGATCTTCAGCAGCGCCTGCTGCACGCCCTCGCCGGACACGTCGCGGGTGATGGACGGGGAGTCGCCCTTGCGGGCGATCTTGTCGATCTCGTCCACGTAGATGATGCCCCGGGAGGCCGTTTCGATGTCGTAGTCGGCGTTCTGGAGCAGCTGCACCAGAATGTTCTCCACATCCTCGCCCACGTAGCCGGCCTCGGTGAGCGTGGTGGCGTCGGCGATGGCGAAGGGCACCCGCAGCGTACGGGCCAGGGTCTGGGCCAGCAAGGTCTTGCCCGAACCCGTGGGGCCGATGAGTAGGATGTTGCTCTTGTCCAGCTCCACTTCGTCGGTCGACTGGGAGGAGTAGAAGACCCGTTTGTAATGGTTGTGCACGGCCACGGCCAATATCTTTTTGGCCATGTCCTGCCCGATGACGTATTCGTCCAGTTGGGCCTTGATTTCCGGAGGGGGCAGCAGGCGGCCCTCTTCAAGGTTCTCGGAAACCGTTTCCTGGGCCATGATGTCGTTGCACAGGCCCACGCACTCGTCGCAAATATAGACGTCTGGTCCGGCGATGAGCCGTTGCACTTCGTCCTGGCTCTTTCCGCAGAAAGAGCAGCACAAGTCCGGGGGCAGGTTCGTCTTTTTCGAGGCCATGTCGTATCAGCTCCCTCGTTGTGTCATGTCGGCGCGGGACACGAGGATGTTGTCCACCAAGCCGTAAGCCTTGGCTTCTTCGGCGCTCATGTAATTGTCCCGCTCCGTATCCGCCTTGATGCGGTCCAGTTCCTGGCCGGTGTGTTTGGACAGGATTTCATTCAAGAAGTCCTTCATGCGCAGAATCTCACGGGCCTGGATGTCGATGTCCGTGGCCTGCCCTTGGAATCCTCCCCAGGGCTGATGGATCATGATTCTGCTATGAGGCAATGCATACCGCATGCCAGCTTCCCCGGCGGTCAGCAGCAGGGAACCCATGGACGCGGCCTGCCCCATGCACAGCGTGGACACCGGGGAGGAAATGTATTGCATGGTGTCGTAGATGGCCATGCCGGCCGTCACCGAGCCGCCCGGGGAGTTGATGTACATGTAGATTTCCTTTTCCGGGTCTTCGGACTCCAGGAAAAGGAGCTGGGCGCAGATCAGGCTGGAGACGTGGTCGTCTATCTGGCTGCCCAGAAGCACGATGCGGTCCCGCAGCAGGCGCGAATAAATATCGTAGGCGCGTTCGGTGCGCCCTGTTGTTTCAATGACGATAGGTACGTTGGGCATGGTCAAACAACCGTCCTTCCGGGAGGCCCATCTCCTCCCCGTATTTTAAATACCCTAATGCCTCCAGGCTGAAAGCACAAGAGGAAACGCCCCCGCGCGATATTACGGCGGGGGCGGGGGGCGTCAGTTAATCGTCGCTTGACTGCGTTGCTTCTTCCGTGTCGCCGGACTTATCGTCCTGATTTTCGGCGGGATCGATCTCGACCACCTCGGCGTTGGCGTAGATCATTTCCATGGCCTTGTCGGCGAGCAGACGGTCCACCAGCGGGGTGAGTAATTGGTTCTCCTGATAATAATGCTTCAGGCTGGCTGCATCCTGTCCGGTCTGGGCGGCCAGCCGGTTGAAGAACGCCTCCATTTCAGGCGGCTCCACCTTGAGCCCTTCCTTGGTCGCGATGGCGCGCAGGAACAGCTCGGAGCGGACCATGTCCTCGGCTTCGGGCCGATAGTCCTCCAGCAGCTCCTCCATGGACTTGCCCAGCGACTCCAGGCTCTTGCCTTTGCGCTCCTGGCGCTGGCGAAGCTCCTGCACCAGGGCGTTGCAACGCTCCTTGACCAGGCGCTCGGGCAGGGGGAAATCGACCTGGGCCAGCAGGCTGTCCAATAATTTCTTTTGCGCTTCGGACCTGGCCAACTGGCGTTTGTTCTCGGCGTAGGACTCCTTGATGGTCTTGCGCATCGCCTCCACCGAGTCGAATCCGCCGTGAGCCTTGACCGTCTCATCCGTGAGCTCGGGCTGCACGCGTTTTTTCAGGGCGTGCAGTTTGGCCTTGATCGTCGCGGCCTTGCCGGCCAGCCGGGTGTTGATGAAGTCCCCGGGAAAGTGGATTTCGGACTGGCTCGATTCGCCGGGCTTCAGGGTCTTGATCAACGTTTCGAACTCCTCCAGGGCCTCCCCTTTGCCCAGAGTCATTTCGAAGTTGTCGGCCTTGATGCCGTCCAGCACCTCGTCTCCTTCGTACACGGCGAAGTCGACGGCCACCACGTCGCCGTCCACGGGCGTGCGGTCCTCGTCCAAAACTTCGGTTTTGGCCAGGCTTTCCAGGAAGCGCTTCTCCACGCTGGCGACTTCCTCGTCGCTCACTTCCGGACGCGTCTGCTCCACCTTCACGCCCTTGTACGCCGGCGGCTCGAACTCCGGAGCCACTTCGAACCCGATGGTGTACTCGAAGGTTTCGTCCTTCTTCATCTCGTCGTAGTCAACGTCCAATCCGGACAGCGGGGTCACGCCCAGCTCTCCCATGATCTGGTTGATGTGCACGTTGATGAGGTCCGTGGTGGCTTCCTGGTAAATATCCTTCTTGAATTTGGCTTCAATGATGCTTGAAGGGACCTTGCCCCGGCGGAAGCCTTTCACATCGGCCCTGGCCCGGTACATGGCCACGGCGGCCGAGATGGACGCGGTGGTCTCGTCGCCCGGCACCGTGACGCGGATCTTTTTCTCCACCGGCGAGATGTCCTCGATGGTGTATTCCATTGCTCCTCCTAAAATGACGGGCCCTGCCCGGGGTGTGTGGTGCGAGAGGGGAGACTCGAACTCCCACGGACTGAGCCGCTGGATCCTAAGTCCAGTGCGTCTACCAATTCCGCCACTCTCGCGAAAAGAGGTTATGTAAAAATCCCTGGCCCGCGTGTCAACTGCGCAGGCGGTCCGGTCCGTACAGGAAACTCTTGGCTTCGGCGCAGGCCGACAACACGAACAAGGACGTCGTCACGGGACTTCCCACGATAATTCTCGACGGGTAACGCACCAGCGTCCATTCGTAAGCCTTGAACGGACTGGCCTTGGGGCCTTCGCCTACGGCGTCGCGCAGGCGTCTGAGTCCGTGGGCGATGGAGGCGGCCGTGTCCCTGCGGCCCAGTTGGCACAGCCCGGTCACGGCCATGGCTGCGTCCAGGGGGTTGCAGGTGAACCCCAGAATGTCCTTCGCCAAATAGCGGGCGGCCGTATCCCGGATCACGTCGATCTTGCCTTCGGGATCGAGGATGAGCCGCTCTTCCCGGGAGATGCTTTCCCATGTCTCCCACATTCTGCCGGCGTAGCCCGCGTAGACGATGGGCAGGTAAAAACGCACAGAGCGCATGTCCCGATAGGTTCCGGTGGTGAAGGCTCTGTAATGGAAGTCGATGAGCCGCCTTGTCGCCTCAAGATTTTCGCCTTCAAAAATATTGTAAAGCCGGCGGCCCCGGAGCAGCGTCTCCAGGATGTCCATGTTGTGTCCGGCGCAAACTTCGTTGCCCAGCGCCTCGCAGATCGTCCGTTCGTCCGAGCGGCAAAAGGTTTTATGCAGCCACAAAGGCGCGGAGCCGTCGATGTCGAGCGGATTCTTCATCCGGATGAGTTGCGGGTTTTGCCCATAGCCGCCCCGCACCTGGTACTCTCGGAACACGTCGGCCCAGGGTTTGGAGACCAGGTCCCGGCAGGCGTCCAGGACAGGGGCGTCAAAATTCCGTCCGCTCGCGGCGGCGTAGTCCAGCCACCGGCTGGCCATGGTCACGGTGAGATAGGTGGTGTCGATGTCCGGAACGTAGTCGTCGAAGCCCAGGTCCTTCTTTTTTTTCCAGTCGGCTGCGGACATGGCGCACAGGGGGTTGCCGGCTGCGTCCTTGGGCAGGCAGGTGATCCCGGGATGGGGCAGGCCGGTGCGCGGTCCGGCCAGCTCCTCGCGGCTGGTCGCGGCGAGGTAGCGGATAAGGCTTTCGAGAATGTCTTCGAGTCTGCGCCGCGTCTCGGCCGGCGGATCGTTCCTGGTCAGCCGGGCCATGATTTGCTCGAAAAAAATGGCGTCGTAGAAGGCGGTGCGGTGCATGATCCACGACGGGGAAAGCCGCAGGGGTTCGGACACGCCGGGGTAGGGTTTGCGCAGCAGCCGGCGTATCGTGGGGTTCTCGGCGATGAAAATGCGGGCCAGGCCGAAGAGCAGGGTCGTGAACCGATACTCCGGAGCTCCCAGGCCGGCCATGGCGTCGAGGAAGCTTTCGCCGTCCATCTGATCGTCGCCCGGCAGCACGATTTGGGCGGCTACGGGGAAATGCGGGTCCTCGGGGGTGTTGCCCCAGACGCGCAGCACGTCCTTCTCGGCCGCCTCCAGCAGTTCGTCCAGGTCCTTTTCCGGCATGGGCTCGCCGCTGCACGGCGCGGGGGATCTGACCCGCCACTCGGGCTCGCGAACGGCGTCCAAGAGCTCGGCGAAGGGCGCCAGCAGATTCCGGACCCAGGCCGCGTTGCTCCATTGCTCTTCGGCGGAGGCCATGGCTTCGCGCAGAGGCCTTTGAAACTTTTCGGCGTTGTCCGGCCGGATTCCGGGATGGTTGCACCAGCGCAGTACGCCGTACTTCAACGCCGGATGCATGAGCACCCCGCGGTACATGCGGCGCAGGACCCGGCCTGGTTCGCCGGCGGCCTCGGCCTTCAGTATCGGACTATCGCATAATGCATAGATATTCATGGCGCAATCCCTTGCTGAACGAACAAGCCCATACCCCACTTCGGGCGGGGGCGAAAGGGGGCGAGAGGCCTTCCCCCGGACCACCATCCTCTTTCTCCGAAACTTTTTTGCGGGGAGTGATCCGCGAGCCGGAAACATGCGCCTTTTCGTCTGATGGATTGTTCCAACATTGATCTGCTTCGAATGGTGTAAAGTCTTGTCAAGTCGTTGCCGATAAGAAGGGAACAGCCGGTATACCCGGATAGGCCTACGGCCGAGGAGGGGGCATGGTTCAAAATTTGGCGTTCGCCGCGGCTTTTATACTGGCGGGGTTGTTCGTTGCGTCTCTGGAGCGGACCAGGGTCCGCCGCAATCTTTTGGCGTTACGGCCGGTCCGCCGGAAAAGGCGTTCCTGACGCCGTCGCCGGCCGCATCTTCAAGTCAGTCCAGAAACACCTCTCGGAACTTGCGCATGACGTTCTCCGGGGAGAACGGTTCGGAGTAGACGTCCCAGTTTCCGTTCGGATCGGGCTCGAAGTTCAAGAGAATATCCATCAGATCCCGGTAGGTGGAGAAGCGAAGCGCCTTGTCCTGCAGGATGTCGAGGTGGGCCTGCTCCTCTGACAGGGCGTAGGTGATCACGGGCTTGTTGCGGGCCGAGAATTCGCCCACGGCCAACCCGAACGTCTCGCCGCCTCTTCTGGCGTGGAGCATGGCGTCGCAGGTGTTGATGAAAGCGACCTTGCGCTTCATGTCCGCCGTGCCGGGAATGTGGACGATGCGCGGATTGTCCCTGGCGAGAAACGGCTTTCGGAGCTGGTCGGTGTTCATGAACAGAAACCAGGCGTTTTTCCGCCTCGCCGCGGCCCGATACACGGCCTTGTGGGCCGCTTTGACGTCAAAGGTCCCCATGCCGCCGTACCGGCCGAAGACCACGGCGTCGCGGGGGATGCCGAGTTCATCCCGCAGGTCCTCGTCCACTTGCGGCAGGTCTATCATGTGCGGAACCCACGGCGCCCGCCCCTCGGTCATATAGGCGGACAACCACCGGGAGATGTATGCGTAAACGTCGCCGTGCGGCTCGCACCTGCGAAAGACCGCGTGGACAAGGGTCTTGGCGGACTTCGAGACAAGGCCGTCGTTCTCCCCGCCTTTGATGAGGTAGATTGCGTCGGCCTTTTCTTTTTCCACGACCCTGTCGATGTCCTCCGGCGCCTCGTAATAAAGGACGGGGAACTGGCGAGAAAATTTTTCGATGGCCTCGTCCCTATGTCCCGGAGCATTGCTTTTGGTGAGGATGACGGACTCTGCGTTCAGAACGCTTCGACCATGGAAGGCGTAGTCGTAGAGGGCTATTTCGGTGCCGCGCAAACCGAGCTGGTAGGAGTGGAAGATGATTTTCATATCCGGTCCGTCGCCTCGGCGTTCTGCATGGGAATGCAGGCCTCGACTGTCGAAGCTCTGCGCAAGGATTCAGGTGGACAGGGCCGCAACGCTTGTTGACCTATCGGGGCTCCATCACAAAGTCGGAATAGCGCTCCAGGTTGTCCACCAGGTAGGGCGGGTACGAGTCGTCGATGGCTTGAAGCTCAAAAACGATTTCCCGGTCGAAAAGGTCGCGTCCCTGCCGGATGCGTTCTTTGATCGCCTCGGGGTCCTTGAACTTGTCCAGGTTGAATTCGTGGTGGGCGAAGGATTCGATTTTGTGGATGATGCGCTCCACCCCGCCTAAAAAGCTGAAGTGCCATCCTCCGTTCTGGATGCGGCAAAATCCGGGTCGAATGGCGTCGCGTATGTTGCGCAATCTTTGGGGCGATCCCATATCTTTTTTGAGGCACATGGCGGAGCCGCACCATTCGTGCTGCGTCGCCCGGAGATTGAAAAAGTAGTAATGCATATCCTGCCGGAACAACTTCACTCCCGGCAGACAGGCGTAGCGCTGCACCATCCCCGGGCGCGGAATTTCGTCCAGGTCCGAAACCAGGACGACGTCGTCGTCCGCCGCCTCCACCAAGCCCCGGTTGATGCACATGCGCTGATGGTTTTCGCGGCTCCAGGGGTCGGGGTCGTCGGGCGCGTCCTCCACCGCCACATGCACGATGCGGTCGAGGAATTCGGCGTAGCGGTCCTTGTTTTCCTGAAAGATGAGGGGCTTCGGCCGGTTCATGTAGTCCTTGGTCGACTCCACGAGCACGAAGCGATCCACCACCTTGTCCAGGGTGTGCAACCGAAGCTCCAACAGCTCCAATTCGTTGAAAAATGAGAAACAGTCCCAGATCACGCCATGGTTTCTACACGAAGCGCAGGGGACTGGCAATACGCAGCGCGATCCTCGGAAAAGGAAGAATGCATTGCCTGCTTTCGAAAAGCGTTCTATGTGTCGGAGAGCGGATGTTGCACTGTCGGCGCCGGATTCGCTGACAGATGCCGGCGCGTGGACTTGCGGGCGACGCGCGGAGTCACCGGTATGTAACATTTGGCTTTTTTTCTTGGGAGGAAAGCAGACGATGGGCGGGAATGTTTCGTGATTTTATGGCGAAGACTTTGACGTCGAACTGAGGCCGGCCCGCAAACCGCGGCGCCGCCGGAGGGCAGTGGAAAGTTCTGATAATTTGACGAGCTGCTTGACAAACGCCCCTGTAAGGGGTGCATAAGGGGGGCGTGCAGCTCGCATGTGGGATGAAATAAGAAAGCTCCCGGTCGAACATGGGAGGGCGTTTGCGCATTTTGGTTATAGACGATGATCCTGGCGACCGGCTGCTGCTTGCCGAAAGCCTGAAGCTGGCCCTTGGGCCGGGGGCTTTCGAGTTGGTGGAGGCGTCGGATTTCGATCAGGGCTTGAACGCCCTGGCGCTGGAGTCCGTCGACGTCTGCTTTTTGGACTACCGGCTGGGAGGACGAAGCGGGATCGAACTGCTCGAGGCGGCCCAGCAGCGACAGACCCTGGTCCCCACCATCATGCTGACGGGCCTGGGCGACGAAGACCTCGCCGTGCAGGCCTTGAAGGCCGGGGCCGTGGACTATCTGCGCAAGGGGCTCTTGACTCCGGAGTTGGCGGCCAAGGCCGTGGACCACGCCCGAGGCATCCACGAAAGAGAACGCGAGCGGATCGCCATGATGGGGGCGCTGAAACGGGAAATCCGTTTCAGCTCGACCATTCTGAACAACTCCTTTGACGGTATCGGCGTCGTCGGCCAAAGCGGCAAGATTCGGTACATGAATCCGGCGTTGATGGAGCTTTTGGGACTATCCGGGACCCCGCCGCAATGCCTGGATCAACTGGACGGCGAAGTCGACGCCGCCGCGGACCAGATCGAGGCGTTGAAGTCCTATCTCAAGGATGCGCTGCGCCGGGGCATCGGGCCGGAAAAAGTGCTGGCCTTCTCCGGTCAGGCCGGGCGCCGCTGGCGGCGGCTGCGGCTGTCGCCCATGCCCGGCGGAGAGTTCATTCTCAATGTTCAGGACGTCACGGCGCAGCGCGAACGGGAATTGCGGCTCGTGGCCTACAAGCGCCGGCTGGAGGAGGATCTGCGGGCCGCGGCGGCGATTCAGAGCAGCCTGCTTCCCGACGGCTCCCTGCAGTCCGAAAATGTTCGGTACGGTTGGGCGTTTCATCCGGCCCAGGCCATCGGCGGGGATATCCTCAACGTCTACCCGTTGCCCGAGAAGCACGTCGGCTTGTACCTCATCGACGTCATGGGGCACGGCGTTTCGGCCGCCATGCTCGCCACCACCATCCACAATTTCCTGCACAACGACCGCTCCCGGCTGGTTCAGCGCAGCGACGGCGAGGTTCGCATCGTTCCTCCCGGAGATCTGCTGGAGATGCTCAACGTCCATTTCCCCTTCAACCGATTCGAACGCTATTTCACCATGGCCTGCATGCTGCTGGACTCCCGAACCGGAGAGCTGTCCTACGCCAACGCCGGACATACGACTCCGTTCAGGGTGCGCGCCGACGGCTGCGTTGCGCCCCTGGATGGGCGCGGGCCATTCGTGGGGCTGGAGACGCATACTTCGTACGATACGAACTACTCTTTTTTGGCGCCCGGCGATAAAGTGGTCCTGTTCAGCGACGGGGTGGTCGAAATGGCCGATTCCAGGGGCCGGTTTTTCGGACAAGAGCGTCTGTTGAATGTGTTGACCGGCAACGCCGGGCGTTCGCCCCAGGAATTGGTGGAGACGTTGATGCAGGCGCTGGACGCCTTCGCCGGCATGGCCAACGCAAGAGACGACATCAGCCTGCTGTGCGTGGAATACGCTCCGCGCGGGCGATGAGCCGGTCGGCTTTCGGCGCGGGCGCGTTCCGGGATCGATTCTCCTTGACACGGGGCGGGGTTGGGCGCGACAACCGCCCTTGGATCAACCCCAGCCGGCAAGGAGCTCCATGTCCGCCTCCGTCACCGGGTTGGTGCTGACGCTCAACGGCCAGCGCCTGCTCGACAGTTGCCTCTCCTCCCTCGATTTCTGCGACGAGATTTTGGTGGTGGACTCCCGCAGCACGGACCGGACCCCGGCCATTGCCGAGGCGCGCGGAGTGCGTTTTCTCGTCCGCGACTGGGAAGGCCCCGTGCCCCAATTCCGATACGCTCTGGACAACGTGCGCACCGAGTGGGTGGTCTCCCTGGACCAGGACGAGATGCTCACCGGAGAATTGAGGGAGTCCATTCGGGCCATGCTGGCCGAACCGCCGGATGTCGCCGGGTGCTACGTCAATCGGCGATCCTTCTATTTCGACCGCTTCCTCAAGCACTCCGGCTGGTATCCGGACTGGCTGCTGCGGGTCTTCAGGACCGGGCGCATGCAGGTCACGGCCAGCGGGGCGCATTACAGTTTTCATCCTCAGGGCCCCACGGCGAAGCTTGCCGGGGAGATCGTCCATTATCCCTATGAGAGCTTCCGGGAGCACATGGACAAGATCAACTACTACGCCGAGGTCGGCGGGCGGGCTCTGCGCGAGAAAGGCCGCAAGGGCGGGCTCGGCGCGGGCGTCGCCCACGGCGCGTTCCGTTTCTTCAAGCTCTACCTGCTCAAGCTCGGCCTGCTGGATGGCCGGGCCGGATTCATCAACGCCGCGGCCGGGGCGTATTACGCTTACCAGAAGCATCTCAGAGCGTCCGAACTCGGCCCCTGGGGCCCCAGGGACGCGGATCGCGATTCGGACGCATAAGGATATTCCATGCGCAAAGATTTTCTTGTTTTCGGTTCACCGCAAATCGAGCAGGCGGAAATCGACGAGGTGACGGAGTGCCTGCGCTCCGGCTGGTGGGGCGCAGGCCCCAGGGTCGCGCGGTTCGAAAAAGCTTTCGCAAAGTATCGCCGCGCGGACTACGCCGTGGCTCTCAACTCCTGCACCGCGGCCCTGCATTTGAGCCTGCTGGCCGCGGGGCTTGAGCCCGGCGACGAGGTCATCACCACGCCCATGACCTTTTGCGCTTCGGTCAACGCCATCATCCACGCCGGAGCCAAGCCGGTTCTGGCCGACGTGGACCCGGTGTCCATGAACATCGACCCCAGGGCCGTGGAGGCGGCAGTGACGCCCCGCACCAAGGCCGTCCTGCCGGTGCACTTCGCGGGCCGGCCCTGCGACATGGACCGGATCATGGCCCTGGCCGACCAGCGCGGGTTCACGGTCATCGAAGATTGCGCCCACGCCATCGAGACCGAGTACCATGGCCAGCCGGCCGGAACCTTCGGCCGGTTCGGATGCTTTTCGTTCTATGTAACCAAGAACCTCGCCACGGGCGAGGGCGGCTTAGTGCTGACCCGCGACGCGGGCGCGGCCGGGCGCATCAAGCGGCTGGCCCTGCACGGCATGTCCGCCGACGCCTGGAAGCGCTTCGGCGACGAGGGATACAAGCACTATTTCGTGGTGGAGCCGGGCTACAAGTACACCATGATGGACCTGCAGGCGTCCATCGGCCTGCACCAGCTGGAGCGCGTGGAGGCCAACTGGAAACGGCGTTTGCAAATCTGGAATCGTTACTTGGAGGAACTGGCGGACTTGCCGCTTTGCCTGCCCGCGCCTTTCGAACCGGACACCCGCCACGGTCTGCATTTGTTCACCATCCTGGTGGACGAGAAGAACGCCGGCGTCACCCGCGACGAACTGCTGACCCGCATGACAAAATCCAACATCGGCGTAGGCGTACACTATATGAGTGTGCCCGAGCACCCCTACTACCAGGACCGCTACGGCTGGACGCCGGACGCGTGGCCCGTGGCCCGGGACATCGGCCGCGCCACCCTGAGCCTGCCGCTGTCCGCCAAACTTACGGATCAGGACGTGACGGACGTGGTCGAAGCAGTGCGCGCCGGCTTGAAGAGGTAGGAGCATATCTGGGGGAAGGGGAAAACCCCTTT
>JASGMV010000080.1 GCA_030156255.1 Desulfovibrionales bacterium
GGAAGGGGAAACCCCCTTTTCCAAAAGGGGGTTTCCCCTTCCCCCAGCTCTCTCCCACCCAAAATCGTCCTCATCTCCCTGATTTTGGCGTTCGTTTTGGCGATGGGCGTTCGGCCGGTTCAGGCCGGACCGGTTCGGTCCACCTTGTTCGAGGCCTTTTGCACGCAACTGGGGCAGGTGGAGAAGATCGGGTGCAACGGGTACTTGCAGTACCGGATCAAGGAAGGATTGGAGCGGGAATTTTCGCTGAAGTCCTGCTACTGGGGCTGCACCCAGATACTCTCCAACGCCGCGGAGGTGGAGCGCTGCCAGAGCGGCTGCGCCTTTGTCCACTCCAAGGACAACTGACCCGGGGCAGGCGAAGGATTGGCCTTTCCCGGCGGCTCGTGCGGTCCCAGCCTGCGGATCAGCTCGGGCCGGGGGTTACGAGAGGATGTGGATGGCGAAGATGATCACCATGGCCGTGATGGCGAAAACGGCCGTATAGAACAAAAGCGGTTCCGCGTGGAGGCGGTGTTTGGCCTTTTCCTCCTTGCAGCCCAGGATGGCGCATCGGGTCTTGATGAACCTCCATGTAGCCACGGCGAGCAGAACGACGCCGACGATGAACATGCTCAGGCCGAGCACGCTCAAGTCCTTGTCCAGCGCATGGACGTTCTCCAACTGCATGATTTTGGCGAAGTAGCGGAATTTTTCCAGGACAAACCCGAAGGCGAGGAGTGCGACGCACGTCCGGCACCATGCCAGGTAGGTTCGCTCGTTGGCGTGCAGCGTGCGCAGGACGGCCAGTTCGTTTTGATCCATGTCTTTCTCCGACTCGGCCGTTCTTTTTGGCGCTCCCTGAGCGCATATTACGCTTGAAATGCCTGCTTCAGCGCCGGGTTCGTTTCGGCTTCAGCCGATGCAGGGCTGCGGGGAACGGCCGACTCGGGATGAATATAACCGCTCACCGCGAGTTGTCCATTAGTCTTGAGGCGGGAGCGTTCGCGTGGATTTTCCTGTTCGCGGCAGCCTGCCTGACAGGTGGCGTCGTCCCGGCCGACGGCGGCGGATCACTCTTCCTGGGACAATCCCGTCAGCCGGCGTAACTGGTGCATGTCCTTGTGGAACTTGCAGGTGAGCTTCACGATGTCGCCCATGGCCTCGCAAGGGTCGTCGTCCAGGACCGCGCAGCCGCCTTCCTCCACCATCTCCCCCCAAGGCATTTTTCCCGTCGGGCGGGCGCCCAGGCAGGAGACCAGCCCGCAGTAGGAGATGTCGAACCCGTTGAGGATAAGCTCCAGATCGTGCCCCGCGGCGCAGGCTCTGGGCGTGCTGAGGCGGACATCGTACTCGGGAATGGCCTCCAGAGCTCCCCGGCTGAGCAGGCAGCAGCGTCGGGTGATTCCCACGGCGGAACGTACGTAGGAGTAGAGGCCGGTCATGAAGACGCCGAGCGGGGCTCCGGCGTGCAGCTTGAGCAGGCCGGGCCGGGCCGCGGAAAGGGCGCGGTGGAGAAAACGGACCCGGGCGGGTTTCTCGTTTGTCACCACTTTCAGTCCTACTGCGCCGGGTTTTTGCTGTGCGTCCATGGTCGCCGCCAGCCAGGGCAGCCAGTCGGTGTCCGGAGCTGCGTACTCGTCCGCGAAGGCCACCATGTCGGCGCCCCGATCCAGCTCCCGCCGGATGAGCCAGTTGCGGGAGGAGGCGACGCCCACGTACACGGGCAGGCGTTCGATGTTGTACTCCCGGCCGGGAAAGAGGTCTCTTCCCGCTTCGGCCGCGTCCTCGGCGCCGGCGGGAGCGCCGTTGAGCAGGATGCGGATGGACGCCCCTCCCAATTCGCACTCGGCCAGATGAGCGAGGGCGGCGGACAAGGGGGCGCCGTCGCCGCAGACGGGGATGCACAGGCCGATGGCCTTGCCGCTTAGCGGGTCGGGAGGTTTGGGCGTGGGGTGGAGCATTTCTTCGAGGCGTCGGCGCACCGGGCCCTGCCGGGGGTCTCGCTCCAGCGATTTGCGCAACAGGACACGGGCTCGATCCACCTCTCCGGTCTTGTACAGGACTTCGGCGGCGAGGGCCAAATCCAGCTCGCCCAGCACGTCCTCCTGCCAGGTGGTCAACAGCCGCAGGGCGGGCTGAACCATGCCCAAGGCGGCGTGATGCCGGAACAACAGCGCCTGCCACAATCCGGCGACGTGCTCCGGGACCCGGAACGTCCGGATCCAATCGCCTGGAGGCGCTCCCTCCATGTAGTCGAGCATGAGCAACTGGGCCGCGACGGCCGGATTGTCCGGGTCCCGGCGCAGCAGTTGGTCGAGCCTGCTTCGTTTGCTGTTGCGCAGTTTGCTGTCGGACCAGGCCCGCCAGAGATGGATGGATTCATCGTCCACGCGCAGCCGGGAAAGGTATTCGGCGAACCGGCCCCATCGGGCCGGCGCCAGCCGGGCGGCCATTTCCGCGTGTTTGGGGTCGAACGGAGCCTGGGAGGCGACTTTGTCGGCCAAATAGCCGAGCCAGGGGAATATGTCCGGCCGGCTCCCCAGATTGCGCTCGCGCACCAGCCGGTCGAGATAGGCCATGCCGGTTACCGAGTCGAGCAGGAAATTGTCGAGATAACTTTCCAGGCTGGCGATGACCTCGTCCAGGGACAAGGAGGGCAACTCCTCCAACCTGCCGGGGGGGCAATAGTCGGTCAAGCGGGGGGTGCAGGGCATGGCGTTATTGGTCGCTGAAAGCAAGATGGTGCAACGGCGTCTTGTTTGCGAACAGGGCGTCGAGCACGGGTTTGGAGGAGGTGCAGATTCTTACGTCCGACGTTTCAAGAGGATAGCTGAGGTTGGCGTAGAGCTGCAGGCTGCGTTCGATGAAATCCGAAAGCACGAAGCTCGCCAGGAGCGTAAATTTTTTGCCCCGATGCACGGCCGTGACCGTGACCACAGGGTTGCGGTCCGGCGCCTGGGTGACCACCGAGCCGGTTTTGACGAGGCATTCCTGAACGCGGGCCGGCAGCAAGGCCGTCTTGCGCGCCAGGAAGTTGGAGAACCCCGGCGACAGCGCCAAAAAATAGTTGGCGTCCAACTTGAGCGCCACGGATTGGCCCGGGACGTTGAACAACGTTGGTGTTTCCAAGAAGGACTCCCCCACCGCCTTTTGCAGGCGGTGGAGGATTTCCTGATAGTCGGTCAAGGCCATGGGTGGGCCTCGGGCTTAAGCGTTGGACTCGTGGTTGTCGTCCTTTTGCGTTTTCTTCGCCTTTTTCTTCGGCTGGGGCGGAGTTCCCTGCATGTGGATCATCTGGCGCTCCGTCGCAGGCTCCCGGTGCGTTTTCTTCTGATGCAGACAGTGGACGGGGCACGCCTCCACGCAGATGGAGCAATACACGCAAGCGAAAGGATCGCAGTCCCAGACGCCGCTCGTCTTGTCCACGGTGATGCATTGGGAAGGGCAGGTGCGCTGGCAATTCCCGCAGAAGATGCACTCCTCGATGTCGTTGTAGAGTTCGTACCGGCAGGCGTCAAAGGGATCTCGCACCTCGAAGGGATAGAGCCTCGTCGACGACTTGCTCAGGAAGTTCTTGATGACGTTCGAAGACATTTTCATGGAGCAAACTCCCTGGATTTAGCGTTCCGTGCAGCTGACGCAGGGGTCGATGGAAAGTATGAGGACAGGGACGTCGGCCAGCTCGCTGCCGGGCAGCATGGTCAGCAGCGGCGGAATGTTGGCGAAGGTCGGCGTGCGGATGCGCAGGCGCTCCAGGTTCTTGGATCCGTTGCCCCGGAGGTAGTAGACGCATTCGCCTCGGGGTTGCTCCACCCGATGGTAGACCTCGCCCTCCGGCCTGCCCTTGACCTTGACGCTGATGTCGCCCTCGGGAAGCTTGTCGATGGCGCGGCGAACCAGTTCGATGGACTGCAGGGTTTCCCGGAATCGAACCTTGTTGCGGGAGTAGGAGTCCCCGTCCGGTTCGACCACGGGCTCGAAACCGATTTCTCCGTAAGCGGCGTACCCGAGCTGGCGCATGTCCTGGGCGACGTTCGAGCCGCGCAGGGTAGGGCCTGCCGCGCCGAGCAGCAAGGCGTCCTCTTTGGTGAGCACGCCTTTGCCCTTGAGGCGCCGCTTGACGGTGTAGTCTTCGAGCAGGGCGGCTTCGACGCTCTTGACGCCTTCCTCCACGAACTTCAGTTCGCTGAGAACCCAGCGAATCTGCTCGGGGTCGAGGTTCCGGCGAACCCCTCCGACGATATTGACGGAGATGACCACGCGGTTTCCGGTGGTCGCCTCCATGATGTCCATGACTTTCTCTCGAATCTTCCAACACTGCATGAACAGGCTTTCGAAGCCGAAGCTGTCGGCGAAGAGGCCGAGCCAGAGCAGGTGGGAATGCATACGGTGCAGTTCGCCCCAGATGGTGCGCAGGTAGCGCGCCCGGTCCGGGACCTCCACGCCCATCATTTCTTCAATGCATTGGCAGTAGCACTGGGCGTGAATGGCCGAGCAGATGCCGCAGACCCGCTCGCAAACCTGGATCATTTGGTTGAAGTCGCGGATTTCGCAAAGCTTTTCGAGTCCGCGGTGTACATAGCCGATAGCCGGAATTGCGCCGGTGACGATTTCGTTCTCCACTTCGAGATTGAGGTGGATGGGCTCGGGCAAAACCGGATGTTGCGGTCCGAAGGGTACGATGGTTTTCATATTGTGTTCTCGCGTCGGTTATTGATTGGCGCGGCTGACCCCGTACCGGCAGAAGGGGGTCGTTGTGACTTCCTCGTCGAGAAGCAGGGTGCGTTCAAAGTCCACGGCCAGGCCGTCGAACTTGAGGTTGAACTGGTCCTGGATTTCGTTCTCCACGAGGAATGCGCTGAAGTAGACCGAGGAGATGCTTGGAATGGGCGTCGCCTTGGGCGCCTTGAGCCGGAAATGGGAGGACGCGAGATCCTTGTCGAAGTGGTAGAGGATGTCGCAGGACTCCTCGTCCAGCTCGGTGCAGGACAGGGTCACGAACCGCCAGCCGTCATTCTTCTTTTTCAAAACCTCGGCGACTAGGGCGTCGAGGGTGATATCAGAAACGTTGTTCACAGGATAACTCCTTGAGCTTCCGGTTTCCCAAACAGGCCGTTGAGACGCGGCGATCCCCCGCGCCGCAGAGAGACATTCCATCTTCCGAGTACGCCAGGGACGCCTCGGTTCCGGATTTTTTCCGCGTCGCGCATCTCGCCGTCGTTGACGGCCCGAACAAGGGATTTTTCCAACATTGCGTCATCCGGCCCGGCGAAGGGATTCGAACTTGCCGAGAGCCTTGACCACGCCGTCGATGATGGCCTCCGGTTTGGCCGGACACCCCGGAACGTAGACGTCCACGGGAATGACCTTGTCCACGCCGCCGACCACATTGTAACAGTCGCGGAATATCCCGCCGGAAAGGCCGCACGAACCGATGGCGATGACGCCCTTGGGATCGGGCATCTGGTCGTAGAGGTTGCGCAGCACTTTCTGGTTGCGCGGGTTCACCGTTCCGGTGACCAGCAGCACGTCGGCGTGTTTGGGATTGCCCACGTTGACGACGCCGAAGCGCTCCACGTCGTACATGGGGGTCAGGCAGGCCAGCACCTCGATGTCGCAACCGTTGCAGGAGCCGCAGTCGAAATGCATGATCCAAGGCGATTTCGCCCGTGATTTGGCGATGAAGTTCTTAATGAATTGCATGTTGCTTCCTCTCAGCTTGCGTACAGCCAGACGAGGTTGGCCAAAGACATGGCCAGGCCCACGAACCAGACTCGCCCGAGCATCCAGCGCCAGGTCATTCTGGCGGTGATGTTGTCCACGAAAATTTCCGCAAAGTAGGTGATGGCCACCAGTATGACGGCTCCGAAAATGTTGGTGGCCCAGAACAGGGAAACCACCAACAAGACGAGGACGACCTCATACCAGTGCCCGATCTCCACCAGGGCCAGATGCGGGCCGGAGTATTCCGTGGTGAGCCCTTTGACCAACTCCTGGTGCCCGTGGTGGGAAGTGGAGAAGTCGAAGGGGGATTTGCGCAGCTTGATGGTCAGGGCGTAGCCCAGAACGACGAACAGCAGCGGCAGCTTGATGAGCAGCGGATTGTCGTAGGCGGCGATGGTCCCCACCTCGAAGCTGCCCGTGACCAGGTACATGCCCACGAAAACCAGCACGAGCATGGGTTCGTAGGTCAATATCTGGATGAGCTCCCGGTGCCCGCCGATCTGGCTGTAGGGCGAGACCGCGGACAGAGCGCCGATGACCAGGAAGGTGGCGCCCGTGGCCTGGACGAAGAAGATGAGCAGCAGGTCGGCCTGGAGCATGAACATGATCACGGACACCATGGCCGCCGTGCAGTAGAGCCAGGCGCAGAAGACCTGCCACGTGTTCACGGGATTGCGTTTTTTACCGAAGAGCTTGGCCACGTCGTAGAACGGCTGGAGGATCGGCGGACCGTAGCGGGACTGGAGCCACGCCGTGAGGCGGCGGTCCACGCCGCTGATGAGTCCGCCCAGGATGGGCGCCGCGAATACGCCGAGCAGCACGGGAATGATGTATTTGATGATCACAGCGCGCCTCCTAACAGGATGGCGAGAAGGATCAGCGCTCCCATGTTCACCCACATGGTAAGCTTCTCCTCGCCGAAGACGTTGAGCATGTAGTAGTTGCTGGCCTGGATATTCACCGGCTTGTCCATGGGGCCTATGAAGGTCTTGGGCCCGACGGCGGTCAGTCCGGAGAGGTAGGGCGAGGCGTGCGGGTCATTCCTGGACTTGCGGGCGGCCCGCAAGGCGAGGAAGGTGGCCGCGGCCATCAAGACGACCAGCGGATAGACCCAGAAGGCGCCGCTCAGGGTGGTGAAGACGCCCGCCGATATCTTGTAGGCGTCGGCGCCGGCCGGAACGGCCGCGGACACGAAGTGGGAGTATATCCACGGGGCGAAGATGCTGACGCCGATGGCGCCGATGGTCATGAGGCCCAAAGGCGCGATGGTCAGGAAGGGCTGATGGTCCGGTTCGGGCCGTCCCGAAGGGAAGTTGGACATCACGCCCGCCCAGCGGGTCCAGAAGACCACGGTGAAGGCGCTGCCCACGGCCACCATGGCGATGACGAAGATGTTGTTGGCCGCGGCTTCGATAGCCATCCACTTGCTCAAGAGCACGCCGAAGGGCGGCAGCAGCATGGACAGAGCCCCGATGAAGGCGAACATCGCCACCAGGGGCATTTTGCCGAAGATCCCCCGCATGTCCTCGATGTCGCGGGAGTGAATCTTCTGCTCGATGGTTCCCACGCACATGAACATGAGGGCCTTGGATATGGCGTGGAAGATGATGAGCAGAATGGCCGCGGTGATGGCCGCCGAAGTGTTCAGGCCGGCGCAGGCGAAGATCAACCCCAGGTTGCTGATGGTCGAATAGGCCAGCACTTTTTTGGCGTTGGACTGGCCCATGGCCAGGGCCGCCGTGGTCATGAACACAAAGGCCCCGAACAGGGCCACCGCCGTGGAGAGGAAGGTGCCGTGGTAGGCCGGCGCCAGCCGAACGGCCAGATACACGCCCGCCTTGACCATGGTCGAGGAGTGGAGCAGGGCCGAAACCGGCGTGGGCGCCACCATGGCGCCGGTGAGCCAGCTCTGGAACGGCGTTTGGGCCGCCTTGGTGAAGGCGGCCAGGATCAGCAGAGCCAACGGCCAAAGCATTAGGTTCGACCCTTGCGCCATCTGCAGAATCGCCGACAGCTCCAACGTTTTGGTCGTGGGGTACATCCACATCATCGCCAGGGCGAAGCAGGCGCCGCCTACGGAGTTCATCCACAGGATGCGTTCGGCGTTGCGCTTGGCGATGTCCGTGAGATCGTGCCGCACCAGCAAAAACGAGCACAGCGTGGTGATCTCGAAGAAGAAGTAGAAATAAAGAAGGTCGTTGGATAATACTAAGCCATTCATGGCCCCCAGCAGCACCAGCATGAACGCGAAGAACCGCGGTTGCCGCGAGCGGGGCAGGTTCAGGTGCTGCTCATGCTTGCGCATGTAGGGAAGCCCGTAAATGCAGATGAGCGAGCCGATGATGGAGATGATCAAGACCATCACCAGGGACAGCGTGTCGCAGCGGATGGCTGCGTGCGACGCCCCATGCTCCATCATGAACAGCTCCAGATAGGCCATGACCACGATCTGGAGCGCCGCCAGGAATTTGATCAGGTTGTTCTTGAGTCGAAAACCAATGTAAAGGATAAGGAATAGCAACGCGAAATCGAGCACTGAAACGACGATGTCCGCGTTGAGCCACAGTAGAGCCGGCGGTTTGAACTCAAACGGCTCCAATCCGATCAAGGCCAGGGAGCATACCGTCAAGACCACGCCCGAGCCCACTACGAGCAAAGAGCGTAGAAAAGCCATTCGGAACAAGTAGCATCCCAAGGCCGCCAGGAAAGGGAGAATGATAAGGAGAAAGAGGAGTGTCCCAAGCATGGAAACCTCACTTGACGAGACCTATGGTTAAAGAGGCTCCGTGGCCCGATCCACGGAGCCGAAAAACTTGCGACATCTGTATAGCCCGCATATTCTTTTACTTCAACCACAAAAAGGCGCCGCCCTCGTAGGGCGCCGCCTTCCGAGCCTTTGTTTTTGGCTCTGTATCCATGTGAAATATTTCGCGAGGAGGCGCTCGCATCTTGTTGCGGAGGAGAGGAAAATTTTTTTTGCTATAATTGTTGCGCCATTCCCGGTTGCGAGAACGGCCATGAATTATTGCAGTCTTGCCGCTCTCCTGCAATAGTGCTTTTTAAGCTTCTTCGCTTTGACCATGGACGCGGGACGGCTGGCCTGGGCTGCGGCGTCGAGTCGCATGATTTTGCTGAGCTGCTCGCAAGCCTGCGCCGTTTGACGCTTTTTGATGAGGGCTTCGGCCAACTCCAGCCGGTTGTCCGGAAAGTCGGGGGCGGCCGCCACGGCCTTTTGAAAATGTTGGATGGCGAGCTTCATGTCGCCGATGGAGATGGGCTGCGCCGGCGCCTGGCTATACAACTCTCCCAGCAGCCGGTCGGGGCCGCCGTAGTTGAGCTTCGGATCGAGCCTGGCGGCGATGGCCGCGTGTTTTTGGATTTTGGGAATCGTCTCCAACCCGTCGGCCCATTGTTCGTAAAAGGGGTCGTTTTGGGTCACCAGCCCCATGAGCACCGCCAGGGCGTATTGGGACGCGGCCTCGTTTGGCCGAAGCTCTACGGCCTTGGCGGCCAAGCTGCGGCCTTTCTTCGCCAGAGAGAGCTTGCCCTCGCCTCCGCCGCCGCGAAGCACGACCGCTGCGCAGCAGTTGGCCGCGGCCGTCAGTTTTTCAGGGGCGGCCGTATCGGCGTCCTCGGCCAGCCGCTCGGCTCGCCGGGCGGAGCACTGGGGCCAATAGTCGGTGGCGTCGGCCTCGGCGGCCTGCGGCGCCAGGAGCGAGACGGCCGCCAGAATGGCGGCGGCGAGTATGGGGGCCGAGACGGCGAGCCTGGTCATAACGTCTCCTTGGACGGTTGGAGCATATTGGGAAAAGCGTTCGGTCCAGAGCGGCGCGCCGGCGGAGCGTTCGACGCGGCGAATCGGCCCCCACCGGAACTCAAGCGAATTGTCGCATGGTTCGGAGGTCTTCGCAAACCTGGTTGGAGCGCCGCGCGTGCAGGGCTGCGTCCAGGAGAATCCGATCCGGGGCCTCGTGGGTGTCGCGCAATCGCTCCAGCGCGGCGGAGACGTTCTCGGAGGCTTCGGCCATGGCTTTGCCGCAAAGGTCCCCGGGATTTCCCGTGCGCAGGGCCTCGACCGTGCAGGCCAACTCCCGGTTGACGGCTTCGTCCAGCAGATCGAGGCTTGCGGCCAAATCTCGCGGAAGGTCGGCGTCGCCGAGGCGCCGCATGGGGCCCGCCATGGAGATGATCTCGGTATGGAGAATCTTGAGCTGGGCGTTGATGCGGCCGCTTTGGTTGAGAAAGAGGCGTTGTCCCGGTTCATGGGCGGCTTCCTGGCGCAGGGTCTCGCAGTCCGACAGATTGTCCTGGTTGGCCGCGATGATGCTCCGGTAGCGGGCGAGGTCGATGGAGGCGCCGCGCCGTCTCTCCTGCAAATACGCCAGGGCGGCCTCGAACTGCTCCAAGGCGTCGGCCTGCTTTCTGCGCAACCGGCTTCGGGCCGTGTCGGGCAGCAGGATCAGGGAAAACGCCGTTCCCAATACTGTTCCCAGCACCGTATCCAGCAGGCGCTCCGAAAGCATGGACGCGGGGTCCGCGCCCATGAGTCCGAAGAGGAGAAAGACCTGCACAGTGACCGTGGCGGCCAAAATATAATAGGATATCTGCCCGATGAGGGCGTAGACCGCCAGCGCGATCGCCAGCAAAACCAGCAGGGCGTAGGTATGGCCCTCCAGCAGGAAGATCATCGGCAGGCCGATGACCGCGCCGAGAAGGGTGCCGATGATCCTTTCCTTGGAGCGCAGCACCGTGCCGCCCAGGTTGGCTTTGGTCACGATGAGCACCGTCAGGATGACCCAGTAGCCGTGGCCCAGATCGAACAGACTCGACACGGCGACGGCCGCCGCGGCGGCGAGTCCCGAACGCAAGGACAGCCTCGTCGCGGGGGAAGACAGGCGCAGGCTCTCCCGGATCATGGACGGCGCGGCCATGGCTTGTCCTCCATGAGGCAGGCGCGCAGCTTGGTCAGCTCGCCGGCCATTTCTTCAAGATTGGCTGTGAGGTCGTAGGCGACCGCGGCCTGGGAAAAGGGCAGCTCCCGCGCCAGAAGCGAAGGGTCCGTGAGCAGGGACGTCCGGGCGGGGATTTTCACCTTGGCCAGGGCGTTCGGATCGTGGTCGGCCAGCCCCAGGGAAATGGCGCGCATGGCCGTGAGCAGTCTGGAGGACAGTTGCGGGAGAGCGGGCGCAAGCTTCGCAAGGGCGACCCTGTCCTTGATGTTCGCCGTGTCGTCCAGGCTGGAGGCCACGAGCCGGGCCAACCGCATGAGCCTGACCCTGCGCGTGGCGTCCTGGACGCCGCCGTCGTCCAGGCGATCGGGCAGGTCCACCGCCTCCTGGCCGGCTCGGAGCAGCAGCCCGTCGCGCGCCTGCTCCAGGTCGAGCAGCAGCCGGTCCGCCTCGGATTGCGAACGGCCGGGCGATGCGGAGTGCGTCAGGACGGCGGCTACGGGTTCGAATTTTTGGGCCAGCAGCCCCATGATCTCCCCCACCTTGTCCCGTGGATCGGCTGGGGCCAGAAAAAGCCGGGATACGGCCGCGGCCGCGGCGGCCAGGCAACCGCCGCCCAGCAGGGCGATGGGGAGGTCCACGGCCATTCCCGCCGAGAGCAGCCGATTCGATCCGATGGGGGGCGTTACGGGCGGAGCGTTGGCGGCCAGGCCGCCGGAGAGCATGGCCAGTAAAAGAACGAAAAACGTGGTGCGCGGATCGACTTTACCGGTGGCGTTGAGCAGGTTGGCCGCAAAGGCGAGCAGGAACAATCCTGCGGCGAAGAGAACGGGGTGAGGGCCCAGCAGGGCGAAAGGAGCGGACAAGGCGGCGCTGGCCGCCGCGGCCGCGGACAGGATCCGCAACCGGCGGGGAAGAGGCTCCTTGGCG
Source organism: Desulfovibrionales bacterium (assembly GCA_030156255.1). Lineage (GTDB taxonomy): Bacteria > Desulfobacterota > Desulfovibrionia > Desulfovibrionales > Desulfovibrionaceae > JASGMV01. The sequence continues at coordinate 11,586 of JASGMV010000080.1, forward strand.
GCCACCTGGGCCATCAGAAGGGCGCCCAGCATCAAATAGCGGCCGTGGGCCAGAGGCCAATACGGAACGACCAGGACCGACAGGACCACGGCCAGGGGAATGGCCACGGCCTGCCGCACGGCGTCCCGCTCCAGCGTGATTCTCATGGGCGTCCGAAAAGCAGAGAGCCGCCGGACGGGCGGCTATCGGTCGAGCTCTTTGGCCTTATCCTTGACGTCGTCCCAGGCTTTGCCGGCTTCCTGCTTGGCGTGGTCAACCGCCTGGTCGATTTTTTCCCCCGCCTTTTCGGCGGGCCCTTCCTTTTCGCAGCCAAAGGCCGGCAGCAGCAACGTTGCAGCGAGAAGCGCGACGGCGAACATGCGAAAGTTCATGCATTGCTCCTTGTTACAGGGTGGCGTTCTACATCCGAAAGTAGGCCCTGAGGCGGTCCAGGTCAATCGCGCCCCGCAGAGCGCTCCACGGCTGAATTCGGGAGCGCTTCGGGGACATGGAGCGCGGCCGGACCCGAACCGGCTTCGGGAGAATTTCGGCGGGGCGTGAGCAATTCCCCGAGGATGACCACGACGTATCGTTCTTCATCGAAACGCCGGCCCAGGTCCAGGGTCTGGCTGTTCGGGGCCAGGCATCGCCCGGCCAATTCCGACGCTCGGCGGCGTTCGTCCAAAGATTCTCCCCGGAGGCCGGCGCCCACGCCCGCCCGGGACAAAATTTTTTTGTTTGCGTCGAACAGCGCCAGGGCTCTGGATTCGTCCTGTTTGAGGTAGCCGCGAAAGACGCCCACTTCGATGACGGGCGTTTTGTCCATGGTCCGCAGCCGTTCCTCGCGCTCGCGGGTTTCCTTGCGCTTGAGAGATTCATGGCCCAGCCGTCGAGAGGGAAACATTTGGATGACGGCGTCGTTCGCATCGAACAAAACGGGCAGTTCGTATCGCTCGCCCCGAAGCGCCTCCAGCGGCGTGGTGACGACTTCCGAGGCGCCCAGCGTGAGAGCGTCCAGCGCCAAATGGCCCAAGGCTCTGCCGTAGCTGGGGTCTTCGCCGCGCACGTAACGGTAGGCGAACAACCTGGCGCCGCCCGGCAGCGAGGCGTTGCCCCTGGACCGGCCGAGTTCGGACTCGACCAGGGACCTGTTCTGCCCGGAGCCCAGCAGGTCGAGGCGCGGCGTCCTTTCTCCGGAAGCGGCCATGAACACCGAACATGCGGGCAGCAAGGCTGTCGCCAACAGGGCGAAAAATATGGTCGCAAAGTTCGCGGTTCGCATGGCGTGGTTGTGGGAAAAGACGTGGAGCATGTCAAGTAAGGAAGCGAAGGCCGGAGCGCCGCAGGCGCTTTCTTCGGACTGGAGCACGGTCTCCCTCCTCCCGACTTCGGCCCGAAGGGGGAAGACCATGCTCCACGCCTCATGAAGCGTGCGGAGATCAAACGCTGCGCTCGGTCCCTTCGCCGTCCGGCGGATTGTTGGCGACGAACAGCTCCTGTCCTTCCTCTCCGGATCGCAGCCGGCAGGAGTACGGGGCGCGGACTTTTTCGATCCGGAAGCCGCGAAAGATGCTTCTGGCCTCCGGGGTATCGTTGATGCTGAGCAGGAAACGGCCTTTGAGGCGGCGCAGGACCGCCGCCAACCGCTTGAAGTCGTCGAATCGGAAGAGCCCCCGGCCGTAGTAGTGCTCTTTGCCCTGGTAGGGCGGGTCCAGATAGAAGAAGGTCTCCGGCCCGTCGAAACGGTCCATGACCACCTCGAAATCGCGATTTTCAAGGTAGACGTTTTCAAGCCTGGCTCGGGCCGCGGAAAGTTCTTCGATCATGGCTTGGCGTTTCAGCCGGGGCCCGCCGCTTCGGGCGTAGCGGAACGTGGCCAGCCGGCCGTTGAAGCTCCACTTGACCAGGGCGTAGAACCGGGCGGCCCGCTCGATGTCCGTGAGGCCTTCCGGATCGGCGCGCAGCAGGCTCTCGAAGCCGCTCCGGCTGGTCAGCGTCCAGGTGAACTGGCGCAGCAGCTCATCCGTATGCCGGCTGACGATGCGGAACAGATTGACCACCTCCTCGTTGCGGTCGTTGAGCACCTCCACGCGGCTGGGCGGTTTGGCGAACAATACCCAGGCCGCTCCGGCGAAGGGCTCCACGTAGCACGAATGCTCGGGCATCCGGCGCACGATGCTGCGGGCCAGCTTGCTTTTGCCTCCCAGCCAGCCGGCCAGCGGGCTGCGCGGCCTTGAACGTGAACTTCGATCTTTCGGAATGCATGGGGCTTGCGGCATGGCGTCCTCCCCTACTCCGGCCGCGAGGCCGACCAGGCCAGCAGTTCGTCGTAATCGGCGATGGCCGCGAGCGCCGCCTCGTTCGTATCCGAGGCCGCCCGGATGGCGGCGCGGGCCGCCGTGACGTCCGCAGGGACCGCCTCCGCCGTCTCCGTCAGCCGGGTGACATACCAGTCCGTGGCCGCCAGCAGCGCGTGCGCCCGGCTTTTCACCTGCGCCACCAGCGTCTCTCGCAGATCGTCTACGGTCTGCGTCGCCTCATACGTC
>JASGMV010000027.1 GCA_030156255.1 Desulfovibrionales bacterium
CCCAAGGCATCGGTCACCTCCTCGGTGACCCAGAGTGTTACCCATGTTCCCGGTTTCTTGTGTTACCTATGTCCCCGGTTCGTACCGAAGGGGAAAACCACTTTTGCAAAAGTGGGTTTCCCCTTCCCCCCAGCTCTTTTCGGCTTAATACGGCAGTTGGCCCACCAAGCGGCGGGCGAGCTTGGCGGGCAGCGCGCTGGCGTGCAGACCCGTCTGGTCCGCCTGTTTCGCGCTGCGGCCCCAGGCCGTCAGCTCGTCCAGGGAGAATCCCGCGCCTTTGGGGCATTGGGCGAGCATATCGCGGGCCAGGGCGAAGGCTTCATCCTGCTCCACGGCTTTTCGGAGATGTTCGGCGGCCTGGTCCCATTGGCCGAGATCCAGGGCCTTGAGGGCTCTTCCGTAGCTGGCGACGGCCGGATAGCTTCTGCTGGCCACGCGTCGGAGCTGGGTCCACGCCGGATTCGACGGGACGATGCGCTCTACTTGCAGGATGCGTAAGAGGGCGTCCTTTTCCAGTTGGAAGAAAAAGCGCGGCCGGACACGGCTGGTGAAGGAGTGTTGCAACGCTTTGCTTGCGGCCGAGGCCAAGCCCAGGTTCAGTTCGAAAAACACGCCATTGGGTCCGATATTGCCGAAGCTTGCTCGGGCGGAGCGGCTCAACCGGGCGATGCGCACGGCGCGGTCCAGGGGGGGCGATTGGTCTTGCGCCTCGCTTCTGCGGATCAGGGCCATGACCAGCATGGGATCGGCCGCGCCTTGGGGCGATGCGGCCAGGAGGTCGCGCGTCAAAAAGTCCAGCAACGCCCTGGCCGTTGCGGACAGGGTTTCGTCGTGGTTCAGGGGGGGGAAGGGAAGCGCGGCGATTTGGTTGCGCAGGCGAAGTTCGCCCGGAGTGAATTCCCGTTCAAGGGCCGAGACGGCCTGTGCTTCGGCGTAGGCCCTGTCCATGAGGTAGAGGCTTTGCCGGGCGAACGGGGACAAGTCGTCGTCCCGGCTTCCGACGAGGGTGAACAGGCCTCGGGCGTCCTCCGCGCGTCCCAGAGCCAGATAGGCGACGGCCTGCTCCATGCGCGGAGCCGACTCGTTCCTTTGGGCTTGGGGAAGGAGCTTCAAGCTCTCCAAGGCGTCTTCGTATTTTCCCAGCAACAGCTGCGCGCCGGCCATGCGCTCCACGGAATACCAACTTTCCGGGTATCGGGCGATGAAGGTTTTGAAGTCCTGAACGGCCTGACCGAGCTGGTCGTCATTCTGGTCCACGAGCCGGGGCGCCAGCGGCGGCGGAGGCTGAAACGAGCAGGACCAGAGGCAGGCGGCCATCAGGAGCATGGCGGGTATCGTTGCGAAATGGCGTAATCGATGCATGGAGGCCCTCAAGAGAAGATGCTGCGGAAGCGTTCGAACCATCGGTGGCTGGCGTTTTCCTGCGGATTGAGGCCGTTTCTCCCGGGCGGTGTTTCAGCGCGTTGCCGGAAACATTCGCGTATGTTTTCGACGACCCGGGGATTGCTCTCCAGAAGCATTTTGAAGGCCTCCCGATCCACGACCAGACAAGCGGCGCCGGTTTTCGCAACAACGTCCGCCCTGCGGGGGTCGCCGGTCAGCAACGCCATCTCGCCGAAAAATCCTCCGGGCTCCAGTTCGGCCAGAACGGAGCCGTCGCGCTGCACCGAGACGGTTCCCGCCAGAATGACAAACAGGCTGGTGTCCTGCTCGCCGCTACGTACAATCCTGGCTCCGGCAGGATATTCCAGAAAGGCCGAACTTTGGACGAGCAGCAGGAGGTCGGCGTCGGTCAGCCCGGAGAAGAGCTCGATGGACCGCAGGATGGGCAGATAGTCCGGCTCCTCTTGCTTGACTCGCCGCGCCATGTGGATTTCGGACCGGGGGTAGGGCAGCGGAACGCCGTATTTTTTGAAGTGGTGCCAGACGGACGATTGAACCTGGTCCATGGCCGCCCACTGGTCTTCGAACCGCGGGGCGGAGAAAAAGATTTCGTAAACGACCTTGTAGCTTCCGATGGATTTGATGCGCACGAACGACGGGGGAAAGCGGGCAACCAGAGGACAGCGCTTGAGCGCCTCTTCCAGGGCCGCCTTGACGCGCACGGGCGGGACGTCGCAGGGCGCGCCCACCCGCACCCGGCAGCGCTTCTGGGGGAGCGGCCGGTCGTAATTGACCAGGTTGTGCTTGGAGATGGAATTGTTCGGGATATAGATGCTGTCCCGTTGCACGGTTTGGATTTTTGTGTAGCGCCAGCTGATTTCCGCGACTTTTCCGGTGAGGCCGTCCACGCTGATCCATTCGCCGACGCCGAAGGGCTTCTCCATCTGGATAAGAAATCCGGAGATGATGGACCCGATGGTGTCCTGCATGGAGAAACCGATGATGGCCGTCAGGATGGCCGAGGAGGTGATCAGAGAGGAGAGTTTGATATCGAAGATGGACTTGGCCGCGCTCACGACCACCAGGATGAAGATGCCGAATTTAATGACGTCCAGCAGGAAGTGGTTGACTTCTTTGTGCTTGATGCGCTGGAGATAGATGTCCGAGTAGACGCCGTCGATGAAGCTTTTGATCAGGAGCCAATAGACCAGGGTCTTGAGCAGGATCAGCGGCGTGTGCACAAGGGCCTGGTCCAGACCGCTTAAGACCAGCCGGTCCGCGGCTTCGATGAGAAAGGCCAGGAAAAGCCACTTGACGAAAGCCATGCTTTTGGGCGGCAGCCCTCTGCGTCGGATGAGCACGTGCAGGACGACGCTCGTGAGGATGAATAAACCGAGGATGGCGCCCAGCGTGATGACGGCGCCCAGATGCAGGGAGAAAAGCAGCCCGAGGTACTGCCGAAAAAGTTCGATGTAGCGTTCGTGCATGTTGGCCTGCGTCCGAACTCCGATGACGGAGCCCGGGCCCGCCGTAGCGCCCTTCAGGGCTGGCGCCTTCCTGGCGGACTACGCGTTGTCCGGGCGGGGCGGGAGCCTGCTCCCGCCCGGAAAAGGGCGTTTTGTCCGGCGGCGTTGCGTCAAAGGCCCAAGGCGGCTTTGATCCAGGGCACGTCCAGCGTTGAGGACACGAGCTGCTCGCCTTGCTGGATTTTGATGACGTCGCGCAGCTTGTGCCGCGAGAGAATGGCCTCCATCTTCTTGGCCACGCCGAAGGTGTCGTCGCGGATCACCACGATGGGCGTTTCCAGCACTTCCGAACGGGTCAGGATGATGTCGTTGGGGTAAAGGTTTCCGGTAAGCACCAGGCAAGGGCAGTCCCCTTCCAAGGCCACGAGCTGCACATCGGAGCGGTCGCCGCCCACGATGACGGCCGAGTGCTTGTTTTTGCGGAAATGGGTCATGAAGTTTTCGACCTGCATGGTCCCGATGAGGAAGCTCTGGACCACGCGGTCGGCCTTGGAGTGGGCCGAAATGACCTTGCCTCCCAGACGTTCGGCGAGATCCGAGACTTTGATGGCGCCCATGAGGGGGTCCGAGGGGATCACGCCCAACACCTTCACGCCGTGCCTTTCCAGCAGCGGTTTGATCAGGGTGTTCACCTCTTCGGCCATGTTCTCCGGCACGTCGTTGAGAATAACGCCCAAAAGCTGGTCTCCCAGCTCCTCCTTGTGCACGATCAGCTCATCGTAGCGGATGTCCTTGGCGTACCGGTCGATGATGATCGCCTTGACGCCCAGACGCTTGATCACGGAGATGCCGTCCACGCCGCAGTATTTGCCGGAATGCATGGAGCCGGAGCCCGCCACCAGGGTCAAGTCTTTGCCCCGGCTGATTTTTTCGTAGGCGTCCGCGATGCGGGGCGTCAGGTCTTCGTAGGACCCGGTGAACGCTTTGACCTTGAAATCCTGGGTGACCAGCACGGGCGTGACCATGTTCTGATTCTGCTCCAGGCCGAGCACCTCCTGGACGAAACGGGCGTCTTCATCGACCATGGCGTCGCCGTAATAAACGGGCATGGCGCCTACGGGCTTCATATAGGCCAGACTGGCGCCTTCCTTCTGAAGCCGGGCGCCAAGCCCCATGACGATCATGTTTTTTCCCGAATATCCGGCTGTGGACCCAATATATAAGCCAGCCATGGCTCCTCCTTGTGCTTGCGTTCCCGATTATGCTTGTTGTGTGATTTTCTTTTCCGCGTCAAGGGAGATGCGCATGTCAACCGCCAGGGCGCTGGATTTCGATACCAGCACGGGGTTGAGTTCGGCCTCCATGATCTCCGGAAAGTCCATGGCGATCTGGGACATGGTTAACAGCACGTCCTCCAGCGACTTGAAATCCACCGGCTGCTCGCCCCGCACGCCTTTGAGCAACGGGTAGGAGCGAACCTCCCGGATCATCTCCGCGGCGTCCTGCAGGGTCAGCGGCGCCAGCCGGAAGGAAACGTCCCGCAACGTCTCGACGTAGACGCCGCCGAGTCCGAACATGAGCATCGGGCCGAACTGTTCGTCCCGTTGGAATCCCACGATGACTTCCTTGGACTCGGGAGGCGCCATGGCTTGGACCAGGCATCCCGTTACGTGGATGTCGCTTCCTGCCCTGGTGATCCTGGAGGTGATGTCCAGAAAGGCTCGCCGGACAGAGACCGCGTCGGCAAGGTTCAAGACCACGCCGCCCAGGTCCGACTTGTGGACCACCTGGGGGGAAGCCAGCTTGAGGGCCACGGGATAGCCGATTTTCGACGCGGCCTGGGCGGCTTCGTCGCTGGTGCGGGCCAGGATGGTCTGGGGGACGTTTAATTCGTACGCCCGGGCGAAGTCCTGGGACAAAAATTCCGGCAGAACGTTCAGGCCCTGCTCCCGGGCCTTGGCGATGACCTGGGTCGCCTTGCCCAGGTCCCGGCGGAAGCACACCTCGGCCGCCCAGGGCCGGTCCAACATGCGGCGGCGCTCCCACATGCGCCCGGCGGCCCGCACCGCGGGCTCGGGGAAGTCGAAGCAGGGGACGCCGGCCGCCGTGAGCAGGCGTCGGCCCTCCTGAACGTTGGATTCTCCGAGCAGGCAGGCCAGCACCGGCTTGTCGGAGTCTTTGGCCGTCTGGATCAGGGCCTGCGCCGCATCGGCGCTGGAAAGGGTCGCCGAGGGCGTGATGATAACCAGTGCGATTTGCATGCGGTCGTCGGCCAGCAGCAGGCGCAACGCTTCGACCATGCGGTCCACGTCGGCGTCGGCCATGATGTCCACCGGGTTGTAGAACCCGGAGGAAGGCGGAAGAATCCGGCGTAGGCCTTCGATGGCGGCCTTGTCCGGATAGGGCATGTTGAGGCCCGCGGCCTCGGCCGTATCCGCGGCCAGGATGCCGGGACCGCCGGAATTGGTCAAAACCGCCAGATTCGGCCCGGAGGGCGCAGGTTGAGCGGAAAAACACATTCCCAGCTCGAAAAGCTCCTCCATGGACCGCGCCTCGATGACGCCGCATTGCCCGAAGGCGGCCCTGTAAGCTTGCCGGCTTCCGGACAGCGCTCCGGTGTGGGACGAGGCGGCCTTGGACCCGGCGGCTGAGCAGCCGCCCTTGATGAGCAGCACCGGTTTTTTCCGGCACGCCAAATCGGCGGTCCGGAGAAAAGCCGCGCCGTCGGAAAAGGACTCCAGGTATCCCAGGATGACCTCGGTTTCCGGGTCGTCCTGCAAATAGTCGAGGATATCGTTTTCGGACAGAAGGCCCTTGACGCCCAGGTTGATGAGGGAGGAAAAGCCGGCGCCGCGGCTTTCCGCCCACTCCAACATGCCTGCGCACAGGGCGCCGGATTGCGAGAAGAACGCAATGTTGCCCCGGCGGGGCATCGGCCCTCGGGCAAAGGTCGCGTTGAGCCCGATGGCGGTGTTGAGCACCCCCAGGCTGCTGGGACCGAGCAGGGCCATGCGGTGCTGCTCGGCCAATTGGACGATGCGTTTCTGGCGTTTGTGGCCTGGGGTGCCGTTCTCGGTGCAGCCGCCCGTGATCATGACGCAGGCCTTGGCGCGGCGTTGGCTCAGGCCCTCCATCACCTCCACGGCCGCGGAGGGCGGGACGCAGACCACGGCCAGGTCGACGCTTAGGGGCAGTTGAGAAACGTTGGGAACAACCTCGAGCCCAAGGATCTCCCGACAATGGGGATTGACGGGAAATATCTTCCCTCGGTACCCTCCGGCCAGCAGGTTCGCGGTGACGATGTGGCCGACCTTGCCGGCGGCGGCCGAAGCGCCCACCACCGCGACGGACTCCGGACGGAACAATGAACTCATATTGACATAATGGGGCATAGCATCCCTTCTACAGCGACAAATCATGAATCAGCGACAAACAAGCCTGGAAGAGTCTATTCACTACCGTTTCGACCAAGTCAAGCTCCTGACGCAGGCCTTGACCCACAGTTCTCACGCCAATGAGCAGGGCGGCGGGGCCTTCGAGAACAATGAGCGTCTTGAATTTTTGGGCGACGCCGTGCTCGAGTTGGTTGTATCAAGAGAACTCTATGAACGCTATCCCGAAGCCGCGGAGGGAAATCTTACCCGAATCCGCTCCAGTTTGGTGAAGGAGGCTGCGCTGGCCGGAGTGGCCCGCGAAATACGGTTGGACCAGCATTTGCTGCTGGGTAAAGGCGAGGAGGGCCAAGGCGGCAGGAATCGGGATTCATTGTTGGCCGACGGCCTGGAGGCTCTCATCGGCGCCATATTTCTTGACGGAGGGTTCGAACCGGCCATGCGGGTCGTGTTGGAGCTGCTGCAGGACCGTTGGCCCCAGAACCTTTCCGTTCCCCGTCCCCGGGACTACAAGAGCCGGCTGCAGGAGCTGACGCAACAGCTGTACAAGGATCGTCCCGTGTACAGCTTGCTGGGCGCAAGCGGACCGGAGCATGAAAAAGTTTTTGAGGTGAGCGTTCGCCTGCCCACCGGTGAAACCTTTATCGCCTTGGAGACCAGCTTGAAGCGCGCCGAGCAAGGCGCCGCCGCTCAAGCCCTACACAGCCTCGGCGAGAGACAGCCCGGAGTCGCCGGGAATCCTCCGCCGGGCGGGGAGAACCCGCCCGGCGGGAGATAGCGAACTGTCTCTATTAACCGCCGATGAGCTGAAGAGCCATCTGCGGCAGGGAGTTCGCCTGCGACAGCATGGCCACAGCCGACTGCGTCAAAATTTGCTCCCGCACGAATTGGGTCATCTCGGTGGACACGTCCACGTCGGAGATGCGCGACTCGGCGGCCTGCAGGTTCTCAGCCTGGACTTCCAGGTTGGTGATGGTGTTCTCCAACCGGTTTTGCATGGCGCCCAGGTTGGCGCGGACTTTGTCCTTGGAGACGATGGCGTCGTTGATGGCTTCCAGGGCGTCCTGGGCCATCTCCTGGGTCGAAATCGACCGTCCGGATCTGCCGACGGCCGCGCCGAGGCCAAGGCCGAAGGCCGATGCCGTAGAGGACCCGATGTTCACATAGTAGTAGTCTTCGGCGGAGTCGTTGCCCGTACCGAAGTGGACCTTCAACTGGCCGGTGGAGTTCAGGCCGGAGCCGTCGTGCGTTTCGCTCGACAGGTTGCCGTTGAGCAAGTAGATGCCGTTGAAGTCCGTGGCGTTGGCGATACGGGTGATTTCCGAAGCCATCGCCTGATACTCGGAGTCGATCATCATGCGCTGGGCTGAGGTGTAGGTGCCCGTGGACGCCTGGGTCGCGAGCTCCTTCATGCGGATGAGCTTTTCGTCGATGATGCTCAAAGCTCCATCCGCCGTCTGGATCATGGAGATCGCGTCGTTTGCGTTGCGGACGCCTTGCGCCAACGAATCGATGTCCGCCCGCATCAGCTCGCGGATGGCCAGACCGGCGGCGTCGTCGGCCGCCGTGCCGATTCGAAGGCCGGAAGACAGCCGCCGGGTGGAGACGCTCAACGAATTGTAGTGGTTGTTGAGGTTCCTGGCGGCGTTCATCGCCATTAAGTTGTGGTTGATGGTCAGGGCCATTTCAAACCTCCTTGTTACTCGCAGAACTTCCTTTTTGGTATTGGGTAAGCAACCCTGGCGCCAAATATGAAATATCAATATTATTCAATGTGTTATATCGTCTAGAGTTTTCCTAAAATCTTCATCGAAAAGGCGCGCCCGGCGCCCTTTGCCCAGTCGGGTCAGACTCCTGACGGGGGTGTATTTCCTGATTCCGCCCCGTGCGGCGTGCTCGGCGCTTTTCGAACATGGAGGCGGCGTGAAGAGGACGCAGACGCTTGGCGGTCGTGCGGCCTGTGGGGGCACGAGAGGCGGGCGGCTCCTTTGCTTGCCTCCGTGTAGCGCCGGTCGCGCGAGGAAAGTCCTCCGGAAGAGCGATTGACGCCCGGAGGGCGCGCTGGAACCGTGGGAAGGCCTCCCGGTGCAGGGCGCACTGGGCTATGGGGTTCCTGTTTTGCTACGGTGTTATTTCAGGGCTAGGCTCTGGGGCGTGCTCGTGGCTCCTGCCGTGAAATGCTTGTAGACGATCTACGCTCGCCGTGAGCGGGCATTTCAAGCGTAGGATGCTGTAAGCGATGGGAGCGGGAATAAAGGACCATGCGAGGCTCGCACCAGGTGAACAAAAAAGCCCCCGGCCTTTGGGGCCGGAGGCTTTGAGAGTCGAGGAGGACGCGAGATCAGTTAGCGGACCATGGAGATGACCGTGCTCAACAAGGTGTCTGCGGTGGTGATAACCTTGGAGTTGGCCTGGAAGCCTTTTTCCGTGGAGATGAGGTCCACGAATTCTTCGGAAAGGTCCACGTTGGATGTCTCCAGGTAGTTGCCGGAGATGGTGCCCGAACTTCCGGACCCCGGGGTGTTGGTGATGGCGGCGCCCGAGGACTTGGTCTCCGAATAGAGGTTTCCTCCCGCTCGCTCCAGAGCCCAGTCGCTATTGAACGTGGCCAGGGCGATGACGTAGAGGTCGATCTCCTCGCCGTTCGAGTAGGTCCCCGTGAGCACGCCGTCCCGGTCGACGGATACGGAGGTCAGATAGCCGGAGGAGTATCCGTTTTGCGACATGGTGAGCGTGGAGGAGCTTGTCGAATAGCTGGTTGTGGCGGTTGCGTCGATGTCGATATTTGCGAAGGAGGGTAATCTGTTTATATTGCTGATATTATTTCCGACCAACGACGCGTTGGAGTAGGCGATCGAGGACCAGCCGCTGTTGCTGGCGCCTCCGGTGGGCGCCTTGTTGGTGAGGCCGAAGTCGATGCGTATATTGGTGGCGTTTTCGGAGCCTGTGGTGCTCGCGTTGGACTCACCCAGGTAGTTCGCCGTGCACAACACGTAGCCGTCATTGGAGAAGTCGGCGAGGGTCCAATTGGAGAGGTCCTTGGTGTTGTCGGAGGTCAGCGCGCTGCTGTCTCCCAGGGTATATGCACTCATGGAGGATACCTTTCCCGTGGCGTCAAAGGAAAGGGTTCCCATCATGAGCATGCCGGCGGCGGAGGTTTCGCTGATGTCCACGCCGTTGATGACCCGGCCGTCGTCGTCCGGGACGCAGGTGACGACGTATTCCCAAACCTGCCGCCCGCCGGTGTTGCTGGTGTCCACTTTGTCGAAATAGACGGTCACTGTGTGCGCGGACCCGTTGGCGTCGTAGGTGGTCATGGTTTGGGAGTAGGCGTACGTCTCGCTGGCCAGGGGGGTGGTCTCCGTGCCGTCCCAGAGCGAAGCCAAAGAGAAGTAGGGATTGTCCTCGTCCGTGGCGTAGCTGACCTCATCGGAGTCCAACTGGGTGATCATTTTCATCAGGCTCGTGGCGCTGGGTTCGCATTGGTAGTTTTCGAGTTTGATGTCGGTGATGGAGCCGATGATCCTCACCTCGGAAGCGCTGGCGTTGCCGTTTTCCACGGAGTTGTCCACGGCCCAGCCTTGGACAACGTAGCCGTTGGTGTCGACCAGGTCTCCGTTGTCGTTGAGACGGAAATTTCCGGCGCGGGTGTAGTAATTCTGCGTCGAGTTGGGCACCCGGACGACAAAGAAGCCGTCGCCTTCAATAGCCATGTCCGTGTTGTCGTCGGATTCCGCGAAGGATCCTTGGGCGAAATTGGAGTACAGGGAGCTGATGGAGGTGCCGCATCCCATCTGGGCCAACCCCGCCGACGTGGTGATGTGGTTGCTCACCAAGTCTTCGAAATTCATCGTGGAGCTTTTGAACCCCATCGTGCTGACGTTGGCGATGTTGTTACTGATGACACTCAACTTGTTCCCGTGGGCCGAGAGCCCCGAGATACCGGTGTACATTGCGGATGAGAGACCCATGGTGACCTCCTTGCGTCCTCTTTCTTACTCTAAAACGATTCTTATTCGTCGCCAGAGCCGTCGTCGGAGCCATCGTCCGAACTGTCGTTAGAGCTGGTATCGTCCGATTCGTCGGACGAGTTGTTATCACTGGTGCTTGCCGGCGCGACGATCTGGTAGACATCGAGGAAGTCGATGCTCCGGCCGTCCTCGAGAACCAGGTAGTTGTCGCCGTCGTTGGTGATGACCCCGGAGACTTCGCCGCTGACTGCGGAAGTGACCAGAGCCGTGGAGCCGTCGGCGGTCACGGCGGCGATGTATATCTGATAGACGCCGTTGTCCGCTTCCACGCCGTCGTAGTCCAAACCGTCCCAGACGTATTGGTAGGAACCGGCGGACATGGCGCCGAGGTCGACGGTGTTCACGATATTGTTGTCCGAATCATAAATGTTGACGTAGACGTCTTGAACTGATTCGTCGAAAGAGTAGTACACGGTGCTGACGGAGTCGTCGTTTTTGCTGAGGCTGTACCCTTCGGCCATGACTTCCTGTCCGATAAAGCTGACCGCGTTCATCAGATCCTGGCGTTCGAGGGTGCTGTTGATGTCCCCAATGCCGTCGCTGATGTTGTTTAGTTGTTCAAGACTGGAGAATTCAGCCATTTGAGAGATAAACTCCGTGTCATCCATGGGGTTCAGCGGATCCTGATTGGCGATCTGCACCAGCAACAGCTCCAGAAACTCGTCTTTACCCAAGGCGCTGGGATCGCTGTCGTCATCGCTGCCGCTGATGTTGTATTTGCTGTATTCGACCGGATCGAGGATAACGCTCATGACTGGGGTCTCCCTTAAGCGATGATGCTGATGCCCGTTTGGGCAATACTTGCCTGCTCAACATCACTTTGCATATCGCGGGCCACACTGGCGGCTTCTCCGCGGAGGAGCCGCATCCGGCCCATATGCTGAGCCCGTTCGTTTTGCTCCTGGGCGCCGTTGTGGTTGTCCTGGCTAAAATACTGTTGCATCAGCTGATCATCCGAGAGAAGGCCGGTCTGGACCTCCACCTTGGCGACCTTGAGGCCTTGCTGCTCCAAGGCGGTTTTGAGGGCGGCCATATTTTCCGTGAGCATCTTGGCCGTGTCGTGGTTTTCCGCACGGATGGATGCGTGCACTTCCTTGTTCTTGACCTGCAGGATGACGTTGAGCTGTCCCAGGTCCGCCGGGGAGAGCTGCAGCGTGAGCTGCTTGGCGCCGTTGTTCAAAGTTTTCAGCACGCCTTGCTGCACCTGCTCCAGGGCCTGGCGGGTCAATGTCTCGCGCGCATTGTTGGCCGCTGTTCCGGAAGCGTTCTTCGCCGTGGACTCGAATTGGGAGGGCGTTTGAACGGACGTCTGGGCGGCGACTTTGTCCGCCTTGGCGTCGGCTCCCGAGTCGTGCTGGAAACGGGAGAAAAGATCCTCCAGGCCATCGCGCTCCTGGTTTGATCCGCCGGAATGGGCGGAGTCCTCCGAGGCGGAATTCGCGTTCTCCTGTCCGAGCGGCCCCTTCCCCACAAAGCTGTCGCGGGCTTGCTGCCCCAGGTCTCCGGTTTGGAGCGAATTCTTATTTTGAGTCTGGTCCTGTTGGGCCTGGGTCGCGGCCTGTTCTTGCTTCGGTTGGGCGATGGAGCCGTTTTGGCTGGCCGTGCGTTCAGCCTCCGCCTTGTCCGCAATCTCCTTCCCTATCCCCATGGTCTGCTTGATGCTGTTCTTTTGGTTTTGTTCATCCACTTGCACGAAGCGCATGGACAGGGAAGCCTCGGAGGCGTCGTCCGCAGCGTTGCGCAGGGCGTCGCTCACCTTGGACATGAGTTCGGCGGTTTCCGCGGTAGTTTTTTGGCTTTTTTCCGTAAGCGCCTGCTTGAGCTGCGCCAGGGCGTCGCCCAATGCTTCGCCGCTCAAACCGTCGCCGTCTCCGAAAAGCTCCAGGAGTTTTTTCTGGTTTTCCTCGTCCAGGCCGCAGGCCTCGAGAAGGCTCTGGAATTCCGATCGGCTGACGGAGGCGTCGCTTTTTTCGGCCAGGGCCTGGAGCTGCTTGAGCACGTCGCCTACATCGCCCTTGGTGAGCTGATGCAGCGTCGATTCGGTTTGCTTGGTGTTCAAGCCGAGCTTGTGCATCATGTGGGTCAGATGCTGGTTTTGCTCGAGGCTCAGATTGGTCGTTTGATTCGCGTCCAGTTTCACGGAAGCCAACTTGCGCATGAAGTCGCCCCAGGTGAGTCCTGAGTCGGAATTGACCATATCCTCGAATTCCTGGATGTCCTTGCCGGAGAATCCGTTGTTGGAGAGCGTGCCGCGCAGCTTATCGAGATCCTCTTTGGTCATTTTGAGCATTTGGGGCGCTTCGACGTCTTCCCCTCGTCCGCCGGTCATGGCCATGCGCATGATTTCCGTCTTTTCAGCGTCCTCTTGTTTCTGAGAGCGCTTCCGGGCTTCTTCCGCGTCCTTCTTCAACTCTTCCAGCGTCGGAGCCGAGGACGCCGCCTGGCGGGACGATTCGCCTTGCTTGTAGCTTTGCAGAACGACGTCCTTGTCGCCGGCGCCCATGGCGTCGCTCAACATGTCGTGGAACATGCCCGTCTCGCTGGCGTAGTCCGGGAGGGTCGGCTGGTTCAGCACATCGGCGTTGCCGGCCTGGTAAAGATCGAAATTCGGAACTATCTGCATGCTGCCTCCTGACGGCCCGCAAGGACGATCATGAAGTTGCTCTTGAGAACTTTACTTGTGATATCAGCTTGTTGTTTCATCCGGTTCTTCTTGGACGAGGGAAGTTTTTTCCTTGTCCCGTTGTTTGACCGGAGATAGTGCGGGGATCGTGCCAGTTGCGAACGGATCGGGATTGGAGAAATGCGAGGGAGAAACTTTTTGGCGTAGATTGCCCCCCGCTCCCCTCTTCAAAAACTTTTATTATTTTGGGCAGTTCAACTTTTCCAAAGTTGAACTGCCCCATAACAAAGTTTTGGGGGAAAGGGATGGGGTCCGGGGGAAGGGGAAAACCCCTTGTTCTTAAAAGGGGTTTTCCCCTTCCCCCGAGCGGTTCATCAATTCATAGAGTTCTTTTGCGCTCCAGCCCGACAATCTTTCCGCTGCGCGTTTGGCGGCTTCCTTGGGTTTGCCGCCGGCTTCGCGTTCTTCGCGCAGCACGCGGATCGCCGTGTCCTCGTCCGTGACGGCTTCGGCTTGCGCCGGGCCGATCACCACCGTGATCTCGCCGAGCAGGCCGAGGTCCCGGCCGGACAGCTCCGCCAGGCTCCCGAGAATGAACTCTTCGTGTTCTTTCGTCATCTCGCGGGCCAGGCACGCTTCCCGGTCTCCCAGGATCTCCAGCGCCGCCGACAGGGTTTCGGACACCCGGTCCTTGCGCTCGAACAGCACCAACGTGGCGCCCGTGTCTTTGTGGGTTGCAAAAAGCTTACGCAGCCTGCCTTGGCTGCGGGGAGGGAAGCCCAGGAAAGTGAACGGGTAGGGCGGCAGGCCGCAAGCGCTCAGGGCTGCGGTCACGGCCGAGGGGCCGGGAACGGGCTTGACCGAAACGCCGGCTTCACGGCAGGCGCGCACCAGCCGGTAGCCCGGATCGGAAAGCAACGGAGAGCCGGCGTCCGAGATGAGGGCCACGTCTTCGCCTCTGCCAAGAACTTCGAGGGCTTGCTTGATGCGCCCTTCCTCGTTGTGCTCGAACAGGCTGACCATGCGCTGGGCCTGCACTCCGACGGAGTGCAGCAACAGGCTGGCCCGGCGCGTGTCCTCGGCCAGGACGAGGCTTGCCTTCGCCAGCGCCTCCGCAGCCCGGGGGCTCAGATCACCAGGGTTGCCAATGGGAGTTGCCGCCACCCACAGCGCCGAAGTTGGTTTCGAGTTCAAAAGCGTTCTCCACGTGTTCGCCCCGAAGTTTCCCGTTGGACTCGGTCACGGACACCAGATCGAAGCGACAGGGCCGCTCCCAAAGTTTTTTTTCGGAGAGAAAAAGGCTCGCGGCCCGGGCCAGACGCCGTTGCTTGGCCTTGTTCAGCCCCTGGTCCGGCCGGCCCATGGCGCCCGGTCCGCGGGTCTTCACTTCCACGAAAACAATCGCATCGCCCGATTCGCAGATCAGGTCCAGCTCCAACTGCTTGGAGCGCCAGTTGCGGGCGAGAATCGTGTAGCCCTTCCCTCGCAGCATGGCGGCGGCGAAGTCTTCGCCCTGGCGGCCGAGGCTCAAATGCCGGGCAGGCACGCCTGCTCCTGGCTTTCGCCCTCGGGCTTGACGCCGGCGAAGGTCAGCCGATGGATGGGGCACGGTCCGAGCCGGCGGATGGCTTCGCGGTGGGCCTTGGCGCCGTAGCCCTTGTGGGCGGCGAAGCCGTAGCCCGGATAACGCCGGTCGAGTTTGGCCATCAACTTGTCGCGGAAGGTTTTCGCTAAGATGGAGGCCGCGGAAATGGCCGGAATCAGGGCGTCGCCCTTGATGACGGTTTCCTGAGGCAGGGATACGGGAATGGTCTGGTTGCCGTCGATGAGCACGAGCGCGGGCGCGGTTTTGAGACTCAAAACGGCGCGGGCCATGGCCCGCCGGGTGGCCTGGAGGATGTTGATGTCGTCGATCTCACGGGGCCAGGACAGTCCCAGAGACCAACATAGGGCCTCCCGCCGAATGATCTCGGCGAGTTGCTCCCGCCGGCGGGCGCTGAGCTTCTTGGAGTCGTCCAGGCCCTGGATGGGCGCGGCGTTCGGCCTGAGGACCACTGCAGCCGCAGCCACGGGTCCGGCGAGGCATCCACGGCCGGCTTCGTCCACTCCGGCCGAAAGGTCGCTATGGCCGTCGATCAGGAGCATGGCGGGGAAACGGGCGAGGAGGCCTGCGCCTCCTCGCCGCGGAAATCGCCTACTTCTGGTCCAAAGGCTTGATGCGGGCGGCCTTGCCCTTGAGGTTGCGCAGGTAGTACAGGCGGCTGCGGCGAACCTTGCCGCGGGTGACCACCTCGACGCGCTCGATGTACGGGGAGTGCATGGGGAAGATGCGCTCGACGCCCACGCCGTCAGAAACCTTGCGCACGGTGAACGTGGCGTCCGTGGTTCCCCTGTGCAGGCGCAAAACCACGCCCTGGAAAATCTGGATGCGCTCCTTCTCTCCTTCGAGGATGCGGAGGTAAACTTTGACCGTGTCGCCGGATTTCAACTGGGGCATGTCCAGACGCAGATGTTCCTGCTCAATGTTCTGGATGGCGTTCATCTTTGCAGCTCCTTCCTACGTGAAGGGTTCGTCTCAGTCCGTATCTCCCAGGATGCGGTCCATAAGAATGGACGCAGCCGATCGAACGGAGAGATGGTTATAGCCCTCGAGTCCGCGGATGGGCGCGAGCGTCCCGTGGGCTTGTCGTATCACTTGCGGCGCCAAACCTCGACCCGTGCCGAGGATCAGACATACCGGTTGGTCCTTCAACATTCGTCGCACCTGGCGGACGGTGAGGCCTCCGCCGGGCCGCGCGCTCGTGGCCACGATCCACGGCCGTTGCCCCGAACGCTCCTGGATTCGGCGGATCGCCCCGTCCAGGTCCTTGACCACCGAAACTCTGGATAGAGCCTCCGCTCTGTCCGGGTTGGCCTTCGCTCCCGGCCCGACGGTCCAGTGGCTCAAAAGGCGCTCGGCCAACTCCCGCTGGTCTTCAAGAGGCGTGGCCGCGAAAAAGCCTCCCAGTCCATACGTGCGGGAAACGCGTCCAATATCATGCAGGTCGAGGTTTGTCAAAGACATCGTGCGCACTTCTCCCAGTTTGTCCACGACCGGATAATGCAACAGCACGATGTACAGTCCGCGGCCCAGCCGGGGCCCCAGCAAACCGCCGACCATGCGGCTTTCGCCTTCGGTCAGGGAGACGCCGGGCAGCAGGTCGGGCCGGCGCAGAACGGTCTCGCGCAGCGACGCCTCTCTTCTCCACGCCTCGATGCGGCCATGGTCGCCCGAGAGCAAGATATCCGGGACCCGCAAGCCCTCGAATTCCTCGGGGCGGGTGTAGTGCGGATGCTCCAGCAGGCCTTGGGAGAAGCTTTCGTCCTCGGCGGATGCGCCGTGTCCCATGAAGCCGGGGATCAGCCTGGCCGAGGCCTCCAGCAGGCACAGCGCCCCGGTCTCGCCGCCGTTGAGCACGTAATCGCCCACGGAGACGGGCTCCAGCGGAAAGATTCGCTCCAGCCGGGCGTCCATGCCCTCGTAACGCCCGCAGACCAAGGTGAGGTCCTGGGACGCGGAGAGCTCTTTGGCCAGCTCCTGGTCCAGCGGCCGGCCTTTGGGGCTGAGCAGCAACATTTTGCCCGGACGCTCGATGGATCGAAGCGCCTCGGACATGGGAGCGGCGAGCATGACCATGCCGGGGCCGCCGCCGTAGGGCCGGTCGTCCACACTACGGTGGTTGTCGTAGGTGAAGTCCCGTGGATTGACCATGTCCACGCGCAACAGGCCGGAGTCCAGAGCCCGGCCCATGAGCCCGGAGCGCAAGGGCGTGTCGAAGAATTCCGGGAACAGAGTGACGATGTGGACGTTCATGGCGCCGGCCGGTCTTGCGGGTTCATGGGCGGGGCCGCCCTCAAGAATGGATCAGGAAGATTCGTCTTGGGCCAGATAAATGTCCAACAGGCCCGGCGGCGGGGCCACCGTGATCCTTCGCGCTGCAACGTCGATGTCCTTGACGAATTCGGGTCTTGCCGGCAGCAGTATTTCGCGACCGTCCGGAGTGGCGATGGACCAGACCTCCTGGCCGCCGTGCTCCGAAAATTGATCCAGCACGCCGAGCGGACTTCCGTCTTCGGCGGCGACTTCGCAACCCAGGATGGCGTGCAGATACACTGCGCCGTCCTCCGGCTCAGGCAGCAAATCGGCCGAAACGGTGACGAGAAATTCCCTCCACGTTTCGGCCTGATCCCGGCCCTCGACGCCCTTGAATTTTACAAGGACGCGGCCTTTGTGCGTTCGCCACGTTTCGATCTCGAATCGCCGGGCCTTCTCCCGTCGGCCTTGCGGAGGCGCGAGGCGCACCCAAGGAAGTTCGCCGAACAGTTCGGGCGACTCGGCGTAGGATTCGAGAACCAGCTCTCCGCGCAGGCCGTGCGGCTTGACCACCACGGCCACGACCACGTGGTCTTGCTTGGCCATGGCCGAACGGCGCTACTCGAGAATCTCCAGGACGGCGCGTTTCCTGGCTTTGGTGGAAGCCGCGCCCAAGAGCGTCCGCATGGCTCGGGCCGTCCGGCCCTGCTTGCCGATGACCTTGCCCAGATCTTCCTTGGCTACCTTCAATTCAATGACCGAAGTCTGCTCACCCTCGATTTCCGAGACCTGTACGGCGTCCGGGTTGTCGACCAGGGACTTGGCGATAAATTCGATCAGGTCTTTCAACATGCGTCACCTCCGCAGTCAGAAGCATGAGACGTCCAATTGGTGGAGTCAGGCTAGTCGCGTCCGCGCGAGGGAGAGCCTCCAGGGACCTATTCTTCGCCGGCCTGCTTGATCAGAGAACGAACCGTGTCGCTCGGCTTGGCGCCTTGGCCGAGCCAATGTTGCAGCTTGTCCTTATCGATTTTGATCTCCGCAGGCTCCACCATGGGGTTGTAGTGCCCAAGGTAGTCCAAAGCGCGTCCGTCGCGGCGTCCCGCGGAATCCATCGCCACAATGCGGTAGAAGGGGCGCTTTTTGGAGCCTATGCGCGTCAATCTCAGTTTCAAGGCCATCGTGCTCTACTCCCTTATAATGGTTCATAAGTATTCGCAGCCGGTTTTGCAAGTATAACTTGGATCGGGCTGCGGTTATTAACGCTTTTTCTTCTGTTTTTTTGAGAGCTTTTTCCTCTTGCGCTCCTTGAGCGTTTTTTTGCTCAAGGCGCGCTTGGAGGCTTCTCCCGCTTCTTCCATGCCCGGCAAGCCCTCCA
The DNA here is from genome assembly GCA_030156255.1 of Desulfovibrionales bacterium. GTDB lineage: Bacteria > Desulfobacterota > Desulfovibrionia > Desulfovibrionales > Desulfovibrionaceae > JASGMV01. The sequence continues at coordinate 18,127 of JASGMV010000027.1, forward strand.
TGCCGGGAATGCCGGGCATTCCGCCGGCTCCAGGGGGCGCTCCTGCGCCTCCGAAGCCGGGAATCCTGGGCAGCTTGGACTTCTTGCCTTTGCCGCCGCCCATCATCTTCTGCATCATTTTGTTCATCTGCTCAAAGTTTTTGAGCAGTTGGCTCAATTCGCTCAGCGAGGAGCCGCTGCCGCTGGCGATGCGCCGCCGGCGGCTTTGATTCAAAATTTTGGGATTACGGCGCTCCTCCATGGTCATGGAGCTGATCATGGCGTCCACTTTGACCAGCTCCTTGTCCGCGCCTTTCATCTCTCCCAGCTGTTTGGAAAGCTGGCCCATGCCCGGGATCAACTTGAGCAGACCCTCGACGGAGCCGAGCTTTTTCATGCGGCGCATCTGGGTCCGGAAGTCCTCCAGGTCGAACTTGGCCTTGGCCATCTTCTCGCTGAGCGCCTTGGCCTCCTCCTCGTCGATGGCGGACTGCGCCTTCTCGATGAGGGTGAGCACGTCGCCCATGCCCAGAATGCGCGAAGCGACCCGGTCGGGATGGAACACCTCCATCTCGTTGAGCTTCTCGCCCATGCCGACGAACTTGATGGAGGCGCCGGTCACTTCCTTGATGGACAGGGCCGCGCCGCCGCGGGCGTCGCCGTCCATTTTGGTCAGCACCACGCCGGTGAAGCTGAGCCGCTCGTTGAAGCTTTCGGCCACCGTGACGGCGTCCTGGCCGGTCATGGCGTCGGCCACGAACAAAATTTCCTGGGGCGCGCTGGTCTGTTTGATGGACGAAAGCTCTTCCATGAGTTTTTCGTCCACGTGCAGCCGGCCCGCCGTGTCGAAGAGCAGGACGTCGCAATGCTGCTGCGCGGCCTCCGCCTCGGCGTTGCGGCAGATGTCCACCGGGTCCATGTCCTGGGTGGACGGGAAGCAGGGCATGTCGAGCTGCTTGGCCAGCGATTGGAGCTGGTCGATGGCCGCCGGCCGGTACACGTCGGCCGGGACCAGATACGGGCGATGCTTTTGCCGGCGCAGGTGGAGCGCCAGCTTGGCCGCGGACGTTGTCTTGCCCGAACCCTGCAGGCCCACGAACATGATCTTGTGCGGCCCCGCGCCCCGGATGTTCAAACCTTCCTGCTCGCCGCCCAGCAACTCCACCAACTCGTCGTGGACGATCTTGACCACCTGCTGGCCGGGCGTCAGGCTTTTGAGAACGTCCTGGCCCAAGGCCCGCTCGCGGATGCGGTCGATGAACGCCTTGACGACCTTGAAGTTGACGTCGGCCTCGAGCAGGGCCAGACGCACCTCGCGCAGGCCGTCCTGGATGTTCTTTTCGTCCAGCCGCCCTTGGCCGCGGAACTTTTTGAACGTCTCTGTGAGTCGGTCCGACAGCGATTCGAACAACGAAAGCCTCCTGGACGGGCCGGCGGCGCCGCCCTCTCTCTCGACATAAAGAGCAGGTTAGTTATGACATCGAGCGCCCGGCGTCAAGCAAATCCCGAAGGCCCTTTCCGCAAGCCGTGGCTTTGTCCTCCAAAGTCTGTTAACAACTCGGCATGAAGCAAGGAGCCGGTCGTGGATGAAAGCCCGAGGGTGCGGGAGCTGCTGCTGGAAGACGCCAATGGCCGGGTTCGGGCCAAGCTGCGCATCTCCGAGGAGGGCCGGCCCGTGATCGAAGTCCTGGACACGGAAGGGAGCCCGTTGCGTACGGTGGACCTCATGGACGCGGCCGCAGCGCCCCGGCCGAGGAGCAAGGCCAGGCTGGTCAGCGAAGACTCCCTGGACGAGTGGCGCGACAAGGTGCGCCAGGAGGTGTTGGCCCAGCACGGCTCTCCCGTGAACGCCTACAAGCTCTATATCGACTTCAGGGAAGACTACCGCGGCGCCACCAAAAAGTACGTGAACGAGGTGCTGGTCGTGTCCGGGGAAATCGTGGAAGTCCAGTTCAAGGATTTTGGCGACATCCATGTAGGGTTGAAGGGCCTCTCCAATTTTCAGGCCGAAGTCATCTGCCATTTTTCAGACACGGAGCGAGCCAGCCTGGACCGTTTGCGCCCGGGGCAGCGTGTCAGGATACGCGGCAAGTGTACGGAATATGTCAATAAACGCGTCAAACTTTGGGGCTGCATTGTCGTAGATGTCGGGTAAGCTTTCAATAGCTGTCTGGACACTTATCGTAAAATTGCTATTTGTACGCAGTAATGAGACAATCCTCGAGTTTTATTGCGGCCTTGCCGCTGGCCGTGGCCTACCTCGGGCCTTCGTTCCTTCGGATTACCCGTTTGCAGACCGCCTTCCCCATCGGAGTCTGGTTGGACGGGACCTGGGTCGTTTTGGCCGCAGCGGCCGCCTTGTGGTCCGCCGGCGGAGGGTCCAAGGGATGGATGCGCGCCTTGCTGGCCGCTTTGTCCGGAATCGCCCTGGGGGCGGCGGCCCTGGCTGCAGTGTCCTTGCTTCGCGGTTCGGCTGCGGCGGGATGGGATATTTCTCCCTGGACGGCCGAGGCGGCTTTGGCGGCCTATGCGGCGTTCGGGCTGTTGTGGGCCAGGACCTTCGGGGTCGCGGACGCTGTGGTTTTCACGCGCCTGGGCGTTCTGGCGAGCGCCTTGTTGCTGCTGGAGTTTGCGTTGGCCGGAGGCTCCGTCGCCGTGGGGAGGGGCTCGGCCATGTTCGCCTGGTCCTCCGTGGAGGCGTGTCTGCTGTTGGCGAGCCTCTGCTTTTCTTTTCGACTCACTCCCTCCATTTCCGTTGACCAGCTTTTGATTTTGACGGGCGTGGCCGCAACGCTGTCCCGCCCGTCGATCTTGTGCGCAGCGATTCTGGTCGGCCTGCTGTCGCCGGCCAAGGCGCGGACCCGGACGGCGGTCGTGGTGATTTTGGTTGTGGGGATCTTTCTTATAGGATGGCTGGCGAGTTCGCCGGTGGTGACGCTGGTGCGGCTGGACTGGTATTGGACATGGGTCGCAGGAGTTCAGGCCCTGGCGGCGCACCCGCACGCCTTGTTGACCGGCTTTCCTTTGGACCAGGCGGCGCCTGTGGCCGTCAAGGCGCCTGAAATTCTGGTCCAGCTGTGGGAGAACGTTGCGCCGGGGGGCGCCGCTCCGAGCCTGCCCTCGACGTTCGGGCCGTTTTGGCTGCGTTTGTCCCTGTGCTGGGGCCTGTGCCCGTTTTTTTTGTTCCTGCTCGGCTATCCGATCTGGCTGGGACGGCGTCCCTCCAAACCGCTGGCCGGACTTTTCATTGTGGCGCTCATCGGCGGCGTCGTGTCGCCGCTTTTGTACCACCCCGCCTTGGGCGTTGTCGTGGGCGCGGCTCTGGCCGCGGGAGCCGCCGCCAGCGGGCCGGTTGCGGCGGCTGCGGAGGAAAACGCGGGAACGGTGAACGATGGAGGAGAAAACGATGCGTGACCATCTGCGGGCGATTTTCGAGGCCGGCGTCGCGGCCGTGGACCCCGCCGCGGCCGTGCGCCGAAACGTCCGGATCGAGGGCGATACGCTGTACGCGGCCGGGGGAATCTATGATCTGGGCAAGGTCGACCGGATTTATCTGGCCGCGGCGGGCAAGGGCGCTGCGCCCATGGCCCGGGCCTTGATGGAGGTTCTGGATTCGCGGATTCAGGAGGCGCTGGTGGTGGTCAAGTCCGGCCACGGCGAAGATTTGCCCATGGGCCGGCTCATGGAGGCCTCGCATCCCATGCCGGACGCTTCGGGACAGCAGGCCTCCGAAGCCGTGCTGGAGATGGCCGGCCGCGTCGGGGCCGGGGATTTGTTTCTGTTCGCCTTGACCGGCGGCGCCAGCGCCTTGCTGCCGGCGCCGGCGCCGGGGCTCGATCTCGAAGACCTCCGAACAGCCACCAATCTTCTGTTGGAGTGCGGCGCGCCGATCGAGCACATGAACGCCGTGCGCTCCCACCTGACGCGCATCGGCGGCGGGCAGCTCGCTCGGGCCGCCCTTCCCGCGCAGATCGTCGGCGTGCTCGTCTCGGACGTCGTGGGCGACGATCTTTCGGTTATCGGATCGGGGCCGCTTGCGCCGAACCGCTCCACGTTCAGGCAATGCGTCGATATTTTAAATGGATACAAGGTAATGGACCGGATGCCGCAAGCGGTCCGGGAAAGGCTTCGAGAGGGGGAGGCCGGGCGGGTCCCGGAAACGCCCAAGCCGGGCGATCCGCTGTTCGCGAACGTACGCCAGCAGATCGTCGCCAGCAACGCCGTGGCGCTGGATGCGGCCGCAGCCAAGGCCGAAGAGTTGGGATACCGGCCCCTCGTCCTGACCACCAAGCTGACGGGGGAGGCTCGGGAGGCGGCGCGCTTTCTCGCCTGCGTGGCGCAGGAGGCTTCCGAGACCGGCAGGCCGGCGGCGCCTCCGGCCTGCTTGCTGGCGGGAGGGGAGACGACCGTGCGCGTTCGCGGAAGCGGCCTTGGCGGCCGCAACCAGGAAATGGCGTTGAGCGCCGCCATGGCCCTGGAGGGCGTCCGGGGCGTGGCCATGCTGTGCGCCGGCACGGACGGCACGGACGGTCCCACGGACGCCGCGGGCGCCTTCGCCTTTGGCGACACCGTCGCCAAGGCGCGGGCTTCGGGAATGGACCCCGGACGGTATCTGGAAAACAACGACGCCTACCACTTCTTCGACGAAATCGACGGGCTGCTGCGCACCGGGCCGACGCGCACCAACGTGATGGATATGGCCGTGGCGCTGGTGGACAATCGATAGCAAGAAGGCGGGCCGTGAAGTTTACGATTGAGTATTACAAGGAAGCATACGATTGGTTGGCGGTTTGCAAGGAAGAACCGCACATCCAGGTGCGCGCCGAGAGCGAAGAGGCCGCGACGGAGCGTATGCGCGAGGCTTTGGAGGCGCACGTGGCGTCCTTGATCGTCCAGTGCGCTGAAGCCAGAGAGCAAGGCGGCCCTATGGCGGAGGATCTGGAGCGTAAGCTTCGGGCCATGGAAATGTCCGTCGAATTTCGTTTGGGCGGCGCGACGGAGTGACTTGACAGATTGAATGCTTCTGCGTCATCAAAATGTATACAACCTTGATGCAGGAGGGAGGCCATGAGCCGCAAAGTCAAGTCCGTGCGCGTGCCCAAGGAGTTGGAGCATCTGAATCTGTCCGGAGTCATCCGGGAGTGCGAGAAATTTCTTCGGGACATCGAGTCGGCCACCTTGCTTCGGGTGCAAGGCAACAAGGAGGCGGCCGAGGCCCTGCTCAAGGCGCGGCAGTCCGACCTGGGCCGCAAGGTCGGCCGCCTGGTGCACGAGGCCCGCGTTCTGCACGCCAAGCAGCATGACCAAGGAAGCGAATAGTGAACCCCATCGAGCATCTCATGGACCGCGACCGGCTGACGCGGTTGGCGGATTTTTTGTTTGAAGTCGGTATGCTCCGGAAAACGCCGAGGACCGGTTACCAGTTTTTGGGGTCGGGCTCCGAGAGCGTGGCCGAGCATTCGTTCCGCACCGCGGTGCTGGGCTTCATCCTGGCCGATCTGGCCGACGCCGACGCGGCGCGCACCGTCATGTTGTGCCTGTTCCACGACGTCCATGAAGCCCGAACCGGAGACTTCAATTACGTCAACAAGATGTACAACAAAACCGATGGCGGCCAAGCATTGAAGGACGCCCTGCGGGGCACGGGCCTGACGCAACGGGTTCTGGGGTTTTGGGAGGAGCTCGAAACCACGAAGACCCTGGAGGCCAACCTGGCGCAGGACGCCGACCAGATCGAATTCATGGCCAACCTCAAGGAGGAGCAGGACCTGGGCAATCCGTACGCCGCCAAGTGGCTGCAGTCCGCGGTGTTGCGCCTGCGCACGAAGGAGGGCCGCCAGTTGGCGGAGGCGATTTTGTCCACGGACCACACGGATTGGTGGTTCAAGGGTCCGGACGCCGCCTGGTGGTCCAGGAAGAACGGCGGAAGCAAGTGAAGCGGGCCGGGACCGGCGAAGGGCGTTAGCGGACCCCTCCGCGGCGACGCCAAGAGGCGCGAGGCATGCGACGGATTCGCGAGTTTTTATGGCCGCTGGCCATCACGTTGGCGGTGGCGGTCCTTACCACCTGGGCTTATGTGGAGCGGCCTTCGTACCTGGAGCTTCTGGAGTTGAAGGCCTACGATTTGCGCCTGCTGGCCCGGGGGCCCCTTGCTCCGACCGGACAGACGGCCATCGTCGCAATCGACGAAGAAAGCCTGGAGCGCGTGGGCCGTTGGCCTTGGGACCGGGACGTCATGGCCCGGTTGACCCGAAAGATCGACGCCCTGCATCCCAAGGCGGTGGGCTACGACATCAGCTTTTCCTACCCGCAGGCTTCAGCGGCGGGGGACGAACTGGTGCGGTTGGTCAAAGCGGCCAAGATCCAAGGGTTGTTTCCGATCACTCCGGCCTTTGTCCAATACCTCAAGCAGCGCATCCAGGCGACGCATTCCGACGGCCAGCTGGCCCTTGCCTTGGCCCAGGCCGAGCAGCCCCACGTTTTGGGCTATCATTTCGACCTGGCCCCGGAGTCCGCCCAGCGCGAGACTTCGGCCGCGAACACGCTGGACCGCGCCGCGAGGTATATCGGCGTCAAGCAGGTGGACGGCGCGGCGGGCGCCGATTTGAGCGCAACGCCCCGCGGATATCGGCCCAAGACGAACATTCCGCTTCTGGCCAAGCAGGCGTCGGCCCAAGCCTATTTCAACGTCCTGCCGGACAAGGACGGGACCATCCGCCGGTATCCGCTGGTCATGGACTTCGAGGGAAAGCATTATCAACCTTTGGCCGCGGCGATGTTCGGCTACGCCTTGCCGCGGGCGATGCCCGTTCTGCTCGTCACCGGGCACGGAATGATCGGCGTGCAGTGGGACCGGCACGTGGTGCGCACGGACGAGGCCGGCCGCATGCTGGTCAACTATCTCGGTCCGGCGGGGACCATCGTCCACGTTCCGGCCTGGAAGATTCTCGACGGGACGGCGGACCCCGGCGTTCTCGAGAACCGCTACGTGCTGGTCGGGGTGACGGCGCCCACCGTGTACGACCTGCGGGTGACGCCGGTGGGCGTGGCCTATCCGGGCCTGGAGATTCACGCCACGGTGCTGGAGAACATGCTGTCGCAGAACTTCATCGTCCGGCCCGGCTGGGCGCCGCTTTTCGACATTGCGGCCATTTGGGTTTTCAGCCTGGCGACGCTGGCGTTCTTGTGGCGAATGCGCCCGTTGTTGTCCGTTCCGGCCTTTTTCGTTCTCGCCGGGCTGTTCATTTGGTGCAACCAGTACTTTTTCACGGTCAAGCAGTTCTGGCTGGGGCTCATCTATCCTCTTATGGCCTTCCTCGGGTCCTATCTGCTGCTCATCGCCTATCGCTTCATGTTCTCGGACCGGCAAAAGAAGCAGATCAAGAGCGCCTTCAGCAAATATCTGGACCCCGGGGTGGTGGACCAGGTGACGGAGGACCCGCAACGGCTCGCTCTTGGCGGGGAGAAGTGCGTGCTCAGCGTGCTGTTCAGCGACATTCGCGGATTCACCTCCATTTCGGAGTCCTTGAGCCCGGATGCGCTGGTCAAGTTGCTCAACGATTACTTGACCGAGATGACGGAGATCGTCATGGGCAACCGCGGGCTTTTGGACAAATACATCGGCGACGCGGTGATGGCCGTGTACGGGGCGCCGCTGCACTATCCGGAGCACGCCGAGGAGGCTTGCCGCAGCGCGCTGCTCATGATGGAGAAGCTTCGGGAGATCAACGAGGCCGGCCGCCAGCGGGGGGCGCCTCCCCTGGCCATCGGCGTCGGGATCAACACCGGAGAGGTCGTGGCCGGGAACATGGGCTCCCACCAGCGGTTCGATTATACGGTCATGGGCGACAACGTGAATCTAGCCTCCCGGCTGGAGGGGTTGACCAAGGCGTACGGCGTGGGGGTGCTGATCAGCGCCTCCACCCAGGCCATGGTTTCGGAAATTTTCTGGACCCGGACCATCGACCTGGTGCGGGTCAAAGGCAAGAAGGAGGCCGTGGAGATTTTCGAACTGCAAGCGGAGATCACCAAGCCCCAACCTTTGCAGCACATGCCCGAGTATCTGGAGATGGTGGAGGCCTACCGCCAAGGCCGTTTTCAGCAGGCCCTGGAGTTGTCCGAGGCCTTGACGAGCGAACATCCGGAGGACAAAGTCTGTTTTGTCTATCTTGAGCGGCTCAGAGTTCTGGCGGCCGATCCTCCTCAGAACTGGGACGGCGTGTATACGTTTACGACAAAATGACCAGCTGGGGTGTTCTCCGAAACCTTGCCGGCTGCGCGTTCTTTTGTTACGGTTGCAACCGCTGGAGATTGCGGTGATAGGGGCCGTGTGATCATTATAAGTTAGTGCCCTATATATTTTATAAGGAATATTTCGTGTCGCAAGACAAATCGACTCTCTCCACGCCAGTGGCCGCCCTTGGGCGCGTAACTCTGGCCGTGCTTGCGCGGCTGGGGGACATGTTCCTTTTTTTCCTGGAGAGCTTGGCGCTGATCTTTTCGTCGCCGAGCCAGTTCCCCAAAGCGGTGCGGCAGACGTATTTCATCGGCGTCGGGTCGGTCTTGCTGATTTTGTTGATCGGGCTGTTTACCGGCATGGTGATGGGGTTGCAGACCTATTACGCGCTGTCCAAGTTCGGATCGGAGGGTTTTCTGGGCGCGGCCGTAGCCTTGGCCGTGGTGCGGGAGCTCGGGCCTGTTCTTGCGGCGATCATGGTGACCGGCCGGGCAGGGTCCAGCATGACCGCCGAGATCGGCGTCATGCGCATCTCGGACCAGGTGGACGCCCTGGAGGTCATGGGGATCAACCCCGTCAGCTACCTCGTCAGCCCCAAGCTTGCGGCCTGCCTGGTGAGTTTTCCCATTTTGACCACGTTTTTTGACCTCATCGGCATTGTGGGCGGCTATGTGACCGGCGTTGCGCTGATGGGCGGGAACGCCGGCGTATATATTTCCAGAGTCCAGGACTCCATCGAATGGGGCGATGTCTGGGTGGGATACGTCAAGGCCCTGGTCTTCGGGGCCATTGTCTGCACGGTCTGCTGCTACAAGGGCTATTATACGCATCTTCAGCAGGACCTGGCCGGTCCGGAGGGCGTCAGCAGCTCCACGACCCAGGCGGTGGTCCTGTCCTCCGTGCTGATTTTGTTGTCGGACTACCTTTTGACCTCCATCTTTTTATAGGAGCAGCAATCCGTGCCGTCCGTTCCTGACATTCGCCTGGAGAATCTGACCGTGGGCTACGAGGGCAAGGCCGTGGTTTCGGATATCGACGTGGTGTTGCCGGGCGGCAGGATTTCGGTCATTCTGGGCGGGTCGGGCAGCGGAAAATCCACCTTGCTTCGGCACATCCTGCGCCTGGAGGAGCCTATCGCCGGCACGGTGTGTTTCGGCGACCACGATATTTGCCGGCTCTCCAAGCGGGACATGCATTGCATCAAACAGCGGATCGGCGTGCTCTTCCAGGACGGGGCGCTGCTGGGGTCCCTGACGTTGGCCGACAACGTGGCCTTGCCCCTCAGAGAGCACACCCGGCTCTCCAGGAAGCGCATTCAGGAGATCGTCGAAGGCAAACTCGCCCTGGTGGGGCTGGAGAAATTTCTGGATTATTATCCCAACGAACTTTCGGGGGGCATGCGGAAGCGGGCCGGTTTGGCGAGAGCCATGGTCATGGACCCCGCCATTTTGTTTTGCGACGAGCCCACCTCGGGGCTGGATCCGGTCACCGCGGCCGATTTGGACCAACTGCTGCTTGAAATGCACCGAACCTTCGGCATGGGCATGGTGGTGGTCAGCCATGATCTGGCCAACATGCGCGCCATCGCCGATTTCGTTATGGTGCTGGGCGACGGCAGGGTGCTGTTTCAGGGAACCAGACAGGAGCTCGAGTCCGTGGACGATCCTTATTTGCGAAGATTTCTGGACCGCAAGGCCGAGGAGCGCCAGGGCCCCCGCGTCGGGGAGACGGCGGTGGACGCCTCGGTCATGAAGGTGGATTGCTCCCGCTACTGGTCCATGGGGAAGTAAAGGAACAGCGATGAAGTATGGAAAAGAAACCTGGGTAGGCCTTTTCGTGCTGGTCGGCGTCGTCGCCATCGGCTATTTGAGCATCCAATTGGGCGACTTGCGAATATTCAGCAAGGATCATTACATGCTTAAGGCCGCGTTTTCCGACGTTTCCGGTCTCAAGCAAGGCGCTCCGGTGGAAATTTTCGGGGTCCCCGCCGGGTACGTGGGCGCCATCTCCTTGAACATGGACAAGCAACGGGCCGACGTGGAGCTTTTTCTCAACAAAGCCATCGTGCTGCACGATGACTGCATTGCGTCGGTAAAGACAAGCGGCCTGATTGGCGATAAATACATCAAAATCAAACCCGGCGGGTTCGGCGAAACGCTCAAACCCGGGGACACCATTTTCGATACGGAATCTTCTTTGGATCTTGAGTCCCTGATCGGGAAATACGCTTTTGGCGGAACGGAGTAGGTGGTCATGAGGAATGCAAGCTTGTTTTTCGCCGCCCTCCTTTTGGGAGTGGCGATGTTGTCCGCCTCGTCGGCCTCGGCCGACGAAGCCCAGCAGGCGTTGGAGCCGTCCATCACCGAGATACTCTCCATCTTGGCGGACCCCCAGTACAAGGACTCTTCGAAGGCCGGAGAGCAGAAAGAGCGCCTCGAGAAAGTCATCCTGGATATGGTGGACTTCAAGTTGTTCACCGCCCTGGCCATGGGAAAGGCCGCCTGGATACAGTTTTCTCCCGAGCAGCAGAACCGGCTGGTGGACGCCTTCACGCAGATCATGGAGAACAAGTACCTGGACAACATCAGGAAGTACACCAACGAGAAGGTGGAGTACCTGCGGGAGGATGTGTCGCCCAATGGCAATAAGGCGAGGATCGAAACCGCGATCGTCGGCGCCAAGTCCGGGCAGGTGCCGGTGACCTACAGCTTGTACAAGAACCGCAAGACCGGCCGCTGGCTCGTTTACGACCTGACTGTCGAGGGCATCAGCATGTTGAGCAACTGGCGCACGCAGTTTGCGGAGGCTATGAAGAAAATGTCGCCGAATGAACTGGTCGAAAGAATGGAAAAGCAAGCCCGTGGTGAGGAAGATGTCTTCCCTGAGCAGGCGCCGGCGGCTAGGGAGAGTCGGTAGCCATGTTTCGATACGCCATGTCTTTTCTCGGTTTGGCTTTGGCGTTGGCCCTTGCGCTTTGCCCGAACGCGGCCAGAGCGTCTGGTCCGGAAAACCAGGCGGCCCTGGCGGCCGCCAATGAAATTCCGGGAAGCAGCCAAGCTTTGGGGCAAGAAGGCTCGGACAGCTCCACCTTTGGCGCCGAAGAGCCCAATGTGGAGGACGACAGCCAGCAACCCATCGCGGACGACGTCTGGGGCGAATTCGAAGGCGACGTCAAGGTCGAGAACACGCCGGACCCGTTGCAGCCTTGGAACGAGGCAATGTTCGAGTTCAACGACTACCTCTACTACTACGCCCTGAAGCCCGCGGCCCAGGCGTGGAAGTTCGTGGTTCCCGAAAAGCCCCGGCGCTGGGTGTCCAATTTTTTCAACAACCTCGCAAGTCCTGTGCGTTTCGCGAGCTGTTTGCTGCAAGGCAAGTTTTTTGAGGCCGGGGTGGTCTTTTCAAGATTTGTCGGCAACACCGCCTTCGGCCTTGGCGGCCTCGCAGACGTTACGAGCGATCTGAAGCCGACGCGGAAAATATCGACCACGGACGAGGACTTTGGGCAAACCCTTGGAATCTGGGGCTTCTCCAATGGCCCATACATCGTCTGGCCGGTGATCGGCCCCTCCACGATTCGCGACTCGGTGGGTTACGCCGGAGACTCTTTTCTGGACCTCAGCTGGTATCTGGAAGTCGAACTGTGGCAGAACATTCTGATCAAGACAGGACAGACCATCAACGACACTTCCCTGCGGCTGGGAGAATATGAAGCCTTGACCGAGGGCGCCGTGGATCCCTACGCCGCAGTGCGCGACGCCTACATGAAGTTCAGGGCCAAGCAGCTTTCGGAATAGCCGTGCTCGTCGCCGTCATCTCGGATACGCATTCCGGCCGCCCCACGCCTTGGTTTCGGCGCGTCTACGACGAACGATTGGCCGGAGCGGACCTCTTGATTCATTGCGGGGATATGGTGGGGCTGGAGATGTACCACTTCCTCCTGCAGCACCCGCGTCTGCTGGCGGTCCACGGGAATACCTGCGAATGGCGGGTGCGGGAGGAGCTGGGGCCTACGGCCTCGGCCACCCTGTGCGGGCTGCGGGTCGCCGTGACGCACGGCTGGGGCGATAGAGCCGGAACCCCGGACCGGGTGGCCCGGGCCCTTGGCGCCGACCATGACCTTGTCTGCTACGGGCACACCCATACGCCGGACTGGTCCGTCAGGGGCGAAGTTCTCTTGTTGAACCCCGGCAGCCTGCAGGAATCTTCCCCGTCCATGGCCCTGTTGACGCTCAAGAACGGCGCCAAGCCCCAGTGTGAATTTATCCAGCCTTCTTGACCGGCGTCGCCGCCGATAAAAAAGCCCCGCCGTCCGGAAACTGGACGGCGGGGCTTTTTTATCGGGTCGACGGACTGCTCGGCAAGGATCCCAAGCGCTCTATTGAAGCATGTCCGGTTGGACAACCTGGATATCCGATTTGTCGCGCACTTCCGTGAGGAAGGCTGCGACCACCTCCCGTTGCATCTGGTCGCTCAACGTGTCGGTCCAGCGCTCTTTTTGCGCGTCCCAATCCTCTGCGGAAGCAGGGACCATGCGGTCCAGCTTGGCGATGACCGCGCCGGAGTTCATCTCGTAGGCTTCCGGCAGCCACGCGCCGACCTTGGCGTCGAACGCCTCGCCGGCAAGGAGGGGGCTTGCGCCCAATCCCGGGATGAAGCCCTTTCTTCCGAAAGGCTCGCTGGTTTGGATTTTGGCGCTCAGGGCCTTCAGTTCCTTGGGCGCCTGGGCGGGGTCCTGGAGTCGCTTGAGCGCTGCGCGGGCCTGCTCCAGAGCCAGGGCCTGGGCCTTGTCGGTCTGCAGCCTCTTCTCCACGGCGCCCCGCACATCCGCCAGCGGCTGGACGCTCTCCGGGTTTTCCGTGATCTTTTCGGCCAGCAGGTAACCGTCCTCAATGGCCAACGGGGTGTCCGCGATCATGCCGACCGGGCGGTTGAACAAGGTTTGGGCCGCTTCTTCCGTCATGCCGAAAGCGTTGCGAAGCGTCTGCAGGTCGGCCAAATCGCTTTGCTTGACCCGGAGGTCCAGGTTTTTGGCGATATCCTCAAGCTTTGCGCCGGCCGAGGCCTGCTCCATGGCTTTGTCGAGCAGGGCGGTCACCCGGTCGGAGGCCTGCTCTTCCGCGAGGATGTCCCGGATTTCGTTGCGAACTTTTTCCAAGGGCGACACGCCCTCGGGCTCGTGCTCTTCGATTTTGATGAGATGCCATCCGAAACGAGTGCGCACGGGGTCGCTGATTTGGCCCGGCTGCAGTTCAAAGGCGGCGTCCTCAAAAGGCTTGACCATTTGGCCGCGGGTCATCCAACCGATCTCGCCGCCCCGCTCGGCCGAAGGGCCGTCGGAGTTCTTCTCGGCGATCTTGGCGAAGTCCGCGCCTATTTTAAGGCGAGCGAGCAGCTTTTCAGCCTTTTCTTTCGCTTTTTGGACGTCCTGCGGCGAGGCGTCCTCATCCACCGCGATCAGAATGTGGCGGACCTTGACGGACTCGGGATGAGTGAACTGCGCCTGATGCGTCTCGTAATAGGCCTTGATGTCCTCGTCGGGAATGGTCTCGGAGGAGGCCAGATCTTCCGGCGTGAAGGAGAGGTAGTTGATCTGGATTTGCGCCGGCTTGACGAAAAGCTCCTGGTTGTTCTGGTAGAATTCGGTGATTTCTTCGTCCTTGACGGCCGTTTTGTCCAAAAACTCCTTGGCGTCGAACAGGACGTACTCAACGACCGCCTTTTGGAGCAGGTAGTCGTAAAGGTTGCGCGCCTGGGCGTCGGTCGCAATCCCGGGCAGGCCGAGATAGGACATGAGCCGCTGGACCACGTAGTCCTGGCGCATGGAGTTTTCGAACTGCGGCGCACTTTGTCCTTCCTGGGCCAGAACGGCCTTGTAGCGGTCGAAGTCGAAGCGCCGGTCTTCATTCTGGAAGGCGGGAATGCTCTGGATCACTTGCCGGATTTCGGTTGCGGAAACGTCCAGTCCGAGCGATTGGGCCTGCTGCTCCATCAACCGCGTGTTGATCAAACGGGCGAGAACCGCCTGCTTGAATTGCGCCTTTTTGAGGTCTTCGCTGGTTACTTGCGGACTTTGCGCTTTCAGCCGTCGCAACGACTGGTCGTAAGCGTGGCCGAATTCACGCACGGTGATGGGCTCCTCATTCACGTAGGCGACAACATTGTCGTTCTTCGCGGTGAAGTTGACTCCCCACGCCACGAAGACAATGATAATCAGCCCGAAGATGATTTTTACGAGCCATCCGCTGGCGTGTTTGCGCATGAGGTCGAGCATGGCGATTCCTTGCGGTTAACGTTACGAAGAAGCGCCCTGGCGGGAGGCGCGCACGGCGTTGAGCAGGCCGCCGGCCTTGATGGTGGCCAGCTCCTTTTCCGTCAAGTCGTTTTTCACCGGAATGGGATCGCCGCCGTCGATGGTCAGGACGGTTTCCACGCCGGGCCTGATCGCGGCGGCGTCCAGGCGGATTTTGGCGCCCTGGTCGAGACGATCGAAGTCCGCGGGGTCGGCGAGAAGCAACGGCAGGATGCCGAAGTTCACGAGGTTGGCGCGGTGAATGCGGGCGAACGATTTGGCGATGACGGCCTTCACTCCCAGATGGCGCGGTCCCAGGGCGGCGTGTTCGCGGCTGGAGCCTTGCCCGTAGTTTTCGCCGGCCAGGATGACGCCCTGGTCGAGGCGGTCGATTCTGTCCACGAATTCCGGGTCCACACGGCCGAAGATGTGGCGGCTGATGGCCGGAATGTTGGAGCGCAGGGCCGTGATTTCGGCGCCGGCGGGGAGGATGTGGTCCGTGGTGATGTCGTCGCCCACCTTGAGGGCTACGGTCGCTTCAATGACGGAGGGCATGGGCTCGAAGGGGTCCAGGGCCACGATGTTCGGTCCGCGTTTGATCTCCACCTTGGAGCCGTCCGCAGGAGGATCGATGAACATGGCCCGGATGGACGGAACATCGGCGGGGAACTCGCGGCGTTTGGGGGGCTCACCCCAGCCGGCCGGGTCCGTGAATTTGCCGTTCAGGGCGGCTATGGCCGCGGTCATCGGGCTGACCAGATAGACCTGGCCGTCCTTGGTGCCGCTGCGGCCTTCGAAGTTCCGGTTGAAGGTCCGGGCCGAGACGCCTCCGGACGACGGCGACCCGCCCATGCCGATGCACGGTCCGCAGGCGCACTCCAGAATGCGGGCGCCGGAAGTGATGATCGGGTCCAGCAACCCTTCGCGGGAAAGCATGAGCAGCACCTGGCGGGAGCCGGGCGCAATCAGCAGGTCCGTATCGGGATGCGGCTTTTGGCCGTTGAGGATATCGGCCGCTGCGGCGAGGTCGGCGAAGGAGGAGTTCGTGCAGGAGCCGATGCACGCCTGGTCCACCTTGAGTCCGTCCAGGGAGGCGATGGTCACGGCCTTGTCCGGCATGTGCGGGGCCGCGGCCATGGGCTCCAGGGAGGACAGGTCGATGTCCACGACCTCGTCATAGTCGGCGTCCGGGTCGGGGCCGAGTTCGGAGAAGTCGCCGGGCCGTCCCATGGCCGTGAGAAACTCCCGGGTGCGCGCATCGCTCGGGAAAATGGAGGTGGTGGCGCCCAGCTCCGCGCCCATGTTGGTGATCACTGCGCGCTCGGGCACGGACAAGCTGGCGACGCCTTCGCCTGCGTATTCAAAGACTTTTCCGACGCCGCCCTTCACCGAGAGCTTGCCCAGCAGGTGCAGAATGATGTCCTTGGCGCTGGCCCAGCCGGTCAGCCGGCCGGTGAGGTTGACCTTGACCACCTTGGGCATGGATATGACGTAAGGCTCGCCGGCCATGGCCAGCGCAACGGACAGGCCGCCGGCGCCCATGGCCATGGCGCCTGCGCCTCCGGCCGTGGGGGTGTGGCTGTCCGACCCGATCAGCGTTTTGCCGGGTTTGGCGAAATTCTCCAGGTGCAGCTGGTGGCAAATGCCGGTCCCCGGAGGCGAAAACACGATGCCGTATTTCTCGGCGACGCTTTGCAGGTAGCGGTGGTCGTCGGGGTTGCGGAAACCCACTTGCAGGGTGTTGTGGTCCACGTAGCTGACCGAAAGCTCGGTCTGGACGCGGTCCAGGCCCATGGCTTCGAACTGCAGATAGGCCATGGTGCCGGTGGCGTCCTGGGTCAAGGTCTGGTCGATGCGCAGGGCGATTTCGGCGCCGGGCGTCATGTCGCCGGAGACCAGATGCTCGGCGATGATCTTCTGCGTAAGGTTGTGAGGCATGTTCACTCCTTGCGGGGATGGTGTCAGCGCGTCAAAACAATCGGGAGTCCACGCTGTCCAACAGCCCGAGTTTCAGACGCTTGATGCGGTTGACGCAGTGGAGCCGTTGCGTGTCCAGCGCCAGCCGCTCTTGTTGTCGTTCAAAAATTTCGCGGGCGTGAATCCGTCCCGCGGAAACGTCCTCGTCCCTCCGCAATTGATTGACAAGTTTGCCCAACTCGTCAATGCGGCGGTCGAGGCCGGTGATTTCATCCTCCAACTCGCGGATGGCCGTCGCGAGTTCCTGTTCGGTCGCCGGTTCAGCCGGCGATGATGCGTCGCCGGCGGATTTTTTTTCGGGAGGCGTCGTCATGGTCTTCATTCTCGATCTTTGGGGCGGGGCGAGCGCCGCAGGCCCTATTGAAAACAGTCCACCAGCCGGGCCATACGCCGGTGATTTCCCCCGGGTTCAATAGCCCGATCCCGGGGCGGAGAAAAGACAAAAGCGAGCAGCCCAGGCACTGGAAGGGATCGGTCGCGGACCAGGGCGTCTCCCAGCTGATCTTGGACGGCCGGATTACGATGCGCTGGTCTTCGATTTCGTAGTCGGCCCGGCAGTGCTCCAGCAACTCGGCGGCCTGGGCCGTGCGTCCGGGATCGGAAGGCGCCGCAAGCTCCGCGCCTTGAGCCGCGGCGAGGCCCAGAGTCAGGGCCAGGGGCAGTAGATCCGGGTTGCGGCCGAAGCCGATGACGGCCTTTCCGGGGCGGGCGGCGGCCTCGGATTCGAGCCCCCCCCGCGTTTTGCGGATCGTCAGGCCCACGGATGCAAGTTCGCCGAGCAGAGCGGTCGCCGTGGGCCATTCGGGCCACTCGCCTTTCAAGCGGACCTGGCCGACCGCGACCAACGGCAGGGCGATCAGGTAGGCCGAAAGCACAGGGTCGAGATGAAGCCGCGCCTTTTCCGGCGCCAGCGGTTTGCCGGGCTTGACGGCGGCGCTAGCCCCGTCGATCTTCGCGGCAACGCCCCATTGCCCAAGAACTTGGGCCACGGTTTCGAGCCCGAGCATCAGCCGGGGCGTCAGGCGGGAGGGGGCGAAATCGATCCCCAAACCATCCGGGAAGGACCAGGCCATGCCCAAAAGGGCGAGGAGTAAATGGTCGGGGGCTTCGCCTACGTCGGACAGATGGGCGGCCATGCGTCCACCGGATTCGAGCCGGGCCGGCAATCCGGGAGCGTGGGGGTCGAGCCGGTGCAGGCGGCCTCCCAGCCGGGGAAGCAGGCGTTCGGCCGGGCCGAGGTCCAACAGCTTGAGCGCCGAAGAGCCCGAAAACTTGGTCACGCCCACCTGGGGCAGGGCCAGGGCCGCAAGCAGCGACAGGTTTTCCGGATTGGCGCCGGCGAAAATCAGTTTGGCCGTGGTTTGCGCGCTTTCGCCCTGCTTGGCCGTGACCGCCGACTCCGCCCAGGAAAGTCCGCCTCCGGCCTGGTTCAGGGCCTTGATCAGCTCCACCAGCGGATCGTTCTGGACGATATTAAATAGATGAAGCGGCTGTCCCGTGGCTGCGGCCATGGCCAGATGGAGCTTGGTCGCGAAAAGGGAGGCCGGCCCCTCGACGTCCAGGTCCACGGGCTTGGGGCCGGGCGCCAGGATGAAGGGGTCGGTGCGCGAGGATCCGGTATGGCCGAGGCCTCGCTCGTAAGCCAGCGAGTTGAGGACGGTGAAGACGTTGTGCAGCGTCTTGGGTTCGAGCCCTTCGTCTTTTCCGGTTTCGGCCCACTGAGGCCAGAGCTTCTTTTCAACGGCGGGATCGGCGGCGGACAACCCCTTGGCCTTGCGCGCGGAGGTGATCTTGGCCAGGAGACGGGTCCTGCCGCCAAGCAGGGAAAGCAGGCGGGCGTCAAGCTCGGCGAGTTCCTGGGTCAGGCTGCGTCGCCGGGGGCTGTACGGTCTGGGGTCGCGTGTGTCGTTTTCGGGCATGTCGAACCTGGTTTTCGTAGGGATAAAAAAGACGTTATTTAGCTTGAAATGGGCGGGCGGGCAAGTGGGCGCAAAGGAGGGGGTCGGGGGGAGCGTCCGCAGTCCCCGATTAGACATCGTTGATACATTTTCTAGAGAAAAAATGAGTCTTGGTTCACTTAATTAAATAATTATTCTAGAGAGTTTCCCTACAAACCGGCTGGGGAAAAAAAGTCTTGCAAAGAATTTCACGAGCGAATAAACAAAGGACCCAACAATGGGGAAGATACGCGTTAAGACAGAGTTTTTTCAAAGGGCCGTGGAAAGCGGTTCTTGTGTTTTGACGCATCCTTGACAGCCCCCGTTGCGGCTGCTAGAGGCGACAGCCTAGGCTCTAGGCTTCTAACAGCCATCAGAGTAGCTGACCGGGCGACATCCGGAAGCCCGGCGGCATCCATCACCCCCTTCCAAGGGGGACGGAAAAGGCAAGGAAACCCTTTAATCTGCATTGGAGGAGGAAAGTTATGCCTACCTTTGTTAATCCGGAAAAATGCGATGGCTGCAAGGGTGGCGAAAAGACCGCTTGCATGTACATCTGCCCGAATGATCTGATGATCCTCGATCCGGAAGAGATGAAGGCGTACAACCAGGAGCCGGACGCCTGCTGGGAGTGCTATTCCTGTGTGAAGATTTGCCCCCAGGGCGCCATCGAAGCCCGCCCCTACGGCGACTTCGCCCCCATGGGAGGCACCTCCATTCCTATGCGCTCCGCCGAGGACATCATGTGGACCATTAAGTTCCGCAATGGTTCGGTCAAGCGCTTCAAATTCCCCATCCGCACGACCCCTGAAGGCCAGCTGAAGCCTTACGAGGGCACTCCTGAGCCGGACGATCTGGACAGCGAATTGCTGTTCACCGAGTCCGGACTGAAGACCCCCAAGGAAGCCTTGGGCAAGAAGTTCGACGTCACCGAGGCGGACAAGACCGAAGTGTGGGAGCCGCCGGTTAAGACGGTCGGCTAGGGTCCATCCGCCAGGATAAGGGTCGAGAGTATCGCAATTTAGCAAGAAATCGTTCTGAAGGAGGAAAGGTCATGCCTCAAATTCCTGCCAAAGAAACCCTCAAGGGTTTGCCGTTGGCCGAGCCCGAAATCATTGAAAAACATTATGATATCCTGATCGTGGGCGGCGGCATGGGCAGCTGCGGCGCGGCGTTCGAAGCTGCGCGTTGGATCGAGAAAAAAGACGACAGTATTTCTTTGATGCTCCTGGATAAGGCCGCCCTCGAGCGCTCCGGCGCCGTTGCGCAGGGTCTGTCCGCCATCAACACCTACTGCGGCGAAAACGAGCCGGACGACTACGTCCGCATGGTCCGCACCGACCTCATGGGCCTGGTCCGCGAAGACCTGATCTTCGACGTGGGTCGCCACGTGGACGACTCCGTGCACCTCTTCGAGGAGTGGGGCCTTCCCGTATGGGTCAAGAAAGACGGGAAGAACCTGGACGGCGCCAAGGCCAAGGCCGCTGGCCTGGCCATCCGCAAGGGCGACGCTCCGGTGCGCTCCGGCCGTTGGCAGATCATGATCAACGGTGAGTCCTACAAGTGCATCGTGGCCGAGGCCGCGAAGAACGCTTTGGGCGAAGATCGCTACATGGAGCGCGTTTTCATCGTGAAGCTGCTGCTGGACACCAACCAGCCGAACCGTATCGCGGGCGCTGTGGGCTTCTCCACTCGTGAGAACAAGGTGTACGTCTTCACCTGCAACAGCTGCCTGGTCGCCTGCGGCGGCGCCGTGAACGTGTACCGTCCCCGGTCCACGGGCGAGGGTATGGGCCGCGCCTGGTATCCGGTCTGGAACTCCGGCTCCACCTACACCATGGTGGCCCAGGTCGGCGGCGAAATGACCATGATGGAAAACCGCTTCGTCCCCGCCCGCTTCAAGGACGGTTACGGCCCGGTCGGCGCTTGGTTCCTGCTCTTCAAGGCCAAGGCCACCAACTACAAGGGCGAAGACTACTGCGTGACCAACCGCGCCATGCTCAAACCTTACGAGGATCGCGGTTACGCCAAGGGCAACATCATCCCCACCTGCTTGCGCAACCACATGATGCTGCGCGAGATGCGTGAAGGCCGCGGCCCCATCTACATGGACACCAAGTCCGCCCTGATGGAGACCGTCAACGGCGACCTGAGCGGCGCCGAGTGGAAGCACCTCGAGTCCGAAGCTTGGGAAGACTTCCTCGACATGTGTGTTGGCCAGGCCAACCTGTGGGCCGCCCAGAACTGCGCTCCTGAAGAGCGCGGCTCCGAGATCATGCCCACCGAGCCTTACCTGCTCGGCTCCCACTCCGGCTGCTGCGGCATCTGGGTTTCCGGTCCGGACGAGGCCTGGGTTCCTGAGGATTACAAAATCAAGGCCGACAACGGCAAAGTGTACAACCGCATGACCTCGGTCAACGGCCTGTTCACCTGCGCTGACGGCGTTGGCGCCTCCGGCCACAAGTTCTCCTCGGGCTCCCACGCTGAAGGCCGCATCGTCGGCAAGCAGCTCGTCCGTTGGACTGTGGACCACAAGGACTTCAAGCCCTCCATCGGCCAGAGCGCTGAAGAGCTCAAGAACGAGATCTACGGCCCCTGGTACACCTACGAGAAGTTCAAATCCGCCTCCACCGCTCCGGACATCAACCCCAATTACATCACCCCCCGCAACTTCATGATGCGCCTCATCAAGTGCACCGATGAATACGGCGGAGGCGTCGGCACCTACTACACCACCTCCCGCGCTCTGCTCGACACCGGCTTCTGGCTGCTCGGCATGTTGGAGGAGGACTCCGAGAAGCTCTGCGCCCGCGACCTGCATGAACTCATGCGCGCCTGGGAGCAGTTCCACCGGCTGTGGACCGTGCGCCTGCACATGCGCCACATCGCCTTCCGTGAAGAGTCCCGCTACCCCGGCTTCTACTACCGCGGAGACTTCATGGGCCTCGATGACTCCAAGTGGAAGTGCTTCGTGAACTCCAAGCACGACCCCGCGACGAATCAGACCACGGTCTTCAAGAAGCCCTACTACCAGATCATCCCCGACTAATCGGGCGTTTAAACCGGCTGCGGGCCTTCGGGCCCGCAGCCGTTCTTTTCACGGTGGGTGAAAATGGTCTAACTCCTGTCTGCGTGAGGGACGCCGTAGCCAGGACTTAGACCATTTTCTTGGGTGGGCAACAAAACTCGTTCGGGAGGATAGTCCATGTCGAACTCGAGCATTCTCGTGGTAGGCGGCGGATTCTCCGGGATCACCACCGCCCTGGAGGCCGCTGAGGTCGGACACGAGGTCTTTATTGTGGAAAAAAATCCTTACCTGGGGGGAAGAGTTGCTCAGCTCAACCAATACTTCCCTAAGCTCTGCCCCCCTTCCTGTGGACTGGAAATCCAGTTCCAGCGCATCAAAAACAACCCTCGCGTCCATTTCTTCACCATGGCCGAGGTTGTCTCCGTGTCCGGCTCGGCCGGAAACTACACGGCCAAGGTCAAGATTCGGCCGCGGTATATCGATGAAAAATGCACCTGCTGCGGCGAGTGCGCCAAAGCCGCGTCCACCAGCATTGTCGATGACTTCAATTTCGGACTCGCCAAGCGCAAGGCGGCGTATCAGCCTCTGCTGTTCGCCTTCCCCATGCGTTACGTGTTCGAAGCGGACAAGTGCTCCGAGCAGGAGCGGAAGGACGTCGAAGCCGCCTGCCCCTACGGGGCCGTCAATCTGGAGGACAAAGAGCGGACGTTCGATTTGAACGTCGGCAGCGTGGTCATGGCCACCGGGTGGAAGCCATACGACGTCGCCAACCTGGAGAATCTCGGCGGCGGCAACTTCGCCAACGTGGTCACCAATATGCAAATGGAGCGCCTCGCCGCGCCCAGCGGTCCGACCAAGGGCAAGATCGTGCGCCCCTCGGACAAGAAGGCGCCCAAGCGCATCGCTTTTGTTCAATGCGCCGGCTCCCGCGACGAGAATCACCTCAACTATTGCTCCTACATTTGCTGCATGGCGTCTTTGAAGCACGCCGCGTACATCCAGGAGCGGGACCCCGAAGCCCAGATCTACATCTATTATATCGATCTGCGCACCCCGGGCCGCTACGACAACTTCATGCGCAAAATCACCGCCAGCGACCAGGTGCATCTGGTCAAGGGCAAGGTTGCGGAGATCACGGAAGATCCCGGCACGCGCAACCCCATCGTCACCGTGGAGAACGCCGTGACCGGCATCAAGGGCAAGACCGAGTTCGATATGGTCGTGCTGGCCACGGGCATGCAGCCCAGCATCGCCGGCCAGGGACTCCCGGTTCACGTCCCCACGGATGGGGACGGCTTCATCATCGGCGATGAAGCGGCCGGAATCATCGCGGCGGGCTGCGCCAAGATGCCCCTCGATGTGATGAAGTCGGCCCAGTCCGGCACGGGCGCTGCGCTCAAGGCGATCACTAGTGTGGCAGGGAGGTAAACGATGGCTCAAAAGCTTGGCGTATACATCTGTGGCGGTTGCGACATCGGGGCCAGCCTCGACGTCGAGGGACTGGCCGAGTTCGTCAAAAACGGCAAATACAGCTCCAACTGCGCCGTGGTGAAAACCAGCCCGGTCCTTTGCAGCCCCGAATCCAAAGGCGTCATCGAAGAGGACATCAAGGCCAACGGACTGGACGGCGTGGTTGTCTGCGCCTGTTCCCCTCGGGTCAAGTGGGACGTCTTCAACTTCGGGAGCGCCCTGGTTGAGCGCGTCAACCTCCGCGAGCAGTGCGTCTGGTCTTTCCAGGACGACCCCGCGGTGCCCGGACTGCTCGAGACCATGGCCAAGGACTACGTCAGAATGGGGATGGCCAAGGCCACCAAGTCCAATCCCCCCGAGGTGGAGGACCTGAAGACGACCAAGACCATCATGGTCATGGGCGGCGGTTTCACCGGTCTCAACGCCGCGTTGTACTCGGCGAAAATGGGCCACGACGTCGTGCTGGTGGAAAAGGAAGATGAACTCGGCGGCAAGGCCGGGAACATGTACAAAAGCTTCCCCCTGACGCCTCCTTACACCGAGGCTCAGGACACCGGCGTCGCCGAACTGGTGAAAGAGGTTACGTCCAACAAGGCGATCAAGGTCATGACCGGCTCCATGGTCGAGGAACTCGCGGGAGCTCCCGGCCAGTACACGGCCAAGATCAAAACCGCATCCAAGACCGAGGAGGTCCCCGTGGGCGCCGTGGTGCTGGCCACGGGTTGGGTTCCGCAGGACACCGCCTATCTCGAGCCTCTTGGTTACGGAAAATACAAGAACGTGGTCACGGCCCATGAGTTCGAGACCCTGATCAAGAGCAGAGGTTTGGCCCGTCCCGGCGACAGCAAGGTTCCCGAGTCGGTGGCCTTTGTTCTGGACATGGATTTGGCCCTTGCCGCCAAGGCGTCCAAGGAAGAGGACGAGGCCGCGGAGGAAACTGCGGCGGCCCCGGCCGCAGGAGCGGGCGAAGGCGAAGAGGAAGCAGCCTTTGTTTATGAAGACAAGGAAGTGGCCAAGCATTTGAGCTACTCCTCGGAACTCTCCAGCTTGGTCGCCCTGAAGCAGGCCGGCTACGTGCGGGAGAAGAACCCCAAGGCCTGCGCTTACATCCTTTACGACCACATGATGGTTCCGGGCGTGAACGAGCGCTACTACAAAGCCGCTGCGGACGATCCGGGCGTCATGCTGAGCAAGGCCCAAGTGACCTCGATCAGGCAGGACACCGACGGCGGCCTGCTCATCACGGCCAAAAATACGTTGATCGGCGGCTACGTCGAACTCAAGGCCGATATGGTGGTGCTGCCCACGGGCATGGTTCCGGTGACGGCCCACGAGCCGACCATGAACTTCAACTACCGCCAGGGACCCCACTTCCCGGACCTGGAGTTGTTCGACGGGTTCGTGGACTCCAACTACATCTGCTTCCCCTACGAGACCCGCCGCACCGGCGTGTACGCCGCGGGTTGCGCCCACCAGCCCATGACCATGGCTCTCGCCAAGGAAGACGCTGCGGGCGCCGCGCTCAAGGCGGTGCAATGCATCAATTCCGTGAACCACGGCGCCGCGGTCCATCCCCGCTCGGGCGATTTGACCTACCCGGTGTTCAACTTCGTGCGCTGCACCCAGTGCAAACGTTGCACCGAGGAATGTCCCTTCGGCGCTCTTGACGACGACGAAAAAGGAACCCCGAAGCCCAACATCTCCCGCTGCCGCCGTTGCGGCACCTGTATGGGGGCGTGTCCGGAGCGGGTCATCTCCTTCAGCACATACAACATTGACCAGATCGGTACGGCCATCAAGGAAGTCGAGGTCCCGGACGACATCGTCGCCGGCGGACCTCGGGTTATCGTCCTGGCCTGTGAGAACGACGCCTACCCGGCCCTGGATATGGCCGCCTTCCGCAAGAAGTCCTGGAGCCCGTACGTCCGCTTCCTGCCGGTGCGTTGCCTGGGCTCCGTGAACGCCATTTGGGTGGCGGACGCCATGTCCAAGGGCGTGGACGGGGTGATGCTCCTCGGCTGCAAGTACGGCGACGACTACCAGTGCCACTTTGTGAAGGGTTCGGAGCTGTGCAACCGCCGCAAGGAAAACATCGCCGAGTCGCTGGACCGTCTGGGCGTGGAGGCTGAGCGTGTGGAGCAGTACCAGGTTTCCATCGACGAGTACGACACGATTCCCGAGCTCATTGACGCCTTCATGGAAAAGATCAAGCCGTTCGGGCCGAACCCCTTCAAGGGCTACTAGGAGGTAAGGACCATGTCGCAAGTCGAGAGAGTGAAGCCGGACCTGCAGTTCGTCAAAGAGCTCCAGAAGGTCGGCGGCGAATCACTCAAGAAGTGCTACCAGTGCGCCACATGCAGCGTGGTCTGCCCCATTTCCCCCGCGGACGATCCCTATCCGCGCAAGGAAATGGTGTGGGCCCAGTGGGGGTTGAAAGACCGACTGGTGAACGATATCGATATCTGGCTGTGTCACAATTGCGGCGAGTGCTCGGACATGTGCCCTCGCGGCGCCAACCCCGGCGACCTGCTGGCCGCCCTGCGGAACATGACGTACCGCAAATTGGTCCGGCCGAACGTCATTGGCTCCTGGATGAGCTCCATCAAGTATCTGCCTATCTTGGCCGGCATCCCCGCATTGATCTACCTGCTCATCTGGATCGCTCGGGCCAGCGTCCTGGGAACCGCGTTCCCCCTCTTCAAGGCCACGGAGCACGGCTACGAGGTCGCAGAAGGCGGAAAAGTCATCTACGGAGGATTGTTCCCCGGCGATTACTGCATCGATCTCATTTTCGGGATTGTGGCCATCCTTGTCATTCTCTGCTTCTACGCAGGGATCAAAAAGTTGATCAAGGGATTTGACGCCATGCCCAAGACGTTCGTCGTCGGGCAAAAGGCGAAGCCCTCGTTTGTCGAGAGCCTGGTGGAAACCATCAAGTATGAGGTCGCCCAGCACACCCGCTTCAAGCAGTGCGGGGGGGACGAATCCACCACCACTCGCGTCAAGGGGCATATGCTCACCTTCTACGCCTTCATCATCCTTGGGATCGTCACCTCGGCTATCGCCGTTGGCCACTGGGGCGGCAGAATTCCGGGCCTGGACTTCCTGCACGCGATGGGCGATACCCCGCTGCCGCTGTACAACCCCATCAAGATCATGGCGTTGGTCGGCGGCGTGCTGTTGTTGATCGGCATCTACAAGCTGACCAAGCGCCGCTTGAATCTGGACGCGCAGAAGCACGGCTCCAGCTACTACGACTGGTACCTGCTCGGGGTGATCTGGGCCATTGCGGTCACCGGTTTGCTTTGCGTGCTGCTGCGTTGGACCAACATCGCGGTCCTGGCGTATCCGTGCTACTACATCCACTTGATCTCGGTGTTCCTGCTGATCGCCTACCTGCCTTGGTCCAAACTCGGGCACTTGGTGTACAGGACCATGGCCCTGGCTTACGCCCGGAAGATCGGCCGTTTGCCGATGAACTAGAGAAATGACAACAATTGAGACGTCATTGCTATAAGGAGGCTTCCCATGGCTGAAGCAAAGGTTTTCCCCATGAGCACCTTCGTGGCCTGCCTGCGTGAGAACGACACCTCCGACGCCGGAGTGGTCGACTTGCTGGGCTTCTTGACCAACGCCACCGTGTCCGAAGAGTTTGCTCCGTTCGCCGCGGCGTTGTCCAAAGCCTGGGTCTACGAGCAGAATCCCGAGCTGACCAAAGCCAGCAAGAGCGAGATCGCGGGACTCGGCCAGAAGGTTTCCATCAACTCCATGAGCGGCGCATCCGCGGAACAGGCGAAGGCCGTCCTCGAGAAGCTCGTGGAGCTCAAGAAAGAGAACGAAGCGTTGGTCGCGAAGGCGGCCGAGCTCGAAGCCCAGAACAAGGCCTTGAACGAGGCCAAGATCCAGGCCGAGGGCAAGCTGAAAAAGTACGAAACCCAGGCCGCTCAGGGCGACGCGAAGCTCGAAATGTCCGGTAAGAAGGTCGACGAATACCTCAAGAAGGTGACCGAGCTTCTGGACCAGATCGAGAAAGTCAAGAAGGAAGGCGTTGTCGTGGCCGGAACCGGCGCTCCCGGCGAAGCCGGGGCCGCTGCTGCGGACGGAGACGCGGCCGGCGCTCCGGCCCAGGAAGACGCCGGCTCCGACTTCGGTTTCGGCGGCGGGGCTTCGGACCCGTTCGCGGACTCCAGCTGGTAGGACCGCATCGCATTTTGCATGTAAGGCCTTCGGCGCCCCGGTTTGGACCGGCTGCGACTGGTCCGAACCGCCCTTGAGCGGCGATGTCCTGGCGCTGTCCGTCCGGGGCGCTGAAGGCCTTTATTTTTTTCGCTCATCGTGCTTTCGAGCCGGGTTCTCCGGCGGTGTTGATAACAACTGTGTTATTTCACTGAAATTTAAGTTGCTTTTTCACATTAAACCTTGTACGCAAATGTGAACATGGCGACTCTTGCACTCAACGACATCAGCGTTCAGTTCGGCGGCCTCCAAGCGCTCAGTGAAGTTACTTTTACGCTGCATCCGGGCAGCATCATGGGGCTGATCGGTCCGAACGGCGCTGGAAAGACTACGGTCTTCAACGTGATCACCGGCGTTTATCGGACTTCGGGAGGCAGCGCGACCTACGACGGCGCCAGCATTCTCGGCCGCCGCCCGCATGAAGTGCTCGCCATGGGCGTCGCTCGCACCTTTCAGAACATACGCTTGTTCCAGAACATGAGCGCTCTGGAGAACGTGATGGTGGCGCAGCACTGCCGCACCAAGGCCAAGGTTCTGGCGGCCGTTCTGAGGAGCCCGGCCCAGCGGCGGGAGGAGGCGCGGATACGCGAGAAGGCGCTGGAAGCCTTGGAGTTCATGGGGTTGGGCGACAAGGCCTATGAAGTCGCCTCCAACCTGCCCTACGGATTGCAGCGGCGTCTGGAGATTTCCAGGGCGCTGGCGAGCGAGCCCTCCACCATTCTTTTGGACGAACCCGCCGCCGGACTCAACCCGGCGGAAAGTTATGGACTCATGGAGTCGATCCGCCGGATTACAACCCGAGGCGTCAACGTGTTGATGGTGGAGCACGATATGAAGGTCGTCATGGGCGTTTGCGACGCCATCGTCGTGCTCGACCATGGCGTCAAGATTTCCGAAGGCAAGCCTGAGGAGATTCAACGGGACCCGGCGGTGATCGAAGCATATCTCGGCAACTGAAAACCGTGGAGGTTGTGATGAAACGTTTTATTCTCGCCGTGTTGGCTCTGGCGCTCGTTGCAGTCGCCGGCTGCGACTCCGGCCCCAAGGAAGCCCTGAAAGTAGGCTCCATGAGCCCCCTGACCGGTCCTTACGCCGCGGACGGCAACGACATCGCCAACGGCGTTCGCACGGCCATCGAAGTCACGCAACAGGCCGGCGGGCTGCCCGGCTTCGAGTCCATCCAGTTGATCGCCGAAGACACGGCCTGCGATCCTCGCCAGGCTGTGGCCGCCGCCAACAAACTCATCAACGAAGGCGTGGTCGCCGTGGTTGGCGCGTATTGCTCCAGCTCCACCATTCCGGCTTCGGAGACCCTGGACCAGGAAGGCGTCGTGATGATCACCCCCGCCTCGACCAACGAAAAGGTCACCGAGCGCGGGCTCAAGAACATGTTCCGCACCTGCGGCCGCGACGACGACCAATCCATCGCGGCGATCAAATTCATGACGGACTATCTGAAGGCCAAAACGCTGTTCATCATCGACGACAAGACCACGTACTCCCAGGGCTTGGCGGACAGCGTGGAGAAGAAAGCCGCGGCTGCGGGCATCGACGTTCTGGGGCATGAGCACGTGAACCAGGGCGACAAGGACTTCTCCGCAGTGCTCACCAAGGCCAAAGAGGCCAATCCCGACGTGCTGTATATGAGCATGCAGAACTCGGCCACGGGGTCGCTGCTGATCATCCAGGCCCGCCGCATGGGCCTGAAGTGCGCCGCTATCGGCCAGGACGCCGTCTACCATCCGCAGTTCATCGAGATCGCCAAGGACGCCGCCGAAGGCGTGTACCTGACCTTCGGATACATCGACAAGGACAAGCCCGCCTACAAGAAGTTCCTTGACGCCTACACGGCCAAGTACGGCGAGCCCGGCGCCTACTCCGCCTACGCCTACGACTCGGCCATGGCTTTGTTCGAAGCCATCAAAATGGCCAAGGGCAAAACGGACGCCGCCACCATCAGCGCCAACCTGAAGCAGCTGACCATGGAGGGCGCCTCCAAGAAGATGGATTATCTGGAGAACGGAGACTCCGGCTCCAACTACATCATCCGCAAGGTTGAGAACGGCCAGTTCATCAACTTCTGGGATCCTCAGACCGGCAAGGTCTTCGAAAAATAATCTTGGTGCGGAGCGGAGGGCGATCGCCCTCCGCTCCGATCAAAAGCAGCGACAATGGATTATTTCCTCCAACAGCTCATCAACGGCGTCACCCTGGGCGGGATCTACGCGCTGATCGCCCTGGGCTACACCATGGTCTACGGGATCATCCAGCTCATCAACTTCGCCCATGGCGAGTTCTTCGCCGCGGGCGGGTACATCGGCGTCATTTTCATCACCTGGCTGTCGGCCCAGGGCCTGCATCCCTACGTGTGCCTAGGGCTTTCCCTGCTGTTGTCCATGTTGTACTGCGCTCTTTTGGCCATGGCCGTGGAGAAGGTCGCGTACAAGCCGTTGCGGTACGCCTCCAGACTCTCCGTGCTGTTGTCGGCCCTCGGCATGTCCATTTTCCTGCAGAACGGACTGATGCTCACCCAGGGCGTTTACGACAAACCGTATCCGACCGACCTGACGCAGGGCGGATTCGCCATGGGCGGAGTCGTCGTCTCCTACATGCAGATCATCATCCTGGTGTTGACGACGGTGTTGCTCATCGGCTTGAACGCGATGGTCTTCAAGACACGCATCGGCAAAGCCATGCGGGCCACGGCCCAGGACAAGGTCATGTCCGGCCTGGTGGGCATCAACTCCAGCACGGTCATCTCCTTCACCTTCGCCATCGGCGCCGCCCTGGCCGCGGCCGCGGGCATCATGGTGGGATTCTATTACGGGTCGGTCAACTACACCATGGGTTTTGTCCCCGGCATCAAGGCCTTCGCCGCCGCCGTGCTGGGCGGCATCGGAAACATCACCGGGGCCATGGTGGGAGGACTCATCATCGGCATGGTGGAAATTTTCGCCGCAGGATATCTCTCCAGCGAATATAAGGACGTGTTCGCCTTCATTATCCTCATCGCGGTGCTCTACTTCATGCCCACCGGCATTATGGGAGAGAACGTTGACGATACGAGGGTCTAAGAAATCCTGGATCATCTTCGTTGTGGCCATGGGCTGGTTCTTCCTGATCCTGTGGCCGCTGCTCGGCATTCGGGCCGACGGGCTGTTTTTCGCTCAGACCTTCTCCATTTGGATCAAAGTCGTCGCTGCTTGCGCCATTGTTCTCGTTTTGGCTCAACTTCACCGCGCAGGGCGGTTGGAATGGGTCTCCAGACCCGTTCAGGCGCTTGGTTCGAAAGTCCAAGCCGCCTACGCCGTCTCGCCGAAATGGCTGTTGGCGACGATCATGCTGGCCCTGGCCGTCGCCTATCCATTTCTGACGAGCCGTTACGGCCAGGACGTGGCCATCAACGTCCTGGTGTACATTTGCCTGGGCCTGGGCCTGAACATCGTCGTAGGCTTGTGCGGGCTGCTGGACCTCGGCTATATCGCCTTTTACGGAGTCGGCGCATACACCTACGCCTTGCTCTCGATCCACTACGACTTTTCCTTTTGGCTTTCCTTGCCTGCGGCCGGCGTGCTCGCGGCCGCGGCCGGCTGCATCATCGGCTACCCCACCTTGCGCATGCGGGGCGACTATCTGGCCATCGTGACCCTGGGCTTCGGGGAGATCGTCCGGTTGATTCTCAACAACTGGATGTCCCTGACCAACGGGCCCAACGGGATTCTCGGGATCAAGGCGCCGGGTGCGTGGGTTCCGGACTTCGCTCGCGGCCTCAGCCTGGAGCACGTCTGGCTGACCCGGCCCAAGGAACTGTACTTCGTCATTTTGGGGCTGGCCGTTTTCACCATTCTGGCCGTCTACCGCCTCAATTACTCCCGCATCGGAAGGGCGTGGGAGGCCATTCGGGAAGACGAAACCGCGGCCGAACTCATGGGCGTCAACACCTTCCTGCTGAAGCTTTTGTCCTACGCCATGGGCGCCGTGTTCGGCGGGCTGGCCGGGGCGTTTTTCGCCGCCAAAATGCGCTTCGTCAGCCCGGAGTCCTTTACCTTCCTGGAGTCGGCCATGGTGCTCGCCATGGTGGTGCTGGGCGGGCTTGGCTCCATTCCGGGCGTCATTTTGGGGGTGCTGGCCCTCATCGCCTTGCCGGAAGTCTTTCGCGAATTCGAAATGTACCGCATGCTGGTCTTCGGCGGCGCCATGACCCTGATGATGGTGGTCAAACCCAGGGGGCTTTGGCCGGCCAAGCGTTTCGGCAAGCGTTCGGAGGAGGAGTAGACGGATGTCCGAACCTCTTCTCGAACTGCGCGACGTCTGGGCCGGCTACGGCAAGATTACGGCCTTGCGAGGCGTTTCCCTCAAGGTTTTTCCCGGAGAGATCGTCAGCATCATCGGCGCCAACGGCGCCGGCAAGTCCACCACGCTCATGACCATCTGCAACGTGGTGAAGGCGTCCAAAGGCGAAATCATTTTTGATGGAAAGGATATCCGCGGGCTCAGCTCGGACAAGCTGCCGCCCATGGGCTTGACGCAGGTTCCGGAAGGGCGGCGTATTTTCCCGAGGTTGACCGTGCTGGAAAACCTGGAGATGGGCGCCTACCACCGTAAGGACAAGGAAAAAACGCAGGCGGATTTAGAGGAAATTTTGATTTTGTTTCCCCGCCTCAAGGAGCGCTGCAAGCAACAGGGCGGAACGCTGTCCGGCGGCGAGCAGCAAATGCTGGCCATCGGCAGGGCCATCATGAGCCGCCCCAAGCTGATGCTGCTGGATGAACCGTCTCTGGGCCTAGCGCCGCTTCTGGTGCAGCAGATTTTCGACACCATCAAGTCCATCAACGAGAGCGAAGGCGTGACCATTCTGCTCGTGGAGCAAAACGCCAACGTCGCCCTGTCCATGTCCTCCCGCGGCTACGTGATGGAAACCGGGGAAGTGGTCATGGAGGACACCGCCGACAACCTCCTGACCAACGAAAACATCCGCAAAGCCTACCTGGGCGAACTTTAGAGCGAAGAGCCGGGGAAGGGGGAAACCCTTTCCCGAAAACTTTTATAGGGC